>JBEKEV010000006.1:0-254267 GCA_050013655.1 Bacteroidota bacterium | reverse complement strand
TGTCGAACGAGGTATCGAACGCTATCAACAAATATTCAAAGAACACCAATTACGTCTGCTACAAAAAAAAGCTAAATCATTCGGATTACTTCTTGTTCCTTCGTGATGTCATTAGTAGCGCCTGGTTAGGTTGCGGCATTTATTTCAAAAACAACATGCGTTTTGTAAAACGGAAGTTGCCCGTTTTTAATGTGTAGAAGTATGCACCACTGGAATATCCAGATGCATCCCAGATGACAGTATGTGTACCAGCGTCTAATTCATTATCGAGCAACTTTGTGACAACACTACCGAGCAAATTATAAATAATCAGAACAGATCGAGAGCGTGAAGGTAATACAAATGTAAATGTCGTCGATGGATTGAATGGATTGGGATAATTCTGTGCAAGTGATGGATTCCTTGGCACCATTTGTTCTTTGTCCGAAATATATGTAAGAACACCATAAGTGTATCCATTAACAAATGCACCTGTAAGTTGATACATTTCATCAGTAACTCCGCGATTGAAATTCAAAAGACCAATACTGTCAACCACATCGTCCAGAATCATGCCGTCAAAACCTTGAAAACTCATAACCTTTCTATAATTGCCGAAAACGGCACTCATTTGACTTCCGGTGAGAATAACATATCCATTTTTCGATATCGTATCGCCTGGCAATTTTGAAAAATCATATCGTATAAATTCGGTTGAATCTTGTGGCCTGTACTGGAAGACTCTCGTACTGTCTTTGCGGAGATAAAAGATTGTAGAGAATGGTTTATAGATCCGACCGTTTGGCATGATAGTATCTTTTTGAAATTGTAGAGTTGTGTGACTTGGATGCCAAGGATCGAAACTTGAAACAATATTATATTCCCACCTTGAAGCGGTATCGAATGGAAAAACGAATTCAGAATCTGTCTGAGCATGCAAGCTCATTACAATGACAAATGAAATAAGAAATGCAATTGTTGTTCTCATAACCGTAAATCCTTTCAGCCAATATTTTGGTCGCCGCCACCTAACTATGATTAGACGGACAAGTCCGACGTAACATTATTATCTGGATTAGTCCACGTAATATATATTATATGGATCAGTCTATACAATATATATTATCATGGATTTGTCTACTATTGTGTACACTATAATCACCCCTTACTTCTAAGGATGCTTGGGTACAACCTTTGTTAATTCAGCGCTTGCGCCAATATACCGGTTCATCTTCATGTTGTCAATAAATATCGTTACATCCACGAATTTCTAATCATCGCGCTCAATGTGCGACCACGATTTCCTTCAAAACAATAACAATAAATTTTGTTTTCTCAAGAACTGTCATTGGCGATCCTGCCAGTTTTTGGCATCCCGCTGTTTCGCGTTTTTTGCGTCTCGTGTTTTTTACGGGATTAGCGGAACCGAAGAGCGATGGAGCGAATCCCCAATGAAGCAGTCAGGAGGAGAACCACTTCGGTAAAGTGTAATAAGTTTTGGTGTGAGAAGCAAACAAGTCTATGAGTCTATGAGCCTTTGAGCAGATGAGTCAGTAAGCAAATTAGCAGGTGAGTAGGGGGAAGGATGCTGTCTGGCTCACTTTCGGAAAGTCTTCAAGTCGAAACCGCGATTACTTTCCGAAAGCTACTTCTCTCCGATTTGGAACCGCAGGGCTCATCCAATCGTTCAAAGGAAGAGCCGAATGTTGTGTGAGAACACGTTTCTTGCTTGTACATCCATTTCTCTCTATATTCTAAAGGAAATACACCACAAATTTGGAATTTTCAATGGTTCATCTTACTTCAGACAGGTTGACTCAAATTCAAAAAGGCTTTGCCGGCAAGCGAATCGCTGTGGTCGGCGATCTCATGCTTGATCGATATTTTTGGGGAAAAGTCTCTCGTGTTTCCCCTGAAGCGCCGGTTCCTGTAGTTGAGATAGATGAAGAGTCTACACGGCTTGGCGGAGCGGCAAATGTTGCGAACAATATTTCATCGCTTGGCGGTGTGCCGATTATGATTGGCGTTGTCGGCAATGATGCAGGCGCGGAATCGTTGCGAACGCTGGTAACAGAAAAGGGTTTTCCTACAAGTGGAATTGTTGTCGATGGCTCGCGTCCGACAACAATCAAAACACGCGTTTTTGCGCACGGACAGCATGTTGTGCGCATCGATCAGGAGGAGAAGGTCGATCTCAACGCTGACACACAAGGAAAGGTTCTTGCTGCACTTGAAAATCAAATAAAGTCCATGGATGGAATCATTCTCGAAGACTACAACAAAGGTGTGTTGACGAAAGGATTGATTAAGTCAGTCATTCAGTTGGCAAAAGATCATAAAAAACCTGTCACCGTCGATCCGAAGTCCAATAATTTTTTCGAATATCAAGGTGTGTCTGTTTTCAAACCAAACCGTAAAGAAGCCGAAGAAGCGCTGGGTCGCTGGATTCATACATTTGAAGACATGGAAGGAGCGGCGCGTGATCTTCTTAGAAAACTTACTGCCGACAATGTATTACTGACGCTTGGCGAGATGGGAATGATTCTTCTTGAACGAAACGGTTCGCTATCGCATGTGGAAACAAAAGCAAGACATGTTGCTGATGTCTCAGGTGCAGGCGATACTGTTATTGCAACTCTCACGATGGCGATGGTAGCCGGTGCATCTGTTCGGGAATCGGCTGCGCTTGCGAATTATGCCGGAGGAATTGTGTGCGGTGAAGTCGGTATTGTACCGATTGAAAAGGACATTCTTATCCAAACAATCTTGAAGGACAACACGAACGGAGGTAAACGTTAATGGGTGAAGTGGTCGTACGCACCGACTTTCTGAAGATCAGAGAACGATTGAAACGTCAGGGAAAGAAGATCGTCTTCACGAATGGCGTTTTCGATATTGTGCATCGCGGGCATGTGGAATATTTAGCAAAGGCAAAAGCTCTTGGTGATGTGCTTCTTGTAGGCATGAATACCGACGAGTCAGTCCACCGTTTGAAAGGGCCGCAGCGGCCCGTCGTCTCTCAGGATGATCGCGCCTTTGTGCTTGCCGCCCTTCGCGTAGTGGATTATGTCTGTTTGTTCGATGAAGATACGCCGTACAATCTCATCAAAGCGGTTGTGCCGGATGTGTTGGTGAAAGGATCCGATTGGGCAATTGATTCCATTGTGGGCAAGGATATCGTCGAAGCGGCAGGTGGAAAGGTGCAAACGATCGATTATGTGCCCAATCGCTCCACGACAAACATTATCCAAAAGATTGCTAACAGCGAAGCGCAATGAGCAAACACTCTGCGATGTACCAAGAATCCCTCGAATGCATCGATGTGCGTCTTTGCTGTAACGGCTGAAGAAGAAAGAAAACGTGCGTAAGTTCTTTCGAATTACATATTATTTGAGCGGTATTCTTTTGTTTGTTCTCATCGCCATCATCGGGTATACACAGACCCGCTCATTTAAGACATATCTTCGCAACACACTCCTCGTCAAATCACGCACTGCACTCAACGGTCAGCTTCAGATCGGGAGCATCGAAGGCAACCTTCTCACCGGTTTTACGGTGGATAGCGTATCCATCCGTGGATATGCCGATGAATTACTTTCATCGGAGCGCATCGAATTCAAATATGATTTATTCGGATTTTTCTTTAAACGGATCGCATTCAACAATATTGTTATTGTGAAACCGCACATTCACATCTATCGCTCGGTCGATGGAACGTGGAATGTTCTACGTCTCATCAAACCAACGCAGAAGGATACTACTCCATTTGCCTGGACCATCGACATCAAAAGACTGAAATTGCAGGATGCAGAATTGGTTTTTATAGATTCTCTTCTTCTTGCTCAACGACAGATCGGTACATACGAAGTTCCTCCGGATAGTGTGATCGATTATGCACGGGTTCATCTCTCCGCACTGTCGTTGGAAACCTCTGCAAAAATTCAAAACGGCAGATATGAAGTGAAACTGGGAAATCTCGAGTTTACTTCTCAAGAGCCGTCATTTGCACTGAGACACTTCGAGGGAGATTTCTTGCTTACCAAGAACGAAGGGAGCGCACAAAATGTGCATATTGAAACTTCAAAATCCCAGGTGCGGCTTGACGCTGGAATAAAGGACGTTGATATTGCATCCCTATCGAGTGCGGAAGAGTTGAAGATGAAGCCTGTCGATCTTACGGTATCGGCAGAAGATATCGATACGAGGGAGTTGAAGCAATTTCTTTATCCGTCGGTGGACTTTCTTGATCGCGAGCTGAAACTCCATTTAAAAGCGAGCGGCACATTTGGAGATTTGAAAATTGAAAAACTTGTCATCCAAATGCCTCACTCGTTCGTTCAGCTTCAAGGGCGTCTGCGAAATTTGCATTCTGCGAGCAATTTGGAAATGACGATACAATCGAATGATAACGTTATCGCACCGCGCGATCTCATCGATTGTTTGCCGGGCTTGAAGCTGCCGGATTTTACTTTTCTCGGTCCTGTCAAGTATTCTCTGAGTTATGAAGGGCGGCCGCTGGATTTCCATGCGCGCGTCTCTTGCAGTACTGCTGCAGGAAATATTGATGTTGACGGGAAAATGAAGATCCTTCCGGAAGATATCACGTATTCAGGAACGGTAGCTTTGCATTCGCTGGCATTGGGCACTCTTCTCCAGGACGGGAAGACGACCAGCAGCCTCAATGCTCGGATGACAATCGATGGAACGGGCTTTGATCCACGTAGCATGACAGGACTTGCAAGAATAGAAATGGATTCCTCATTGTTCAATGGATTGTCTGTGCAACGTTCTGTCTTCGTATTCGACATCGCCGATGGAATGCTGCGATCTCACGTTGCGGCTTCCGTGGGAAGCGGTACTTATGAGCTTTCGAGTTCTCTTCAGTTCTTACGACAAGATTCGTCGAATTACAACATCATCGCTAAAATCAGATCGCTCGATCTTGCTGAAGTGCTCCAGGACAAGCAATATGAGAGTGCTTTATCGTTTGATCTCACAGCGACCGGCGCCACCGGGAAGATCGCACGATCAGACACGGTGGAATTGAATTTCTATCGTTCAGTATTTGGAACAGAGAAGTTTGAATCGGGAGAAGCGACGGCAATATTCGCTATGAGAGACAGCCTTCAGAGTAATTTGCAGATAACGTCGACCATAGGTGATTTGGATGTGGATGGCCGTTTTTCTCCCAGCTCATTTATCGCTGCATGGGATAATGCATACCGGCTCGTAACGGAAGCGGTCGCTTATCGGCTGCAAAATCTGGATTCTCTCCGTTCATACAAGGGCTCAATCGCCGCAGAAGAGAAATTTCAACCTTCACATCTCGGGAGGAATGTTCCCATAGAATCGCAATTTCATTTGATTGTAAACGATTTCGGACCGATCGGACTATTTATCCATATTCCGATGAGCGGACAGGGTATCGTGGAAGGCAGTATTGTTGGGGATTCAACAGCTCTGCTGCTCCAAGGCAAGGTGAACCTTGAACAATTTGGACTTCGTGCGGGAACAGATACGCTCAACGCAGATACGGCAGCAATTCAATACTCCTTCGGTAGAATGAGTGCTCAAACAATATTTCAAACCTTTGATGCATCGGTTGAAACGAATCTGAAAAATTTTGCGATCAATGCTTTTCTTTTTAATCAACTTTCCGGTCAACTCAATGTAAAATCCGATTCGAGCGATTTTCAGTTTTCAACATTCATCGATTCTACAGCGCGAGTGAGAATTGGAGGTGTGTCTCGAGTCAATGCACGCTTGATGGAATTTGAGATGCCGGAATTACACATCGAAGTAGGACAGTACATTGCTGACAACGCAGGTACGGTCCGGCTGATTTTAGGGCGTGATGGATTGCGTATTCAATCGCTGACCATGGTCCACGAATCCGAAGAAGCAATGCTCTCAGGATATTTTAGTCCGACGGGGGTATCGGATTTGAATATCTCGCTCAGCGGATTTATTCTCTCCAATTTGAAACAGGTTCTTCACCGCGGACCATACGCAAAATCTTCCATGCAGTTCGACGGGAAAGTAGATGCAATCACTTCCTTCCGCGGGAGTTTTGAAAGTCCCAACATCATCGTTGATCTCAAAGCTGATGGAGTTCGGGCGGAAGATGTACTGCAAGATAAGAGCCAGGTATTCGGTAAAGTTGAATCACACCTTGCATATTCAGAACATGTTCTCACGTTGCTGATGAAATTTATGAGTCGTCCTGATGATCCACAAGCATCACCGGACTTGCTGCTCTCGGGGTCATTACCGTACGAATTTGTACTCTCACGAGAGGCGCCGCACAAGCTTGAGGGTCAAGTGGACCTCACATTGAAAGCTACCAGGATGGATTTAAAGTTTCTCGATCCATTCGTTCCTGAAATATCCAATCTCAACGGAATGATGACGTGTGATATGCGGATGAAGGGTCCCTTCGATGCTCCGCAGTATGAAGGAACGATGTCCATTCAACAAGCGAGCTTAGTGTTCGATCCGCTTGGTATTCGATATGTCTTGAATGGCGACCTGATTCCTGCAGGTGACCGAATTCAACTGGAACGCTTCACTATTCAGAACGACCCTAAAGAACTCCTGCATGTCGGAACGATGAACGTTACGGGGAGTTTCACTCTTCTTGGTTTGAACCTCAAACATTTTGATATAGTGGCTCAAGGTGACCTGAAGGTAATGAGTGAAGATAAACGATTTGCCGGACAAAAAATCTACGGTAATTTGTTTGCTGCCACAGGTCCGAATGGACTTCACTGGCAGGGAGATCTCTCTGCGTCTATGGTGCGTGGGGATGTATTCATCAAAGATGCGCAATTGGTATTACCGCCGGACCGCGATGTAGAATTTGTGCGTGCGAGTGTAGTGAATGTAACGTTCCATGATGATACATCGCGAACTGTTCCCCAAACCTCTGAAGAGCTTAAATCGAATAATGGGAAAACAAAATCCTTGCAGAATGGCGGCAAAGTTGCAGTTGGTGCAGGGTTTCCGTCTCCGTTATCCGAAGCTGTGCACAACTCGTTCCTTGATGGTATCAGCTATGATGTCGGTATCGAGACACAAGGACCGACAACGCTCCGATTTGTGTTCAACACACAAACAAGTGAAGAACTCTTCGCTGATCTTCAGGGACGCCTTTACTTTAGCCGAATTCCGGGAACTTCCCGTCTCACGGGACAGGTCGACGTCGGTAATCGATCCTACTATAACTTCATCAAAAGGTTCGAGGCAACTGGAAAACTTCTCTTTACGGGAAATGTATTGAACCCTGAACTCGATATTTCCGCCACCTATGAAGGTAGACATGACACTACCAACCAATACCAGACATTTGGAGCATGCGTTGGACCTGATAAACCTCATCAAGTATTGGTAACACTGCGAATCACTGGAACACGGGATGAACCCAGAACAAAAATTTCTTTGCAATTTAGGATTCCTCCTTCACTGGAGTGGACGGATTGGCAGTGTGGAGACGAAGAAGGGAATGCAATGGCCTTTATTTTTATGGGTCAATATAAGAATGAGCTTACGGACCAACAGCGCACAGGGGCGATCGGTGCCAATCTGGGTTCTAGCGTTGGCTCTGCCATCGGCTCCGGATTGCTGACGGGTCCCGCGAGTGAGGCCATTCGCAAGAATTTCTGGGGAGGATTCCAATCGCTCGATGTCTTATACTACGGCGGACAGTTCGGCCAATCGGCAGATCTTCGGGTGGCGGGTCAAGTAGGAGAAGCCGTGATCCGTGCCGGGGGATACGTGTTTACCGGTGATCTTGGAAATGCCAACGTGAGCGTAGAATTGCCCATGAGCTATGTGATCGGAGTGGAGAGGTTGCACCACCTTATTCTCACAATCGAACGCCGCGTAGAAGGCATTCAGAATGCAGAAGAGCAGCGCCGGGCCTCGGATGGCGTTCGATTGGGTTATCGATTTACATTCTAAAGTCTTTTCATGTCCATAGGAGTCACTAGTGTCAGCTAAAAATATCGGCGAGAGTTCTGAATCGCTTGATCGGCGTATCCTGCAATTTCTTGCACGCTTTCCGAACGAATCCTTTAAGTTAAAAGAATTATCACGGCGCATCGGTATACGTACTGAAAAGGACGAACAGCTTTTCAAGAGGGTGCTGCGTTCGCTGCAAGACGACCAAAAGATTTTGCGCATTCACGGGAAGAGATACAGTCATCTTCACAAAGCACAACTCTTCTTCGGTGAGTTGGAAGTAACGTCTCGCGGCTTTGGAATCGTAACGGTTGAAGAAGGCGGCGAAGAACTCTTCATCGGGCAAGATAATCTTGGAGATGCATCGCATGGAGACACGGTTGAAGTTTCGCTTTTAGCACAAAGTACAAAACAGAAAGAACGCGGTGCGCGGCGCGAAGGCGAAGTAGTGCGGATTATCAAGCGCGGTATCCGCACGTTTGTAGGAACCCTCGAACGGGTACGCAAACAATTCTTCGTTGTACCGGACGATCGACGACTGGCGCGCGAAATCCTGATCGCTAAGGAACATCTCCGCGAGGCGAAAGAAGGCGACAAAATTGTTGTAGAAATGGTTGCTTGGGGAAAACTTCATCAAAATCCGGAAGGACGAGTATTGGAGGTGCTCGGCAAATCCGGCGAGCTATCGGCGGAAATCCAATCGGTTGTGCGCGAGTATCATTTACCGACAACTTTTCCCGCTGAAGTCTTAGATGAAACGAATGCCATTCCATCAGACATTCCACAGTCTGAAATTGATCGCCGACTTGATCTTCGTACGTTGCTCTGTTTTACCATCGACCCGGAAGATGCGAAGGATTTCGACGATGCAGTCTCTTTGGAGTTGCTGTCCGACGGTCAATACCGTCTCGGTGTGCATATTGCAGATGTATCATATTATGTACAGGCGGGAAGTGCGCTTGATAAAGAGGCACTGAAGCGCAGTACGAGTGTATATTTTCCTAACGGTGTCATTCCCATGCTTCCGGAAAAGCTTTCGAACGGCTTGTGCAGCCTTCGCCCGGATGAAGATCGGCTAGCGTTCTCTATCTTCATAAACATTTCTCCCCGGGGCAGTGTCAAAGAATATGAGATTATCGAGAGCATCATTCGCAGCAAGCAGAGATTCAGTTACGAACGTGTACAGGAATTGCATGGAAGATTAGAACGGAATGATGCAATTCCGCCGAACGATCGTCCGTTCGCTGAAACCCTGCGGAATATGTATCAATTGAGCGCGGCGCTTACGAAGAAACGGTTGAAGGAAGGCAGCATCGATTTCGATTCTGCCGAAGCGAAATTCGATTTAGACGAACATGGACAACCGATAAAAATCACAAAAAAAGTGCGTTTGGAAAGCCATCGATTGGTGGAAGAGTTTATGCTTTTGGCAAATCACATTGTAGCGCGTCATATTGGATTTGTGAAAAAGGAAGAGAAAGCAAAGCCATTTCTCTATCGCGTGCACGATTCGCCCAACCCGGAACGAATCGGTGAACTTGCGGTGTTTGTAGAGAAGTTCGGATTTAAGTTGAACATTGATGGCGGTGTTACGTCTAAATCCCTGCAGCGGCTTTTAGAACAAATAAAAGGCACGGAAGTTGAGAACGTTATCAACGAAGTAGCATTGCGTTCGATGGCAAAAGCGATATATTCTGACAGGAATATCGGTCACTACGGCTTAGCATTCGATTACTATGCGCATTTTACATCTCCCATTCGCCGGTATCCGGATTTAGTAGTTCACCGGATGCTGAAGCAATACGGCGCAGGAATTTCACTCAAGGAATCGGACGCGCTTCGTCAACGCTTGCCGTACATCGCCAAGCAATCATCCGAAATGGAACGGCTGGCAATGGAAGCCGAGCGTGCTGCTGTAAAAGTGATGCAAGTGGAATTTATGAAGCGTCATATCGGTGATGAATTCCATGCAGTGATTTCCGGTGTCACGCACTTCGGCATCTTCGTGGAACTGACCGATTTGCTTGTTCAGGGCATGATACATATTAGCGACTTACGTGACGATTATTATGTGTATGATGAAAAGCAGTACACATTGAAAGGTCGACGTACTCATAAGCAGTATCGACTCGGCGATACGTTAGAAGTCAAAGTTGTGCGCGTGAATCCTGAAGAACGCCAGATCGATTTTGCTCTTATCGAAAGAGAAGAAGTGAAAACATTGCAACGGCATAAACGTTGATACATTGATGAGGAAAATAAACGAGTTGTGTACTCATTGCCCCACAGACTCTGTACTAAAGGTCGACAGACTCCGTCGCACTCTGACGAGCGCATCAGCCCGCTCTGCAGTCCGGCGGAATAGACTTCATATGTTCATCACCGGTTTGCTTTTTGCTATGTTTTTTTCTACACTATTTTTTTAGAAGTAATGATTGAGAAGAAATGAGGATCGTATGATACATCGTTGTATTCTCATCGGATTGATTCTTTGCGGAGTGGCGGTGCAAGGAGTAGCGCAGAATTCTGTCTTTGGCAAGAATAAGGTTCAGTACAAAGATTTTCACTGGCAGTATATCCAGACAGATCACTTTGATATCTACTTCTCGCAGGATGGGTACGATATAGCACAGTTTACTGCCAATGCATCAGAAGCAGCTTATACATCAATCAAGAAGCTTTTCCGATACGAAATCAACAACCGTATCTCTTTTGTCGTCTATAACTCGCATAACGAGTTTCAACAGACAAATGTTATCGGTGAATATCTGGAAGAAGGAATCGGCGGCGTGACAGAACTCTTTAAAAATCGCATCGTCATTCCGTTTGAAGGAAATTATGGACAGTTCCGGCATGTCATACATCATGAATTGGTTCATGGAGTTCTGAATGACATGTTTTATGGCGGCACGATCCAATCCCTTGTCTCCAACAAAGCGCCGGTGCAGCTACCGATGTGGATGAACGAAGGTATCGCGGAATATGCGTCTTTACAGTGGGATAATAATTCGGATATGTTCCTGCGTGATGCAACCGTACACGATTATCTACCGCCGATCCCATACTTAAGCGGATACTTTGCGTACCGCGGAGGACAGTCGGTGTGGTATTATATTGCTAACAAATACGGCGAACAAAAAATCGCCGAGATCTTCAACAGTATTAAAAGTGCTCGAAGCGTCGATAAAGGATTTAGATCTGCCATTGGACTGACGGTGAAAGAACTTTCCGAGCGCTGGCAGAAGGAGCAGAAGGTGTATTACTGGCCCGATGTTGCCAAACGGGAAGAGCCCGCGGATTTTGCTTACAAGCGGCTGACGAACCACACAAAAGATGAAAACTTCTATAACACCAGTCCGGCAATTTCTCCACAGGGAGATAAGATTGCATTCATATCCGATAGGGATGATTATTTCGATGTTTATATCATGTCGGCATTGGACGGAGAGATTCTTGATAAAGTGGTGAGCGGGCAAAGAACAAATGATTTTGAAGAAATGCATTTGCTCACTCCGGGTATCTCATGGTCTCCGGATGGAAAAAAAATTGCTCTCGCTGTCAAAGCAGGGGAACATGATGCGATCATCATGGTGAACGTCGAATCTGGTGAAAAACAAAAGATTGAACTTGATCTGGATGGCATCTTCTCGGTTGATTGGAGTAAGGATGGCAATGTGCTCGCATTTGTCGGAGTGAAAACACCTCAATCAGATATTTACATCTATAACATTATCACAAAAGAGTTAAAGAACCTCACGAACGATATTTTCTCCGATAAGGATCCGGCTTTTTCCCCGGATGGTAAAACAATCTACTTCGCATCGGACCGCGGCGATATTACATCGCCATCCATGGTGCCGGCAAATTTTAAGATTTGGAATTATGATTTTGGACAGTATGATTTGTACTCGATCGATATTGCCACCCGGATCATTCGTCGTATTACCACACAACCAAACGGCAGCAAGTCTTCACCTGTCCTATCTCCTGACGGCAAAAAGATTTTATACGTTGCCGATATCAACGGCATTAATAATCTCTATGAGCAAACATTGGATTCGGGTAAGTTTTATCCCATTACCAACTCCATGAGTGGGCTGTACCAACTCTCGCTTTCACGTGACGGATCGAAATTAGTTTTCTCATCTCTGAATGAAGCAGGATTTGATATCTACTTGATGCTGCGTCCATTTGACCGGAAGCTCAGCGTGAATTCATTGGAACCGACTGAATTCTATAAAATGAAATACCATCTTCCACGGGAAGAAAAACCGAAAGAGATTGTCTCAGTTCTTCCCGCTTCTGATACGATAGCGGTGCACAACAATGTTGTCGTCGTTGCCGATACAATGGGAGTAGAGACGACCTATCATCCCGCCGCAAAGGCAGATCTTTCCAATTATGTCTTTTCTCCGGGAGCGATACATGACACGACAAATGCCCCGCCTCCAATATCGCAAGTAGATATCTCCGATAATCAGGATAGTGAAGGCAATTACATTCCGAGGCGATATAAACTGAACTTCTCGCCCGACCTTGTCTATGGCGCGGCTGGCTATAGTTCGTTTTATGGTTTGGAAGGAAGTACGATCATTGCATTCAGCGATATGCTGGGTGATCATCAAATCGTTTTTCAAACAAATTTACTCATCGACTTGAAAAATAGCGACTACGGCATCTCGTACTATTATTTACCAGGGCGCATTGATTGGGGTTTCCAGGCATTTCATAACGCAAAGTTTCTTGATCTTGGAGCTGTGGATGCGCTTTCAGATACGCTGTACCGGTTTAGCACGTGGGGAGTTGGCGTAATGGCGTCCTATCCCTTAAACCGGTTTAACCGTATTGATGGTTCTTTGATGTGGCTGAATTTGTCGCGTGATAATTTGGACTATCCGTCAGAACCATCACAACAGCGATCACTTATTCTGCCGCTTGTGAGCTATGTGAGAGATAATTCGCTCTGGCAGGGGGCATGGTTCGGTCCTAATAATGGTTCGCGCTTCAACGCTACATTCTACGGAACGCCGAAGATCGGGAGCGGAGGATTGGATATTCAAACCTTTACTGCGGATTATCGAAGCTACGAAAAACTGGCGAAAGATTTCATCCTTGCGTACAGGCTTTCCGGCGGCATGAGCACAGGTGAAAATAAGCAAAATTTCTTTATCGGCGGAACAGAAGGGTGGATCAATCCAACACTTCAGGGCAATGAAATTCCTATAAAGAACGTGGAAGACTTTGCGTTTCTCACTCCTGTCTTACCCTTGCGCGGCTTCAACTATGCCCAGCAAATCGGCACACATTTCGCAGTCGCAAATATGGAATTTCGTTTTCCGCTTTTGAAGTATCTCATCTTTGGCGCGCTGCCGATAGGGTTCGCCGATATTCTCGGTGCGGCGTTTATCGATGTAGGTTCAGCGTGGACCGACTCGAAGAGTTGGAAAATGTGGGCTAATGATCCGGGCTCAGGTGAAACAGTATTCAATGACTTGCTTGTTGGGACCGGAGTAGGTACGCGTCTATTTCTTCTTGGTATACCATTACGGATAGATATTGCATGGCAATTTAAATATTCCGGTTTTTCTGAGCCGTTTTATTACTGGTCATTCGGAGCAGACTTTTAAGCAGCCTTTGGAGGGTTAGAAAACCTTTGAAGGCTTAGCGTATGTAGAACTGAAAGGTATCTTAATCTAATAGGGTTCATTCGTTTTCAACTTTATCCTCTGTGTGCCGGGAAGAAGTCCGCATTTCAGAAAGATCTTTTGGCCTTCCGCTGTGGCAACGTATGTGCCGAATCCTGCCGCCAAATCCACATGTGTACATGTGTACATATAGATCGCACGTTTGAGAGGATAATAGTTCCGGTAGATGTTTGCCGGATGGGGAGAATAAAAATTATTCTTCGTTTCCTCGGGGGTGGCAAAGGTCGTGTCGGTGTCTTCTTTCGTGCGGCCAAGGTTGAGGATTTTCGCTTTCGAATGCGCTGAATCAATCCAATCCAGCGCCACAAAACCAAGAGACATCGGATCTTTTTCTACTGAACGCAATGTTTGAAGATCGGAAGAAGTACGTGTGATTTTTGCAGATATTTTAGCGTAGGTATCACCTTGCTTCAGCAAGCGTTGCTTAAGGTATTCTAAGACGTCCGATGAGTCCTGGTAATAGACTTTGATGATTCCTTTCATCGGTTTGGCAAATGCGAGTTGTTCCCATCGCGAGACAGTTCCTGTCAAAACTTTTTGAATTTCCGTTGTCGTCATCTGTTGTGCTTTGTTTATCGGATGAACAACCACAGCGATCCCATCGTATGCAACAGTCAGTTCATTGAATTCGGAAAAGGTCTTTTTTGCATGATCTTTTTCTTGCGGTGTGAGCGGACGAGGAAGAAAAACAATTCGTGAAGTATCTTGGACGAAGTGATGTGCCGCCGTTTCAGATGAAGCAATGGTGTATGTGATTTGGGCGCCGCTTTCTCTATAGAGACTCAGAAACTCGTCCACTTCATCGATCATGACGGGAGCGATGGACTCCGGAATGAAAATGTGCAGCCGACCTTTCGTTGTGGTTTCCTTTTGTTCGGTGCTGCATCCGAGTAGGAGAGCAATCAGAGCAGCAAAAATGAGAATACGCATGTGAGGTTCCTTCCTGATTGGTGAAGGTTCATAGGGCCGATGGAGAATTCTCCGTTGGTCGCTCTTCGACCCGTTGTAAAAGAATAAGGCCGGTGAGGAGGAGCAGTCCGATAGAGAGAATCGCAAGACGTTGATTGAAGTAGGACGAAACGAATCCGAAAACAAACGGTCCAACGATCGCAGATGCTTTTCCAAAGAACGAGTAAAATCCGAAGAACTCAGTTCTCTTTTCCTGTGGCGTAATGATCGACATAAGGCCCCGGCTGGTCGATTGAGATGAACCGAGTGCCAATCCCGCAAGAACTCCGACACCATAGAACAGCGATTTGTCCTGAATGAAATATGCTATTATCACAATGCTCAGCCACAGAAGCAATGTTATGCTGAGCGTTCTCTTATGGCCTGCATGGTCGGAAAGAATCCCAAATAGAACAGCACCAAATATGGCAGATGTCTGAACCATGGCAAAGTACACGACAATTTCGCTGACGCCCATCTTGAGAGTTTCCATGGCGAAGATGGATGAAAACACGATGATGGTATTGACTCCATCGATATAAATGAAATAGGAAACCAGAAATCGGGCTACATTGCGAAACCGCGGAAATTGCTGATACGTGGTTCGCAGTCGCGCAAAACCGACCAAGATAAAATCCAGCGTGAGACTGGCGGTCCGTTGTTTATCCGGCAGAAACAGAAAAAGAGGAATGCCGAATACAAAAAAGAATGCTGCTGCGACAGGAAAGCTGAGCCGCACATTGAAGAGATTGTCAAATCCGAATCCGCCTGCATAGAGTGGGTATACCACCGCCAGTGATGCAAGTGACCCGACATAACCGAGGGCGAATCCGTACCCCGACACCCGGCCATAGCTTCGTGCAGTTGTAATCTCCAAAAGAAATGCATCGTAGAAGACGAGTCCGGCTTCAAACCCTATATTCGACAAAATCAGGAGTGCCATTCCGGCAAAAATCATTCCTGCGTGCACAAAAAAAAGGCTTGCCGTTGCGAGGACACACATTGCGGTAAAAATTCCCAGAAATCTTTTTTTCCCCGCTCCATAATCTGCCACTGCTCCGAGGACCGGTGAGAAAAGTGCCACGATGCACATGGAAATACTGAACGCGGAGCCCCAGAGAAAATCGCCCTGGCCGCCGTTGCCGACGACAATCTCTTTGAAATAGAGGGGATATCCTACCGTCAGAATCAGGATATAGAATGCAGTGTGTGCAAAATCGAAGAGTGCCCATGAAAAAACCTGTCCGCGAGTTGCCAGACGGGAAGAAGATGAAGAGAGAGGGACACTCATTATGGCTTGAGTTTCTTCGTCACATGAGTATCAACAAGTCCACGTCCCGATTTTCTGATTCGGCCTTCTTTTTTCAGATCTTCAAGAATGGAGTCAAGCACACCGTTGACGAACTTATCGCTTTTATCGGTGCTGTAAGCGCGTGCAATTTCGATAGCTTCGTTCATTGTGACTTTTGGAGGGATATCTTCAAAATGCAATAACTCGCAAATACTCATTCGTAAAACGATTCTGTCGATAATGGCAAGGCGATTGAATTCCCAGTGTTCCACGCGTTGACGGATGAGGTTATCTAATTCTTTGTTACAGTCAATGACCTTCAGAATGAGCTGTTTGGCGAAGCCGAATGATTCCGGCTGCTTCTGCAAATCACCGACGATGTTCTCGATGATCATCTCAATCGGTTCTTGAGACAGTTCATACGCATACAGTGCCTGTAAAACCCTTTCTCGTACTACTCTTCGTCGGAGGGACATAATGTCGTTATCTAAAGAACTTATAAATTTAATGGTTATGTAGCACAGTCTAACTTATGTAAAAAAAGGGCAGGAGGCAAATGAAGAATTACAGTAGTTATTCGGCATATTCGATTGTAAGATTTCATCACTTAAAATGCAAAAACAAATTTCTCAGTGATTTTTTATTACATGAAATATAAAAAAACAAGGCACTCCTGAAATCTTTCCCTCGTTGAAGAGGAGCGTAAGAAGAAATCTCAAGGCGGGATTATGAAAGTCACATCGCTATGCTTTTTAAGGGATGGTGAAAAAAGATTTTTGGTTGACAATGATGAATTTGTAAAAAGGACAGAAAAAATCACTTTTCATGACCTCGTAGGTACTATGTACTATAAATAATTGCTTATTATTATTGGTCATAGAAGATTGTTGAAGCGAAGTTGAAATTCCTCGCTTTGTTCAAGAAAAGCTGGATTGTGGCCGCTCGTTACATGGTGCAAGAACCAATGCTAAAAGAGTAACTCCCCTTTTACTTTACTGGCCACGTGCCATCGATCTTCTGAGTGACGGCTGAAAGGAATTCAGGGTCAAGCGCAATAAATGATAAATCCGGGTTCAAGATTTCAGCAAAGTCGTATTGTCGTTGGACAGCCTTTTGCAGCGCCGCGATAGCTTTTTGTTTATTCCTTTGAATAGAATAGAGGTCTGCGTTGCGGAATACAACTTCGATAGAACTGCTGTCGAGTTGCATTGCTTTATTCATTGCCGCTTCACCTTCAGGGAATTTCCCAATCCGGGAGTAGATCAATCCAGCGTATGTGTGAGCAATTGCATCATGAGGATCGTCGTCAATAACTTGCTCCGTTATTGCTAATCCCTTTTTCAGCCATTCCTGTGCTGTGCTGATCTGGAGCGAGAGTTGATATGCACGTCCGATCCAATAGTAGTAGCGATAATTCTCCGGTGATATGCGAATCATTTGGTTGCAATATCGTACCACTTTATCATAGTTTCCTTCGCCGATCCACACATTCTGTACATAGTATGCCATGAGCATTAAATTATTATCCCCCGGCAGTTGTGCTTGCTGATATGAATTTTCTGCTCCAAAGTAGTCCTGTTTCATATGTTGAACAAGTCCAAGCGTAAAATGCGATTCGACATTTTTCGGATCATAGAGCAGTGCGCTGGATGCATACGAAGTAGCTTCGTCAAATCTTCTAGCGATGAGAGAAAGGAGTGCAAGTTCTCGGTAGCATTCCGGATTTTGCGGAAGCAATGCCATACTCTGATTAATAGAAGATAAAGCCGAATAATAATTCTGTGAGAGACGATTACTTGTAGCAAGAACTCGATAGGCAAGAGCGTTGTTGGGCGAACATCGCAGGGCTCGCTGTGCATATTCCGTTGCGGATTGAAGAAACTGCGGATCGTCCATCGTCTGGAACGTGTGGATTTGCAGATCAGCCAGCGATCCGTATGCAATACACAGTGAAGGATCGATTTGAAGAGCGGTCTGCAGTAATATTCTTGCAGAATCGACTTCCGCTCCGGATTTTTGCCGCATCAAATGGATACCTTTTATGTATTTTGCAAGCGCGTCAGTGTTGGCAGGCTGTGATATAACAGGTAAATCAGATCGCACTCCAATTTTATCGAGAACCTTTTGCAGAATTGTAATACGCATTTCACTGAGTGTCGAGAGCGATCCTTCCACTGCTCCAATATCCGTGGTCTTTTCTTCGTCAGGAGTGAGAAGGCTGAACTGGATACTGTATCGTCCATCGTTTTCCTGAATGGTTCCAACGAGGAGATATTCTACCTGCAAGTTTGATGCGATCTTTCGCAGATGTACCGGATCGGACATATACAGAAGTGAAGATGATGGAGCAATGACAGTTATATGGTCGCATCGCGCAAAATCTTCTGCCAGCAGAATTGGAAGTACATCCAATAAATCCAAGTCATTCGTTTCACTTGTCGAATTGGTAAACCTCAAGATGGCAATTGATGCGTGTTTGGGAAATATCCAATCGAAGATTTTCGGAAGAATAAAGAATGCTGCCAGTACGAGGATGACCACTGCTGCGATCTGAAATGGCTTTTTTGATCTTGGCTTCCGAATGATTTTCCGAGGAGCTTCAGTCTGTTTCTGTATTTGATCCTCTACTTTTCTCTGAAGTGTGGCAAACTCTTGAAAGCGTTGTTCCTCGTGTGATTGTTCTGCTTGAATACGCTGGAATTCTGCTTTCGCCTGTTCTGCTTGACGAACACGTTCCTCCAATCGTCGTCCGCCGGAATGGTTCGGATCGATGAGAAAAAGATCATGTAATACAAATGTGGCTTCGGTGAATTTCTCCTCTTGAAGCAGTGCTTGCCCCTGCTCGAGCAATGCTTCGATCTTCCGTTCTTCTTCTGAAACTTGCTTGATGGTAATCTCTGTCTGCTTAGCCCGCTTTCTCTCTTCCTCCTTGTATCGTTCGTCTTCAATTTGCATCAGGAGTTGTTGAGCTCCCACATGGAGCGGTAAGATTCGGAAAATCTCGTTTACTTCTTCTTCGGCTGCATCAAGTTCCTTCACTGTCAAAAACTCTCGAGCTTTTGTGAGATGATCTTGAATGATACGCTCGCTCTCTTTTTCCTGGCGCTCTCGTTCTGTCGGCGGACGCTGCTGCGGATCAAGTTTCGCGATTTCAGCAAGTTCATGTTCAGCCTTCTCCAGCGCACCTGCCTCGAAGAAAATCTCTGCTCGTGTATAGTGAGCAGCAATTTTCTTTTTTCGTTCTTCTTCCGTTTTCGCCTGATCACTCAATAAACGCTGTTTGGTTTCCTCAATTCTTTTTGCTTCGCGAAATTCCTCCTCTTCGCGCTTCATTGCAACTGTATTCTGCTGTGATGACGATACCTGTTGAGCGGTGGCTGATGGTTGTGCAAGTTCAGGAATGGAATCGATGAGTATTTCGTACACCTCTATGTGACGAGATATGTCCTTAAGTTCTATCGATCCGATTTTAAATACTCGAATCGGGAGTGTGTCCTTGATGTGTTCGTATACTTCCCAGGAGATACAAATGCGGTTTGGTTCAGTCATTGCTTCAATGCGCGAGACAATAGCTGTGTCTGCACCAAGAATATCGTCATGACGAATGGAAGTTTCACTGAGATGAATGCCCACCCGAATTCTGATTGTATCAGATTCTGCTTTACCACGGTTAAAATTCCAAAATCGTTTTTGGATTTCAACAGCACATTTTACGGCGTTGATGCCGCTCGGAAACTCCACCGTAAATGAATCGCCTAGGGACTTGATTACTTTGCCATCGAACTTGGCAGTGAGAACACGAATAAGCGCATCATGAGTTTTGAGAAGTTCAAATGCCCGCACTTCGTCTTCCGAAAGCTTCTTGGAAAAGCCGGCAATATCCGTGAACATGATTGCAGATATCTTTTGGGTGCGCATTTCTGATGGATTGGTCATAACAACATGCTCCTCGTTCAGATACAGGTAGACATTCACTAACCCACTTCAAAGATAGTGGGGTAGGAGTAGAATGTCAATAAAGTGTTTCATGAAGTTCACCGAAGTTGTTTTACAAAGGGAAGTGCCCCTTTTTGGTTGTGGTTATCTTTCTTTGTCGATATAGCATTTTTGCACGTATTCTCCTACCATTCTATGTGTACTGAACTGTGAAAGGAGTGTTTGCATAGCGTTCCGGACGCGTTTTAGCCATATATGGGGGATACCATATTCATCCCGATTGTAGAACTCCGGAATGATTGACCCTGAAAGTACATGGATCAGTCTCTCAAAATCACGTTCATCTTGAGTTTCAAGATCGGCATCGTTTTGGTCGTCACCAATTTTCCATCCGTTCTTGCCATTGCAGCCCTCGCGCCACCAACCATCCATAATACTCAGATTAAGTCCTCCATGGATGGTAACTTTCATGCCGCTGGTTCCGCTCGCTTCAAGCGGACGACGCGGAGTATTCAACCAAACATCGACACCGGAGACGAGATGGCGTGCAACATTGATATCGTAATTTTCGAGGAAAATCACTTTGCCGATAAGTTCAGGGTGTCGTGTGATTCCAATAATCTGTTGTATAAATCGTTTGCCTTCATTGTCACGCGGATGTGCTTTGCCGGAAAATATAATTTGAATGGGATGTTGTGTGTCACTGAGTAGCGGAATAATTTTCTCCAAATGTCGGAATATCAGCGGTGCGCGTTTATATGTTGCAAACCGTCGCGCAAAACCGATCGTCAATGCATCGGGAGAAAGGATATGGCTTGTTGCAAACGATGTACCGACACTATAACCATACTGTCGTTCTACTTGCTGACGTCGAGCGTACTCCACGAGGTCGCGTCGCAGATTATAACGTAATGCCCACAGTTCCTCATCGGTAGCAAGTTCGTCATCTGCAAACTTTTTCCAGAACTTCGGCTCCATCAATTTATCTGTCCAATCAGAACCAAGCCGCTTGTTCCAGAAATCATGCGCGTGCGTTGTTGCCCATCCCGGTGTATGGATACCGTTGGTGATGTGTCCAATGGGAACTTCATCCACTGTCTTGCCGGGGAAGATGTCTTTCCACATTTCCCTGCTCACGTGTCCATGCAGCTCGCTCACACCATTTGCTGCACGCGACATCTTTATGGCAAGCACAGTCATCGTGAATAGTTCATTTGTATCGGACGGATTCACACGTCCATAGGACATCAAATCTTCGTGTGTTAATCCTGTAGAATTCCAGAATTTACCGAAGGAGTACGCCATCAATTCTGAATTGAATCGATCATGTCCCGCCGGTACCGGTGTATGTGTTGTGAAAACACACTTCGAGCGAACTATCCGTCCTGCCTCTTCGCGTGTTTTTCTGAATTTTAATTCCTGCTGCAGCAGCTCAAGCACGAGAAATGCGGAGTGTCCTTCGTTCATATGAAAGACAGATGGAGTGATTCCAAGTGACTGGAGAAGCCGCACGCCGCCGATGCCAAGAATAATCTCCTGCCCGATACGTGTATCGATGTTGCCGCCGTACACCGTGGAAGTCAGTCCTTGAAAATGCTGATCATTTTCAGGAAGATTTGTATCGAGCAGATAGAGAGTTGCTCGCCCAACGCGTACCGCCCATGTCTGGAAATATACCGTACTATGTCCAATTTCAATAGAGTTGAGTAATCGCCCGCCTTCGGGCTGGAGAACCAGTTGAAGCGGAAGATGTTCCGGATCGTTTGAAGGATATGATTCTTCCTGCCAGCCATCAGCATTTAATCTCTGCTGGAAATAGCCCTGACGGTAAAACAATCCGATCCCGACAAACGGGATACCAAGGTCGCTCGCAGACTTTGTGTGGTCACCAGAAAGAATTCCAAGGCCGCCGGAATAAATCGGCAGCGATTCATGCAGTCCAAACTCAGCGCTGAAATATGCGACTGGATTCTTCAATGCCATCGCATGGCGTTTTGCCCATGTCGATGATTTTGCCATATACGATTCAAATTCTTCGAGTACTGTATGCACCCTTCGTGCGAATTCATGATCGCGCAGCCGGGCATCCAATTCCTGGTTGGAAATTTCGTTCATCACTGCTACAGCATTGTGGTTTGAGTACCGCCACACAAGAGGTGAGAGTTCTTTAAACACATGATGGGATTCCGGATTCCACGTCCACCAGAGGTTTCGTGCGAGTGCGCGGAGACGTTCAGAGAGATGAAGATGTGAAAGATTTTTATTTTTAAAAACTGCTAACATCGGACACCTATGACTGATTCAAATTCTTGTCTTAGAATGCAAAAATATTGCTAATAAAACCAGATAGAAGCGAATCCTAGAAAATCAAAAAGCGCGAACATGATTGCCCGCGCTTTTATGCAATTCTATTCAATAAAGATAAATATTTTTTTGTAATTAACTCTTCTTAGGAACATCGACAATGCAACGAACTGTATCACGTGCAATCAGCAGTTCTTCGTTCGTCGGGATGACAAACACCTTTACACGACTTTTATGTGTATTGATTTCTCCCTCTTTACCTCCAACCTTTTCATTGTTGAGCTGTTCATCTATTTCAATCCCAAACCACTCGAGGTTAGCACAGATGCGTTGTCGAATAGTAGATGCATTTTCTCCGATACCACCGGTAAAGATGAGGGCGTCGGCGCCGTTCAATTCAGCCAAATATGACCCGATGTATTTTTTTGCACGCTGTGCAAAGATGTTTATGGCAAGTGTGGCGCGCCGATCCTGATGGTCTTT
Source organism: Bacteroidota bacterium (assembly GCA_050013655.1). Classification (GTDB taxonomy): domain Bacteria; phylum Bacteroidota; class Ignavibacteria; order UBA10030; family UBA10030; genus Fen-1298. The sequence goes on along the minus strand of JBEKEV010000006.1, from coordinate 231,662 downwards.
CGCTTCTTCCAGCAAGTCGCGCATATCGTTCGTTAATCCTGAAATGCCGAGCAATCCGGACTGTTTGTTGAGCAGTGTGTCGATCTCGCTCATCGACATGCCTTCTTTGTGTGAAAGAAACTCAAGCACTGCCGGATCAATATCGCCGCTTCGTGTTCCCATGACCAAACCTTCTAACGGCGAAAGCCCCATCGATGTGTCAAACGAAACTCCATTCTTGATTGCACATGCTGAACATCCATTACCGAGATGTATTGTTATAACATTAGTCTCTTCCCGCGTCTTTCCGGTGAGCTGCCGGTAACGATATGCCACGTACCGGTGCGATGTGCCATGGAATCCATATCGCCGGATTTTATGCCGCCGATAGAGCTGGTATGGAATAGCATACAGGAATGATGTCTCCGGCATGGTTGAGTGAAATGAAGTGTCAAACACGACTACTGCCGGTATACCGGCGCCAAGAAGCTCGCGTGCCGCATGAATACCTTTGAGGTTTGCCGGATTGTGCAGCGGGGCAAGATCGATACAGTCTTCGATTCCGCGAATAACCGCATCCGTGATAATCGTAGACTTCGTAAATTGCTCTGCGCCATGGACCACACGATGCCCGACCGCATGAATATCCGCGAGTGATTGAATATCGGGAATTTGGGCGTCTTTCGAAATAATCCATTTAATAACATGATCAAGCGCAGCGCGATGGTCGCGCAACGGAGCTGCATGTTTTACTGCTGTTTTACCGGCAGCCTGCAGTGAAACGAGCGCCTGGCTCCCGATACGTTCGATGAGACCCTTGGCAAGTTGTTTGTCTGCATTTTTCTCAATCATTTCGAGATCGGTTTGAATGATTTGAAATTTAAGAGACGAACTGCCGCAATTTAAGACAAGAATATTCATATGTTCAGTCTGAAGTTTTAGATGATAAAGAAAAAGTAGTGACTCCTTTTAAGGATTTCATCACTCTATTGTAAATAACAATAATAATCTTAACGTACAGCTTTGTTGCTGAAAACTCAAGTTAGGAGTGTTTCATTTTCCAGATTTTTTCCGCTATCTTCATTCACGAAATGAACTTGTATACTTATTTGCGCAAAAGGACTCTTACGTTCAGAAGCTTCAGCGATGGAGCGCACGTCCACATTCATTCGGCATGAAATGAAGAAATTCACACTGAAGCCGCTCCCCGGCGATCATCTCCATCTTATTCGGCCGCAGCATCTGCGCATCAACTATCAACAGGAATTGAATCCTGCTCAGTACGAAGCGGCGACATCAGTCAATGGTCCGCACTTGATTATTGCCGGAGCGGGAACAGGGAAGACGCGCACAATTGTGTATCGCGTAGCATATCTCGTGGAATTAGGTGTTAGACCGGATTCGTTGTTGCTGCTGACATTCACGCGCAGAGCAGCACAAGAAATGTTGAGAAAAGCGTCGATTCTCTTGGACAGTCGATGTGAGCAAGTCTCAGGCGGAACATTTCATTCGTTTGCGAACAGCGTCCTGCGAAAATATGCCGGTCAACTTGGATACGAAAACAACTTCACAATCCTCGATCAAGCGGATGCCGAAGATGTTGTCAATCTGATTCGTACGCGTATGAAATTTGATACAAAAGAGAAACGTTTTCCCCGAAAAGAAACACTCTACGATCTTTATAGCCGTTCCCTGAACACTATGACCCCTGTGAAAGAACTGTTGGCGATGGATTATCCCCAGTACCTTGAAATCGAAACCGACATCTCTACGCTTCACGGTACCTATATAAAATACAAACGTGAACACAACTTGATGGACTACGATGATTTGCTTTTGAATCTCGCATTGTTGCTGCGTCAAAACGAAGCAGTGCGAGTGACGCTTTCTGACCGCTATAAATATATTATGGTGGATGAATATCAGGATACCAATAAACTGCAAGCTGAAATTGTAAAGCTGCTGGCATCCAAGCATAGGAATTTGATGGTGGTCGGCGATGATGCACAATGTATTTATTCTTTTCGCGGATCTACGATTCAAAATATTCTTACGTTTGGTGAAGAGTTCAAGGATTGTAAAATTATCAAGTTAGAAGAAAATTATCGAAGCACACAACCGATCTTAAACCTGGCAAATGAGATTCTGTTGCGCGGCGGCGGGAGATTGGGTGGTTAAGATGTACACGAAAGAACTTTTCACAAAGAAATCCGGCGGCAATTTACCGCAGCTTGTCTCGGCACAGACGGAGAACCAACAGTCACGGTACGTCGTGCAGAAGATTCTTGAATACCGCGAGATGGGCATCCCGCTGGAAGAGATGGCGGTATTATTTCGATCCTCATTCCATTCGTTTGATCTAGAAATCGAATTAGCAAAGGCGAATATTCCATTCCTAAAATTTGGCGGATTTAAATTCATCGAAACAGCGCATGTAAAAGATATTGTGGCATATCTCCGTGTGCTCGAAAATCCTCGGGATGTTGTCTCGTGGAATCGTATTCTCCTGCTTATCGATGGTGTAGGCCCGCGTACTGCGGAAAAAGTTGTGGACGATATTTTGAAGCGCCGTGTTGGTTTGGCGAAGGAATTCAAAGAAGCTGTGACAGCAACAACAAAATTCTGGATGGAATACGGCAACTATCCCGATAATGTCCGCAAATTATTTGATATGCTGAAAGAAGTTGCTGCGCCTAATATTCCTCCGGCAGAAAAGACATCTCACATCCTTCAATACTATGAACCCATTCTCCGTACTCGCTATGAAGATCACCTCAAGCGGAAAAAAGATCTTGAGACATTCCAAAATATCACTGAACGATATAAATCTGTTGATGAATTATTGACAGATTTAGCGCTTGAACCGCCAAATGAAAGCATCGCTGATATTGAATCGCCGGGCCCGGAAACAGAATACCTGACACTCTCGACTATTCACAGTGCTAAAGGATTGGAATGGAATGCTGTCTTCATCATTTATGCACTCGAAGGGAGATTTCCGACAATGCGTTCCTCAGCGAGCGATGAGGAAATGGAAGAAGAACGCCGGCTGATGTACGTCGCATGTACTCGCGCAAAGGAGCATCTGATTATCACCTATCCGATGAATATTTACGACCGCGAAAGCGGTATAATTTTGACAAAGCCCTCACGCTTTATCGAAGGAATAGGTGAGAACTTACTGGAACCATGGGTTGTTGATTGAAATGATCAATGATCAATCCCAAAATCATTTAATCACCAAATCGCAGCTCCCTCGCTGTGTCATCCTTGCTGCCGGCGCTTCCACGCGTTTACGCCCATTGACGGATTCAAAGCCGAAGTGTTTGCTGGAAGTCGGAGGAAAGGCATTACTTGAACGCACCATCGAGAATGTTCTTGATGCCGGTGTCAAAGAAATCGCTATCGTCATCGGCTACAGAGGAGAGATGATTCGGGAATTTGTCAAACGGCATTTTCCACACATACATATTCGCTTTATCCTCAATCCGGATTATACTAAAACAAATAACGCTTACTCGCTTCTCCTTGCAAGGAGATTCCTTGAGAATAAGGAAGGTAATGTGTCTTCTGGCTTAATCTTATTTGACAGTGATATTCTTTTTTCATCAAAATTGCTGCCGTTATTTCTGAGCAATCCTTTGCAGGATTGTGTTGCTGTTCGTGTGTCTGGTAAACATAGTGAAGAAGAAATTCGAGTGAAGGCAGATGGCTATGGGAATATTGTATTAATCGGAAAAGAAACACCACTCAATGAAACCTATGGAGAGTCGATCGGCATCGAGGTGTTTTCTGCCGAAACAACAACGCACCTCATCACGATTCTCGAACGACGCGTGAGGAGTGGTGTGGGGCGAACAGAATTCTATGAGGCATCATTTCAGGAAATGATCAACCATGGAACTCAACTCAAAGCCATTGATGTCAGTGCATTTCCAGCAATTGAAATAGATACAGTAGAGGATCTCCAACTTGCGGAACGAATGAACATCGTTTGATGAAATGTATTCATATCGAAAATCTCTTAAGTCTGACATCTCCGACGAACTTATCAACACGTACTTGCTTCGTCCCATTGCGGGATTGATCGTTTGGGCGCTCTATAATACTCCTGTTACAGCGAATCAAGTGACCATCGCATCAACAATCGCTGGACTTGTTGCCGCATTTTTCTATTTGAAAGGGACTTCAGAAGCATTTATTGTTGCCGGACTGCTTGTCACACTCAAAGACTTACTCGACTCTGCTGATGGCCAACTTGCACGAGCGAAACAGCAATACAGCCGTGTCGGAAGGTTTTTAGATTCTATCGGTGACTTTGTGGTAGATGCAGCAGTGTTCAGCGCCATCGGTTGGATTCTCTATCAATCTGGCGGTCATTGGTGGATGTTGTTGCTCGCCTTGCTCGGACTTGTCGGTATATCGCTTCGAGTATCTTGCCACGTATTTTATCAAGTGAACTTTCTCCATTTGCAGAAACAGCTTGCGAGCAATCGTATATCTGAAGAAATTCGAGAAGAAGATCTGAAGAAAGGTGGCGTCGAACTTGTTCTTCAGCGCATTTTTCAGTGTATCTATGGTTGGCAAGATCGGCTTATTGAGAGAGTTGATCGATGGAGTTATGGAGGAAACTTCCTAAGGTCGCACAAAAATGAACCAAGAGATCCTTCAGAAGGTTCTTCTCGTGAACCTTGTCAAAGGTACCAAGGGTGGTATTCTGATATTATTTCTTTGCGTATCTCCGGCCTGCTTGGTTTCGGTACGGAGTTTTTTTTGCTGATGGTATGTTCGGTTTTAAACCGCTTAGAATTGTATCTCTATCTCAACATCTTTCTCATGAACGGAATTCTTATACTGTGCCTTCTTTACAGACGATTTGTCCTGTTGAGAGAACTGCAGGCAGTGAAGTACTAACAAAAAGAAATCCCGTGAAGTAAGGGGAGCGATGCTGGAATATATACTCGTCAAGATGGTTTGGCGCACAATAATCGTCGCCGATCTATCCTCTTGTCTCGTGGCTATTACTTTCAAATAACAATGTTTGAAAGCGCTTCCTATGCTGCTGCCATTACTGGCATTGGATTTTCTACTACTTTTTTTAGTTGCTTGAAGCGTTTTAATTTTCCTCGAAGCGTTGAGACTAATGTCTGTTCAGAAATGGGTTTCATCAAATAATCGTCCACTCCAAGTTCTTTGCCGGTGCGGACGAGAACCTCGTCTGTAAGTCCGGATAAGAAAACGAAGGGAATACTCTGAACATTTTTCAGTTCCTGTACTTTCTCATAGAATGTAAAACCGCCCATAGTTGAGGTCTCAAGATTAATATCACAGAGAATCAAATCAGGGATAAACTTTCGGAGTAACGCGTATGCCTCGTCGGATGTTGATAACGCTGTGACATCGAACCCATTCTCTTCCAACGATGCTTCCAGTAATTCTAAAAGCCGTGTGTCATCGTCGATGACGAGAATCTTGTTCCTCTGTTTATGTTGAAAAACGTTCATCAACTGCGTTTGAATTTGCACATGTTCCTCTTCGGAGATTTGAAATGTATTTCGTAGATCGGAAAGAGATTTCGAATCGGATAAAGAAATTGGATTATTAGATAATTGCCGAATAATGACACTCTTGTAGCATTCTCGCTTCACATTCTTTTCGATTCCCTCATGTTCAGCGTCTGTAATTTCCAGCAATGTCCGTAACTCATTTAAACGACGTTTTTCATCTACTGTCAATGCCCCGTTATACCACATCTCAGCAAGTGTCTTACGATAGGATTCCAGCTCAATACTCCGATCAACAACACGCTCTTGCTGTGGTTCATAATCTTTTATTGCCATATCTGTAGGTCCATCGAATGGGAGCGATGGTAAAGTCGCTGCTAATGGAACGAGTGTCGTGCTTGCGACTATCGGTGCGGGTCTCGATAAAGGCGGCATCGACAGAGTCTCGGCTACAGGTTGGGGAGGCTTGGAAGTAACGCTTGATTGTATAAATTCATCAAGACGTTTTATATCCTCCTTACATTCAGTCTCTATTTTAGCACATTCGAACTCTGTTTGAAGGGCGGAAATTCGTTCTTCCAATGCAAATGCATAGACGTTTCGAGGGTCAAGTTCTTTGGCTTTAATAATTTCTCTCTGTGCACAATCCAGTTCGCCTTTCCGGATCAATTGATCAACACGTTTCAAGACCTCGCTGACGATTTTTTTATTGTCGTCAGGAGGAGTAAGTTCGTGCATCGATTGGAGATTTTGCTGTGGTATATTTAGATGAGTCATTTTCATAATCCTTTTTTTGTCTCTTAGGACTAATACCTCAATAACTGTTCCGACTTTTTAATGCCATATTAGGTCTATGTATGATGCAATGAGGGTCAAAAACAAGAAGAATTCGCGGGTTTTTAAAGGATTACTACCCCCTCATAGGTAATTTGCTTAGAGATTGTAGAAAAGTAATTTCTGCAGAAAGATAGGAACGGGCAAAATCTTCTCGATCTTTTCTAAAAAGACCGTGTGTTGTAGACATTCCTCAGCAAAACGCTGGTGTGGGGGTTGAAGAAAGTCCTCTGAGCTGCCTAAAGCGCTTTAATCTGCCGTGAAGTGTAGAAAGCAGTGTATGCCTGGAAATTGGTTTTAATAAGTAGTCATCAGCGCCAAGTTCTTTTCCTGTCCAAGCTAACTTTTCATCCATAAGTCCCGTTAGGAAAACGAAAGGAATGTTTTGAAGCTGTTTATTCGCTTGGACTTTTTCGTAAAGAACGAATCCATTCATTGTTGAGGTCTTAAGATTGATGTCGCACAGGATGAGATCGGGAATGTATTTATGTAAAAGCATATAGGCTTCATCGGATGTCGCCACTGCAATGACATCAAATCCGTCTTCCGTCATTGAGCTGGCGAGCATATTCAAGAATTCATCATCATCATCAATGACAAGAATTTTATCAGGCTGTTTATGTTGCTTTATTTGTATGGAGGGGTCTAGAATCTGCAATTGCTCTTCCTGTGAGATATGGAATGCTTTTTGAAGATCGGCGAGTGACTTGGTGTCACCTAAGTCGACCGAACCGTTGGATACATGCTTGGCGATAGCCTCCTTATAACAAGAATATTTCATTTCCTTCTCAAACACTTCATGTTCAACATCTAAAATCTCCAGCACAGTCCGTAATTCTTGTAAATGCCGTACTTCATCATCTGTTGGTGCTCCATCGCACCATGCTTTTGCAAGTGCTTCGCGATAGCATTTGAATTCAATGCTTCGATCGTTGGTTTGTTCTGGGGGCGGAACCTGTGGTTTCTCGGTTAGAGCTTCTGGGGTTTGTGTTGTTGCGCGAGGCAGAACGTTGTCGGTTTGTTTTGAGGATGAAATCACAGCCATCATCGCTTCCATGGGCGCTAATGGCAGAGGTGCATGTGGTGTTTGAGATGCAACAAATTTATCATTAACCAGTAAAGAAAAGGGGGGTGTTCTATACTGTTCTTTTGCTGTCTGATTAGCAAGCAACAATTCTCCCTGTGCACGATCAAGATCACCTTTTTGAATTAATTGGTTTGTCCTTTTAAGAATTTCGCTTACTAATTTTATTGAATCGCTCCGAGAAGGGCTTACTTGAGATGTCGTTGGTTGTTCTTGTTGAATGTCGGGCTTTGTCATGGCGTTACTCCTTCACATTCACAATGTGATACAGGACAAATATCAACACGTTCGTCTTCAAAAAACGTGTCCTTCGTCACATATGGTTTTTTACAAACGACGAAGTTTAACGTTTTTTAATGAAAATTCAAGAAAAACAACATTATTTACTGATGTTATGCACGGTAGGCACAGCTCCTGACAAAATAAAGTTGTCATGCCCGAATGCTTCAGTCGGGCATCCATTTTTCTGAATTCTCGCTAAAACGTGCAGGAATGACAGTTGCTCTTTTCCGCTTTGCGTACCATCAGTTATTTATACATTTCAAAAATAACTTACTCTTACAGGAATTTTTTAACAATATGGAAACTATTTTGCAAGAGCCGCAGAAGCTGCATTGATAGACTTGGCGCCTGCTGCAAGGATCTCCCTGGCACACGAATTCGTTGTTGCCCCTGTGGTGATAACATCATCTACCAGAAGACAGGTTTTTCCATAAAGCTTTTTGGAAGCACCCGGTAAAGTTTCAAACGCGTCTTTCATATTCTTATAACGCTCTTCGAGAGTCAACGTAGTTTGCGTTTGTGTGTGACGTGTTCGTCGAACCGCATCCACTATAATTGGTTTGCCGATGATCGAAGCAATGCCTTGTGCAATAAATTCAGACTGGTTATAGCCGCGTTCGCGATGTTTGATTCGATGCAGCGGTACTGGAACGATAATGTCGGCTTCCACATTCCAATCTCGAACCAATCCACCAATCTGCTTTCCCAATTCTATTCCAAATGATTTGTACTCCTGATACTTCAGTGCATGTGCAATGTGTTGAAACGGTCCTTCTCTTTCGAACACGTAACATGAAATAAGATCGTCAATACACCCTTCGGCGAGAAGTTTACCGCGGGTTTCCTGATAAAGAGAATGGTCTTTGGTAAGAGCAGGAATGGCACTCCAACAATTCCGGCAGATCTTCTGGCTCCCATCCAGCAGCGGCGTATTGCAAGAGATGCACACTGGTGGGTAGATGAAATCGAGTAAAGGATTTATTATGGACTTGGCGATGGTCAATAGTGTCAAGTGCAATGTTATAAAGCACGCTGTTGTAAATTAAAAAACCGTCGAACGAATAGATGAATGCTGCTCTCTTCTCTGGGTTTGCTTGGCGGACTCGTGAGCTGTAGAAAAGATTTCAGCAATTCTTCTTTACAAATGTACTGGATATCTTCTTATCTTTCCAGACTCGGTCAGCTTTTCTTTTCCAACTTTTCAATTTCGTCCCGTAATTCCGCGGCACGTTCGAATTCCAAGTCTTTTGCCGCGCGTTTCATCTCCGCTTTTAATTCATTAAGCAGGTCTTTCTTCTGGTCGCTCGTGAGGTACTTTGCTACTGTCTCGGCAATAGCCAGAGGTTTGGATTTCTGATAACGTTCATCCCGTTTCATTTTCACATCGGCAATAGACGTAGCGGCGAGAATTTCCTCTACCGTTTTATAAATCGTAACAGGTGTGATATCATGCTTCGTATTGTAATCGATCTGTTTTGTGCGGCGACGATTTGTTTCACTGATCATGCGTTCCATTGAACCGGTCATTTTATCGGCATAGAGAATAACCAGCCCGTTTGCGTTGCGCGCTGTGCGGCCTGCAGTTTGGATGAGTGACCGTTCGGATCGGAGAAAACCTTCTTTGTCCGCATCAATAATGGCAACGAGAGAAACTTCTGGTAAATCGAGTCCTTCACGTAGCAGATTCACACCTACAAGAACATCGAACTCGCCCAATCTCAAATCGCGCAGTGTTTCCACGCGTTCCAATGCATCCACTTCCGAATGGATATACCGGACATTGATTCCAATATTCGTCAGATATTCTGTCAAGTCTTCAGCCATGCGCTTTGTTAAGGTGGTTACCAATGTGCGTTCTTTTCGTGCCGTGCGTGTTCGAATTTCCGCAATCAGATCGTCAATCTGGTGTTTGCTTGGACGAACTTCGACATCCGGATCAATCAGGCCGGTGGGGCGGATAACTTGTTCCACAAAGATGCCTTGACATTTTTGCAGTTCGTATGGTCCCGGCGTTGCACTGACAAAAATGATTTGTTTCTCCATCGCTTCCCATTCATCGAATGTCAATGGTCGATTGTCAAGTGCTGATGGGAGTCGGAAGCCGTACTCCACAAGAGTTGTTTTACGCGAATGGTCACCGGCGTACATACCGCCGATTTGCGGTACGGAAACATGTGATTCGTCAATAATGGTAAGAAAATCTTTCGGGAAATAATCCAATAAACATGATGGTCGAGAACCCGGCGGCCTGCCTGCAAAATGGCGTGAATAATTTTCAATGCCTGAACAATAACCGACTTCGCGCAACATTTCCATGTCGAACCGTGTTCGTTGTTCAATTCGCTGTGCTTCGACGAGTTTCCCGAGAAAACGGAGTTCAGTTGTTCTCTCACGCAATTCTGTATAAATGCCATCCATCGCCCGCTCAATGGTTTCACGCGACGTAATGAATTGTTTGGCAGGATAGATCATTTCAAAATCAGCTTCTCCGACAACTCGGCCATCCACTTTATTGATGTACGAGAGACGCTCAATTTCATCACCGAAAAATTCGATACGTATCGCTTCTTCATTTTCATAGCTGGGGATAACTTCTACCACATCACCCCGCACGCGAAATGTCCCGCGAGCGAACTCATAGTCGTTCCGTATATACAATAAGTCGATGAGTCGTTTGAGCAATCCTTGACGACCAAGATGATCCCCCTTTTTCAGCGTTAATGTCTGGCTGATCCATTCGTCAGGTGCGCCAATACCGTAAATGCAGCTGATCGAAGCAACGACGATAACGTTGGGATCGCCGCTGAGCAAGGCACTCGTCGCACGCAATCGCAGACGGTCAATTTCATCGTTTACCGAAGAATCTTTGGCAATGTAGGTATCGGTGGTCGGAACGTATGCTTCCGGTTGGTAATAATCGTAGTAGCTGATGAAGAACTCGACGCGATTATTGGGAAAGAAATTTTTGAACTCGGCATAGAGTTGTGCTGCGAGCGTCTTGTTGTGAGACATCACGAGCACAGGTTTATTGATGTGCGTGATGACATTCGAAATGGTGAAGGTTTTTCCGCTGCCGGTAACGCCGAGCAGTATCTGATGCCTGTCGCCTCGTTCAACCCCCTCGACAAGCTGTCGAATTGCTTCTGGTTGATCGCCCGCAGGTGTGAGGTCCGAGATGAGTTGGAATGACATCGGCAATGTACAGTCTTTTATTCGTGGTCGGGAACGAGCAATTTCAGATATGGAGCAAATAAGCTCTCATATATATATATCTTAAATCTTAATTTCAATATACAACAAAGCAATGATGTCTTCAACGTTTGTTTAAGAAGATGTAGGGGGTAACAATGTACCATGGTTGGTAAAAAGTACAAGCGTCGAGAAATCAAAGAGTTATGGGATTTTACGGGCGCACGATAAATTATAATTATGCGAGGAAATAGGAAAAAGTGGGAATTCCGCATGCACATTGTACCATGGTAGGTAGCGATTTTTAAATAAAAACCCGATTTATACCATTTTCAAACGCAACTCAAAACGGCGATAAAAGCGATTTTTCCGCGGGTCGCGTGCGGAAAGCGAGTGACAGAACGTCAGAAATCGTTGCGCTGATCGAAAACGATCAGTTCTGGTGCTGGCGGCGTCTCATAAACTACCTCGTTACCGGTAATCTGTGATGTGTGGATGTATCGCACGCCGCATCGACAATTATAATCTACCGGCGGAAGCGGAATTGAATCAGTATTGTAATAGCCCTCGAGTGGCAAATGACGCGAGCGACCATCGTGGATTGGAGAGAAATAAGCCAATGGGAATTGATCTGTCATATCCGCGACCTTTTGTGCTTGCCCTACCGAATATGCCGAAAATGTGTTCATTCGAAAGACAAGTTGGATATGACTATACGACAATTTTGTCACGCCAGCGGAATCAAACAGTGCGTCTATATTAGATTTCAATTCATCGAAACTCTTGCCATCCTCAACAGCCTTTATTAATTCTTGCTTGATCGATTCGAGCAATTCTTTTTGCTCTACTCCGGCAATCTTTATAGATTTCTCGCGCAGGTAATCCAACACTTCTTTTGATGTGACATTGAAAGAGATTTGCACGCCATTATCATCACAGACAAACCAATCACCGCCGATGTCTTTGCCTACTATTTGTTGTTCTCCACTGGGTGAGGCGTCTTTTTGGACTATGAGACTTGCGCCGAGAGCTGCTGACGTTTCGAGCGTGTCAAGAAGGTATGCTGAAAAAGATTTTAAAAATTCTTTGTCGGTAAATTTAGTTAGTGCAGACTGTGCGGACTCAAAATTATTCGACTCTCGAATGACCTTTGAGAGCTTTTCAATAAGCGATTGATAGATGGGTATAGCGCCTTCGATTGCATTTTCGGTGACATCGTTGACGCGCTTTTCGTAGGCGGATTCATCTACCGGCTGTTTAGAAGTTTTTTTTTCCCGTCAGCAGCCACCGTTTGATCTCCTCCAGCTGGTGGAAAGTTATTGTTCACCGATTTTTGAGATGGAATGAGTACCGTATCTTCAGGATCATCAGGATTTGGAAGTGGTCTACCATATTTTTCTTTCACATATCTCGTTGTCAGCTTGAATCCCATTGATTGAAGATTTAAATCTATTTTAGTTTCCTTCTCCATGTCAAGTGCTTGTGAAATATCGGTTTGACAATAAGGATACCCTTCTTGTGGACCATAATTTGCGATGACATAGGGTTTAAAGAGATCGTTTGAGATTGCCTCGTCGACGGTTTCCGCGCCGGACTCGACAAATTCCTGTTTTACTTCTTTTGCCATGTCCTCGCCGCCCAATTTGCCAGGTGTTGCTTGTGATGATCCGGTGTGACCCAGCACTAATTGTCCATAGGAATCATCGACCCATTTCTGCAGGTCACTATAAACTTTATGCGAAGTTGCTTTGCCAGCCATTTCGACAAACTCGATGATAGAATCTTTCGAAATGACAGCAGCCGAATCTTCAGCAAGACCACTAATTGCCTTGATCAACAAATCTTTTTCCTCGGGCTGGCTCGTATCATACTTACCGATGCGGTAACCGAGCAAGACTTCCGCAAATTTTAACCACCATTTGATGTCGTAATTTTTAAAAAGGTAGAGATATGTCAGCGGACGCATAAGGGCCGAGCGCGATGTAAGTCCACTCATCGCATGGGACCTCGCAATAATGAATCTTTGACGAACTATAGGATCGTTTTCAAGACTCACACCATTTATGAGACTGCCTTGCAATTCTTCATCACTGAAAATGCCGCGGTAAAATTCAATGCGATTCGGATCGATACGCATTCGGAGTTCATTGGGATCGCTGTAGAGGTCTGTTACCTTCCCGAACCGAAATTTCTTTTGATCGACAAAAGTTATATCATCAAAAGTATATTTATTGTCTTTATAGACCCAATGAATTTGATTAACCGAAAACGCCTTCGGAACACAATCGGCAATATTACCGATGATGTGTTTCCAATGCCTCAGACCTTTAAATGCTATCTCGACATCCTCGGCTATTTTGAGATCCTTGGGCTTGGTGGAAAAAGGAACGACATTTTGATTCCGGCGAGTGACTGCAAGCTGCCGTGCCTGAAATACAGACAAAAGCTTCGCGTCTTTTTCGAGCATCTCACTGAAGAGTTCCATCTGCCGATACACATCTCCCGTATCAGCTTCCTTTAGTAACGAAGCTAATCTGTAAGGAGTTAATCCTTGACCCGGGTAAGACGAAAAGCGGTCGTTAATACTAACAACCGGAATTGTCTCGGTCAATTGCTGTTTATCTTTTTTGCTGAAGATGCCTTTTATGTTGTCAACGATCTTTGCCATAACCGCCTCAGAGATTATAAGTGATAGATAATTTCAATTGCCGATTGCCGGTGAGCGGCTGGTGATATAATAATCCAAACGAGATCTCGCGCGTACGTGCGGCGATACCAGCACCGACTCCCTCGGTATCGAGCGCGAGGAATGGGAACTGGACAACTCCGCATATCTGCAGTGGAGAGATGGCGACGGCAAGCGTGATATGTTGTAACGACATCGAGACACCGAGAGAAATGAAAGAGCCGAACCGAAGTATCGGCTCTTCATAGGCGATCATCTCGACTGACTTGACTTGCGCTGTGTCGATATAGATGCTGCCATCTTTGGTTGTGATAATTGCCGTTGAGTCTATGAGTCTATGAGTCGTTGAGTCGTTGAGAGGAATAGACTTAACAACGATTAAAACGCTCTTCACATCGCTCTCGGGCACACCCTTAGGCAATCTTGTAGGTGGTTTAGAGGATGTTCTTTCCAAGAAAGCGGGCAAGGAAGCCGGTCTATGATTACTCTTCACAACATGCGCGAACGAACTATCTGAAGGCACAAATACTGAAGACGATTCAGAGTTCACGCAATCATGGAATCTCAACACGAGTATAATGAGTGCAGAGATTGTAATGAGAAGAATCACAATGCCGAAGATGTTATTTAATTTAATAAGCATTTCATGCCCGAACGATTCGCTTTAATAACTTTCTGAGGCGTCTTTTTTGCTGCACTTTTTCTCTTTCATTAAACCACAATTCTATTCCGCCATCCTGCCGATGTCTGACATCAAAAAATAAATCGAGGAATTTAACGATCCATTTGTGCTTGGATCCGTTTAGACTGAGCATCTTGCATCTCTTTCGCCTGCCCCATGCGACAGGGAATTTAAACGCGAGTGCCGCAATAAAAAAAGCTTTAATATGTTGTTTGGAAATCATCTCAAATTATTTCTACAAGAACATCTTCGCGAAGCCTGTAATTTTGCGTTATTGCGGTAAATACAACTATGTAAATGTTTCCCTTTGTTCCACCCGAGAGAGTAGAATCGATCCGAGTTGTGCCAATTGTTTTGTTAACGAGTGTTAATATGTTCCCATCCTTTTTGTTTGCATTCAAAACTGACACATCGCCATCCGTTATAGTCTGAGTTCCAGGCATTGAATCCAAAATATTTTTAAAATTTATGGCGAGTGGAATTACCTCGCCCACTTGCTTAAATATTTTCATCGCGCATTCCGTTAAAATCGAAAATAAATTTCCGTAAGGGAGCGTTTTCATTTATCCTTTGATCGGTGGTAAATTCGAACTTCCGACCAGGAAAAGATTCGAACATTCTCGTCGCGGCATTGATACTCGGTCCAAAGATCGTCTTGATAGAAGAATTTAAAACGGCAGTGTCAATATCTTTTGAAATAGAAGCTTGTATTTGAATAATCACTGCGGCAAGGAACGCAATGCTTTCGAGTGTTTCATTTATTCCTCCGGATGTGCCTACGGTAATGTGCGAAGATAAACCGATTGAGCCCAACTCCGAGTTTAAATTAAGGAGGTGCTCGGTGCTTATTGCTACATCGGAGGAGAGGGAAATATCTGATAAGCTTTTATTAAATGCCGCGACAATTCCAAGAACCACTGAAGACGAACCTGTGCAAGTATCTAAGGATTTATCGAGAGAGATATTATCGGGAATTACAACAGCAGAAGAGCATACTAATGCATCGAGAGTTTTGCTCAGAGTAGTTGCGATTGCAACGGTTACCGATGACGAATCTGTGCAAGCATCCAAGGGTTTATTGAGA
This sequence comes from Bacteroidota bacterium, assembly GCA_050013655.1. Lineage (GTDB taxonomy): Bacteria > Bacteroidota > Ignavibacteria > UBA10030 > UBA10030 > Fen-1298. The sequence goes on along the minus strand of JBEKEV010000006.1, from coordinate 216,338 downwards.
GCGGCACTCTCGGGAATTACAACAACAGAAGAGCATACCAGCGCGTCGAGAGTTTTGCTCAGAGTAGTTGCGATTGCAACGGCTACCGAAGATGAATCTGTGCAAGCATCCAAGGGTTTATTGAGAGCGGCACTCTCGGGAATTACAACAGCAGAAGAGCATACCAGCGCATCGAGAGTTTTACTCAGAGCAGTTGCGATTGCAACGGCTACCGAAGATGAATCTGTGCAAGCATCCAAGGGTTTATTGAGAGCGGCACTCTCGGGAATTACAACAGCAGAAGAGCATACCAGCGCATCGAGAGTTTTGCTCAGAGCAATTGCGATTGCAATGGTTACCGAAGACGAACCTGTGCATGCGCCCAGGGATTTATCGAGAGCCGCGTTATCTGAGATTACAACAGCAGACGAGCATACCAGCGTATCGAGAGTCTTGCTTAGGTCGATTGCGATTGCAATGGTTACTGAAGACGAACCTACGCAAGCATCCAAGGATTTATTGAGAGCGGCATTATCGGAAATTGCAACGGAAGATGAACATGATATTGCATCGAGAGTTTTTGTAAGATTCGCAAATATTTCAACGCCAACGCCACCGCGTACAACGGTTGGATCGCTGAGAGTAACATCGTATGGATTTATCGAACCCTGATATAAAAAAACATCTACCATTTATAATGCCATTAAAGTATTGACTGTCGTTCCCGCAACATCCGGGCTTCCCGTTTTATATGCTAAGATGTAGCATGTCGTTGAGGGACTCACTAAAAACATAAAAGCCCCGCTTGCGTCAGACTGTACGATACTTATTAATATATCGACACTTGCATCGAAAAGATGAACTGTACATCCTGCGAGTGCATTGCCGCTTGAATCTTTTGTGGTGCCTGTGATTTTATAACTTTTATCGGAGAACATTGGCTTCGATTTGAATGTGCATTTAAAATCTAATTTTGCGACTCCATGCACGAGCATTCGACTTTCGCTCAATCCTTTTCCCAACCCAATATTTTCCGAGACAGGCATTAGTTTAACGACTCGGCAGTGTATTGAATGACTTGAATTCCTGTTGTTGATTCGCTTGCCGATAATCCCACCCAAAAATCAAGTATATTTGCAATTGTGGAATCAAAACCTCCGCCTTGCGCCATTACCGTATTGGGACACATTATGGTCCCGACTCCGGCGGTTGGATCAGCAACTGCACCGGATATAACAAACATAATTCCGCGAAGAATTCCCTGTCCCATAAGTTTTGCTGTCGTGGCCGAACCAATAACTTCACATCGTAGTAATATCTCAAGTTCAAAAGGAATCGTCGTGTGCGCTGTTGTCGTTGTCAGGATTGCTCCGGATGTCCATACAACTATTGTTCCCATCATAATCTGAAAGGTAAATGTTCTCTGCGACGTGGTAACGTTACTGATGTTGCCTTGAATTTTAATTCGAAGCATCTTCCCGATCTGCCACCAATTCGGCGGCAACGTGACAAGCGCATTATTATTTATTACACTCTTCGCCGTGGTGTATGTGTTTAGCAATGTCCCTGGCGTATTTTGATATGCAATTACCTCAACCCATGTTTGTAGACTCATTATAATCTCCTCTAATTATGCGTTGGCATCGGTCAATGTGAATGTCGAAACAGTCACGGTCTGGCCGATGGCTATATTGTTATTATCTAAAACCATATCCGGAGAATCGCCAGAGATACTTGCAGTACCTTGAATATGGCAAGTCGTTCCGTCGTTGGCGTATATTCTAAAATGTCCCGCGGTGGACATCGCTCCTGTTGCAGGACCAGACCAAGTGCCAAGTTTTGTTTTTACTCCGGTAGCGGCGGCATTCATCCAGTCCGATGGAAGTGTAATTGAAATAACGAGTGTTCCACTATCAGCGGTTGCACAATCTGCCGGAGCGGTTCCCGTTCTAATCGAGAGTTTCGCTGTTGCTCCAGCAGCCGTCTCGATAGCGTCAAGTCGCGCGTTGCGTGCGGTGATAGAAAGTTTAATTGCCATACTGAACTCCTTTTATTATTAACTTTATCTTTTGGGCTACGAATTAATCACCATGTGCCTTTTTCAAAAACGGCTTCGCGTTTTGAGATACTCTCATACGCTACTTCACCGGCGTGCGGAAATTTTTCGATCAATTCAATGCAACCGGCGAGTGTATCCGGTCCGTCATCACCAAGTCCGCCTGCAGAAACTTGTCCGCCTTGCGGAAACGCTTTGCATTGCCGAATCAACAAATCCTGATCGGGATCGGATTGATCGAATGTGATAATTCCTTCTTTCACGAATGGAACGATCCGCTCGATGCGGCTCTCTTTACTCTCTCCGGTGTGAACGACTTCGAAGAATGGCAGCATCTCTTTATACTTCTTTTGAAGCCGCATGTATTCGCGTTTAAGAAGGATTTGAAATCCATTTGTTTCCACGCCGACAAGTTTCGAATGGAACTCGCGTCTTTGGCGGTATGTCGCGTCAATCATTTCGTCGATCGGTCCCTGTTGAATCCAAGCGCGACGGACCGGAACATGTATTGTGCCATCCGGCAACGCTGCAACGCCAACGGTGATGACAGCCTTGTAATCACCGGCGTCCTTTGCAGATGGATCCACGAAAGTATAGTTTGTGTACGTCCGCGCTGCGAGCTGCTCACGCGTATGATAGCGGAAATAATTATCTTTGAATTTCTGGTCACGCCGGCTACGCGGCATCATCTGCATTTCGGGTTGGAACGTCTCCGGATCGTTCTTACGGTCCTGCAGGAGCTTCAATGTTGGATGGCGAAATTGCCAACTCGACTTTTCGCTATCAGGAAAACCGGCTTCGCGGCATTGTTTGGCAATTGCGCGATCGTCTTTTGTTGCGAGCGGATTTTCGATGAGTGCACGGAAGATACGTTTGTTAAAATGCGACGTGTATTTTCCGGTCATCAGCTCATCAATAATATTTCCTTTGACTGTGAAATTACAAAGCAGCAATGCGCTCCAGTGTGGAGAATTGACTGCTTTGAGAATGTCCTGCTTTACACTGTCGATAAATTTTTGGACGAGTGCCGGAGAATCCGGCTTCGTGGGATCGTCAATGTCGTTAAGTATAATGTGATCGGGTCGGTGTCCAAAGTTTTCCTCACCGCGCAGCGATTGCTCGCGTCCATATCCCTTTACCTTGCGGCCGGTGGTGGTGATGAAGTCGCCGAACTCCCATAATACGCTTCCCTGCAATTTGCCAAAGTCGTTCTTGATGCGCTCGTTGATTTCCAACTCGAGTTTGATCGGAACGCATTTCGTCTCGGCTTTATCCTGAGTCTTGCAAATTATCGGTATAAACCATCGGTCTCTGAATAATATTTTATGCAAAACATCGGCCTTGCCTAACAATGTATCTTTAGAACTCTCGCGGAACGCGGCGATGATGGAGAATATATTTGGCAGCTCTGCGATCTTAAAAAATTCTGGATGGAATGGAGCGAAACCTGCGTCGACTGGATCCAGCGGAGCATCCGGAATCTTCCAGATCGTCCGATATTCTTCTTTTGTCTCGCAATAGTGAGGCAGGTAGGTTATACAGAAGAAGAACTTGTCGACTTTAGCACGAGCGATACGCGCGCGCTTCTTCTCGGCGCTGTCATTCGGAAATGGCGTCGCTTGTTTCTGAATGCGCTGCATCAGATCTGTATATTGTTTGTCAAAATCGCGTTGAGTAAGCATATTATTTCTTGCCGTATTTTTTAGACATCGCATTGCCGAATTCGACGAGAAGCGGTTGTATTTTTGTAAGTGCGTCGGGATCGCGTTCGGCAAGCCATTCTGTAAATTCCCCGATAGCCAACAATAAGCCCCCATAAGAATCAACGTCTTTTTGTAAAGCCTTGACCGAAAGGAGAAGCTGTCTTATAGAATAAATTTCACTTGAGTTCATAACGCCGGTTGTTTTGATAGTCTCCATCATTCTGCCAAGCTGCACAACAAGCGTTTGAAGCATCTGTTTCGATGTGGAAACGGATGTCATGGCGATTTCTTCTTTCTCTTTTTGCCATCCTCCATCTGCCGCCCATCGATAAATAGTTTGTATCGAAATATGAGGCATGGCGGTTGCAATTTGTTCTATACTCTTTCCTTCTTCTAAAAAGAGTCTGTGAGCTTCGAGATTCTCAGATTTGTATGCCATAATCATGCTCCAAAAATAAAAACGCCCATCCGTTCCGCACATTTTTGATGTACGGTGGATGGGCGTCGTATGATGACTAACCCTAGAACAAAATCTTATCTACCACAAATATATACACTCTAAAAATGAGAATCAATCTTAAAAAGGTTTATCAGCCGTTTTATAAAACGATGGATGCGAAGTGCGAAAAGAATCGTATCACGTTCTGACGGATCAATGTCGTCATATTCAGGTGGTTTTAATCCTGCCGCCAATAATGCTTTTTTAAAACCACCAAAAGTGACTTCATATGTCTTTCGACATGGAACATTTGAAGGACGTAAACAGTCCATTTCCTGTACACATGGTGACCTTCCAAGTTTCTTCGCGAAAACACGCAACCTTTCTATCATAATGTCTTTTGGAATACTCACCCAATATGTTCGAGGGATCAGGCCTGCGGCGGTAATTGCATTATTAAAAGATCCAAAACTTCGATGAATTAATTCTCGACATGGATGTCTGTTTGATGCGTTCCATTCTTCCTGCTGAGGGATTCTGCCTGTTTCATTGTAATTTTTTAATATTGCGTCGATCATCATTTCTTTTGAATATATTTTCTTCATCTCGCACCTCCTTCCATGGCTTTTATCTGTTGAAGATTACGAACGATCCAAGATAAATGGAGTTTAATTCTTCCCGGATCGAGCTTCGAAAGATACCGACAGTGATTGTCGATCGGTGAGAATTGTAAGATGAGGCTTTTTACTGCGGCGTCTGTCTCCAGACGTAACGCGGCGATGCGTTTATTGCGAGGCATGATGCCCTCCTGTAATTGTTGGACAAAAGTTAGCGGGAATAATAAATAGCACCCGCGCGTCCAAGAGCTACAGAAGCAACTCCGATCCGATTGATTACGGATCACACGGGTGCCTATAAAAATGACGACACCGGTTCTCGGACCGGTATTGCCGCTTCTGTATATTTCGGACATCAGAAAGTTACTAAGCGGCGGTATCAAAGTCAAGTCGTTCATAATCAATGTGGGTGGAAGGTCTCTTTCTTTTCTCGCAACTCACTCGGAGTCCACTCAGAGGCAGTTATGTTGGGCTGTTTTACGGACCAGTGGAACTCGCGCCCGTCGTAATCAAGATCGAGATGGGCCTTCGAAGTGGATTTATTAATCTTTTGAATCAGCTCTATGAGGAGCGAAATATTAGGCATGAGGTCCTTTCGGATCGGAGAAAACTGTGTTCTTGATTAATTCTTTCCCGCGATCGGTGAGATCGATGCGAAGAATAAATTTGCCGCGCCGAGTCACTTTGACGATGCCATTATTCTCTAAATTCTCTATCGCGCCCAAAACTTCGTGTATAAACTGATTGCCGTCTAATGCCTCTTTCCCGTAGCATTCAAGAAATGGTATCGCGGCTCTGCATATTTTTTTTATCTCGCGGAAACTAAGTCCGTTTCTATTTTCTCGTTGCATCTCTGCGAGTATCGCATCGTCGAGTTGTCGTATTTCTTTGTTCATTAATTTCTCCTGTTATGTTGTCATACTTCAAATTGCTCGCTCCCACCTTACCTTAGCTCCGGTGGCTTTGTTCAAATCAGGTCTTGTTCTTTTCTTTCCGTTCCAACTGTTTGTCGCGTTTGGTCTATTCCAAGAACCCCCTTTGTGTTCTTGTATTGCTTTCCATCCTGCGGCCTTGTATATCGTTCCCTTATGTACCTCTTTGTCCTGATACGAGATTAAATTTATTATTTGAGGAAATTTACTCTTAATAAGTTTTGCCATTATCCCAAGCATCCGACTTGCCGTGTATCTTGGTGCGTCTGGTGCAATCGCCATTCTTCGCAACTCCAACCAAGTATGCTGTGGTAACGCGGGAGCAACCGGATTAGTCCATATTGCAATCGCGTATATAACTCCATCGTATTCCGCACCAAACGAAATTATAGAGTTCAGACAAAATCCAGTGTTGTATATTGGCAATCTGCTATGCCATAATAAATTTAAGTCTCTTGCTCTGTACCTGTTAATTTCCACTATGCGTAAATGGAGCGCAGAGGTCGGAATCACGCCGCCACCTTCCGCTTGGAATAACGGATGTGTAACTCTTACACTATCTGCGCGTTGGGCTATCATAAAAAACGCTCGCAATTTGAAAAGCGTATGCAACATAACCAACGCTTCAACCTGACATAATGGGCGTTGGTGTAATTTTCCGTATCAGTATATTTTCTTTGCTTCGGGTTCATCTGTTATTCAAGTTCTTTCAGTATGCAGGTTAAGCGTAACCGTTAGGTCGTCACGGCAAACATATCTGAAAAAATACGCTTGCGGGCGATGTCTAAATACTCTTGCTCTTTTTCAATTCCTATAAAATTCATTCCAAGATTCCGGCAGGCAACACCGGTGCTTCCGCTTCCCATAAATGGATCAAGAACAGTTCCGCCTTTTGGCGTTATTAGTTTTACCAGATAATTCATAAGGGCTAATGGCTTCACTGTAGGATGATGATTCGGGCTTGGCTGTGTAGTAAATCTTTTTTCTACATCTTTCATATCTTTACTTGGCTTAGCCGATTGACCGCGCTTCTCTGGAAAGCCGAACATTCTTTTCAATCTCTCCTCGCGCTTTGCGACTTCCTCGCACGTCTCAGATGCTGCGTGTTGGAATCCGCAATTGCTACAGAGAGGGAAGCATTTTAAACATAACTCACTTAGCTGTAATTCGTTTCCACAATCCTGACAGTTATAAACCCCTTCTTGTGGTTTAGGAGGAACGACGAGTTGCGGGGTTTTTGCCGGCAACCATCTCGGAATATGTTTGATGAAAGTTGTATAAGAGTGTTTGCAACTCAGCATCCAGTCTTCTTTGCATCTGAAAAAACCGTCGAGTGCCCTGAGAAGATCCTCCTTTGAATAAGGATCAAATCCGGGCAGAACGGGTTTTAAAATATCCAAGGTTTCTGTGATGTTCATACTACTCGGCGTCCAATAGTTATGGTACATAGCTTCCCAGAGGAGTTTGTATTTCTCCATGACTGCCGTAACTATTTCAATTTGAGGGCTCATTATAATTTTGGTTGCTCTAAAAATTCAGCCAACGCAGAAATCCCCTCGGCGAGAGAAAGAATGCTTCGGCGAAGGAGGTATCTTGTTATCGAAAATCTTAACCCTGTCTTTCTTAAAACAATTTGCCATTTGTTGAATCGCACGTAATAAGTATAACCTGTTGGCATGTGACGATCACGCTTTTTTTCGAACTCCGTAAGCATCGGCAGGTGTCCAATTCTTTTTGCTACAACAATAACGAAGTTTATCAATTCCTCATCAGTCCATTTCAACTTATATGTTCTATTCGCGGGTATTGGAACAAGCCCAGCTGCCAACATAGCTGCATTCTTCGTTTTAAACTGACGGACAATTGTAGAGTATCCTGGCAATTCGTTCGCACGATTTAATTCTTTTTTCGTGGGAGGTCTTCCATTTTTTTCAACAAATCGCTTTATAGCAACAATAATATCCTTCTTAGACATGGGTGTATTTTGATTGGTTCTGAGGAAAATCATCTTGCACCTCCCTGCAGGGCATCGATCTGCTTTAGATTGCGCACGATCCACGAAAGGTGAAGCTGGATTTTTGCCGGATCGAGTTTCGCGAGATAGCGACGGTGTTTGTCGATCGGTGAGAATTGAAGTATTAAAGATTTTACAGCAGAGTCCGTTTCGACACGGAGCGCGGCGATACGTTTGAATCTGGTCATGATGACCTCCTTGTTGTTTTGAACGAAACATAAAACGGCGAACCCATGTTCACACTCAACAAGAAGTGCTCCGGTCCTCACGGATTCGGAAGGGTTCGCCCAATAAATTAATGGTCCGTAAATGAAAATTCCGGAATGACGGACCGGGCACCGCTTGCTGATTATGAACGTCAGCAAGCTAAGAATTCTAATATTGAAAAGCAAGTGGTTCACCTTATGTCCCAAGCATGAACGATCATTCTTGTAATGCGGCATTGTCTTTTACCTGCATCTTTTATAAGTCCAAATGCGCGAAGTTCATTGTTCCTCGCTGAGATAGTGCTGGCATCCATTCCGAGCCGTTCACCCATCTCTTTATTTGTCATTGGACCCTCGTTTAGAAGTAGTTCAAATACCTTTTGTTGGTCTTCCGCCAGGTGCACCGCCTCGGCTAATTGTATTGTACGCGCGAGCCTTTTAGTATCATTGCCCGTTGGAATGGCTTTTGGGGCGGCTTCAAATCGGGCTTGCTGTATCTCTGTCGGGCGAGGAGGTGAAGCGGGCACGTCATGACGTGCCCCTACAACGGAGTCGAACAGCGGCGTACCCGATGCTTGTCCGAATCTCCGGATGTGATCTGCGCGCAGATTATTTTTTGAGAAGCTTGTCATGTCGAATATATTTTTGAAACTTCAACGCCTTCATTTTAATTATTGCCTTCAAGAGAGTCCGCCAGGCATTATTTTTTCCCGCCAACTCAACAACGTCCGCACCGTCTCGCACGAGGATAGTGCAGCAGGAACCATCATCGGCCGAGATGATGCTGACGCACTCCATTATAATCTCCCGCCCTTCTGTCCGTTATGAGAAGAGAAAAAATTAGGGAGGACATCGCTTAATTGTAAATCGGTATTTGCAGAAATAGTGATATGACTGCGATGCATATCCTCGCGAACGGAAAATCCGCAGCCGTCGAGGATGCAAATCATTCCAACTGTTTCGTTGCCCTCGACGATCGGTGTAAAGTCATGGATGTGGTTGCAAGGTGTTTTTTGTAATTCAATCATGGTTTCCTCCTGGGTGAAGCGGGTTGTTCGAAATATCTCGCTAGAGACATAATCGTTCCAGCAATTTTAAAAAGTATGTCACGAAGAATGTACCTTGTAATTGAGAATTTCAATCCCGTTTTTCTTAGAACAATGTGCCATTTTTTAAAGCGCAATTTATAAGTCAAACGTGTTGGCATGTATGCATCACGGCGTTTATCCCACTCAGTAATCGTCGGCAAGTGACCTATTTTTATCGCAATCGAGCGAACAGACCTTATCATTTCCTCGTCTGAATATTTAAATCCATTTTGTCTTTTAGAGGATTCTGGAATAAACCCGGCCGCTAAAATCGCTTCGTTCATGGTTCCGAAATATTCGATAACGGTACTCGTCCCTGGTAAATCATTATCCGAATTAAAGTCTTTCCCTTTAGGTGGTATTCCATGTTTAGAATGGAAATTGATAATTGCTTCAATAATATTCTTTTTTGAACGAGTGGTATGAAAATAGAATGATTTAGTTCTCATCTCACACCTCCTTGTAACGCATCGATCTGTTTTAGATTGCGGACGATCCAGGACAAATGGAGCTTTATTTTATCCGGATTGAGTTTCGCGAGATAGCGACGGTGCTTGTCGATCGGTGAGAATTGAAGGATGAGACTTTTTACAGCGCAATCCGTTTCGACACGGAGCGCGGCGATGCGTTTGTTGCAGGTCATGGCGACCTCCTCAATTGTTTTAGCATGAAAAAATGGCTCACTCTTGCTAACGCCAATTGAGTAGCGTCCCAGATCCTCGCGGAATTCTGGAGAGTGAGCCAGTGATTTATTTACCCGTAAAAACGAAAATTCCGGAATTACGGACCGGGCACCGCTCAATTGTATTAGCGGTACCAAGTTACAAAGGAGGAATATGAAAAGCAAGTGCATCATTTCGAAGCCTCGAAAGACTTTAAAAACTCACGACCTTTAGGAGTTAATTTGTGCCAGCGAGTTCTATCATACTTCCCACTCATTACATAACCATCGACAGAAAGAGTGCGCATATTGAATGAGCAAAGGTTTGTTGGAAAAGGAATCTTCTTGCGGATCTGCGCAAGGATCTCTGCAGGAGTTGCGACATGGCAGCCTGGAGGCGTTAATTCTTTTATTGCGCGAAGGATTTCCACGCGCGGACTTGTGCCGATCGCACTTTCAAAATATTTATTGATCGATCCGAAATGTTTTATAAGAATCTTGTCGATGTCCCTGCCGTCTTCCGTCAATTCATTCTGCACAGGGAAACGATGATTCTTTTCCCAAAACGTGCGCACGAGGAACGTTAATTCTTCCGGTTTCCAATTGTGATAGTTCGCACGCATCTTCAGTGCTGCATCGATGTAGTTATTCCAGCTGCCGAATCTTTTAGCGGCGGTCACGGCAAAACCCGGGTTAAAATCGGCGATGCGCGGAGGTTTGTTATTCTTTTTATAAAACACGCATGCGCGGTCAAGCATCTGTTGATCTGTGTATTTCAGTTTATGCGGCATGGTCTTCTCTATAAAATCCTGGATCTGCGCCAGAGACGCATTCGCCTTCGGCGGAGTTTGCCGATTCGTATGAATAGATCTCCATCACCGCAGCATTTGCCGCAGCGTTCACGACCGGCTCCGGCAAATTCTTCGTCCGTTCGAGAGAAAGAATAAAGAGTTTAAACTGCTCGATAAGCTCGATGATCGCTATGCCAAATTTTACTCTGGATTCATGCAACTTCCATCTCACATTATCGACGGTTACATCTTCGATTGACAAAATCAAGGTTGATTTTGTGAGCGGATCTGTGAAGTAAACGAGTGGTGGTGTTATGCCGGATTGCGGCCGACGCTCGCCGTTTGGCATGGCGCCGCAGTTTCGGATGATCTGCGCACGGCGTTCTTCAGGTGCTAATTCAAGCATGGTAATCTCCTTTGGATAAAGCTGATATATTGTTCTGTATTTTTAACCTCGGCTGTTTAAAAAATTACTGCAATATTGAGAAGCAAATCGTTCATTTAATGCCAAAATGTTTTGCGTAATCCGACACACGGGCAAGGATTTGTTTCGCATTCGACTTCGGAATAAATCCCTTCACGTACGGAGTGTATTTCTCCGTGACCTTACCGGCGTCGGTCGCAATTTTCTTCTGCTCTTCAATTTTGAAGTTCAGCTCGTCGAGGCATGCCTGGATGTCTTTGGCATAGGTACGCTTGATATTATTCGAAACGTGCAGCTCGATGCCTTCGACCACGGCGCCGCCTTCGGTCTTGCGAAGTTCGCGTATGACCTGCTTGCTGAGATCGGCGCAGATTTTTTCCTGTGCCTTCATTGCGATGTAATGCCGGGCGTATTGATTCAAGATGTTGTTCATAGAAACCTTTCCGGGCGATGTACCCTCGCCACTTTTGTGTAATGAGATAATAGTTGACTTTCTTTTTCAAGTCGTAATTGGCGAAGCCGGTTAATCTCTTGAAAGAGTATAATACGGTCCCGGGTGAGTGAGCGAACATCGAAAGAGTTTTTTTGATTGGCAAATGCCAAATCTGTGCCGCGTATATTATAGAGTCGCACAAGCTGCGCGATGGAATCTCCGCCCGCGATGTTTATGAGCTGCTCTAAGCGTTCATTATCGTACAGTGATTCGAAAGGAATGATAGTTTGATCGTGACTTTTGCGCAAAATTCTGACGAGTACCGCACCGAGGATACCAATGATAATAATAGTTAAGCCTATTGAGGTGATGTCCATATTTCCTCCGTTAAGTGTCAGATTGCTGAGTGTGCCTTAGAAATATTTCTAAATCTTTGTGTGCCAATTTGAGTGAACCGTCTGCAAGTTTATCATTTATTATATTTGTCATGCCGGATATTATTTTACGCAATCCCAAATTGTCGCATGTATGTGTAGATCGTTTGCCAGTTTGTTTAAAACAAAAACCAGCAATATCATGCCATGACCAACCCAAGAGAAATCCTAGTTTTGCGATTTTACGATGCTCATTTTCGTTCTTCAGTTTGAGAGATGATCCAAGTTGCCGCCGTTGCTGCACGCTCTCCAGCTGCTGCTTGATGAGATTGAGATATTCATCATCGATGTCCGCACAGGATTCCTTGCCCGAGATAGATCGCAGGATGGTCCGGTACGTTTCATCGTCGAGCGAGAGATCCCGTTTGAGAACGTGGATTCTTTGGATTAAGAAATTGCGACCCCCTCTTGCTCTCCCCCTTGGTAAGGGGGAGAAATTAGATTGACGATTCATATTGTCGTAAACCTCGTCGCTTCGCCGGGAACAGGACGATCTGCAATATTATTTGTATTGCGTGCCAACACGCTTCTCCCGGGCAAACCGTTCACAGAAAGAAATTCATGCTGCATTGGAATGCGACCTTCCCGATTCACAAAATTATTTATCATTCCTATCACATCTTGACGAGAATATGCGTCCATCTTACACCTCAATCGTCTATATGTATTGGTTCTGGATGTGTGTATGCTTCATTGACACATGAGGCATCTATCTTCTTTAAATTCTTCAGCGCCATAACATCGTAGGCGTTGTCAAGAATATTTACCAGACTGCCGACACCAAAGTGTTTCTTACAAAAATCCCAGAGTTGTTTCATTTGTTTGTCATCAAGATCGTGCGGGTACATGTTTGCGATGTTCTTGGATTCTTTGATGTCGATGTCGTCAATTTTCAGTTCCATTTTTACGCGGCGGTTCATATAGCCAAGTTCTGGCTGCCTGAGGAGGGTGTTCAAACGGTCCGTTCCGATAAGTATTACACCGCAATTTGCCTGATCGTCGCCATGAATATCTTGCACGAGAGAAAGAGAATCCGGTTTCAATCTATCCGCCTCGTCGATGATGATGAGGCGGTTTTTGCGCTGCAAATTTCGAATAAGTGAATGGAGTCGATCGCTTCTGCTGCCGCGCATATCCGTTACTCCAATTTCCTCGCTGATGAGCCTGATGAGTTCGTTCGCGTTAGAAACTCCGGTGAGGCGGACCATCACAGCATACTCCGGATGTTTGGCAACATAAGAACTGGCTCCCTTCGTTTTTCCCCGTCCGAATTTTCCGGTGATCTCGCCGATGCGGCGGCGCATCCATGCAATTTCGATAAAGCCATGGATGTCTTCAACGACGTTCGTTTTGATAATCGTATTCCGAAGTACCCATTTGCGATAAAACTGAATAAGAAGTTCGTCAAGATTCGAAGCATCGCCTTTGTAGGTGTTGCTGAGATATTGGCTCCAAGTGCTCGATGCATAACTTGTTCCCTTCTCGAGATCTTTAAGGGATATTTCGCCTTCTTCGCGTAAACGCTCGATGCGTTGGCGTACTTCTCCGATAGAATCAGATGTAAAATTAACCCGGTGTATCAATTCTAAGCGTACAGAACTCATTTGCGAACCTCTTTCAAAGGTTATGCAATACGTGATTGAATCAATGTTAAATCGAGTTTCACTTTCTTATTACTGCGAGACTTCTTTTCCATTTCTGCCATGCGTTCGGCTTCCTGCTGAGCGCCAGCGACTTCACTTGCCTGCTGTTCGATATTTGTTAAAATAGTAATCGGTGTTGAGTTGCGGTTAATTTGTTCCATCGGTAAGAGCGAGACATTTTGAATCATACCCATGAACGCATTTGCTTTTGCTTGCAGGTGCGATCCGCCCATGCGGATCTCGTTCACTTTCTTTTGTAAAATACTTTCCTCACGTCCGCGTTGTTTAATGATTTCGATCGCCTCGCGCTGTGTCTGTCCGATGAGATCGCTATTGACCGCCGTGGCTGCATATATCCCTTGAAAATAGACGTGAACGAAACCGGCGTTTTGCGGATCGTAAAAAACATCGCAGCGTTGCTTTTCATATCGCGGACGGGCGAGGTCGGGGCTAAAATAATCTATTGTGTTGAGTGTGAAGTGCCCCTGTCTCACCTGTGGATGTTTATCATTCTTCATCAACAGGAAGTCAAGCACTCGTTCACTCATCTGCTTCGGATGTTGATTCCGCGCGAGATAATATTGCACGCGGCTTAGTCCGTTAAGACGCCGCATCGGTTTATTATTATAGACATTCCATGCAAGTTCGAAGAGGCGGATAAAATCGCCTTCGGCTAATAAAACGCCTTGCTTAATTTCTTCCTTCAACGATTCAGGTTTGCCGGAATAATTTGAGCCGGTATATCCGGGAAGAAGTTTCCAAAACTGATTGAGCACTCCGAATGATCGTTCAACGTGCGGTTTACTTTGCGGATGATAAGGTGTGGAGCGATGTATTTCGCAAAACCTATTAAAGGCTGTCTTGCGTGAATCCGTTGCTTCAATATCGCCCATGACGCGGCTCAATTGTTTATTGTGAAATGTTTTTCCCCAATCAAGCATGATATGATCGGGCAAGTCCATAGCATTGGGAAGTGATACATAATTTATAACTGGATTTCCATCTTTGTCTGTTCCAGGCGTTGCGATCTTAATTTGATTGCCGAGAAAAGCATTACGGAGAGCAAGCGAGGCAGTCTCGGCATTCGGCATGTAACTTAAATAGTATGAACAGCCGAGCGAGGAATGGAAATCGACAACGTGCGTGCACCAGAATCGATCCGACTGTCCGTTTGTGCGAAGTATCTGCACATCGGTTTCTGTGTCGTCGATTTCGAGATAGCCGCGCACGCGAAATTCGTTTGGGTTCTGTCTCACGAAAAAATTAACGGCATCGAATTGTTTCTGCGACATGCGGGATCGTTGTATTGCCCGCGCTTCTTCTGCATCCGGATTCAGTGCATCGTCTCTTCGCACGCGTAAAAAACGAACGATGGTAGAGAGCGATGGAAGCTCTTCATGTGTGCATTTTATCATGCCGTTTTCTGTTAAGCAAAATACTTTTCCGATGGCCGACTCGTTGCAAAGAGCGTTGTAGACATTGAGAGACGATTGTCCCTTGTGTCCATATTGAGAGATTACATACTGTTCAAGGCTCACTTGCTTTAAATCGTCGCCCCAGAGCACAACGATATTGCCTCCACTTCTCAATGAAGCTTTATCGCTGCGCTGCTTGCGCGTGAAAAGAACTTCCAATGCCTGCCTGAGCTGCGGATGTGCTGCTATAGATGCGAGCGGAGAGCGAGGCGCGAGGTGGAACATTTGTCTCAAGCGAATGCAATACCAATGGATAGTCGGCTCCGTGAGCTCCGTCGCCGCGCTTAATTGTTTTCTCGCATCTCCGATACCTTCTTTGACGATTACAAATCTCATAAAGGTATTCACACGCGCGATAATTTCCGGAGTGATTTTATTTGATGGCACGATTGGTATTTGTAATTCTTCGTTCATTGCATCTCCAGGGAGCGGATTGGCTCGGAAAATAAATTGAGTTGATTGAGACGCTCTGCCTCAGAGCGCCGCAGTTCGATGAGCCGTGTCTTCATAGCATAAAAAAGTCTATAATCGTTGGTGATGGACATGATGATAATAGAATCATCGTAACCGAGTTTTGCAGAATTATTTGTAGATCGTTCGAGGCACATATTGCGGAGAGTCGATGCGCTTTTATGTCCTATTGCATTTGCAAGAAATTTCCAGCCATCGAAGGTGCGGTCATCGCGCCGCAACCTTTCGGCAAGTTCCCATTGCGCAATGATTCCATAAAGTATCGTATGATGATCGATCATATCGATGCGTGAGAATTCTTAACAGTTTCCGATTGCGCCGGCGCGGTGCATTGATTAGATTGTTTGATGAGCGATAATAAATATTTTTCAAGTTTATCGAATGTGGATCCACTGTCGAGATGTCCGCTTAGAACTTGTGCTATCGATGAGGGTGATGCGAATATTTTTGGAGAGATTTCTTTTGCTATTACATGCAGCCTGGTGACGATGATGCGCATTTCAGCGGCGGAGAGATGTTCCGGCAAATAGCCGAGTGGATCTGAGCAACCGCAGAATTTACAGATCGGGAGATGGGTAGAAGGGGAGACAGGAAGACGAATAGATTTATTTTTCGGCATTGAGGAGCTCCTGATGACGATCGTGATTCTTTTTTATTGTGTGCGGTTTGCCGCAAGCAGGACAATCATGTTTTGGGCGCGGCTTAATGATGATAACATTGTGATCGACGAGCCATCTATAAATATTTTTAAAATCTCTTTTTCTAATCCGATCACGACGACCGGCGAGGAAATTAGATACAACGGTTCGAGAAATTTTCAGATCTTTGGCGAGTCTGTTTTGGACAAAACCGAGCTCTTTGAAATGTTCTTTAATTCGCGTGAAATTCATCTTAAAAGCCCTCCAAAAAGGGAACCCGCATCATTATGCCAATTACCCCAAAGTGCTCTCTGGAACACCTGTAAAATCAATGTTTGGAATTTCCAAACATATAGGGTTCAACCCCTTTTAACCTATCGCGCAGGCCAAGCTGGATATTTGATAGTTTCGACATTGTCTTTTCCATGATTTATAGTCAGGGTTACGTTGTTGGATTTGCCCTCGTTGTCAAATGCGGCGGAGACGAGCGGGATAATCGATTCTTGTTTTCCGACGTATTCTCTTCCTTTGATAATCTTTCCGGTATGATCTTTCCATTCGGTAGATGCCGAGATGTTCGCCATATCTTCGAGACAGGTTTTGCAAAGCCAAATCTTTTTTCCATCGGATGTAGAATATTCATAGAGGCGATTCCCGGCATGCATGTTTTTTGTGTCATCCGGAGAATTAACCCAGACGGCGCATTGCCGCTCGCCTTCCAAAGTTTTATTTGTGTAGATGCGGCTCGGGTGAGTGCGATTGAAGAATTGCAAATTTGTCTCTTTCATGCCGCCTTCCTTTGGAATGGCTTGCTAATGATTTTATTTATAGCCGGAAGGAGCGATGGCATTGTGCCTTGAAATGCACGACCGACACCGCGAGCGCTTTTACCGATTCGGACGGCAATCTCTTTTTGCTTCCAACCGTTGCCGCGCATTTTCAAAAAGAGCGCCGCACGATTAAGTCGGCGTTGTTTTTTGTGTTTATGTTTCATATACTTCCTTTGATGGTTTACAAGTGAACCTTGACCAAAAGTAAGATAATACAATTAGTATTATCTGTCAAGTGAATAATACAAAAAGTTTTATGTCAATAAAACATGAAATAGGGCAACGTTTGCGCGAGTTTGGAGAAAGAAGAAGTGGCTCAATGGCTGCCTTCGCAAGGGAACTCGGTATCAGGCCTCAAAATCTTAATGCTTATCTCTCAGGTAAAAGAATTCCGGGGAATAAACTCGAAGAGAAGCTTAGAGGAATGAAATGTGATATGATCTGGCTCCAATACGGAAAGAGTCGAGAATTAATTAATCATCAGTTCAATGTCGCATTAGGGACGATTGTAAACGCACAAGGAGACAAGGTCGTGAGTAAAGAAGATTTTGAGTTCTTACGCGAAGTGAAATTAAGGGGAATTGATTCTATAGAAAAATTAGATTCTATTCTACGTCCCATTACGATGGTAGCGGAGACGATAGCAAAATACAACATCACCAAAAAGAGGAGGAAATAATTATGGCTATCAGTCATTCTAAAGCAGAATTTTCGGCGGAATATTCTTCTCAGGCGAGCGTCGTTGCGAATGCTTGCAGGGAAATAATCCAAACTATTGCCGGCTTAACCCTAAAAGAATTCTCACCTCAGACTGGCATGATCTCTGCAAGAGCATCGTTATTTAGTTATCCTGCGAATCGGGAAATAATTTTGAAAATTACAAAATCAGGAGAAGGAACTATAGTATCCGGGACCGCAACGGCTGGTGAAGGATTGATAACAAGTGGGGGAGCTCAAAAATTGATTACAGAATTTTTTAATAAACTATCTTCCCATAAGGCACTTGAAGGCAAATCTAAGAGTGGCTGGTAGAACAATGATAGCACTTGACTTTTAAAATAGGGAATCGTACGTTGTAGGCAGTTAGTAGCGACCCCCTCTTCATCTCCCCCTTGCGAATAAGGGGGAGAAAGTTAAATAAGAAGAGGAAATGTTTTTAAATAAGCTTTAGATATTCGGTCAGACGATCATAAGTCGCCGAGTTTGTTTCCCAAATAAGGAAAGCAGACTCGGCGATTTTTTTTTGTTCTGGAGGAAAAGTTGAAAGAGATAGAATTGTCGCGGGGAAAGGTTGCTCTGGTTGACGATGAAGATTACGAATCTCTCTCACAAAGAAAATTTTGCGCCACCAAGGGAATCTTTCCCCGCTCACCATGGTATGCAGTCACGTGGGAAAGAAAAAATGGGAAACAAAAAATAATTTATCTGCATATCATTTTAATGAATCCTCCATTGAACATGCATGTGGATTTTGTAGACGGGAATGGATTGAATTGTCAAAGATCGAATATGCGAATTGCGTCTGCATCTGAAGATCAATTTAATCGAGGTATAATGTCGACCAATACTTCTGGGTTTAAGGGAGTGAGTTATAATAAAATTAATAAGAAGTATCGAGCGGCTCTTATGAAGAATGGGAAACTTTGCAGGATAGGAGATTATCCTACGGCCATTCTCGCTGCACATAAATATGATGAAGAAGCGAAAAAGTTTGCTGGTGTCTTCGCCCGTCTCAACTTCCCCGAACCATTAATCCAACCGGAGATCTCATGCAATCAAAATTTAAATGGCTTGGAGCCGGTACGATCATTGGCTTTGCGCTCGGCGGCATTGTCCTTCTCTTCTTATATAAGTATCCGCCTGAACAAATTGGCAAAGATGATTCAAAAGAAATTCTGGATTTCGCCATCACGAGTTGGACGAATCCGGAACCTGACTCAGTTCTGGCAGCGTATTTCGGAGATCGAAACAAATCCGGAATATTTCAGCTGGGGAAGATTCCGGACACCGTCTATGCTCTCGCGGCTCACATCGAAACTGTTTATGCAATACCGAAAGGCGTGGTGATAGCTCAATGGATATTAGAAAGCAAATGGGGACTTTGTCATTTAGGAGCACAGAATTACCAAGGCTTAACTTTGGCAGCGGTGAGAAGATACATGCCATATCCTGCTTATGTCATTCGGAGGGACACACGGTATCAAAACGGAATTGCGATACAGGAGATGGTCCGGTTTGCGAGATTCAAAAATATAGAGGAATCGTTCGAAATGTACGGTCGTTATATATCCGGTTCGCCTCTTTATCGCAGCGCCTTCAAGCCGGGGAATTCTCCAGAGAAATTCGCACGTGAACTTGCTAAACATTACGCCGCCGATCTGGACTATGCACTGAAACTTATTATACTCATGCGAAAGTATAAATTAAACTGAGGACACAATAATGGGTATAACCAGCAGAACAAATATGTTAGGACGCTTGGAAGAATACCGGCAACGGCTTCAGGTCCTCAGAATAGAGATCGATACCGCTGTGAAGGGGATTCTATTTCACTTCGAACCGCTCGATCGGGATCTCGATTATATCAAGAACCTCATACCAGAACGGTTGAAGGTGAACGTTGCAACGATTGAAAAGAAGATGAAAGAGTTTAAGAGAATATCTGCCGAGATCGAGGAGTTGCAGAAGGAGCTTGGAGAGAACGGTGGATGAGCCGCGCCGCTTATATTATAGCCAACGCAACGATGCTGCTCAGTATTGCGCTTACGCCCTGGCTGGAAGATCTGTTGAAGCTTTATCTCATCAGCGCGGTGGTACTCATAACGCTGACGATCAATGTGGCATTTCGAATCAAGTGGTTGATGGACATTATCGTCGAGCATCTCGTGCAGGCGGTGCTGAATAAAGTTTTGCAGGACCAGGATATACAAAAGATTATGCATTGGAAGTTTGAAGCGATGAAAAGGAAAAGTAAAAAATAATACAAATTGAGCTGAGGACACCATGGAACGAAGAACTTTTTTGTTGGGACGCAAGGTAGAACTTGAGAAGAATTTAAAAGCGCTCAAGGTAGAAATTACTACCACAGCAGACGCTATTATGCTTCATTTCTCGCTGCACGATTTGGACCAGCACTATGTAGACGAACTCGATACGGAGGCTGTGCAGATACTCCTCAATATGGTGGCGCGGAAGAAAAAGATTTATTCTGACACTAAAAAAGAATTGGAAACAGTGAATCGCGAGCTTGGAGTATGACTCAAGAATAAAAGAAAGTCCAGGACGGAAAAATGAAAAAAGCAATTGTAATATTCGGAAGCGAAATAGATCTCGGGGGCGCCGGTGTGCCGATGGAATACGATTTGCTCATTGAAGGCGCGACGTATGCAAAGGCAAAAGACGTCAATGGGAACAACCAGCCATTTACGATTACCGCAAGTCATATCGATTCCGCGGTGAAGCAATTTGCGCAGCGCAAGCAGCGCGCACCGATGCGGGATCTCGTCGTAGACTATGAGCATCAGACGCTGAAGGGCGGCGAGGCTCCGGCTGCCGGTTGGATTAACAACCTCTCCTCTATAGTACGGGACGGCAAAAAAGTATTGCGCGCGCATATGCGCGAGTGGACCGATAAGGCAACCAAATATTTACAGGATCACGAATATAAGTATACATCTCCTGTTTTTGCGCTCAATGCGACCGACAAGGTAACGGGCGAAGTTTACCCGTGTATGATCTTTAACGCCGCGCTCACGAACGAACCTTTGATCGATGAATTACAACCCATTGCAGCAAGTCAACTTTATCAAACCATTTTTGGAAAGGACACCCTTATGGACGGAGTCATTAAAAAACTGTGTGCGTTTCTCGGAATCGCCGAGAGCGCAGACGAGCAAACGGTTGCGGCGAAGTTTGCAGAGTTCGCAACGAATGTGAAGACAGCACTGGCTGCTACGACTGAGATCGCAGCAAAGGATGTGCTGGAGTATATTGCCGGCGCCAAAACCGAGATCGCCGCCAAAGCAGGTCTCGTAAAAGTGATCTGCGCAAAAGACGGCGCCACGGTCGAGGAAGCGTCCGCGATTTATCTTGCGGCGAAAGAAAATGCTGCAACCGTGCAGACGCTTCACGCTGAGATCGATGCGCTGAAGAACAAAGAAATCAATACGCAGGTGGATACAATTATTGCAAAAGGTGTTGCCGACGGCAAGATCACTCCTGCTACAAGAGATTCCATGCATGCCTTTGCCGCAAAGGATATTAAAGCGTTCGAAACATACCTCGCATCCGCTCCGGTTGTGTTGCCGATCGGCAGACTGCCTGAAGGCGGAGACACAATTGCAGCGAAAAATATCACCGTGGAAGATAGAGCTATAGGCAAGAAATTGGGCGTGACGGAAGATCAATTGGTGAAGTATAATAAAGTAGAATAGGGGCGAGGTGACCTTGCCCGTAAGGAGTAAGGGTTCAAAATTTTGAACCCTTACAAGAGAAAATAAACAATCTTCAATCACATTTTATGCCGAAGGCACGCCTTTGGCGAAAGGAGTTTAGTATGGGACAATTAACAGTTTTACTTGGGATGCTGGTGCTCTTCGGCGGGGCATTGCTGATTAAGAAAGTGACCGGCGGAACGGTGTTTCCGTTTGCGATGACGGTCCTTAATTCTGACCGGCTTACCGATCGGCGTGAAGGAAATACCTTCGTTTACGGTCAGGAAGCTAATCATATAATTTACAAGGGAGCGATCGTCTGTCTGAATGTAGCGGGTTACGCTGTGGAAGGATCGGCATTGAGCACTTTGATCGGCGCTGGTATTGCCGATGAGCAATCCGATTCGACCGGCATCGCCCAGGGCGTTAAAAAAATTCGTGTAAAAGAAGGCATGGCCTATCTTGACAATTGGGCATCTGATCTTGTGACGGTTGCAGAAATCGGCGATACATGTTATGTGTATGACGATCATACGGTAGCAAAGACAGCCACGGGCGGCGGCGGCGCTACGCGTCCGATTGCCGGATACGTCCGCGACCTCGATGGGAACGGTGTCTGGGTAGAATTCAAAAACACGCATTCATCCGATGGTGATGTCGTTGCGGCAAATAATCTGAGCGATGTAACGGCTCTCACGGCACGCAGTAATCTCGGTGCAAACCTTGTCGCGTTGACTCTCGATGTTGCATTGCTCAATGGATCGGCAGTGTATCACATCGCATCTCCTGTGGCAGGGCATATCACGAAATTGCAAGCGTGTCTGAAAGCTGCATTGACAACCGGCAGCCCAACTCTCACCGGTAAGATTGCAACGGTCGCAATCACGACAGGAGCGTTTACGTTAACGTTTGCCGGGTCTGCTGCAGGAACAATATTCGCGCTCACACCTACAGGCGCGAATACCGTTGCAGTTGGAAGCGATATAAACTTTGGGGTAACGGCTAACTCGCAAGATGCAGTAACCGGCTGTACGGTTACGATTTTAATTACAACGGATGTATAAAAGAATCTTAACCCCACCCTTCCCTCCCCTATAGGGGAGGGAAGGGAGAGGCTTTATCATGATTATAAATAAAACAAAACAACAATTATAAGGAGAAAGAAGTATGAAACGATTTATGAAATGGACGTTGATCGCTCTGGCTTTAGTAGCCTGCCTGGTGAGTCCTTCCGGGCGCATGGGCGTGATGGTTTTCGGAACGGTCGTGAGCGCTGCAGGGCTGGTTGCCTTACAAAAGAATTTCAATGCACTGTTTAATCAGGCATTGGAGGCGCTGCAGCCGAAGTGGCCGGCGTTTGCGATGAAGGTGAATTCGGAAGGTGCGAGCGAGGATTATCAATGGCTCGGTGATACACCGATGATGCGCGAATGGTTAGGCGATAAATTTGTAAAAGATATTCGCGGTTTCACATTCAGCGTGCCGAACAAAGATTTTGAAGTTACGATCGGCGTGCGGCGCAACGATATTGAAGACGACCGGCTCGGAAAATATGCCATCTTGATTCCCCAGATGGCAGACGAGGGAACATATAAGCAGGATACACTTATAACCGATTTACGCATTGCGGGAACATCGACGCTGTGCTACGACGGCAACGATTTCTATGCAACGAATCATAATACCGGCAAGAGCGGAAATCAGAGCAATCTCCTCACCGGGACCGGACATACGTTAGCTCAAGTGACTGCCGATTTGATGACTGCGCGCACAACGCTTCGCAGATATTTGACCGATCAAGGCAAGCCATTTATCCGCACACCCGGGAAGCTGCAAGTCCTCTGCACAATTCCACCGGATCTTGAAGGCGTGTTCGAGCTGTTGTATAATGCGAATATAATTCTTCAGACCGACAACCTTTTAAAAGGTGCGTTCCCCTATCAAGTAGATTCTTACTTGACGGATACCGACGATTGGTATTTGGATTATGTCGGCAACCGGATCCGACCGTTTGTATTGCAGATGCGCAAAGAACCGCACCTCGTAATGCTAAACGATCCGCAATCGGAATCGGTATTCACGCGAGCTGAGTATCAATTCTCGAACGAAGCGCGGTTCAACGCAGCGTTCGGTTTATGGCCGTATTCGATTAAAGTTTCGAATACATAAACCCCCTCTGTTTCTCCCCCTAGAAAAGGGGGAGAGAATTAAAAGAGAGGAGATTAGGAGAAAGGATGCTGAACGCATTGTCCTCCCAGGATGATGCGGTGAGCCTCCTTCAAGTCCGGTCCTGCGAGAGTGGGTCCGGATTTCTAAAGTAAGAAATTGTGCGATTGTGAGATTGAGCGATTATTAATTGAGGAGATGAACCATGAAAGATTTAACCTACAAAAGACCCGGCGAAGATATTATTCGAAGATTCAAAGACATGGGCGATGGGACATACGCCGAGGTGGTGGAAGTAAGCCGCCAGCTTGGACAGAATGGCGGAATAATTATTGCCGATACAAATGCGCACTCCAACTTAAATTGCTTTGCGATTCAAGCGCTCACCGATACGGTTATTGCTGCGATGACGTTGGCAACCGGATTCACAGGCTCGATGGCAACGATACCTGTTGCAGCCGGCACAATAGTGATGATTGGATTTACCGCAATCACACTAACAAGCGGCAAAGCAATCGTTTATAATAATTAAGGACAAGAATGTTAGGGCTTGGTGTAAAAATAGGAAAGAAAATAAAAGAAGTTTCTGCGCCTCCTGCGGCACCTGGTAAATATTGGGTAGGAGGAGATGGCGACTGGTCTGACGATGAAAATCATTGGGCATTAACATCGGGCGGTTCGCCAGAGATAGGGAATCTTCCTACGAATTCAGACGATGTTTTTATCGATAAGAATTCAGGACTTGGAAGCAGCGGGACGATCACGCTCGATGTGGCTGCAAACTGTCAAAATTTTACTTCTATTGTTGAGAGTGCTTACAACATTACTGGAACTAGTAATTATTTTAATATTTATAATTCAGCAATATTTGAAAATAATTTAACATGGAACAATGATACATTTATAACTTTTAAAAATAATGCCATTGATAAAACAATAAAATCCAATGGTTGCATTATACCTTATATAGAATTTGATGGTGGTAATGTATCCCTTCTGGACGATATGGTTCTCACCAAGATATTTAGATTGTATAATGGAACTTTTGATGCAAACAATCACAATGTAAAAGCTGCTAAGTTTTATTTTACCGCTTGGGCAGGACATGTACCTACCGTCAGGATGGGTTCTGGGACATGGGAGGCTACTGGAAATGTGACAAATGGAGATGTGTGGTTGATTAGCGAAAGTGACGGACAAGTTGTAACAATTATTGCGCAAACTTCAACTGTTAAACTTACGCATAACGATTGTACTGCTTTTAATGGTGGCGGAAAAACATATAATAATCTCTGGTTTGCGGGAATATCAACCGGTGACGATCAGATTGAAGGATCGAATACCTTTAATAATGTTAAATCAGATGCAACAAGAAGGGATTTGTGGTTTGATGCTGGTTCAGTTAATATAGTTAATAGTCTTACGATTTCCGGTAATTCTGGACGTAAGATTGTACTGCAACGGAGAACAGATGTGCCAATCGGCACTTGGACGATAAACTGTCCGAGCGGAATAATTTCTTTGGATTATGTGGACATTTCCGATTCAATAGCAACCGGCGAAGCTTCATTTTATGCCGGTGCGCATTCCACCGATAGCGGTGGTAATACCGGATGGACATTCACGGCACCTCCATAATTTTTGACACTTAGGAATAACCAATGGCAGACCCAGAAACAGAAGCTGATCCACAGTATGATGGTTACTGCACGCAGGATGGATCTGCGGACGGCGATATTTCTCCGGCACGGATAAGTCTCGAGCAGCTCCGCCAGCTCACGGGCGACTCGGAAACAATCGTTATTCAATCCGTCATCGATCAGGTAATAGAATGGGCTGATGACCATGTCAATAGTTATTGTGCCAAGCGCTATATAGTTCCGATGAATCCTGTTCCATCGAAGGCGAGAAGTCTCAGCGCAGACCTTGCAACATTCAAACTCTTCGAGCGGCGAGCGATGAATACCGGCGGTGAAGTGCCGGATGTATATCGCAAAATGTTTGACAATGCAGATAAATTTTTACAGAACGTTGTGGCCGGAAAAGCAGTGATCGACGGAGCCATAACTCCGCCTGCAAGCGTAACAAATACGGGCGGATATTTTGGCGCGAAGAAAAAAATAAAATGGGAATGACCCCACCCTGCCGTCCCCTTGAAAATAAGGGGAGGAGGTGAAAAGATAAGATGAAAATTCCAATATTTAATAAGACAGGGCGCAAGGCAACATTTAAGGATCCGGGAGCGGGTCAATTCAGTTTTGCGATGATAACCGTTGGCAGCTCTGCCGACAATGCGATAACAAATTGCGGCGGTATAAGCAGCAATAGTTATGTTTCGCAAATGACTGGCTATAGAATATCCGCTGCCGGCGAGGGAGACTTCCGATACCTCTATGCAGATCAAATGCGTATAAAAGTTTTTGTGGTCGATCAAGAAAGAGCGTTGAATGGTTCGGAAATTATCTCTCCATCAAGCACTCCGGTAGCGGCTAATTTTATAATCCCGACAGCCGGTGCATCGTCTCCATTAGTTGTACAGGAATTTGCCGGATTTACCGGACATGTTTTTGCCAATGGAGATATTGTTCGTTTGCGGATTATGAGTCGCGCCGATAATACAACGATCACCGTTGCGGACGTATGGGGAGCGGTTACGTACACATCGCGGAATGCAAATGCAAACCCCACAACGCAGACGTATAGTTTCACACGGTCTGCAGCACCCAATGCCGGCACTGGCTCCGGAACGATTCCTAAGGGAACGATTGCTCTCGATTATGGCGTGAGTGGAAACGGTTATTATGAAGTTACCGCTGTCGATGGAGTCAATGGCGCCAATAGTCCATATGCACAGACGGTGATATGGATGGGACATCCCGCAACTGGCTGTATTGAGAAAGCAAGATTTGGAAATCTTGCAGGTATCACGTCGGCAACGTGGGGAGCATTATCTGGATATGGTCTTTATGCGAACAAAATTTATCTGGAGGGCAATTGTTATATCAAGGGCGAACTTACATTCTCGAATCAAGGATCGATCAATATTTCCGGATTTAATAATGATGCTGGTTTTATAACCGGTGGTGATCTTGGGAACAAAACTTACTATGGAAGTTCGGCGCCGGGATCGCCATCGATCGGAGATTTTTGGTTCAACACATATGTTACCGGTCAATATAAAATGAATCGTTGGAATGGCACGACGTGGGATATTGTGTCGGTGTATATGGATGGTACAGGAGTATATGCAGGAAATATTACCGCAGGACAAGTGACGGCGGGAACGCTGACAGCATTTACGCTTCAAACGGCGGCAAGTGGAAAGAGGGTGGATGTTGGAACTAATAATCAGATTAATTTTTATGATGAAGCAGGTTCGGCTTGTGGATATATCAGAGGCTATCAGAATCCAGATCCTATATTACATCAGTTAGATATATACTCTGGGGATGTTTTGACTATAATAAGTGCCAATATTTATTATGAGGCATCTAAGATGCATGTATTTTACGGCCCGATTAACGGTTCAAGTTACATAAATCTTAACTCTGGGGGTCAATATAAAATCAACGGTACTGCCTTATCCTATAGCGATGTAGGAGCTTGTGGCACATCCGATTACCGTCTTTCTGATGCTCGCGATGCAAGCGATGTCTATGCATGGGCGAAGGCGGCTACAAAGCCTTCTTACACATATTCTGAAGTTGGAGCACAAGTGGCAGGTAGTTATGCACCAGCATCTCAGGGGGCAAGTTTTAGCGGTGGAGGGCCAGAGGATAGATATGTGGCAACAACGTCAGGAGGCTCGGTGAATCATCGACTTTCTTCCATACCAATAATAATTAACGGTGTTACGAACTACTTTTTAGTAGTATAAGAATAAACCAATGAAACTGAAACGCAACATTATTTGTAAACTGTAATGGATAACATCGCTTCAAATAAGATATTGTCCGCTAATTCTCCTTCACTGTTGAATGTGTATATTGCTATGGTGGATGGTGGTGTATGATCATAAGAAACAGTACCGGGCTTTCCAGTGTACCAACCATTCGTTATTTGAATGAATGTACTGTTCACGGGAAATTCATTGGTAAGTTGAAAAAGATATTGACCGATACCGATTCGAGTCCAAATTGGTTCTGCCGAGAAAGTATTTTTAAAAACCTGCGCCGTCATTGGAGCAGTTACACCCCCTTGGTTAATCTTTCCCTCAAATATTTTGATGTGGAAGAATCTATCACAAAAACATAAAGTGGAATCTTTAACAAAGACAGTATCTTTTTGAGTTATAGTAGTTGAAACCGGATTGCTTTTCTCGCAACCTACAAACACAAGAGAGAAAAGGATGGAAATGAATAATTGACCATGCCAATGTCAAGTTAAAAAGGAGAAACCAGTGAAACTATCGATTTTTGAGCGGCTTGTGATCTTAAATAATTTGCCATCTGCCGGCAGCATAGAAAATGCTGTCGCTCTGCCGATGATACGCGAGAAGGTGGAAATAAAAAATGATGAAGCGCGGCGCATACAATTGAAAAGCAATGAAAAGTCCGGACTCGTTTGGAATGAGAAAAAAGCAAAAGATAAAGATGTCTCCTTCGGTAAGCTTGAAAGGTCAATACTCAAAAAGCATTATGAACGCTTGAGCGAGCAAGAACAACTGCCGATCGGAAATCCAGTGATTATATCGCTGTATTGCAAGCTTACCGGCGCATCGGTCGATGCGATAAAAGAATCCGTGATCGAGGATAATGAAATAGAAACTGTAGGGGCGGAACATGTTCCGCCCAAAAAGAACGTGAAGAAGTAACGTGATAACCCCTCCTTAATCCTCCCCTTGGTAAGGGGAGGAAATTTCGGAAGGGAAGGAAAACGGAAGAAGTAATGGGTAGTTCAAATTTTACAAATCTCAATCGAACTCTCGGCCAGATGCTGGCGCGGGCGTACGATCTTTCGAAGCCGCTGAAAGAAATCGGGATGATGATGGTCGGCGATTATCAGAAGAACATTGAAGTTGGCGGCCGCCCGGACAAGTGGCCGGAGTCTATCCGTGTTAAAATGCATGGCGGACAAACGCTGCGAGATACCGGCGCGTTTTATAATTCGATGACCTTCAATGCAACGTCTGATAGTGTTGAAGCGGGACCCGGAAGCGCAATGCAAGCACGTGCAAGGATCCTCGCAGAAGGCGGAACGATCAAAGCGAAGAATAAACCGTTCTTGAAATTTTTTATTCCTGGTGTAGGCTGGATCCAGAAAAAGGAAGTGACGGTCCCCGGGCGCGATTATACATACTCGCCTCCGGAGAGTGTTGAGACGTTTGGACAAATTGTGCAAAAGTATATGATAACATGAGAATCTCACCCTCACCCTCTCCTAAGAGGAGAGGGGATTGAAAGAGGGGATTGGAAAAGAAAATGATCTCGATTGCAAATACACAAGATGCGTTAATAGCGGACGTGAAAGCGAAAGTCACTGGATTGAAGACCGTCGACGTTATGGAAGGTGAGTTTACTGCAAAGACACTTCAGGAATTAATTATGCTTGCCCCCTTCGTGATCGGATCGTATCGCATGCCAAAACCTGTTGAGACGGAACGCGATGCTGCAGGTGGAAGCGGAACATTGGAGCATCAATTTATACTTATCGTCGGAGCCGCGACACTCCTGCAAAAATATAAAGCCCAGCGTACTTGTCTATCTATTATAGATGACATTAAAGATCTGTACGATGGGAAATCATTAATGGTCGATGGCGAGCCTGTAACCTTTGGATTAACATCGATTGCGCCAGTCGACGGCGGTGTCGGGATTGTGGTCTATGCCGTGGTGTTCTCGGTGTACGATTAATAAAGTAGGGGCGAGGTGACCTCGCCCGTACGATAAAGAGTGAATAGAAAAGGAAGGATGAAATTATGAAAACAGTAAGAGGCGGATATAGTTTGGTGGAGTTCGACAGCGATGTGAACTTTACGAACGCGCATGAAATCACTGCACTTTTAAAAGCCGGCACGAGTATCGTACCAAAGACACCGACTGAGGAATTTGCGGATGGGACGAACCACGGTGTGCTGAAGCAAATGGATCTGAGCATCCGCAGCGCAAACGTGGATAACGCTGCCGGGTCCGCTTATGCATTGCTGAAAGCTGCAGAGCTTGCCGGCACGCTCTTGAATTTCCGTTATATCGGATTGGGCGGCGGAATCCTGATTGAAGATTGCGAAGATGCGTGGGATGAAAATGTCGCGGCAAACGTTACATCGACTGCAGACACGGATTGCAAAGTCGGAAGTCACGCTGCGAAGCTGGCTGTGGGTGATGCCGTGGCGGCGGGAACTATCCTTGCGACGGAAGCGATAACGGCTTTAGATCTGTCGACTCGAAAAGAGATCTCACTCTGGATAAAGAGCAGCATCACGATCAATGCCAGCGATTTGCAATTGCTTTTAGACGACACGGCAAATTGTGCATCGCCTCTCGAGTCGCTGAACATTCCCGCTCTTGTTGCAAACGCCTGGACAAAGATCGCTTTGACCCTGGCGAACCCCGGATCGGATACTGCAATTATTTCGGTCGGTGTAAAAATGGTGGTTGATAAAGGCGCGTTTAATTTATTTATCGATGACGTGCGCGGTATAGCCGATAATGTCATTGTGAAGAACGTTCCTCCCGTCGTTGAATTCGAAGCGAATGAGATCGGCAAGTTCAATGCGATGAAAGTGACAGGCAGCGGTTTAGCCGTGAGCGAAAGTGATTTGATAAATCTAAATGTTTAAAGCCATTGAGCAATTGAGCCAATGAGCCATTGAGTAATTTAGTAAAAACAAAAACAATTAATAAAAGGAGCATATCATGATATTATTTCCAGGCGGCCTCAGCAAGTTCGAATTTGCTGCGACAAATTCTTTCCCAGGCACGGAGCTTCCGGGCGTGATGAAGGAATCAAAGATCACATTTAAAACTCCGACCGAGGAAGATGCGGCCGGACGCGCCGGCGCGACTGGCAAGCAGGTCGACTTTACGATCGTCTGTAAAGACCTGACCGATACGCCGTATGCAACGCTTCGCGGGTACGAAGCCGCAGCAACTCCAATTTTTCTAAAGATCACAGGCATCAATGCCGCACAATCGCTCGTGTTGAAAAATGTAACGGCGTTTGTAGAGCTGCAGCCGAACGAAACCGGAAAGAACTGGAAGCGCATTCTGCAAGGATCCGGTTTCGCGGGCAGCGAAACAGATCTGTTGACGCTGACGTTGTCGTAACAATTTGCAATGCACCTTGGAGGTGCGTCGCAAATGAAGGTAAACGGTAAATGGTAAATAACCCCACCCATCCCTCCCCTTTGAATAAGGGGAGGGCAAGTTTTAAGGAGACTCACATGGAACAAAAGATTTATGAAATAGGCGGACGGAAGTTCCGCTTTGCCCTCTCACTGGATCAGGATGAATTGCTGGCGCCGATCGTTCTGGAGATGTTAAAGGAAAATTCAACCGTGCTTTCTTCGTCGGCAAGCGCAATGGTCGATATGCAGCAAGAACCGACATCCACATCTTTGAAAACAAACCTTTTGCAGATCGGTTTCGATGCGATGAAGCTGAATGCCTGGGTCTATGCGAAGGGATATGCGCAAAGGATCATGGCAACTTTATTGGTCGAGGAAGGAAAAGAATTCGATCAAAAGGATGTAACCGAGAAGATGATTTTCTTTGGAAAACAGGATTGTCGCAAAGAGGCCTCGGAGCTGGTCAATCTTTTTTTTCAGAGAAGCGGCGCCTTCGGAGTAAGTACGCCGCAATCTTTGACGAGTCCGATGATGAGTTAGATTGCCCTGTGAGCTCGCAGGACCGGATTGCATACGAGCTTGCCGGCAATGATGGAACGAAATTTCGCTTGATGAAGAAAGAAAATCTCGAAGATGTTTATAAGCAGTTATTTATTATGCAAGAAAAGATAGAATACAGAAGGCAGAAGTCAGATGAAGAACGATAAATCACTGATAACTGAGAGCTGACGACTGATGGCTATTAATAGTGAAGTAAAGACAGTTTTCACGGTTGACCTGGCGCCATTTGTCGATGGGCTGAAGACTATGCTCTCGATGACGGAGACAACCGGCGCGCAGCTCAATCAGCTTCTTACGGTCAATGCAAAACCACCGGATTACTCCGGACTCGAAGCGCAGTTGAAGGGGCTTGTAGACCGCACCAAAGAATATGTAGGAGCGAATCAAAGCAGTATTACTTCCAATCAAAATGCTATTCCCGTTGAGCAAACATTAACAAACGAAACAGGCAAAGCCGAAAAAGCGATCTTTAAAAAAGCCGATACACTGCGAGGTATGCGGCGAGAAGCCGTGATGGGAATGGGAGCTCTTTCGTTTTTGATGATGAGCATGCAACAGATGGGCGGCGCTGCAGATGATGCAACAAAGAAAGTAGGCGGACTTGAAAAAGGATTAAAAGCAGGAGTCGTTGCAGGTTTTGAAGTGGCAATGATGTTGTTGATGGTCAATCCGGACTTAGATGTTCTTGCAATCGCTATTGGTTTAGCTGCCACAGTCGGCATGACACTTTATAATGTACTCAACGATACAACCGATGCGATAGATAGACAAAAAGTGGCTCTCGATAAGTTGTCGATCGCCATGAAGGGCATGTCCATTTCAGAATTACAGGCGGCTCGAGAAAACGAAAAACAAGCTTTGCAAGCGATACAAAACGAATTAGATAAACTTGATGAAAAGCGCTCAGTTCTCGGAATATTGGACACCGAAAATGCAGAACGATACCAATCATATGAGCAAGAATTTGATCTTCACACAAAAGCAATCGACGCCATCAATAAAGAATTGACTTCGAAAGTAAAAAGCGATGCGGAAGCCAGGGCATTTGCTGTAAAAGCTGAGATCGATGCTATTGCCGACAGTCGTAAAAAAGAACTTGCCGACGCAACGCTGACATATAATAAAGAACAGGATGAATGGAAAGGTCATCACGATGCACTTGTCGCTTCAACCGAAAAATATAATGCACTGATAGCCCAGATAAATAAAAAATATGACGATCAGGAAAAAGCGCAAGCCGCGAAAGATCAGAAGGAATCCGATGCAGAAGATCAGAAAGCCGAAAAGGCAGCCGAGCAATTAGCGAATGCAAAACAATCGGCATCGGACTCATGGTTTGAGCGCGATTTGAATACTATGCGCATCCAGGGCATCCAAAAAGGATTAACTCAGGAGGAAATAGATAATCAAGCTCTTGCTGCTCAACGACAAAGGTTGCAGGATAAATTAAATGCGCTTAACGCAATTATCGATGTTAATGATGCCGGACAAATAAAAGAGCAGGCAGATCTCGCAAATAAAATAAGTGCCATCGATGCGAAGATGGCTGCCGACAAAGCGGAAAATGTAAATAAAGTCAAGGCGATAGAACAGCAATTGGTAGATTACGTTGCAAATCTTGAAAAAAAGCGGACGGAAGATAAAGAGAAAGCAACTGCTGCGCGTTTGAAATTAGTGGAACAAGAGATACAAGCCGGACGAGATGAATACAATGCGGCCGATTCTTTTGGCACGAATATGAACCGGGTGGTGGACGATACGATCCGCAATTATATTGCAGCACAGATTGCCGGAGCAGTCGCAGCTCAGTTAGCAAGTGTTATAGAGACAATTCCATTCCCGTTCAATATTCTCGCCGCCCCAGTGGCTGGGTTAGCAATCCAGGCAATGATGGAAGCTGCAATACCGAAGTTTGCGCAAGGCACTCCGCCCGAAGGTTTTATCGTCCCACCTGGATATGACAAAGACAATTTTATGATCGGTGTCAGCTCGGGCGAAAAAGTAAATGTGCAATCCGCAATGCGAAATACCTATTTGCCAACGATCAACAAACAGACGATGGCCGCTCCGGCAGCATTGAGACAACAACAGACTGGAATATCAAATCAATCCGGAGGTGCATCCGGAGGCGGTGTTGGAAGCAATCATGTGCACCTGAATATTAGTGTGAACAATCTTATTGGCACGGATGAATATGTGAGGTCTAATTTAAAACCGGCAGTCGAAAAATTGATGCGAGAACTTGGTGCATCCTCAATTGATGAAGTCTTTATTAATAAGTGGAAGAATGTGTAACCCTTCTGAACCCCACCCGAACCCCCTCTTGCATCTCCCCCTAAAAAGGGGAGAGAATAGGATGAGGGGAGAGATGGATTATAAATGAGAAAAGCAGTTTCAGCAGATTATGATGTGTTTGCCATTGCCGGGGGAAAGATTGTCCATTGGAAGGTATCGGTGAAGAAGGTCGCGGTGCTCAATGAAGCGCAATCTGCCGGCACGTGGATCGATGTGACCGACCATCTCGACAATACCATGCCGGATAAAATCTCCGAATCGATTGAATTACTCATGGGACAATTTGCAACAATGGTACTGAATTTTAAAGGATTGGATATTGCATGGTGGAAGGCGAATATTTTTAATGCAACGCAATATTTAGAACTGAAAGTAGACTTTTGGCTGAACGATCTTACGACAGACACAATCACTCCATTTGGAGGATGGATTGACAAAAAGAAAGACGGCAAGTGGTGCGTAACGAGCGATGAGGCAACGGATACAGTTGTGTTTTCCGTCGCGGGATATTTGGAATATGCAGCGCGCACAAGTGCTGTGGCAATCAATACACAAATTCCAGTTTACAATATGGATGGCGGGCAAACCGGAATAGTGCTGCAGAAACTTCCCGGACTCTATCTTCATAACGCCAATGTTTCAGGTTATCCATTGAAGAAAGGAATACACTCCATCCAGCTAAGTTATACGGCAGGGACACCGGATACATGGACGGCAAGTTTAGATGGAGGAATAGAAGTAACGCTTCCGGCGAGCGATGGATATGTCACACTCGGCAACGGCAATGGGCAGGCTGGAGATATTAATCAATATGATAATCAGCAGGTGACCATTCTTGTAACGGTCGCTGAACTACAACCGTTAATAACCTCTGTCACACAGGGAATTGTTCAAAAGGCAACGGGCGATGTTTTCCCTCAAACATGGTTAATTTATTTTTGGGTTTTTCAGTTGCTTCGGACGATGTTCGAACAAATTGGCATTACAAGTTTCACGTTCGATAATTTCCGAATTAAGACATATGACGGCAGGCACGTTCCATCATTTTGGGATGTTCCGCCCGGTGAAAGTTATTATGCTCAGTCTACTGCAATCGCATGTGACAATACAAATAATTTACTCTGGGTCGGGATTAAAGATAGAATTTACAAGCATGATTTATCAACGCATCTCTATACGCTCATCGACGCAGCGCCAACCGGCTATATTGTTGTGAAATTATGGAGTGAAGATCTCGCTTCAGGATTTATTTGGGGAGTTGCGAGAAATGCGGCGGGTGCGCACAAGATAATTAGACTCGGCATTTCGGGATCTACAATCGATACCTATGCAATAACACGCACCACAAATACGCTCGGTGGTGAGTCGAATTTTGCCATCGATCTGACGGTGCGCGGTATTTATTATTTGAGTCATATTACGTCT
The DNA here is from genome assembly GCA_050013655.1 of Bacteroidota bacterium. GTDB lineage: Bacteria > Bacteroidota > Ignavibacteria > UBA10030 > UBA10030 > Fen-1298. Next base: position 181,339 of record JBEKEV010000006.1, on the reverse strand, counting down.
GTAGTTGAAGTGCGGCTTTTTTTGCTTAATACTTTAGCCGAATCAAGCTATGCTACGACGGGTGGTGAAGCAATATGTCAGGATATGCCGGCGTTCTGCGATGGCGCAGGAAATTATTATTATCAACTTATCTACAGTACGAATTTTATTAAAATAAACTTCAACGGTACAAGTTTTACTCTTACAACTTTAAACGCATACTCAGATTATCCGATTCAGCAGGCAGTTTATTCTAACACACTGGGTTTATGGTTCGGATGCCGGTATCGTTCTGCAAGTCCTGGATATTATGAAATAGTTAAATGGAATCCTCAAACGAACAATTCTCTTGAAAATAATTCTTCGGTCATTCAGTTTTCAATGACGAAGCCGGGAGGATTTGTTTCTGATGAAGTCAATGGATGGGTCTATTATTTCAACAACGATGGACTTCTTAATCAGATTGGAACTCAACAATATGTAAATAGAATTAATGCCACCCCAATTACCGGCTATACTTCAGTTAGCAGGATTGGTGATCCATTCCCGGTTGGTACTAATGCCGACGAATTTTATTCATCAAATAAAATTTGTTATGACAAAGTAAATGATCGATTAATAGGTCTTTCACTTCCACTTGGATTATTGTTTGAATTCGGTGCTACCATCTCAATGTATATAGCTGCAGAAGCCGATTACAGCAGCGCGACAATTTACGACGCATTGAAGGAATTATTTAGTTTTAATATTATGCCTCGCATCAGCGGTCAGAAACAAGCGTTTGCTTATAGGCGGTTCGATGAAAATGGAGTGCCTGTCACAACCGGGAATATGGTAACGCTCGATGCGGATAAGGCAAAGAATATCTCGGAAGACACCGGATACGGAGATGCTTACGACGTTGTCACCGTCGACAATGGGGTTAACAGCGTGTCATGCGATGCAAATGGATTTGATGCGGTTGCGATGGGAGACGACAAAGATCTCTATATTTCTTGCAGGTTCATCGCCGATAATTTATTAAAGGATTTCGCATTTTGGTATTACAATTATTGGAAGACGAGCAAGACCCGTTATCAGGTACCGACGCCGGTGATTCCATTTTTCCAGTTTGAACCTTTTGATAGTGCAGCACTAAATTTCGCCGGGAAGATAAATACACTTATAGAATCTGTACCTGCAAACGGACCTATTATAGGGCAAGGTATCTCGCGAGATGGAACAACCGAATTTGAGGTGGTGATATGAGCAATCCGATTTTTGTTTTTGAAGGAGTGAGAGCGGCGACGTTGACAGCATCTGAAGGAAGTGCAACCGGCTTCCCGACCACACAATTGCAGGATGACAGATATGATACGCTCTGGGAAAGCGGATCGAATGCACAGAATCAAACATTGTTAGCCCACTTTACAATCGCAAAAAACATAGATAATGCATTTATTGCTAATCATAATATTGCGAACCTGGGACTAACGTCGTTGAAAATAAACGTATCTCCAGATGGAGTGGCTTGGACAACAAAGGCAACTTTGACGAGTTTTCCTGATCCATTATATGCTCCATTTGGGACTACTTTATATGCATACGCACAATTAGTATTTGTGAAATCGAGCTCATTAAGTACCATACCGCAAATTGGGTTATTATATATTGGTGCACGCGCGGATATGCCGCTCTATCTTAATTCTCCTGAGCGTGGACTCCAAGCAGATGCAATTGTAGCCGAATCAATGAGTGGTTTGAGATACGGATCATCCTTACATCCTGATCGCGAAACCTGGAAAATAAATTCTAAAAGCTTGATAGCTGCGCAACTCTACGATTGGGCTCGATTGGTGAGAACCGTAAATGGTATGCAATATCCTTTTTGGTTTTGTGATATGGACGGCAACTGGCACTTCGTACGTTTTAAAAAGGACTATTTGCCGTGGGTAGGTAGAGGCAATGTCGTATTCCCTGTAAGCGACATCGAGTTCGAAGAGGAGCGGGTTGGTATCGCAACGAGTTTGCCGGGTGGGTACACTGTGCCGGCACCTGCTTAATCTCTCTTTAAAACCACTTCAAAGGTAGTCTGACTTAGTGTCATATTTCAACCATGGTACATTGTGCACGCAACCATGGTACAAATCGGCTGCGTACAGTACAAAGAGCATTCCTCTTCTCTTCGATCCCTTTCTTGACACTACTACGTTTTTCTCGTACTATGCTTGTGAAAAGAGTTATTTTATCCTTTTAATTATTTTTATTGGGCAGAAGATTATTATTTAATTAGACTTCATGATAACAGTTCTTTTTGTAGACCAGCCGCCATTTTGGGAAGCATTAAATTTCCAGATTATTATGGTTTGTGCTGTTGTTCTGATTGGATATGCATTCTACTTTCAGCGAAAGCGTCGTCGTCGATCCTTACAGCAACAAAATGTATTTACACGCCAATTGATTGATTCGATGGAAGCAGAACGAAAGCGCATAGCTACTGAATTACACGACAGCATCGGCCAGGAGCTTCTCATCATTAAGAACAGGGCATTGTTGGCATTAAGTGATCTGAAGAACAAAAAAAATGTTCGAGAACAACTCGATGAGATTTCTCATACAGCATCGCAAGCAATCCAAGGAACCAGAGAGATCACGAATAATCTTCGTCCTTACCAGATTGATAGATTAGGATTGAAGAAGTCGCTTGAATCGATTATCAATAGGGCAGCGCAAACGACGACGATTTCCTTTGCATCGGATATCGATCCCATTGATAATCTTATTCCAAAAGAAATGGAAATTCATGTCTATAGAATTATACAGGAATGCGTCAATAATATCATCAAACATGCGCATGCGACTGCCGGAAAAGTTACCATCAAGCGATGGTACAATCGATTGAATATTGACGTAGAAGATAACGGTACCGGATTCGATGTTTTGCTGCAGCGAACTCAAAATGAACGCGGGATAGGATTACAAGGAATTGTAGAACGTACTCGGTTTATTGGAGGAACAATGAGAATTGAATCAAATCCTGGAAAAGGAACCAGAGTATTAATTACAATTAAAACGTATGATAGAATAGATGGCGAAAACTAAACTACAAATCATCATCGCAGATGATCATCCGATATTTCGTAAAGGCTTACTCTTAGCAATTGGGTCTGAACGTTCTATAGAAATCATCGGTGAAGCGGAGGACGGACAACAAGCACTGCATCTTACGGAAAAACTCAAACCGGATGTCATCGTGCTTGATATTGAAATGCCGGGATTAACCGGTCTTCAGGTTGCAGAGGAAATCATCAGGCGACATCTCCCGTCTCATATTGTCTTCTTAACGATGTACAAAGAAGAAGATATGTTCAACGAGGCAATGGATCTTGGAGTGAAAGGGTATGTATTGAAGGAAAGCGCAGTAAGTGATATCGTTGCCGCTATCAAAACCGTTGCAACTGGACGGTACTACCTCAGTCCGTCTATCTCAGAATACCTCGTCAGCAGAGGTGATTACGCCCGTTCACTGCTCAAGAAAAAACCTCAATTGGAGAGCCTTACAGCCACCGAACGCAAAGTACTACGCCTTATCTCGGGAAACAAAACAAGTAAAGAAATCGGAGATGAGTTACATATCAGTTATCGGACCGTCGAGAATCATCGAACCAATATCTGCAATAAGCTTGAAATCCACGGAAGTCATTCCCTCCTCAAGTTCGCAATCGAATATAAAACGGTTTTGTAGGTATATTCAGGATCTCAAAATTGCGGAGTTCAATATCAAGAACAAAAAGCAAGAGAATCGTGCTTAAATGTGATATAATGAAACAAAGCAATGAAGCAGAGATTTAAAATTATTGAAAAGTTAAAGTTATTTTATGACCATTATTTTTGTCTCCATTGTATTTCCAGCTTTGATACAGGGGTTTGAGAAAAACTCTTACTTTTGGTCTATCTCATAAAATCAACGGCTAGTTGTTGCCGTCCTGAAAAAGCTTATCAAGAGAATGGTAGTCCGGAAGGGATGAGGTGTCGATACGAATATATTTTTTTAAGATAAGACGTTTAGAAAGCCTCATAATTTTGCTACACTTGCAACTTCTCGTGGGTCGAGTGAGCAATTTTCATTGTTCTTTATCCTCACCTTCTATTTTCAACATTTTTTGATTTTGAAGAGGATATAAAGTACATTTGTACAAATAATAAAGGTTGTGTACATTCGGCATTGACGATGATAAGAGTCTTGCCGAAAATTACCACCAGATGATGTCTTGGTGATTCTTCAGAAGATTTTATTGTTGAATGCCATAACGCACATCTCGGTGGAAAAGGGGAACAGAGGTAAGCATTGCATCGTATGCACATGCGAATATCCATTCTGCTGCTGTCTCATTCATCATTTTTGATATTCCCACATAGTATGCAGAAATACCCTACGTACGCTCCTGTGATTGTTAGCACTGTAAGAGAAAAGGAATATGGGTTATTTTCCTGTAGAATTCTTCCGACTACGGTTTCGCGATTATTTCTTCATGGATATAATCTTGTAGATACTTTTATGAAGCCTATTTCTATAATGCTTCTTTTCTTTATTTTGTTCAATGCTTGCAGTATTGAGCAGCAGAAAAAGCCGGTATGAGACTATAGTATTGTAGGTTTTGTCGGAGTTACACTATGAAACATATGACCAAAACAAAAGCTCAACTTTTTAACGAAGTTGCTCGATTGCGCAAGCACGTAAAAAAAATTGGGGCCGTATCAAACAAAAGGGTAAAAACAGTATTACTGCCTTTTACTGTGTTATACAATCTTTTCAATAGCATTCATGATGAAATATTTGTCTATGAATCTCCCAATCAAGGGGGTGTGCCTTCTAAGTTTCTTGAAGTGAATAGAGTTGCCTGCAAACAACTAGGGTATACCCGGGCGGAACTTCTCCAAAAAAGTCCATATGACATTCATGCCCCCGAGACCATCCCCCACGTTGAAGCGATGATGAAAAAACTTATGATGCAGAAATATACGGTGTGGGAAGGGATACATCTTGCAAAGAATGGTCATAGAATTCCGGTTGAGGTGAGTAATCATTTATTTGAATTGAAGGGAAAACCAACAGTTATATCGGCGGTTAAGGTTATCAGTTCTCGTAAACGTGTCGAAGAAGCTCTCCAACACGAACGCAACTTTCTCCGGGTATTGATTGACAATTTGCCGGATCTGTTTTATTACAAAGATGAACAAGGCCGTTATATTCTCAACAATCCTGCACATTTGCGTTCGATTGGGGCGAAGTGTCAGGAAGATGTAGTTGGGAAAACCACATTTGATTACCACCCCCGTGAGTTAGCAGAAAAATACTTTGAAGACGAGATGAAGGTTGTTCAATCCGGCGAGGCGATGATCCGTAAAGAAGAGTTATGTTTTCGCAGGGATACGGGTAAAATGCATTGGCATCTTACAAGTAAAATACCAGTCAAGGATGGCAAAGGGAAAGTAACAGGTTTTATTTGCATCAGCCATGATATCACCGAGCAGAAACGAGTGCAGGAAGCATTTGAACATGAACGCAACCTTCTTCGAACATTGATTGATACTATGCCTGAACTAATCAATTATAAAGACTTAGAAGGTCGATATCTTCTCAACAATCGTGCACACTTGCAATCTCTTGGTGTAGAGCACCAGGAGGATGTGCTGGGGAAAACAATGTTTGATTTCCACCCCGCCGAATTAGTGCATCGGTATCACGAACATGAAATGCAAGTTCTTAAGACTGGGGAGGCAGTGTTCAATAAAGAAGAAATTGTTTTGCACCGAGATACTGGTGAACAACGTTGGCATCTAACCAGTAAGGTTCCACTGAAGGATAATCAAGGAAAGGTGACGAGTATTATTAGTATCAGCGCCGATATTACTGATCGAAAACATTTCGAAGAAGCACTCGAGCATGAGCGCAATTTACTCCGGACATTAATCGATAATTTACCCGTCCTCATTTTCTCGAAGGATACTGAAGGGCGATATGTCCTCAACAATCTCCCGCACCTTCGGTCAATCGGAGTACAACGTCAAGAAGATGCCCTCGGCAAAACAACATTTGATTTCAACCCGCCGGAATTAGCAAAGCAGTATTCCGAGGATGAAATGAAGGTTGTTCAAACAAATCAGGCAATGTATGAGAGAGAGGAGTTAGCGTTCCATCGAGATACCGGTGAACAGCGCTGGCATCTCACAAGTAAAATTCCCTTGGTCGATAGTCGGGGGAAGGTTATCGGCATGGTTGGTATCGCAAGCGACATCACGGAAAGAAAAAATGCCGAAGTCGAACGTGAACGGATGATCAAAGAACTTCAAGATGCCCTTGCCGATATCAAAACACTAAGCGGGCTTGTTCCAATCTGTGCAAATTGTAAAAAGATTCGTGATGATAAAGGATTCTGGATGCAAGTGGAATCCTATATCCAAGAACGGTCGCAGGCTCGCTTTAGTCACGGTATCTGCCCAGATTGTATGGCAAAACTTTATCCTGGATACTTGACAAAGAAATAATCCGTTATGAGAATTCTTTTTTCCCTCTGCGTGATGTTTTACTACTCGTGCGTGGGTATGGAACATGAACTCTTCGGCAATGTTCGTCGCTAAATCGGCAACACGTTCCATGTTCCTGCTCACAAGGCTTAATTCCAACCCGTATTCGGCAGTCTGATTGTTTATCATAATATAGGTACTATATCGTATAGGTACTATATCGTATAGGTACTTAATATATCGGCGCTCAGGTGATGTAGTAAGTGGGTTGGTTCCTATCTGTGCGAGCTGCAAGAAGATCAATGATGACCAAGGATATCGGATACAAATCGAATCATATATTCAAGACCGATCTGATGTCCGGTTGAGCCATCAACCAATCGGGATCATTGCCGTTGAATTGAATGAACGAACTAATTGCAAGGAGGAGCCGTTCTCGTTTCTTTCGATGAGGACGCTTCTTGCGTCTGGGCGCCCAGAGACTTTCCTTGACCAATCACCGAGTGAGGATTTACCGTGAAATGCTCAAAGCGTGATATTCCTCACACTTCTCGGAAAACAGCGTCGGATCATAATCCGAATACTGCTCTCGGCTGCTTCTAACACGATGATTTTGCCTTCTTTAATCCGTACTATCATTTTCAATCGTCCCCCATCTCTCTTATGCTCATTGTTATGGTTTGTCCCATTCCAGAAGCCCTTTCTTTTTTGAGGACTTCTAACATGCGCACACCTGACATTCTTCATGAGCTATTGAAAAAAATCCTTTTCATCATTTGCTTTTTTAATTGGAGTTCCTTATTATCTAACCGACCATGGGAATGAGGGATACAGAAAAAGCTTTGAACTTTAGTTGTCAGGTTATATAAGAGAATTCATTGCATGGCAGCACAAGTTAAAAATCCATCTCCGAATATGCCAACCGTTGTTGCTGTACAATCAGATTTACCGCCAGTCGTTACCGAGGCGCAAAGAATTCTGAAAGAGATGGCATCTCAATTCCCAAAAACAGTTACGGGACTTGAGCGGCAGATGATGATTAGTGATATCATGACGCGGACTGATGAAACAACGAAAATGAAGCTGTTGGCTCTAGTTAATCATTTTCTCACTCGTATGTTTACGATCAACGCTTCTGATATTGATATGGGAGGATATGGTTCGCAAGGTTATATCTGGTATCGAGTGTATGGTTCAAAAAGATCAGATCCATCGCTTGGGAAATATTCACAGGACGAAATTAATATTCTTATCCAAAGCATTGTTGGAGAGCGGCAAAGAGCATTTCTATTTGAGAACAGAAATCTTGACTTCTCTCATATGCTTTATATGGAAAGTTCAGATTTCAGAAGGTTCCGTGCGGATGTATATTTTGACTTGGATCAGCTTGCGCTGAATATGCGCGCAATCAATAACACACTTCGTCCCTATAAAGGACTGGAGTTGCACTCAAATGTCACAAAAGTGCTCAGTCTGGCACATACGAAGGAAGGGCTCTGTCTCGTCACAGGTATAACCGGATCGGGGAAGAGTTGCACGCTGGATTCCATTATCGATGCCAACAATCATAGTGTAGAAGGACATGTTGTTATTATTGCTTCGCCTATTGAATTTGTTCATAAATCAGATAAATGTATCATCAGGCATAGAGAAGTTGGAAGAGATGTGCTTTCCTTTAGAGATGGTGCAGTGCAGGCATTACGACAAGACCCGGATATTATTATGGTTGGTGAGCTGCGAGATGCTGACACAATTTTAGCAGCATTGGAAATTACAGATTCCGGTCACAAAGTCTTTTCAACGTTGCATACGGCATCGGCAGTTGAGAGTATCGACCGTATCATCGGCGAAACGCCGCCTATTGAGCAAGAACGGGTACGGAATCGTTTAGCAGAGACGCTCCGATGTGTCATTTCGCAAAAACTTATTCCCAGTTTAGATGGTAAACGAGTACTTGCGAAGGAAGTGATGCTTGGAACTCCCTCGGTGTATGCCGCCATCAAGAATAATAATGTAAGCGAGATCTATCAAATGATCGCAGAAGGTACGGAACTTGGTATGATCACTATGGAACAAGACTTAAAACGTCTGTACTTGCAGAAGAAGATTTCGATGGAAAACGCTATGAATTTTGCGAATAACAAACGGCGTCTTCAACAGCTTTTACAATTACAAACAACAGAATTAAGTTCTAATCGTGTAGGTGCTACTGGGCCATAGGTCTCGTGGCCTATGACAATTTTCTAAATATTAACGAGCGAGGAAATACCAACTCATGCCTATTAAAGCAGGAGAAGGAAAAACAGCGGTTGCCTTATTTGTGGACGGACTAGAACTTAAGTTCGTGCGCCTTTCTGCCAAAGGGAATAAAGTAACGCTGAGAGATTTTAAAACCGTTGCTTTGGTGCGAAAATTTGAAGAAAAGCAAGCCAGTGCGGCAGCAGGCGACGGCCCATCATTTAGCGATATTTCGTCGGCAGATTCTTTCTCATCTGCCGGGGCGCTTGAATCTCCAAGCGAAGAAGGCAATACAAATGCATCTGTATTGCTTGGCCTATTAAACGAAGTTGGCTCTCCTAGGAAATATTTACTTTCCTATGCTATCTCTGAACCGGCTGTGACCTATCAAGAGTTTGAAGGAGACTTTGGGTTAAAAGGAGATAGGCTTAAGAAAAAGATCTCTCAAGAACTTTCAATGATGCGTGCCTCTGCTCCTGCGATAGATGCGATTGATGTTATCCCAACAGCATCAGGCGGTTTGCTTTCACTCATCCGTGAAGATGGTATTCACATCTATGATCTCCTGATGGAAGTTAAGCCGTTTATGGGTGGACGCGTTCCTAATGTAAAGCTAGTAGATAGTGCAGATACAGTATTGATGGAAATGGTGCGGACCCAATATGAACCTCAAGATGAAGAAGTTTCAGTCCTCGTCTATGTAGGACATGATTTTAGCCGTTTGATTTTTATGCAAGGTCAAAACTATCTTCACTTTGCCCCTATCATTAGTGAAGGATATGAATCGCCCAATATTGAGAATACTATCTACAGTCGCATTCTACTCGAGCAAGATAATATTGCATTGACGCGCATCGATCGAATTTTACTGGCTGGTGAAAGCCATAAAGTGAATTTGTTAGAAGCAATTGCTCCGCAATTCTCTAGCGCTCTTGTGGAATATATGAAAGCCCCTACTCTCGATATTGGTGAATTCGAGGGTTCTGTTGGTGAGGTAGTGTCTGAATATGTCATTCCGATTATAACAGCATGGCGCACGCTTCAACCCACCCTTCCCGGTTTTTATAATATCAACCTCGTTCCGCATTTTGTTCTAGAAGGCCAACGAACGTTAGCGCTGGCTTGGCATGGCTGGGCAGCGGCTATTCTTGTTAGCCTAACGATTCCATTCTTCGTTGTTCAAATTACAGGACGGGAAGCTGAAATCAGACGAGCTAATGGGGAACTTATGCAGAAGCGGCAAAAACTGGGTGAACTGGACGTTTTTCGCCAGCGAAGAACGGCATTGACTGAGGATATTAACCGTTATAGCAATGCGACCAGTGTTTATGATTCTATCGCTCCGGGGAGTGATCGGTGGAGCCGAATTCTACATTATCTTGCAAATAGTATAGAGGATCTGAATTCTCTGTGGATTTACAGTCTGAGACCAGATGACAGAAATCCGCAGAATATCGTTATCTCGGGTAGGTCCATCTATCGCGCGAGGATACCGCGCATTGCAAGCATCTTTGAAACAGCGACGTTGAGGGAGGTACGCACCATCACAGTACGCAAAAAAATATTATATGAATTTGACATTGTTATTGAAAAGGTTGATAAATATGATATTCCCGAACCCAATTTTGGTACAAGATAAGGGGGCGAGAAAACCGTGACTAATAAAGTTAGAAATACAATTGTTCTTTTTGTTGTCTTTCTTATTTTTGCAACAGCAGGATTTGTATGGTGGGGCATAGTGCAACCACGTCAGCTGAAAAAAAACGAGAATGAAGTCAAAGCAATCAACAAGGAGTTGGAAGACCTGCCGGGGTTGACGGATGAGGTTCAACGTTTAACAACTCAATATCAGGATGTAAAGCGGCGATACGATTCTCGAAGTAAGGAGATACCTCAGTTTGATATATCTTCACAAACGTATGAGTATATGAGCCGCGGCATCGATGAAGCCGGGTTCTTGAAGTTCGATATGAAATTTTTAGGAACGAGTGAAAGAACTAGCTGGGGGTACAACGCCTATAAGTTAGATCTTGGCGAGGCACAATTCGAGAATCTGTTTAAATTTGTGTACTTTCTCGAAAATGGACAACGATTGTATAAAATTTCTTCGATGAAGCTGGAACAAAAAGAAGCAATCGATCCGGATACAAAAGATGTCATAAAGTGGATTGCGTTTGACATGGAAATTCACGCATTTTTTGTTCGAAGCATTCCTGAACTTGGCACATCATTAGCAGCCAAATCTCTGACGATGATTGTTTCTCCGTACGATCCTTTCCGAAATATGATCACTCAAACTCTTTCTACAGAGGCTCCTATTGGTGAAGTGAATGCAGATTTATTGGAGGTGAAAGCAGTCCTGCCGGGAAAAGCATTTGTGCTTACAAATAATGCGCTTATCGTTTTGCATCTTGGCGATAAGGTGTGGCGTGGAAATATGACACGTGTCAATCCAGCAGAAAGCGCTGTGGAGTTTACTCTTGATGAAGGTGGAGTTGTACGAAAACTGACAAAGAAAATAATGTTTGATAAACAAACGAGGTAACTATGAGAGTACGCTCTTTATTATTTCTTTTTCTGATTATCGCCGCGATTGCACAACTTGTGGAAGCACAGACTGAACAATCGATTGAACGCAAAGCACAGGGGAAAATTGTCAATCCGGATGCACTGGTTTCATTTAAGTCCGATGTCCCATATGCAAAAGCGATACAAGCCCTCGGAGAATTGAGTAAAAAACTCGATGGAAGGTTGGTTATTGACCGATCACCCTTGCAAGGGAAAGATAAAACGATTGGGATTAACATTGAATCGATGTACTGGAAGGATGCATTAGAACTTATTCTCAGGAGTAATCAATTGTGGTACATCGACTATCCGGAGTATATGGAAATTGCTTCATTCGAAGAAATCGGGAAAAAACAAGGTGAGCAAGCACAGAATCCTTCTAGAGATATTTCCCAAACTCCATCATCAAGCAGTGTCCCTGTGATTATGCCTCCGCAGGCTGCCGTGGTTGTCGACTCCAGCGAGTATTTTTCCAAAGTGCGCGATATTTCCGTCTCATGTGTGTTCTTTGATTTGAATAGAACAAAGTTGGCAGAGAACGGGATGGATTTTTCTATTTTCCGTGGAAGTAATTTGAATCTCGGAATGAATATTTTCGGTGTAACTAATCCATTAGTTTCAACCACATCTACGGGTGCATCTTCAGCAGCTACGACCAGTAGACTCGCAAATGAATTCGCAAGTGCAACTTTAAATCCAACAGGTAATAACCTTGCAGTGGACATCCACGCCGCACTCGAGATGTTTGAAGCCGATCAGATTGGTGAAGTAATTTCAAATTCTAAAATGCCAGTCCGTTCAGGTTTAAGCAGCACACTTCAAGTAGGAGATGATTTCTCTGTATTAGAAAAAGATTTTTCTGGAAACACTGTCCAAAAATTTTATCCAACGGGAACAATTCTTGAAATTAGACCAAGGATTTTCAAAGTTGGCGAAATGGAATTTATGGATATCCGATATAGAGTTGAGAAAAGTACTTTTGAAGCGAGCACGGTGACAACTATTATTCATAAGACTTCTACAGCAGGTTCATTGACACTCCTGAACGGCGAGGAAAGTTATATCGGTGGGATGTATTCCAATTCGGAAACAATCGTTCGATCGGGAGTACCTTTACTAAAAGATTTACCGTGGTGGGTATTTGGACTCCGCTACCTCTTTGGATATGACTCGAAGAATATTACGAAACGGGAACTTATTGTTCTTCTCAAGGCAGAAATACTTCCATCGTTGGAAGACCGTGCGGTAAAACCACAGACAGGAAAAAATATCCAAAAGGAAACAATAGAAGAGATGGAAAAAGATCTCAATAAACGCAGAACAGAGAAATAAGCTCGACAATTGATTTTTCATAAAACAGGGATATTTTCCTGAGGAGTATCTTATGAGTTTTCGTGCCAATTTACTTAAGGTGTCTATTGTTATATTACTGATGATTGCAGGATGTAAGGAAAATCCCACAGAGCCGACTACAACGAAGGCATCTTCTATAAGCGGAACAGTGCTTGATGCGGAGAATAGTCCTCTTGCGTTGGCTCGCGTTATTGATGTAGGATCTCTATCACAAGTTGACACATCAAAAACGGATGGTTCCTATAAACTTACAATGGAATTGAGCGACAATTATAATACATCGGTATATGCAATTTTATCAGGCTATGCATCTGATACACAAAAAGTAAGTATGACACCGGGTGATAACATAACAGGTGTCAATATCCATATGAAAGTAGTAGATTCAAGTAAAATTATTAGTGGTAATTCAGGACGACCAGCAAGCATTGGATTAATAAGTCAAACAACGAAATCAATTTTACTGAAAGGTGGTATTAATCAATCTTGCACTTTAACATTTTTGGTTGTGGATTCTTTAAATCGTCCTGTTACAGGCACAAATAGATGTAAAGTAAAATTCTCGATCAGTGTATCAAATCCGAGTGGGGAATCCATTAAACCGGATACTGGTCAAACCGATCCATTGACTGGGCAAGTTTCAACAATAGTTTTTAGCGGCACAAAACCCAATGCCATTCTTGTGACTGCACAGGTGATTGATCCGATTCTTAAAATTGTTGCAACAGCGGGTTTAACCGAAGGCTCTGGATTACCTGATGGTAACCACGTTTCTATATCTGCAACAAAGTTCAATATTGCCGGACGTGTTTATGACGGTTTAAGCACAACTATAGCAATGACTGTCAATGATCAATTCGGAAATCCTGTAATAGATGGAACACCAGTAAGTTTTGTTACAAATGGAGGCGGGATAACTAATAATGCATTTACAAGCAACGGTATGGCGAGTGCTATCTTAACGAGTGGTGGTGGGAATCCACCTATTGGAGGTTTGGTTACAGTTACTGCTGAAGTGAAAGGCGATACATCTGTCCGCAAATCGGATAGTTCCATTGTAAGAACTATTCAAATTTTGTTCTCGGGACATACAACAGTATCTCGAAGTTCTAATTCTGTAAATTTTGTTATATTAGATGGAAACGCGAACTTCTTTGATTTTACTGTCTCTGATGATAATGGAAAACCTTTGGTGGCGGGATCAACAATTAATGTTACAATCGATGCAGGAACCAATGATTTGGTATCAAAAAACTTGCAGCTAAAAGGTAATCAGATCACAATGGGTGATACAAAAGATACTAGTCAGACACATTTCCGTGTATGGGTTATTGATAATAATGCCAAAGACAGTCTTACGGGAACTATAACATTTAAAATTAACGTAATAAGTCAGAATGATAACTATCCCATCCCAGATCAAGATTGGTTCACTGGTATGCTGTTGCATGGCACGACATCAGGAACAACATTTGGTGTTCCGGCCAGTATCTCCCTTGCAGATTCATCTAGTCGGACGCTATACTTATCTGAAACACAATTGCCTGATACCAGTACGCGTCTTACATTTATAGTAAGAGATGGCACTGGGACTCCAATTAATGTGTCTCAAAAAGCACTTGTCTCTTTTTTCCTATTGCAAGCACCAATAGGAACACACCTTTCCACTGTTCAGGATTCAACAGGGGCAGGAGGGACTGTTTCTGTAACTGTTAGTGCCGGTAATACACCGGGTATTGCTCAAGTTATAGCAAGGACAACAGATGGATTAGGAAATTTCATTTCTGCATTATCAATGCCGATAGAAATTGCCCATGGATTAGCCGACTCAAATCAAATATTTCTGAGTCTCGCGCAAAACATGTTTAATAATATGGGAAATCAGGTAGGTACGGTCACTGTGAACCTTGCTGATGTTAATGGTAATTTTCCGGCTCCGGAATATGTATTCTTTAACACAACTGGTGGTGTTATTAATCCTGGCTCTGTGCTCTCAGATGCAAGTGGAAAAGCTTCAGCCGGATTGTACGGCGGTAAAGTACCGATAGATCCCGTTAAAGGTTTTGGCAACGTATCTGTTTCCCTTAAGGTGCACGGTGGAGTAAATGTAATGCGTAAAGCTCCTTTCGTATTTTCAGGTGCACCAGTCGTTACTACTTTAAACGTCCCAGCATCCGACACCATCATTATCTCTGATGGCGGTTACATGGATATAGATTATAAAGTTGCCGATGCAAATGGAATTCCGCTTGCACAAGGCAATACGATAACAGTAAGTGTATTAGGATTTGCATCAAGCGGTATCGCTTTAAGCAATGCCGTCAATACAACAACCGGAACAATAGATACAAATAATACTACCTACATTGTTAGACTTAGTGATGCCGTAGCGAATGGCGGCATTAGCGGCAATTTTGATGTTTATATTACTGCGAATGGCACTAACGGAAGTACGACGAGACATTTTTATGGTGTATTGAGAGCCGCTCAACAAATTAATGTACCCTCACCAGAAGCATTGAAAGCTGCACAGATAGCATACATAGGGATTACCGCAAGCGATATTTATATATCTGGTGTCGGTGCATTGGAAAACGCGGTTATTACATACGAGGTCCACGATTCACTTGGTATGCCGGTTGCCGCTTCACCGAAATACGGTGCTTCTTTCTCTATCAACTTCTTCCCGAATAGTTCTATTGCAGGTGGAACCGCACCGCATGTGATACCTGCGACTGATAGTACGGATTCCCAAGGACAACTCAGGGCTTCGATTATAAGCGGCACAGAAGCGGGTGTTGTTGAACTTGTTGCCCAAATTGTACTTGCAAGTGGAAATATTATTAGTTCACAACCAGTGAGAATTACTGTACATTCAGGATTCCCGGATCAAGCGCACTTTACGATTTATCCATCTCATTATGTGTTCCCCGAATATGATTATTATGATTTTCCACCACCTCCATTTTTTAAAGTGGCTGTAGGCGATACTTTCAGTAATCCTGTTCCCGCAGGAACAGCAGTTTATTTCCATACACAGGCTGGTATTATCGAAACTGGGCAATCAGATTTTACAGCATACACAGACAAAGATGGTTTTGCTAAAGTAAACTTATGGACTGTCAATCCAAGGCCAATGACACTGCCATATTACGATCCTCTTGCTTTGTCCGGTCGACCGGGAGGTTTTTGGGTGACGGCTCAAACACAATCTCGCAATGGTAAATTGGTTTCTGATAGTGTGCTAGTTGTTTGGAATCAGGCACCTATTGTTACTACAGGTATTCCTGCATCAATAACCCTATCGCATTATTCAAGTTCAGCGTATTTTAACATAACTATTAAGGATGCCAATGGGAATCCACTTTGTGATGGAACAACAATTAGCGCTGCATTTACTCTGCCACTAGGAATAACAGGTGTGGCTTTCGATGTTAGCGGTAGTTTCTCGGTATCAAACCCCGCTGTGATTCCGGATGCAGCGTACGCCCGTTTCCCGGGTGCTGGTATCACTGACTTCACTTTCAATGTGGTAGACGTTTCTACTTCTGAACCTGCAACTAGCTTCTCAACTACTCTTGTGTTGACAATTAATGCACCCGATTTAGAGAAGCAAGTTATCTCTATTCCGGTTACAATTAATTAGAGGGTTTAACAAAATGAAAAGCTCCGATTGAGGAATCCTCAGTCGGAGCTTTTTTTATAATGGTCAGATTGTTCTACTATTTTCGCTTTTACCGCTGCAACGCTTTGTAGCTTGCCTTAATTGTTTTCTCGATTATTCTCTCTGAGTGTGCAGTAGAAATAAATGCTGCTTCAAACTGCGAGGGTGGAAGATAAATTCCTTGTTCTAACATCGAGTTAAAATACGTCGAGAATTTTGCTGTGTCGGAGGTTTTTGCCGTGTCATAATCGGTAACGGGCTTTGGGGTGAAGAAGAGCGTACACATCGAACCAACGCGGTTGAATGTATGCTCAAGACCAAGCTTGTTAAGATTAGCTCGTATCCCTTCCTCAAGCTGAGCTGATCGTTGCTCCAGTTGTTTGTAGATCATCTTGTTGGCATGGAGAATCCGCAGCATCGCCAATCCTGCCGCCATTGCAAGAGGATTACCGGAAAGTGTGCCCGCTTGATACATCGGTCCTGCTGGGGCAACCATCTGCATAATTTCTTTTTTCCCGCCGTATGCACCAACGGGAAGTCCGCCTCCGATAATTTTTCCAAGTGTCGTCAGGTCAGGTCGTACACCATAGAGCGCTTGTGCTCCGCCTAATGCAACACGAAAACCGGTCATCACTTCATCAAAAATGAGCAGCGCCTTAAATTCATTGCACATAGAACGCAGACCTTGCAAAAATCCATCCATAGGTGGCACGCATCCCATATTGCCGGCAATTGGTTCTACAATGATGGCGGCAATTTGATCTTTGTTTTGTTCCATTGCTGTCCGTACAGATGTGAGGTCGTTGTACCTTGCCGTCAATGTATTCACGGCAATCGTAGAAAGAATGCCAGGGCTGTCAGGAACACCCAATGTCATTGCACCTGAACCGGCTTTGATGAGAAAAGAATCACCATGACCGTGGTAGCATCCTTCGAACTTGATAATCATATCTTTGCCTGTATAAGCGCGCGCTAAACGAATAGCACTCATCGTTGCTTCGGTACCGGAGTTCACCATACGTATCATCTCGATAGATGGGATGAGTTTGGTGATGAGTTCTGCCATCTTGATCTCAAGCCTTGTTGGCGCGCCAAAGCTGGTGCCGCGCTTTGATGCTTCCCGTATTGCTTTGGTAATAGCAGGATTCGCGTGACCGAGAATCATTGGTCCCCATGAACCTACGTAGTCGATATATTTGTTTCTGTCTTCATCCCACACAAACGCCGCGCTGGCACGTTTGATAAAAATGGGTGTACGTCCAACCGCTTTGAATGCTCGCACTGGAGAATTCACGCCGCCGGGAATGATAGTCTGTGCTTTTATAAAGAGTTTATTGGATTTTGTCGATTTAAATCGGCGTCTTAAAATCCGCTGTGGCATGATATATCTCTTCCTCAATTATTTCCTTTCTTTCAGCAATTTTGCCGCATCTTTTGCAAAGTAGGTGAGAATTATATCTGCACCTGCGCGCTTGATACTCGTCAGCACTTCCATCATAACTCGCGGTTCATCAATCCAGCCATTGCGGCCTGCTGCTTTGATCATGGAGTACTCACCGCTGACGTTGTACGCCGCTGTCGGCATCTGAAACTGATCCTTAACGCGACGGATGATATCGAGATAAGATAACGCCGGTTTTATCATAACGATATCAGCACCTTCGAGAATGTCCTGTTCCACTTCGCAGAGCGCTTCATCGCTGTTAGCAGGATCCATCTGATGTGATCGGCGGTCACCGAACTTTGGCGTGCTTTCTGCAGCATCACGAAATGGTCCATAAAAACCCGACGCATATTTTGCCGAGTATGACATAATCGGGATGTTGAGATACCTGTTTACATCTAAAATATTCCGGATTGCTTTTACTCGACCATCAAACATGTCTGATGGGGCAATGATGTCTGCACCGGCCTGTGCATGTGTCAATGCTTCTTTTGTCAACAGCTCAATGGATGCGTCGTTGAGAATTTCATTACCCTGAACAATGCCGCAGTGACCATGAGAAGTGTATTCACATAAACAAACATCCGTAACGATAACCAGATCGGGGATTTCCTTCTTGAGTGCCCGTACAGCCGTTTGGATGATTCCGTGCTCATTGTAGGCATCACTACCCATTTCGTCTTTGTGCTCAGGAATGCCAAACAAGATCACTGCAGGAATGCCGAGTGCTTTTACTTCTGCACATTCTCGAACCAGCTCGTCTACCGAGAGTTGAAAGACTCCCGGCATTGAACCAACTTCTTTACGAATTTTTTTTCCAGGAACTGCGAAGAGCGGAAAAATGAAATCGTTGAGCGAAAGCTCTGTCTCGCGTACCAGAGAGCGGAGTGCTTCTGTCATTCGTGTACGGCGGAGGCGGCGGAATGGTTCTGTAGTTGCTTCGCTGGAATAACCAACGGTAAGTTTTGATTCATTCATAAGAGCGCCATCTTTTTAAATATTCTTGTGTGTTTATCTGCCATAATATAGGTGAACGAGTAGAGAAGGTCAAACCTTACATTCGCGTTTGTTTCTTTGTATATAATATGCTCAAACCTGGAGTTGATTTTATTTGCTTCCAATTCACCAATGTTTCTTCAGAAAATCAGTGAGCCTTTTGTTGAAGTCCTTAATATTCTCCAAATTGCTCATATGACTGGCATTTGACAAGATATGTAGTTCCGATCCGGCAATTGCTTCGTGCATTCTTTGCGCACAGGAAGGTGGTGTCAGTAGGTCGTATTCTCCAACGATGATACACGTTGGGATATCAATGGAAGAAAGACTCTGTGTTGTGTCGGTGCGGGAGGCAAGGGCAAGTAATGTTCCACAAATACCAAGGGCTGAATTTGCACGAACGAGTTCTTTGATGAACTCGATAGCTCCAGGATTTTTTTCGAATGTCTTCGGCCAAAAAACGGCTTTTACGAAGTTCTCGGCGAACGCCGAAACACCCGCCGACTTTATAGTTTTTATCGAATTCGCTCGTTTTATTTTTTCATCGCTTGTATCGGGTTCGCTTTTAGTATCGCACAGTAATAATCCTTTAATCCTATTCGGATGTCTCTCGATAGCGCGGAGTGCAATGTAACCACCCATGGAAAGACCGCAGAGTACTGCTTTTTCTATGCCGAGATGATCGAGCAAGACGATTAAGTCATCGACGAACAATTCTATTGTGAATTGACCATCACCAACATCGCTGAAACCATGACCGCGCACATCGTAGGCTATAGCAAGGATATCGTTGGGCAGTTCAAGCATTTGCGGTTCCCACATCTTGCGGCTGAATGGAAACCCATGGATAAATACAACCGGTAACCCCTGCGATGATCCGTGTTCGATGTAACTGACCGTTATATCATTGATGAGCGTTTTCATCTTCCTCGTTCCTTATGATGGCATAGAAAATCATAGACATCTGTAAGGATTGTTGAGATTGATTATCAATAGAATGCAGGATTTTGAATTCACCATTATTTCTTCAATACCGAGATAATTTCAATTTATATTAGTAAAAAATTCTATTCTTTTACACACTCTTACAATAATATTTGAATTATTTTGGGAACCTTTTCCATATATGATACGTTCTTATATATGAATTACTCGCCGCTCCCCAACGGTGGGTAGTTCGATAGCCTCCCTAACCCCGGCGTCTGGTAGTGCGTCGGGGTTTTTTATTTCCTCTTCAAGTCAGATTTATACTGCTGAAAATAATTGTGGATGGTCTGCTTAAGAAATCAGAAGCAGGCCGTATAATTTTTTAATTTCCTCAGAGGTTAACTCGCGGTACTCACCAGGGTGTAATTTTTTGAGAGTAAGGAAAACTATCGATGTACGTACAAGCCTTAAGGTGGGATGGCCGACTGCTGCTGTCATTTTTCTCACTTGCCGATTGCGTCCTTCGCGCAGCGTCATTTTCAGCCATGCCGTTGGAACGTTTTTTCTGAATCGTATTGGCAGGGCACGTACAGGAAAGTCCGGTTCGTGATCAAACAACCGCACCATCGCTGGTTTGGTGCGTTTTGCTTCAATAACAACTCCGCTGCTTAACCGTACGAGGTCGTCATCATCTGGAATTCCTTCGATTTGAACAATATACGTTCTTTCATGTTCGAATTTCGGATCAGTCAGTCGATGATTGACAGTAGTATCGTTTGTGAGGAAAAGAAGGCCCTCGCTGTCGGCATCTAATCTTCCGGCAGCGTACACATCTTTTGGAAATGGACCGAAATCACAGAGAGCCCTGTGATTTTTTTCTCGAGTGAACTGGGACAGGACGCCATACGGCTTGTAAAAGAGAATGTATGATTTCACTGTTTACACAGATTGTTCGCAGATGAAAGATTGCATAGATAGTAAAAAAAGGAATCCCCCGGTTTATGCCGAGGGATTTCATTCTGAGAAATAAATATATTTATTTTATATCGACGATTTCTTCGCCGTGTTCTTTCCATTGATCGTCTTCAATATCTTTCGCGGCGTCAACAAAGAAGATCTCCTCTTTGTTTTTATTAAACTTTGCACGTACCACATTGCCGTGCGTGTACGTTCCTTTTAAGATTTCTTCGGCAAGTGGATCTTCAACATACTTCATCACTGCTCGGCGGAGGGGACGAGCGCCAAACGCTGGATCATATCCTTTTTCAGCGAGGAAATCTTTTGCTTCCTGTGTCAGTTCGATGGAAATGCCCATCGACGTCATGCGGCCGAAGAGGTCTTTCGCCGCAATATCGATAATTTTATAAATATGTGAGCGTTCAAGCTGATGGAAAATAAGTGTATCATCAACTCTATTGAGAAATTCCGGATTGAAAACCCTCTTCAGTGTATCTTCGATGCTGGATTTCATTGCTTTATATTTATCTTCCTGCGTGTTCGTGCCGAAACCCAATCCGCCTGTAACTTTGATATCCCGCGAACCGAGGTTTGATGTCATGATCAAGATAGTGTTCTTAAAATCGACACGGCGACCAAGACTGTCGGTAAGGATGCCATCATCCAACACTTGCAATAAGATGTTGAATACATCCGGGTGAGCCTTTTCGATTTCATCTAACAGAACCACAGAATATGGCTTTCGACGAACCTTCTCGGTCAGTTGGCCGCCTTCTTCGTATCCGACATAACCCGGAGGCGCACCAACAAGCCGCGAAACTGCAAATTTCTCCATGTATTCGCTCATATCGATGCGAATCAGAGCTTCATCCGAATCGAACAGATATCGGGCAAGAGCCTTTGCCATTTCGGTCTTTCCAACGCCAGTAGGGCCGAGGAAGATGAAGGAGCCTATAGGACGCTTCGGATCTTTCAGGCCGGCTCGAGCACGTCGAATTGCCTTTGTCAGCTTGGAAATGGCTTCTTCTTGTCCAACAACCATCTCTCCAAGTGCTTCTTCCATCTTCAGGAGTTTTTCAGATTCACTTTGTGCAACTTTCTGCACCGGGATATTGGTCATCATCGAAACAACCGCTGCACAATCTTCTTCGTTCACGTCATAGACGGTGTCACGAGCCTTTAATTCCCATTCTCGTTTTGCAATCTCTAAGTCGCTCAGCAGTTTCTTTTCCAGATCACGCAGTCGTGCAGCTTCCTCAAAGTTTTGATTTTTTACGACTTGATTTTTTGATTGCCGAATTTTTTCGATTTCTTCTTCAAGCTGAAGAATCTCTTTGGGCACTTTAATATTAGCGAGATGGACACGGGCACCTGCTTCGTCCATTACATCAATAGCTTTATCAGGCAGATAGCGGTCGGTGATATATCGATCGCTGAGACGAACCGCGGCGTCAATTGCTTTTTCGTTGTAAAGAACACCATGGTGCTCTTCGTACTTATGCTTAATGTTTTGGAGAATCTTCATCGTTTCATCAACAGTGGTAGGGTCCACCATAATCTTCTGGAAACGGCGGTCAAGAGCGCCGTCTTTCTCTATATATTGCCGATATTCATCTAATGTTGTCGCGCCGATGCACTGGAGATCACCCCGAGCCAGCGCCGGCTTGAACATGTTCGATGCATCAAGGGAGCCGCTTGCACCGCCGGCACCAACGATTGTATGTAACTCATCAATGAAAAGAATAACATCTTTTGCTTTCTCCAGTTCATTCATCACCGCTTTCATCCGCTCTTCAAACTGACCGCGATATTTCGTGCCAGCAACCAGGGCGGCAAGATCCAGTGTAACGACGCGCTTATCGTGCAGAACACGTGATACTTTCTTCTGAACGATACGAAGAGCTAATCCTTCTGCAATTGCGGATTTGCCGACACCGGGTTCACCGATGAGTACGGGATTATTTTTTTTGCGTCGGCTGAGTACTTGAGCAACACGTTCAATTTCTTTTTCCCGCCCTACGATGGGATCGAGTTTGTCTTCAATCGCCATTTTGGTAAGATCGCGGCCAAAGTTGTCTAACACAGGAGTCTTGGAACGATCCTGTTTCTTCTCTGTCGAAGAATGCGGCTGACCGGGAGGCGATGAAGGTTTACCGGAAACAATATTGTCTAATTCGTTTCGAACTACATCATAGTGTACATTATACTGGTGCATAATCTGTGCGGCGATGTTGTCGTCGTCACGGAGAAGCGAGAGCAATAAATGCTCGGTACCGATGACATCGGATTTGTAAAGCTTTGCCTCGAGATACGTAATCTTAAGAACTTTTTCAGCCTGCTTGGTCAGCGGTATGTTGCCGATTGTGAGAGTTCCACCCGAAGTCCGAACAGTATCCTCAACTGACTTCTTTAGTTTATAGAGATCGACACCGAGATTGCGAAGAATCTTGACGGCAATGCCTTCGCCTTCTCGGATAATGCCTAAAAGAAGATGTTCTGTGCCGATATAATCATGTCCAAGCCTGAGTGCTTCTTCGCGGCTCAGACGGATCACATCTTGTACTCTATTTGAAAAATTTCCTTCCATAATTCCTTCCCCTCAAAGACGGAACGAATCCATCCTTGAGGACGTCTGACTTCTTACTTAATAAACCTATAATAAGTAATTAAAGTTTCTGTAGTCAATATAACCATTTTTGCGAGGGCAGTCAAGAAACTTGAATTCGTGCCCTCCACCTTATGATTCACTACTCTTTTAGATGCTTTTTTTTGACTATCGTTCCAAAAAAGGTTAAATTTACAGTCATACTTATTTGATAATCACAAAAATGGAGAAATTGTGCCGTTAGCCAAGGCAACGGGAGTTGATAAGAAAAACCAAGAACAACTTATTGCCGGAGGCTTAGTACCGAATCACATTGCAATTATAATGGATGGAAACGGACGCTGGGCAAAACACAATGGGCTGCCCAGAATTGCAGGCCATAACGAAGGCGTCAATTCTGTTCGGGATATAGTTGAAGCATGTGCGCAGCTTGGAGTAAAGTATCTTACGCTCTACACATTTTCCACTGAGAATTGGAAGCGACCTCAAGACGAAGTTTCTATGCTGATGCGCCTTATCGTGAAGGCGTTGCGAGATGAACGGGACAGGCTTCATCAGAATGAAGTTCGGTTGCAGGTGATTGGAGAATTCAACACACTTCCCGATGATGTGGCAAATGAATTGCGTGACGCGATGGAAGTGATGAGGGAGAATTGCGGCTTGACCCTTGTGCTTGCGTTGAGTTACAGTGGTCGATGGGATATTATAAAAGCAATCAAAGAGATGTATGACGATATTCATACGGGAGTGTTGAAGAAAGAGAAGATTACCGAAGAAGTGATCGGAACGTACCTCTCGACAAAGGATATTCCAGACCCGGATTTGCTGATTCGGACGAGCGGCGAACTGCGTATCAGTAATTTTCTCCTTTGGCAGTTAGCATATTCTGAAATTTATATTTCCAATGAATTTTGGCCTGCCTTTCGGCGGGAACATCTTTATGAAGCAATTGAAGATTTCCAAAAGCGTGAACGTCGGTTTGGCATGGTGAGTGAACAATTACAGCCGTTAAAGAAAAGTCATCCAGCCCGGCTTATTGAAAGGTTTAAGAAAAGTGTCGCAAAATAATAAACTCGTCCTCCTCTTCCTCTTCGTAATAATTTCATCCGGTTCTTTATTTGGACAGCAGCAACCGAAACCAGAAGTCTATAAAATCCTCGGCATTAATGTAGAAGGACAGCGTTCGGGGGAACCCTCGGCTATCATCGCCAACACCGGATTGAAGGTCGGAGGTGAAATCACAATTCCAGGCGAGCAAACGAAATTAGCTATTCAAAGATTGCATAATCTTCGCTTGTTTGATGATGTCCAAATCTTCATAGAGAATCGAGTTCAGGATGGAGTTTTTCTTTTAATAAAAGTAAAGGAGAATCCGCGATTAGAGCGCATTGAAGTATCCGGAAATGATGAATTGGATGAAGATGACGTTCTGAAGAAAATCAATCTTGTCAAAGGTCAAATTATCACGTCGCAGGATCTTTCCACGGTTGTTCGTTTGCTCAAATATCAGTACGATAGCGATGGATATCTTAATGCCCAAATTGTTCCAAAACTCATTGTAGTCAACGATACAACCGGGCGTGTCGCATTGAAAATCGGAATTACCGAGGGGCCGAAAGTAAAGGTCGACTATATCCATTTTCATGGCAACAAACAATATGACGATGGCGACCTGAAGAGCGAGATGAAGGAGACAAGCGAACGGTCTTGGTGGAAATTTTGGCAGACCAACAAGTTTGACAAGAAAAAATACCAAGAAGACAAAGATCTCGTCCTTGCTTTCTACCGTAAAAACGGGTTCCGAGATGCCGAAATTCTTTCAGACTCGTTGAGTTATGATAAGACAAAAAAATATTTAACCATCACGATCTATTTGTCCGAAGGGCAGCAGTATTTTGTCCGAAATATTTCATGGGAAGGAAACACGGTGTATCCCGCTGATGTGTTGAGTGCACGGCTCGGGTTTAAGCAGGGTGATGTATTCAATCAGGAAAAATTTGAGCAAAATTTGCGACGTAACGAAGAGGAATCGGACGTAACCTCTCTCTATTCAGATAATGGATATTTGTATTTTCAAGTAGAACCTGAAATGAAGGTCGTAGGAGAGGATAGTCTTGACATTACACTTCAAATACATGAAAGGAATCAATTCCGTGTCAGTCGTGTTTTGATTTCCGGAAACACGAAGACGTACGAAAAGGTCATCCGCCGTGAATTATTGACGAAGCCGGGTGATTACTTCAGCCGGCAGTTGATTATAAGAAGTCTGCGGCAGCTGCAGCAGTTAAATTACTTTAATCCTGAAAAATTAAAACCTGACGTCCGGCCGATGGACGATAATAAAACTGTTGAGCTTGAATATACTGTTGAAGAAAAATCCAGTGATACATTCAATATGTCTGTAGGGTACAGCGGCGCGTTTGGGTTTAGCGGTGGTCTCGGAGTTTCCTTCAATAACTTTTCACTGAGCGAACCGTTTCGCGGTGGTGCCGGTCAAACGATGTCGTTGGATTATCAATTCGGTGTAAGCAGTTATTATAGGACATTCAATATTGGCTTTACAGAACCGTGGATGTTCGACTCACCGACACTGTTCGGATTCAATATCTTCGATACGCAACAATCGCAATACGCTGACTTGCACTATCGTGGAGCATCGGTCAGGATCGGTCGTCGTTTTAAATGGCCTGATATGTATTTCCGCGGCGATTGGACATTGCGTGCTCAGGAAAATACATATCATTCTCTTGGCAACGCTACTTATGATGCTTACTATCTCGAAGGAACGACAAGTCAATTCGGTCTTTCGCAAGTTATTTCCCGTAATAGCACGGATAGTCCGATTTTTCCTGCACGTGGTTCCAGCTTTTCATTGTTAACCGATATTAACGGTGGTCCAAAATTTGGCGGTGCACTCCAAGCAGCGCAATATATTAAGCATGTGTTGAGCGCTGATTGGTATGTTCCTCTTACAAGCTCTGGTCGAATAACAATTATGAGCTCCAATATTATTGGGCTTATTTTTCCCTTTGGAAACAATGGGTACATTCCATACCAGGACTTATTCTATATGGGCGGCACCGGACTTGGACAAATTTCTGTTACTCCGCTGCGCGGTTATGATGATCACAGCATTGGTCCATATGATGGTAATGTTGGTGGTAAAGCGATGATGAAATATACAACGGAATTACGATTCGCCTTGACATTGAATCCTATTCCTATCTATACACTGTTTTTTGCAGAAGCAGGCAATGTATGGCTTGATCATTCTAAGATGGATATGCTCGATTTACGTCGCTCAGCAGGATTTGGCGTTCGATTACTTGTTAATCCGATTGGTCTCATCGGCTTTGATTATGGATATGGATATGACGGATCAACACCCGGTGCTGCAGCTCCTGGATGGAAATTCCATTTCCAATTTGGAAAATCGTTTTAAATAAATAATACTGCAGTTGAATATTTAATCACTTAAACAAAAGAGGTTACCGTGAAAAAAATCATTTTTCTTGCCGTTCTAGTGATGCTTGTTGCATCCATGAGTACGGCACAATCAGTCAGGATTGCCTATGTCAATTCTGAGACCATCCTTCGTGAGCTTCCTGAAGCCCAACAAGTGAAGAAAGATCTTGAGGGTACCATCAAAATATGGCAGGATGAACTCGAGAGAATGAGCAAAGAACTTCAAGATGGATTAGATGATTATCAAAAGAAACAAGCGTTGCTCGATCCGAAGGTAAAAGCCGATAAAGAGAAAGGTCTGCAGGACCTTCAGCAGAGAGCGCGTGATTATCAATATCAGAAGTTTGATCAGCGTGAAGGTGAAGCCGTGAAGCTGCGTGAGAAAAAATTTGCACCCATACAGGAGCGAGTAATGAAAGTCATCGAGAGAGTGGCAAAGGAAGGCAAATTCAACTTTGTATTTGATAAGTTGGAAGCCGCCACGAATCTTCTTTATGCAGATTCGAAATATGATCTCACCTATAAAGTGATTGACCAACTGAAGACAGGTGAATCGACAGTTCCGGCGTCCACGAAATCCAATGACACTAAGTAATCGATGGTGTCTCCCAATGAACTTGAGAGGGAGAAGAAAAATATGAAGAAACTCTTTAGCATTATTATTTTCCTGACGTTATTGTCTCTTGTGCCGGCGAATGCACAAATGAAGATTGCCTACTTCAATTCTGAAGCAATTTTGAAAGAGCTTCCGGATGCAATAGACGCCCAGACGCAACTTAATAAATTAGTCGCCGATTGGCAGCAAGAGCTTAATAAGATGCAGGAAGACTGGAAGAAAAAGTTCGATGAATATGATAAGCGAAAGCTTATCATGACCGAGCAGCGCCGTGCGGATACCGAACGTGAATTGCAGGACATGGACAAGAAGATCGCCGATTTCCGCAATCAAAATTTTGGACAGAATGGTGAATTGTTTAAGAAACAAAATGAACTGATGAAACCCGTACAAGATCGCATTTTTAAAGCAGTACAAGAGGTGGCGAAGGAAGAAGGGTATGATTATGTCTTCGACAAGAGCGGTGATATTCTCCTGATGTATGCAAATGAAAAATACGACCTGACACAGAAAATATTTATTAAACTCAAGGTGCCAGTATCAAGCGGAAAATAGCAAGACTGACTTATGACCATTCATGAGATTGCGGAGTGGCTTGGTGGCGAAGTCGTTGGAAATAACATCGAGAGTGCACCGGATATTGAGCGTGTTGCAAAAATTGAAGAGGCTGAATCCGGCAGCCTAACGTTTCTTGCCAACCCGAAATACGAAAAGCATCTTGGCACCACCCATGCAACTGCAGTGCTTGTATCCCGAAAGCTCGACCTAAAAAAAATTATGTGTCGAGCTTCACTTATCTTTATTTGTGTTGATGATCCATATGTAGCATTTCTGTCTGTGCTCAAACACATAGCACCCACCGTGGAGCTGTTTGTCCCCGGAATCCATTCGACAGCTATCGTTCCATCGAATGCGATCATGGGAAAGAATATATCTATTGGTTCGCACGCCGTGATTGGTGAACACGCAGTTATTGGTGATAACACAAAGATTGGAGCAGGCTGCGTCATCGGGAATCATGTACACATTGGTTCTGAATGCATACTCTATCCAAATGTAGTGGTCTATCATCAATGCAAAATCGGCAACAGAGTTATTCTTCATGCCGGAGCGGTGATCGGATCGGATGGATTTGGTTTTGCTCCAAAGGCGGACGGGACATACGAAAAAATTCCCCAGCTTGGAATTGTTGTTATTGATGACGACGTGGAGATCGGTGCAAACACGACCATCGATCGTGCCACCATGGGAGATACGCACATCCATTGCGGTGCGAAAATAGACAATCTTGTTCAAATTGCGCACAATGTTGTTATCGGGGAACATACGGTTATTGCTGCTCAGACCGGAATTAGTGGAAGCACAAAAATCGGGAAGTATTGCATGCTTGCTGGACAGGTAGGCATCGCCGGACATATCGAAATTGCCGATCACACGATAATCATGGCACAATCGGGAATTCATAGAAGCATTGAAGAACAAGGAAAGTCATATTTTGGTTATCCAGCGGATGAGGCACGCAAAGCACAACGTGTCTATGCTGCAATGAAGATGCTGCCCGATATGTTGCATGATTTCACTGCACTTCAGAAAAAGGTTACAGAACTCGAGAGGAAACTTCTGGAAAAATAAGTAAGAGGAAAAAGAATGCTTGTTCAGCAAATGACAATCAAGAAACCCGTTACTATGTCCGGTGTCGGACTTCATACGGGAGTGTCGACGACCATGGTGTTTAAACCGGCGCCGGAAAATTATGGTATAAGATTTCGCCGCGTTGACCTGCCTAATTCCCCGGAAATTCCGGCCGATGTTGATCATGTCGTTGATCTCCAGCGCGGAACAACGCTTGGCATCGACGGAGCGCGTGTGCACACGGTTGAACATGTGCTTGCCGCTATTGCCGGATTGCAGGTGGATAATGTACTGATCGAGCTTGACAACATCGAACCTCCAATCGGCGACGGCAGTTCAAAACCCTTTGTAGATATGATTCTCGATGCCGGATTGGAAGATCAAGAAGCGCCAAAAGATTATCTTATTATCGATCAAGTGATCCATTATCAAGATCCACAACGCGGAGTGGAAATTGTTGCATTACCGACTGATGATTTTCGATTGACAGTTATGATTGACTATAACAATCCTGCACTCGGAAGCCAGCATACAGGATTGTTTAATCTTGAAAAAGAATTTGTTTCTGAATTCTCTTCGGCACGTACGTTTTGTTTCCTTCACGAAGTCGAGATATTGTATGATCAGGGTTTGATCAAAGGTGGGAATCTTGATAATGCAATCTGCATTGTGGATCGCGACCTTTCAGATAATGAACTCCGAAAGCTGGCGCATAAACTTGGTCTTGAGCATTCAGTGATCCTTGGTTCCTCTGGTGTGTTAAATGATAAAAAACTTCACTATCGCAATGAGCCGGCACGACATAAGCTGCTTGACTTGATCGGTGATCTTGCGCTCATCGGAGCTCCCATCAAAGCGCAGATTCTTGCTGCGCGACCTGGACATGCCGCGAATATAGAGTTTGCCCGTAAAGTACGGAAACTCTATCAGCAAAAAAAACTTGTTCGTAAATATCAACACGAGAAAAAAGAAGGCGTCATTTTTGATATCAACGCTATTCAAAGAATCCTGCCGCATCGGTATCCGTTTCTTCTCATAGATAAAATAATTGATTTCCAGATGGATGAGCGTGTTGTTGGTGTGAAGAACGTAACAATGAACGAGCCGTTCTTCGAAGGTCACTTCCCCGGCCAACCGATCATGCCCGGCGTTTTGATCGTCGAAGCGCTTGCACAGACTGGCGGTGTTCTTATGTTGAACGGTATTGAGAACCCAGGAAATAAAATAGTTCTCTTCATGGCAATCAGCAATGTTAAGTTTCGTAAGCCGGTGGTACCGGGTGATCAACTCATCCTCGAAGTACAGGTTATGAATCGCAGATCAAAAGTCATGCAGATTCGCGGTCAGGCATTTGTAGACGGTAATGTTGTAGCGGAAGGTGAATTCACTGCTGCAGTCGTTGATCGTGAAGATGAAAAAACAAAAGCATCTGGAACTTCAAAGTAATTCAGAGAAGAAAAATTCATGGGCGTTGTTATTGATCCACTCGCATTGGTGAGTAAAAAAGCGCAGCTTGGAGAGAATGTTACTGTTGGTCCTTCGGCAATCATTGGTGATGATGTTGTCATTGGTGATGGCTCAATCGTTGCGCCGTATGCTATCATCCAGCATGGAACGCGACTTGGAAAGGATTGCAGAATTGCTTCATTTGCCGTTGTCGGCGGTCCGCCGCAAGATCTAAAATATAAAGGCGAACCTACGACCCTGGAAGTTGGCGACCGATGTGACATCCGCGAATACGTAACACTCAACCGAGGCACGGTGGAGACAGGAAAAACGGTCATCGGCAATAATTGTATGTTCATGGCAAATGCACACGTAGCTCATGATTGTATTATTGGAGATTATTGCATCCTCGCAAACAGTGTGCCGCTGGCAGGACATGTGACTCTCGATAATTGGGTGATTATTGGCGGGTTGACACCGGTACATCAATTCGTTCATATTGGAGATCACACAATGATCGGCGGCGGCTATCGAATACCAAAAGATGTTCCGCCGTTCATTCGTGCCGGTCGGGAACCATTGGTCTTTGAAGGATTGAATTCCGTCGGTCTCCGACGACGCGGTTTTTCTCCAAAAGCGATTGATCTGATCGAGAAAGCATATGTTCTCTTGTACCAATCAAAATTGAACGTCTCACAGGCAGTTGCCCGTATCAAAGAGGAGTTGGAACAAACCTCGGAGATTCAAAACATTTTAAATTTCATTGCTGGCAGCAAACGCGGTATTATTCCCGGCCCTGGTTGTCACTAAGGAAAAAATGAATTGGCGATTCGAAAACACCGGAACGAATTCCGGTGTTTTTAACATGGAGTATGACTTAGCTCTTGCACGTGCACTTGTCATTGGTGTGGGCGATCCCACTATCCGGGTGTATGCTTGGCAGCCGTTTGCTATCTCACTTGGGTGGAATCAGTCGATGGACGAGGTCGATCTTGCCAAAACCTCTGCATCCGGTATCGATGTTGTTCGTCGTCCCACAGGTGGAAGAGCCATTCTGCATTCAGAAGAACTCACCTACAGCGTAGTGATGCGGGTGAAGGGGAAAAATATTTTTACTGTTTATGACGATATCAGCCAAGCTCTAGTAACTGGATTGCAGGGACTTGGTGCATTGGTTGCCATTGAAAAAAGTCAGCCGCATTTTCCATCACTTTATCGAACGACATCGGCAGCAGCATGTTTTTCTAGTACCGGGAGGTATGAAATAAAATATCACGGAGAAAAACTCGTCGGCAGTGCCCAACGGCGTTATATTGCTGATGACGGTGAAGAAGTGGTTTTGCAGCACGGGTCTATTCTGCTCGGCCCAGACCATAAACGAATTGTGGAATTTTTGAATCTTCCATCGGAAGGAGAACGCGATGCACTACGCAGAGAACTTAATGAAAAAACTATCGAACTCTCGACCGTTTTAAATCGGGTGATAACATTTGAAGAAGTTGCAGAGGCAATCCTGCAAGGATTCCAAAAGGCATGGTCAATTACACCGGAAGTTGTGAATATGGTTGATGAAGAATTAAAGGTGAATATATGAAAAACTCATCCACTACATCAGGCCCGAAGAAAGTTACAACAAAAGTAATATCGGTACTGAAAAAGGAAAAGACACGCATTGCATGCCTAACGGCGTATGACTATATAACGGCACGTCTATTGGATCAGGCGGGCGTCGATTTGATCCTTGTCGGCGATTCACTTGGGATGGTATTTCAAGGGCATGAAACCACGTTGCCCGTTACGCTCGATGAAATGATCTATCATGCTAAAAGCGTTGTGCGAGGTGTTGATCGAGCGATGATTATTGTGGATATGCCGTTTATGTCGTTTCAGGCAAACGATGAAGAAGGATTCCGGAATGCGGGACGTGTGATGAAAGAAACCGGCGCCGGAGGCGTGAAGTTCGAAGGCGGCGAGCGTATTGCAAATCTCGTGCATATGACTGCGCGCGCAGGTATTCCGGTCATCGGACATCTCGGATTGACACCACAGTCGATTCATCAATTTGGCGGATTCACTCCGCGCGGTGCAACACCGGATGAGGCGAAACAATTGCTCAAAGATGCAAGGGCTTTAGAAGAAGCCGGAGCGTTTAGTATTGTGCTGGAAAAAATTCCTGCAACTCTTGCAGCAAAGGTGACAAAGTCGCTCAAGATTCCAACAATTGGTATTGGCGCTGGGATGCACTGCGATGGACAGATTTTAGTAGTATCAGATATGCTTGGATTGTATGAAGATTTTCATCCTCGGTTTGTACGGTATTACGCACATCTTGCCGATATGATTCGTCAAAGTGTTGGCGGGTATGTGAAAGATGTGAAGGAAGAAAAATTTCCGACGCAAAAAGAAAGTTACTAACCCATTTTATCATAGTGCAGTAACCGATACCCGATCACTGTGGTGAGGGGCTTTGTTCTCCCAATCTCTGAGTAAATATGAAATCAAAACGTAAACTCAATATTCTTGTCTCCAATGACGATGGCATTGATGCGCCTGGTATCTATGCACTCGTGCAGGAGATGAAGCAGATCGGCGATGTGACAGTCGTGGCGCCGGATAAACAACAGAGTGCTGTTGGTCATGCCATCACGATGAATTATCCGTTGCGCGTAAAGGAGTTCAAGAAGAATGGAAAGTTCTTCGGTCATGCTGTGCAAGGAACTCCAGCTGATTGCGTAAAACTTGCTGTGCGCGCCATTCTCAAACGCGCACCGGATTTAGTTGTCTCCGGCGTTAACCACGGCTCCAATACCGCTATCAGCATAATTTACTCCGGAACAGTTTCGGCGGCAACAGAAGGAACCATCCTTGGTATTCCATCCATTGCAGTCTCGCTCACAACATATGCACCGGCAGATTTTCGTTATCCTGCACAGTTAGCGCGAAAGTTAGCAGTACTCATTGGTAAACGTGGACTTCCACCGGGTACGCTTCTTAATGTAAACGTGCCGCCACTCAAACCGAAAGATATCAAGGGCGTGCTCATCACGCGGCAAGGCAAAGCAATTTGGAACGATACGTTTGACCTTAGACGAGACCCGAATAATCGAGAATATTATTGGCTCACAGGCGGATTGGAAAAAGTAGACGAGGATTTGGAGTTTGACGAAGCAGCCGTGCAGAATAATTACGTTTCCATCACACCCATCCAATACGATCTGACTGACTATAAGATGTTTGAGGCGATGAAAAAATGGGGAGTGGGGAAGATCAAGTGAAAAGAAATGTCTCAGAAGCACGAAGTGAAGGCGAGATGAAATATTAAAGCAGAAGGATTGACTGTTATTGGATAAATATTATTTATTGCTTAGAGTTATGCTGATGAATTATTCTTTTTTCCTTTTTCCTTTGCATGGTTACTTGATTCTATGTCCACACCATTAATGCGCCAGTACCAGCAGGTGAAAGCGAAGTATCCGGATATGGTGCTTCTCTTTAGAATGGGTGACTTCTTCGAGACGTTTGATGAAGATGCGAAGATTACATCCAGAGTGCTCGGTATTGTGCTTACCAAGCGCGGTAATGGCGCCTCCGGTGAAACACCGCTGGCGGGATTTCCTCATCATGCGCTTGATACATATCTTCCCAAACTCCTTCGCGCCGGGTATCGCGTTGCCATCTGCGAGCAGTTAGAAGATCCGAAGTTTGCTAAAGGCATCGTCAAGCGTGATGTGATTGAGGTTGTCACACCAGGTGTGTCCTTCTCTGACAAAGTATTGGAACAAAAGCAGAACAATTATCTCGCTGCTGTCGCGTTATTGTCGCCGCTGGCAACAAGCGATGATACAATCGGTTTTGCATTCATTGATGTTTCGACTGGTGAATTTGGACTCAGTGAATTTCCATTGAAACAATTCACAGAACAGATAAGCAATCTCCAGCCGCAGGAATTGCTCGTACAGAAGCGCGATCTGGAAATGATCAAGATATTGTTGGGCGAACGCTTCCGTGTGTTATACACGAAAGTGGACGATTGGGTGTTCAATGCCGACTACGCATATGAACTTCTTATCAATCATTTTAAGACACAATCATTAAAAGGATTTGGTATAGAGGAGATGCATATTGGCATTGTAGCGGCAGGCGCAATCATGAATTACTTGCAGGAGACACAGAAGGCGAATATTCCGCACATCAAAAAAATCGTGCCGCATGACGTAAGCGAGTATATGCTGCTGGATGCTTCAACGAAGCGCAATCTCGAGATTACAACGAGTATCTCCGGTCAGTCCGAAGGTACACTCTTTTCCATTATCGATCGTACGCAAACACCGATGGGCGGTCGGATGTTGAAGCAATGGATCAATCGTCCGTTGAAGCGATTAGAACCGATCCGTGCGCGGCTCGATGCAGTAAAAGAATTAGTGTCGAATGAACCGGTACGGCGGAAAACTCGTGAAGAATTGGAGCCAGTCGGCGATCTTGAACGGTTGATCGTGAGAATTGCTACGGGCAGAGCGAATCCTCGCGAAATGAATCAATTGAAAGCAATGCTTGCACAAATTCCAAATCTCAAATCTCAAATCTCAAATCTCGCTAGTGCAACCATAAAGAATTTGAATGATCATCTTGATCCGCTTGCCGATATTGTTTCCACTATTGGACGAGCCATCGCTGATGATCCGCCAATGACACTCGTGGATGGTGGAGTGATTCGGAAGGGGTATAATGCAGAATTAGATGATATCCGCTTGCTGGCATTTGGAGCAAAGGACTGGGTGGCGAAACATCAGCAATCGGAGCGGGAACGTACGGGTATCTCATCGCTCAAGATTGGTTATAATAATGTCT
The DNA here is from genome assembly GCA_050013655.1 of Bacteroidota bacterium. Lineage (GTDB taxonomy): Bacteria > Bacteroidota > Ignavibacteria > UBA10030 > UBA10030 > Fen-1298. The sequence goes on along the minus strand of JBEKEV010000006.1, from coordinate 146,094 downwards.
TCGGGTACTACATCGAAGTAACACACACACACAAAGATAAAGTACCGGCGAACTACATCCGCAAGCAAACGTTGACGAATGCCGAGCGTTTCGTGACGCCAGAGTTGAAGGAATATGAAGAGAAGATTCTTCATGCAGAAGAAAAAATTCTTACACTCGAAACACGTCTCTTTAATGAATTGCGGCAAATGATTGCCGAGTACATCGGTGTAATTCAGGCAAACGCGCATGCCATAGCGATGTTGGATTGCTACGTTTCGCTTGCCGAAGTTGCGATGGAGAATCACTATGTCTGTCCGACGATGGATGATTCTTTTAGGATCGACATCGAAGACGGCCGACATCCTGTCATCGAAAAGCTTCTGCCACCCGGTGAGCATTATACACCGAACCATACACTGCTGGACACTGCATCCGATCAGATTCTTATCATCACCGGACCGAATATGAGCGGTAAGTCTAGTTATTTGCGTCAAGTGGGATTGATTGTCCTGCTTGCACAGATCGGGAGTTTTGTTCCAGCGACATCTGCACATATTGGGATGGTAGATCGTATTTATACTCGCGTGGGTGCAAGCGATAATATCGCTTCCGGAGAAAGCACATTTTTAGTGGAGATGCATGAAGCAGCGAATATTGTCAACACGGCAACACAGCGCAGTTTAATATTGCTCGATGAGATTGGACGCGGCACCAGCACGTTCGATGGTATCAGTATCGCTTGGGCTCTCACGGAATATTTGCACAATCAGATCGGCGCCAAAACTCTCTTTGCGACACACTATCATGAATTAAATGAACTTGCCGATGTTTTTCCTCGCATCAAAAACTATAAGGTGGACGTGCGTGAGTACAGCGACAAGGTTATCTTTCTTCATAAAGTACTGCCGGGCTTTGCCGACCATTCGTACGGAATTCAAGTGGCTCAGATGGCCGGTTTACCGGAGGAAGTGACGGAGCGGGCAAAGTTGGTATTGAAGAATTTAGAAAGCTCTGAATTGGTCGTGAGAGATAAAGGATTGATACATGGGAGAGGGAAGACGAAAGAGGAAACGGTACAGATAGCAATGTTTGAAGTGAAGGATGACAAGCTGCGGACGGAGCTCCGCACACTTGATATCGAACATATGACACCGCTGGAAGCGATGCGAACGCTGGCGATGTTGAAGAAAAAAGTTGAAGAAAAGGATTAAGAAATGATAAAAAAAGAAATTCGATTATTATTTGAGTATGATACATGGGCGGATTTGAAATTGCTCGAGGTGATTGCAGTGCTCACTATGGAAGTCGTGAAAAGACATCATACCATCGCGGTCAATGAGTGATGATGCTGAGGCAGCTCGGGACGGCAGTTGTGAGCACAGATATGATTACTTACATTAGACAGAAGGAAATACATGGCTGAGGTATCTCTGAAGATTCTCAAAAAACATAATTTGGAACATATCTCGGATTTGCGAATCGATCCGAATATTTTGTTGCATCGCTTTTCTCCCGGTTGTTCAATGTGTCATTGTAACGGAACATGCTGCGCCGAAGGAGTACTCCTTGACTTAAAAGACAAAGAACGCATTCTTGCACATGCAGATGTAATCAAACAATACTTAGAACCACAGCAGGAACATGATGCTGCAAAATGGTTCGATCACAATATCGAATATGACATTGATTTCCCATCCGGTCGATATGACGGTACTGCCGTGCGAAACGGTGGGTGTGTGTTTCTCGACAGTAAAGGTCTCTGTGTGTTACAGAAAACGGCATTGGCAGAAGGAATGGATAAGTTTGCCCTGAAGCCATTTTATTGTGTCGCGTTTCCGCTGGTCATCGATGGACATGTGCTGACGATGGATGATACCGAATTCACGAACAGGTCGCAATGTTGCAGCATCGTTCCAGATGGATCGTTGACGGTGCTTGATGTCTGTCGGGAAGAATTTGAATACATTCTTGGGACCGAAGGATTAGAGGAGATTGAGAAAGTATTCAAGGAAGAGGGTGCTTTTCCAGCGGTGAGTGTTGAATGAACCAGCGACGTTTATATCGTACTATAGAAAGCTTCGCTTCCGTTCAATTTAAAACGGAGAAAGATTTACTCAAGCATGTTCTGAATGAAATCGTGAAGACCGAAGATATTCTTTTAAAAGGCGGCAGACTCTGGCAGTACGAACCATCCACAGAATCGTACCGCGTGATTCATCAGATTGGACAGATTGACCGCCTTGATTCAGGGTATCGTATTCAAGTTGCGCGCTATCCGATGTTTCAACATCTTATCGAACAGCGTTCCATTATTGCCAACGAGACGGATCGGTATCTTCGAAAAAAAGGTATTATCAAGTACTCAGCCACGGGGATAGGGGATAGAATGCCTTATCGGGATAAAACTGTTTTTCAGTATGTCCTGGCGTTCAATTCCGATTTTATTGATCAAGACCTACTTCCGAATCTCAATGTGATCAGTCTGGCAGTCACTTCTGTTCTCCGCAACAAACGCATCGAGCAAAAAGCTCGATTGCTCGAGCAAGATATCGACAAAGCACGTGAGATTCAACAGAGTATCTTACCGGAGCCATTTCTCCATTTTTACTATTATGACATTTATGGGATTTCTGTCCCCGATCGTATTGTTGGTGGAGATTTCTTTGATTATATTTTTTCTGATGAGACAAAAGATCGCTTGATGATTGTTGTAGGAGACGCAGCGAGTAAGGGATTTCGAGCTGCAGCGCAAGCCTTGTATGTCGTTGGAGCACTGCGAATGGGAATCGCACATCATACAAAAACCGCTACGTTGATGTCGGGTATCAATAAAATTGTGAATCGCTCGTTCTCGGAAGAACAATTTGTCTCGATGTTCTATGCCGAATTAACGGATGGAGCGAAGGGATTACTGCTTTATGCCAATGCGGGGCACAATAGTCCTATGGTTTATCATGCGCAAGAGAATAACATCGAACTATTGGAGCCGACTGGACTTATCCTCGGTCCGTTCCCGCGCGGCAATTATCGTGTGGAGAGCACGATGTTAAAAAAAGATGATGTTGCCGTTATTTACACAGATGGGATTACTGAAGCGCTTCGTGCCGATGGTACTCCCTATGGCGAAAAACATCTCGCAGATAACATCAAACAGCTCGCCAGCAGGGGAGCGCAAGAAATATGCAAAGCATTGATTGAGGATGTGGAACTTTTTTCAGAAGGCGCAGAGTATTCAGACGACCGAACGATCGTCGTCATTAAACGAGTGAGTTAGGAGTCAAACGATCAGAGAAAGGTTGAGTTATGGTTGAGCAAAAATATATTGGTGTCGTATCGACTGTGAATAGTGCGATTGTTTCCATTCTTCTCGATCCAAAAATTACCACTCTGAAAAGGGAGATCAATGGAAAGACCTACTATATCGGCCAGATTGGTACATATGTATTGATTCCCATGGGAACACTGGTATTGATCGGAATGGTATCAGAGCTGAAAAAAGAGGATGTGAATGTCGACGGACATGCCCATCAGCGGTTCATTCTCTATGTGTCGATGGTAGGAACAGTAAAGAGCGGCCGCTATGAGCGCGGTGTTTCTATCTTTCCGGTGTCTGATACGCCTGTGTATCTTGCGGAAGATGCGGATCTTTCTATTGCGTTTGCAGTTTACCAGCGGTACGGATTTTCCGTGGGGCAAGTGTCCTTGTTCGAAAACCAGCGGGCATTCCTTGATGCTAATAAATTTTTTGGCAAACACATTGCCGTGCTTGGTTCCAGCGGTTCAGGAAAATCTTGTGCCGTAGCTTCTATTTTGCAGAAGGTTTCGAAGTACCCAGATACAAATATTATTATTCTTGACATCCATAATGAATATCAGAAAGCGTTCGAGGGGAATTGCAACCACCTTGACATAGCAGAATTTGAACTTCCGTACTGGTTAATGAACTTTGACGAACTGCGCGAAATGTTTATTGATGAGAAAGATGAGAATGCGTCCAGTCAGATCACTGTGCTGAAAGACCTCGTCATTATGTCGAAGAAAGGTAAGAATCCGGAAATGTCTACGATCATTACGATCGACACACCGGTCTATTACGACCTCAGTGAAATCCGCGCAAAAATGCAATATCTGGATACCGAAAAAGTGACGTCGGGTGCAATAGCCAAAGATGGACCGTTCTATGGTAAATTTACTCGGTTCCTCGTGCGTCTCGATGGTAAATTGAATGATCCACGATACGCATTCATGTTTCGACCAAAGAAGTACATTAGCTCTATCACGTTTAATGACCTGTTGACTAAGATACTTGGCGCCGATGAAAATGCCAAGGTGACGGTCCTTGATTTGAGTGGTGTGCCGTTCGACGTTGTGAATACGATCGTGTCACTGCTGGCACGCATCATTTTCGATTTTAATTTTTGGAATCCTAACAGACGCGACTTTCCTATATTACTAGTGTTCGAAGAAGCACATAACTATCTTCCGAGCACTCTCAATACTACCGCCGCTGCGCGAAAAACTGTGGAACGTATCGCAAAAGAAGGACGAAAATACGGCGTCAGTTGTATGGTAGTGAGTCAACGTCCAGTGGAAGTTTCAGAAACGATCCTCTCACAGTGCAACAATTTTGTAATTTTCCGCTTGACAAATCCTCTTGATCAGAACTACGTCAAACGATTAGTGCCAGATAGTTTTGTAAGTTTTACTGATGTATTGCCATCCCTACGGCAGGGAGAAGCGCTCATCGTAGGGGAAGCAATCCCTATGCCGATGCGCGTACAAATCGACTTCCCTGACCCAGAGCCGGATAGCAGCGATATCAAATTCTATGAGAAGTGGAAGCAAAGTGATGCAAAGACAAAGATTGAAGAAGTAGTCACGCGCTGGTGGAAGCAAGAAAAAGTGAAGTAGTGGAGAACGGCAATAAAGTATTTTACTCAAACGTTGATCTAATTGCCGATCTCCTCGTTTTTGATCCACTTGGCATCATCTTGTTTAACTTTGACGGCGTATCAGAATTCTTTTCTGAAAAGCTTAGTTTAAACGATTGGTCGATGCAGTCTGCCATCTCATTTTATCCGCTGAGCGTTCGAAACGTCGGCCAGAATTTTGTAATGAAGTATCCTCTCTCACCTCATCCGGTAAGACCAGTCTTCTGTACCATTTGGCGCTTTCGGGATGCTGGGACTTTCGTTTAAGACAAATGATGAAGAAGCGGTTTCCTTTGGATTGGGGGTCAGTTCCAAGCGAGTGTACACTGTCGACGCATGCAATGGGAGCGTGACAAAATCAATCGTTGTTGGTCTGATGGAAGGTGTATACCGGGATCGGAACAATTCTTTGCTTGCATCTTTTGTTGTTTGTGATAGTTTTAATGAAATAGTTCTATTAAATATTTATCCCGGAATTCTTAAAATATTCTCTGTTTCTCCAGGAATTTTTGCATCGATTGGCGAGAGAGGAAAATATACTTTTGGTATGACTCTTTCTGTATTTCCGTTGGGAATCTGCGGATACCATCCACGCTGACATAATAAAAAAAATCGAAACACCACTTGAATCCAACACTATCCTTTAATACATTAGAGCAGATTGTTCGGATGAACTTTCCGTTGAACCAAAATCCTGGAGGTAGTATGAAAGTAATCATCATCCAATTTTTTTTCTCGTTCCTCGTTCTTGCCGGCTGTTCATCTCTTACGCTTAAGCCGGGTGATTTTGCATGGCCCATTGAATCGGTATTGAAAGTTGACGAAAAAGGTATAATAGAAGATAAACAGTATTATTTTTCACTCAATGTTAAAGAACTCCTTTATGATGAGACGCAGGACTCGGTCAATATTTCGAATGTGACACTGCGGATAATTCGGGACATGAAGGGTTATTACTTCATGACGGCGTCGAAGTTTAAAAATGTCTATGTGTTCGAGCAAATTGAAGGCGGTTTAAAACTAACAAAAAAAATTCTTGTAACACAAAACGGTCTCGAAAATCCTGCATTCAACCAACGGCCTCCATACATCCAACTATTGAATGGACAGAATCCACCCGTTTCACTGACGAAAGAGGGCATGCTGGAAGGAGAAAACAAATGAAGACCATCCTTCGCCTTGTTGCTTTGCTCGTGTTTTCGAGCTTGATACTCGTTGCTCAGCAAAAATCGGATTATGCTATCGTCCAACTTTTTCAAACTAAGGCCCAATCCATTTCGAAGAATATGGATAAGGCAAATTCGGTACAGGAATGTGCAGAACTTAACGTCACCGTCGATGCGTTGGAAAAAGAATTTGCCGATGACAAAACACTTCTTAATAAAGCCATCTTTCCGGATGGCTACGATAGGACAATAGAACATCTTCGCGGAAAGCTGCTTGTACGTCAGAAGGATCTTGGCTTTATCGAAAGCCAGGTGGTTCGTATTACGGAATTAGAGACCATTGTGCGCGGGCTTTCTGATCAGGTCAAGAAGTTGAATATGCAGAATGACAAACTCTTAGCTGATATACAGATGCTTACCCAGAATGTTCAGAAGCTCACCGGTGATCTTTTCAATGCCGCCACTCCGTTAGATTCTCTGCACAATATGATTGTAAAACTGCGTCAAGGATTGCAGGATCGCGATGCGCTTGTCTTTGCGTTGGCCGATAGTCTTTTCCTTCAGTACGATAAGAATGTTAGTGATATGAAAGATGTTGAGAAACAAGGGTTATTGGGCAAAATTGAGCGGCACAATATCGTCGGCAATGTGAAGCGTTCTATCATGGACAATGTCACATTTCTCGAAACGACACAACTCAAGGGAAGTGATTTGGTGGCGCTTGTACGACAACAAAAGCGGTTCCAATCGCAGTGGGCAGGAATTGCGCCGAAACTTACTTCGATCTACACGAGCGGAAAAGCAAAGAAGTATGAGGTAAGCACAGTTGATTCGATGTTGGCTGTGTGGGGAGATAAAGTTGACGATGCGATGTGGCGTTCGCTGAATACATTGTTCAAGGAGAAGGGCTTTTTTGTAAAAGAATTTAAGAATGGTGAAGAGTTTAGTGCGAACCTGATTGCATTTCTTTCTGAACAAATTCAGAATCCGAATGAAGAAACGAACGATACGCGCTTTAAACTCTTTAGTAGCTTTCATGAAAATCTTTGGCTGACCGATCTGAATGCAACATGGTTGCCGGCTCTCACCGAGCTTAACAAAATATCGGACACACAAAGGAAGGAAATCGAAGCCAAAGTAGAAAAGTGGCGTTCAATTGTCTCGCCCGGGGCATCATGGTTGATCTATGTGCTTGTCCTCCTTGGGGTTCTTCTCATACCGATTCTTGCCATTCGGTTATTCCCGAAAGCACCTAGAACGCCAAAAGAGACATCATCCACTTAGGTACAAATTGAGATTTGGAGCATCGTAAAAGCGATATGCAGAGGCGACAATTCTTGTCGCCTCTGTCTGTTTTATAATACATTATAATGTTTTGCTGATTACACGCATCGAATTGCATCAGAATTTTCAGTCTGATAGGTTACATCTGTTTTGGGAGAGTTCTTATGGCAAGTTTTGTAATGGTTTTGGTGATAGTATTTTCTATCGCACTCTTGACCACTCAGCGCATAAGCAGTTTATCCTAATAAATGAGGTAAGAACGAAATTAGCAGAGAACAGACAAAAGAAATAAAAACAGTTAACACCGCAACAGCGGGGATATTACTGCGTTTTTACAATCGTTGTGATACCGATCTTATGAGCGAAGCGAATGGCGTCACAAGAGCATCAACTATGACATTCAATCTTTTAATAAGGATTATGACTGTTGCTCCACACTTTTATTCTAGGAGGAATATTTTTTTTGTCCTTAAAAGTACTACGTTGTATGCGAAATGAAGGAGAGAAAATGATAATGGGATTTTCTAATACGAACGATTTTTCTTACTTTGCAGGCCGCATTCCAAAGTTCGATGCGCTTTTCACATTCGTACGAACTGGCGATGAGAACATACTCGAAACGGAAGCTGCTTCATCAGAAATCCTATATTTTAGCGCGGCTGATGACATATTCGTAATCCATTGAAAAAAGAAGAAAATTAGACACAAAGTTGAGATGGGGATGCCCTGCAGAGGTTATTGCGACAGAGTGCACAGACTCTCTGCATTGTTTTTAATGTTTTTCTCTACTTGCTTTCAATGTAACAATCTATTAAACTTGGTTTAGTCATTTGTTTTCATATTCTTTTGGAGCTTACATGGAAGAACCAATGTTGCATGTACTGATTGTAGATGATGAACCGACCTATCGTCTTGTTCTTACACAAACTCTGAAAACGTATAAGTACACGACCGAGGCTTGCGAGACTGGAGATGCCGCTATCGATCTGTTGAAGAAAAATAAATATGACGTGGTGCTTCTTGATTATAAGATGCCCGGCACGAGCGGCCTGAACGTACTGCAATGGATGTATGGAATGAAGATAGAAACACCGGTTATTATTATTACGGGTCATGGTTCCGAAGAGATTGCCCTCGAAGCGTGGAAGTGGGGCGCGAAGGATTACTTTGTCAAAGGGAAATCAGATATGTCTCAACTTCCTGCACTCGTTTTGAGAGTGTATAAACAGGTAATCTCTGAACGTCAACATAGATCTGAAAGGAACTAATACACGTCCATTTCATAATTCTTGAGTGTTGTCGTGGAACGAACGTGCTTTGATTCTTCTTCAGAATTACACGTTCTTCGATCGTCAGTCGAGAGCAGATGAATTTGCTTGTAGGTAGTTTGACTTCTTCTTTGGTTTATTATACACTTATAGTATAAATTACTATCCAACCACTTGTATCGTGGTGCACGTATGAATGCGCAATCGCTTCGTGTGCTTGTGGCAGACGACGACCATCCTTATTCTGCCCTCCTAAAAAAATCTCTCACAGATCATGGTTATTTAGTTACAGTGAGTAATTCAGGTGAAGAGACATTAACTTGTCTGCAGAAGGATTTGTTCGATATTGTGTTGTTGGATTTTAAAATGGAAGGAACAAACGGTATCAATGTGTTGCAATGGATGTACGGGAGGAAGATGAATATCCCCGTCATTCTAATTACTAGTCATGGGGGAGATGAAATATTTGAAGAAGCCTTCAAATGGGGAGCAGAAGAATATTTCATTAAAGGAGAAATGGATACAATACGGTTGCCGGTTTTAGTGGAGCAAGTGTTTAGTAAGTATCAAGCACGAAGGGAAAGATCGAAATAGGCTCGCTATGCTTTTTCCCACATGGTAGAATATTCGAAATAGAATTTTGTTGTATCGGTTTTCTTTTCACAAATAGTTCACAATACACCGGCACGGTAAGACTCGTTACGATGCCTGCTATTTCTGAACTCTGAAAAGGTTGACAATACCTGCCGCAAGAAAAATGAGGTTGGAAAGCCATGCGGTGAGAAGCGGGTCGAGATCGCCGTTGTAACCAAATACCTGACTCGCTTTCATAAAAATGAGGTAAATGAACGCTACCGCGAGAGCAATACCGAATCCCAGTGCAGCACCGGTGTGCGGCCTGCTCGTTGCAAACGGGACACCGAACAGCACCATAATAATACTTGCAAAAGGGAAAGCTAGTTTGAAATGATACTCCACTAACCATCGTGCAACATCTTGCCCGGCAAGTTTTTGGTTCTCAATAAACTCTCGTAAATCTGTGTAATTCATTTCATCCGGTGTACGTTGTTTCTTCTCGATATCGGTGGGTGTCAATGTAAGTTTTCCCACCTTCAAACTGTCGAATCGTACAAGCGTTTGAGTTGTATCAATGAAACTCCGTGTCGTTCCGTTAAGCAGCACCCAACTTCCTTTCTGCGCATCATCTCCCTGCGGTTGTATCCATTGCATCTGGAGTGCATCGTCCCGTTGTCGAAGGATGGTCATGTCGTTGGTGTCGAAATCTTGAATACTGACTTGTCGCGCGCACTTGGCAAGTGGATCATAGTAGTTAATCGAGACAATACGTCTGAGACCTTCCTGAAAGAGAATATTGTACCTATCGTTCGTGGCGACGGAGCGATTCAAATGCATGCGTTCAATATAAAATTTTTTCTGATTGGCATATGGAACGACCCAGCCGTTAAAAAAAATGGATGTAAGACTGATCAGGAGTGCAACAATAAGAAATGGTGCCATGATCCGGTACAAACTGGTGCCGGTGGATTTGATAGCGGAGAGTTCATTCTGGCTGGACAATCGCCCTGTAATGAAGAGCGCAGCAAGAAGTACCGCCATAGGAGTCATGAACTTGATAATTTCAGGAATAAACGCAATATAGTACTCAACAATGACTTTTAGTGGCACATGTGCATCGATAAAATCATCCAGATTCTCCATCATATTGGTGATGACAAAGATGAGTATGAATGCGATCAATCCGAAAAAAAAGGAAACAAGAAATTGCCGGACAATATAGCGGTCGAGTATTTTCATGATTGATCCGATGGAGGAGCATCTGTACGCCATGATTTTGGGATAAATCTGATGAATCCGGACCAGTTAATCGTGAGGTTTTCCCGTGCCGTTCGAAATGTTAAATATAACCCGATGACTCCAAGGACGATGTTCGCAACCCACATTCCAATCCACGGGTCAAAAAATCCGCGGTCAGCGAGATTTTCGCCGCCCTTCAGGCATGCCCAATAAAAAAAGAAGAATCCCAAACTTAAACTTGCGCCAACCCCGAATGTTCCCCGGCGTGACATAATGCCAAGCGGTGCGCCGATAAACACGAACACAATACAAGCAAAAGGAATTGCGAATTTTTTATGGATCTCTACTAAATATTCGTGCGCATCCCGTTCGTAAATATTGATCATAAAGAGATCAGAACGAATTGTTTGTTCCAAGGAGCGATCAACTTTTATTCCATTGAGTTGTGCACTATAGATCGAACCCGGTTCATGGAAGGTCTTCATATCAAGAATTTCTTCGGCATACTTTCCGGTTCGTTCGTGCAAACGAAGTTCGATTGCAGACTGTAATGTCTGGATACTATCCACTTTTTGCAGCATCGTCTGCACATTCATCTCGCGGTCTCCGCGCTCTTGGGAACTTGCTTCGTGACGCTGGAAGTTGAACCCCTCGGCATCCATTACTATCCGATGCTTCTGGAAGCGGATAACCCGGTACTGGTTCTTGAATTGATTATTGACTTGGTGAATTTCACCGTCAAACAGATCCATAATCAGCTTCCGATAGTCGGTCGAGAAGGAAATTATTCCGCGGTGTGCCGTGATAGTCGCCGCTGTCATCGGTTTGGAATAATCAATGATCGTGACACCTTCGAGATCGTTGGAGTGTTCGAATGTCTTTCGCACAAGAATACTATGCCCTTGCAGCAATTGGATGAACATTCCCGGTACAAGAGTGAGCGTTGGTTTTTTATGAGAAATATCGCTCATCAGAACCTTCGTGCGATGATTGGCATCCGGCAGGACATCATTATTGAAGCTGATGAGCAGAAGGCAAACGACAATAGATCCGACCACGGCTGGTGCAATCATCTTGTAAAGACTTACACCGCTTGCCCGCATTGCAGTAATTTGATTGGTAGATGCCAATCCACCGAATGCCATGAGAGTTGCCACAAGCACACCCATTGGGACTGCCAACACAAGCATCCAAGCAAGGTTGAGAGTGATCAATTCGACGATGATTGCTGCGCTGAGTCCTTTTCCTGTCAACTGATCGAGGTTTTTCATAAGGAATTGAAGAAGGAAAATGAACATCATCAGTACCACAGAAAAAATAAAGGGTCCAATGTGCACACGGAGGATATGTCGCCAAAGAATAAACATCTACTGGAAATATAACGAGAATGTTCCCTCATTACAAGCACTTGCTTGTTGCCTTTGCCCGCGATGGTAGCTATATTGCAAGAATCATGGGTGGAATTCCTTCTCATGGGGTTCTTTGTTCTGAAGGAACTGAAGGTGATCGAAGACCGGACTGCAGTACATGAAATTGCACAATCATTCGCAAAACACTTGCAGCAATTTCTCCTATCGTTCAATGCAGATAATTCGCGCTGGCGTACTATCGAAGAAGTTCTTGACTTACTATTCTATCATCGGTATGTGGAAGTACGGAATCTGCAGAATGTGTTGAGTCGGAAGCATGACCAATGGCGACTCTTCAGTCTCCTTCAGGGTGACTTCGTCTCGACAAGGGATGTACAGGTGATGGTACGTCGCACCTGGGAAGTGATATCAGAACACACAGGTGTCAATGGTACTACTCTTAATTTGTGCAAAGAAGGAGTACGGGCGTAATGGCAAATCCAAAAATCCTTATTGTCGAAGATGATAACATTGTTGCGAAAGATCTTCAAAAGCGTTTAAGTAATTTTGGATACGATGTCGTAGGGTTCGCTTCAACAAGCGAGGAAGCTGTGAAGAAAGTGATTGCGACTTCGCCCGATCTTGTGTTGATGGATGTTCGTTTGAAGGGAGAGAAGGATGGAATCGAAACAGCATCGGCGCTTCGATCTCAATACGGAATTGCCATTGTGTACCTGAGTGATGACGTAGACACCGATACGCTCAAGCGTGCCAGTAAAACGGAACCCTTTGGTTATATCCTCCAACCGTTTGATGAACGTGAACTCCGGACCACGCTCGAGATGGCATTCTACCGAAAGGAGTTGGAGCGAAGATTCAAAGAAAACGAGACATGGTACGGCACGACGCTGAGAAGCATTGGTGAAGCGGTCATCTCTACCGACGCAAGGGGATCGATCAAATTCATGAACACCGCAGCTGAAAATCTTACCGGGTGGAAAATGAACGAAGTGCTCGGAGAAGATTTACTGAAAGTATTTCGGACAAAAGATAAGTTTGCCAAATCATCCACTGTCAATCCTGTCGATCAAATCCTGAAGAATAAGATTACCGCTGTTCTCAAATACCATGCAACGCTTATTTCGCGAGAGGGCAAAGAATTGCCGATTGAGGAGAGCGCTTCACCAATTAAAGACGAACTCGGAAATACTGCCGGAGTGGTATTAGTGTTTCAGGATGTGTCAGAGCGCAAGCGGGTGCAGGAAGCGTTAAAGACTTCGCAGGATTACGCGCAGAGCATTATTGATAGCTCTATGGACATGGTTGTCGCAGTCGATCTTGAGCGGCGCATCATCGAATTCAATAAAGCAGCAGAACGAACGTTTGGCTACAAGAAAGAAGAAGTGATCGGGAATCACATTAATATCCTCTACGCCGATCCTGATGAGGGGATACGCGTCAATAAGCAAGTTGATGAGTTAGGACGCGAAGTCACAGAAGTTTTAAACAAAAAGAAAAACGGCGAAGTGTTTCCAAGTCTCCTGTCATCGTCAGTACTGAAAAATTCTCTTGGTGAAAAAATTGGCTACATGGGTATGTCTCGCGATATTACCGAGATGAAACGCGCTGAAGAGAGATTGAAGACAGCACAGGAATATGCGCAAAGCATCATTAGCAGTTCACTGGATATGATTATCGCGGTCGATAAGAATCGAACCATTATCGAATTCAACAAAGCGGCGGAGGAAACATTCGGATATGAAGCAAAAGAAGTCTTGGGGAAACATGTGAACATTCTCTATGCCAATCCGGACGAGGGGATGACGATACACAAGACGACAGTAGAGAATGGCCGCTATATACAGGAAGTCCTCAACCGGCGGAAAAACGCTGAAACGTTCCCAAGTCTCCTCTCGTCTTCTGTTCTTCAAAACGCAAAAGGTGAGATGATCGGTGTTATGGGAGTGTCGCGTGATATCACCGAGAAGAGGCGAGCTGATCAAGATTTGCGTGAGAGCGAGGAACGTTACCGCGCACTTGTCGAACTCTCGCCAGATCCGATTTGTGTGTTTGTCGGCGGTAAATTCGCCTTCGTGAATAGTGCAGCAATTGACATTTTCGGCGTCGAATCATCTGATGAATTGGTAGGACGATCGATCATAGATATGGTCCATCCGGATTATCGTGTTGCCATTAGAGATCAATTCCGCCAAATGGCGCACCAAGGGAAACGTGTGCCGATCATAGAAGAAAAATTTTTCCGTGTCGACTGGACAACCTTTGAAACAGAAGTTACTGCCATACCGTTTACATGGCAGGGGAATTCCGCAATCCAAGTTGTACTGCGCGATGTTACTGAACGCAGGAAGGCGGAACAGGTCATTCGCAGTTCTGAAGCGAAATATCGATCGCTCATTGAGAACGTTTTGGACGGTGTATATCAAACCACACCGGATGGAGAAATTCTAACTGCCAATCCGGCTTTAGCTCGAATGCTTGGCTATGAAACAGAGACCGACTTGTTGCTGCTCAATGTTGAAAAGGATCTCTATGTCAACTCGGAGGAACGAAGACAGTATCTGGAACTTCTGGTCAAAGGAGAGCGGATTAAGAACGCTGAGTTCAAACTCAGACGGAAGGATGGTCAGATCATCACCGTGTTGGAAAATGCCCGTGTTGTTCGGAATAAACTTGGTGACATTCTCTATTTTGAAGGGACACTCACCGACATCAACGAAGTCAAGCTTGCGCAAGAGGCTTTGCAAATAAGCGAGGAACGCTTCCGTGTGTTTGTTGAACAAAGCGCGGAAGCCATTTGGTGTTTTGAATCTCCCGAACCCATGCCGATACATTTATCCGAGGAACGACAGATCAAATACCTCATGGAGACCGATTGTCTGACGGAATGCAACAATACCATGGCGCGGATGTACGGTTTTGAAGACGCAAGGCAGATTCTTGGAATAAAACTGAAAGATTTTCTCGATCCAACGAACTCTGTAAACATTGAATATCTCCGGTTGTTTATTCGATCAAAATATAGACTGATCAATGCCGAGTCTCATGATGTGTATAAAGATGGTCGTCCGAAATATTTGTTGAACAACATGATAGGTGTTGTCAAAGAAGGTCGGTTAGTTCGTGTGTGGGGTACGCAACGAGATATTACAATCGAGAAACAGGCAGCGCAGCGATTGTTGGTGAGCGAGGAGAAATTCCGAACCTTAACAGAAACAGCGTCGTCTGCCATCTTCATTTTCACTGAAGACAGATTTTGCTATGTCAATCCTGCTATGGAAAGACTTTCGGGCTATTCGAAGGAGGAACTCCTCCATATGCGATTAGTGGATATTGTACATCCCGATTTCAAAAAGGCTATTCAGGGAAGTGCTCATATGAGATTAAACGGAAGCAAATCGCTGACACGCCATGAAGTGAAAATCATCGCAAAGAATGGGGAAGAACGCTGGGTCGATATCGCTATAGGGATGTCCATCTATGATGAAAAACCAGCAAGACTTGCAACCGCGATGGATATCACGGAGCGGAAGTTTAGTGGAACGATCAAGGACGTTATCTATCGAATTGCACAAGCACAAGACGCTCACCAGACCATGGATGGTCTCTTAACGGAAATCCACAAGCTTACTCAAGAAGTTATACCTGCAAGGAATTTTTTCATTGCACTGCATGACAAAGAAAACGATCTCTTAAGCTTCCCGTATTTTATCGATGAAGTTGCCAAACCAGATCCACCACGGAAAGCAGGGAAAGGACTCACCGAATATGTTCTCAGAACAGGCAAATCGTTACTTTGTACGCAGGCGGTTGGCGAAGAATTGAAGAAGAGAGGCGAGATCAAAGCGGAATTGCAATCGAAAATATGGTTGGGTGTTCCACTTACAATAGGAGAACGAATCATCGGCGTACTTGCCGTGCAGGATTACTCCAATGGGAATTGCTATGGGAAGAAACAACAGAGCATATTGGAATCCGTGTCCATACAAATTGCAAAGACTATTGACAGTAAACGCATATTAGGCACTCTCCAGCAAAGTAAAGAACGCTATCAAGCATTCATAGAAGAAAATCCTATTGGCCAATTCATCGCCGGTGTTGATGGCACTGTGACTGATTGCAACCCGGCATTCATGCAATTGCTGGGGTATAATTCGCACCGGGATGTGATACGTGCACACGTCAATATTTTTGGTTCTACTCAGAGAACACGAAATAATCTGTTGAAACAATTGCGAAAGACTCCGACTGTATATGAGCATGCGTTGAAACTTGCGAATGCTTCCGGACACGCACTTGCAGTAGCAGGGAATTTTGTTGCCGTGCGAGAGAGCACCGGTGCGTTCATATGCATCAAAGGTACATTAGTACCCAAAGGATCGAAGAGACAGAAGGTGGTTAAGCATTGAGTTATGATTCTCTCATCCAATTCAATTCGGTTTCGCCAAAGCAGACTGGAAGATTGTTTTTTGAGGGCACTGGAGAATGACAGATAGAAAAAATGTGCCATGAGTAAAGAGACAAACGAAAACACTCGGCTGCGGAATCTCCGAGAGTACGGAATTCTAGACACAGCTCCGGAAGCAGAGTTCGATGCGTTGACATTTCTGGCATCACAGATTTGCGATGTGCCTTTCGCACTCGTCAGTTTCGTTGATGCAGAGAGAGTGTGGTTCAAATCGAAAGTGGGATTCAAAGTGCAAGAGTTACCTCATGCTGAATCTTTCTGTGCGGAAGCTATCGAAAAGAAAGAGTTGTTTCTTGTGGAAGATGCGCAGAAAGATGCCCGCTTTGCATCTCTCCCGATGGTCACCCGCGGACCAAAAATTCGCTTCTATGCCGGAGCACCGCTCATCAGTCCAAAGGGACAAGTGCTTGGCATGCTCTCTGTTCTTGATAAGAAGCCCCACAAATTGAAGAAAGAACAACGACTTGCTCTTAGGGAATTGAGTCGTCTGGTGGTCTCGCATTTGGATCTGCGCCGGAATATTACTCGCTTGAAAACGACAGGAGTCGAAGATAAGAATGTTACCGAAAGTGAACAGCGATTCCTGAAAGTTGTTCATATGGTGAGCGAAGGAATCACGCTCAGCGATGAAAGCGGATTCTTCGAAGTATTCAATCCTCGGATGGAAGAGTTGACCGGTTATTTGATGAAAGAAGCAAACGATGCATCTGATTTCAACAGATTCCTCTATCCAAGTGAGGACCTCTATCAGCAGGCGCTTGGAGCTCAGAAGCAACTTCTCTCCACAGGTCAGGCACAGGAATCGGAGACCGCGATCCGCACAAAATCCGGCGAAACGAAAATATTTTTAGTCTCATCATCACTCGTACCATATAAAAACCACAAAATGATGCTCTGTGTGTACCGGGATATTACTGAACACAAAAGATCAGATCATGCACTCCGTAGCAATGAAAAAAAACTCAGCATTTTCTTTGAAAGTATTCCACTTCCTACATTAGTATTTAATCTTGAATCATTTCAGTTTATCGAAGTGAACAACACTGCCCTACAGCATTATGGATACACGAAAGAAGAATTTCTTGCGATGAATGTCATAGATATCCATCCTGCGGAAGACATTCCGAATTTTCAGGCAGCGCTTGAAGCGATTCGAACAAAAGAATCCAATACAACGCACGGCAGGCATCGCCGCAAAGATGGATCGATCATCGAAGTTCAGCTCTCATGGCATGATTTTGAATATAACAATCGCCATGCCGTACTGATGGTGGCGCAGGATATCACGGAATCCAAACGATCGCAGGAAGAACTTCAACAAGCAAAAGAAGCTGTACAGATCGCGAACAGAGTTAAAAGCGAATTCCTTGCTAACATGAGCCACGAGATTCGTACTCCGATGAACGGAATTATAGGCACGATCGATCTGATGTGTCAAACGATGCTAACGCCAGAACAGAGGGAGTATACGGAAACCATCCGATTGAGCGGCGATGCTTTGCTCAATGTACTCAATGACATTCTCGACCTCGCGAAAATTGAATCGCCCGAAGTTGAACTGGAAGAACATCCGTTCCGAATTGAAACTTGTATAGAGGAGATCTTCGATCTGTACGCTATTCAAGCAGATCAGAAAAACATCGATTTAGTGTATTGGATTGATGAAAAAGTACCCCAAGTTGTTGTCGTCGATTCTACAAGATTGCGTCAGGTGTTGGTAAATCTGGTCAGCAATGCTATAAAATTTACTGAACAGGGTGAAATTCATATCGTCGTATCGGTGGCATCCGAAAAAGAAGGCAAAGTGAAGCTTCTCTTTACAGTCCGTGACACCGGGATTGGAATTCCATTTGACCGTATCCATAAACTTTTTAGACCATTTTCTCAGGTCGATTCTTCTTCAACAAGAAAGTATGGCGGTACAGGACTTGGACTTGCCATTTGTTTTCGTGCTGTCGACCTTCTCGGCGGACAAATTTGGGTGGAAAGCACTCCCGCAAAAGGAAGTGCGTTCCGGTTTACCATCGTCCTCAGTCAATACACGGGTGATTTGCGAGATCAAAATTTATTTCCGCCGCTGATAAAAATATCTAAGTCAGAGAATTATGAGCCTAAGACTCAAAAGAAAGTTCTTCTTATCTATGAAAACTCAACTTGCCGGCGAACGCTGGAAGATTTACTGGTTGAATGGGGATTCTCGGTGCATTCGGCTGCAACTGTGGAAGAATCTCTTGATCACATGAGAAATGGCGAGCAATTCGATATTGTCGTGGCTGAGCAAACCTTGCCGGATTATAGCGGAGTACAATTAAGGGAAGCATTCCGGAGTGCGAGCGGAAAGCATGATATTGCATTTGTGATCTTGGCATCCAGAACAAAACGTAATCAAATTGTCCGGCCGGATGATGGGTTGCTCCAGGTTGTATTAAAACCAGTGAGGCATCGTGTTTTCTATGATGCGCTTGCTGCTTTGTTGAAGCAATCGACTGTTTCGTTTTCCTCGTCATCTGGGGTCGATGCAGCGCCGGCGAAGTCTGTCCTGCGAGCCGAGCACTCAAAATTACCGCCTATGAGTATTCTGATAGCGGAAGATAATATGATTAACCAAAAACTCATCGTGCGTATTTTGAAAATCCTTGGCCAAGAAGCGGATGTGACAACAAACGGAAAAGAAGCGTTGCAAGCTGTGTACCAGAAGAAGTACGATATTGTACTGATGGATGTCCAAATGCCGGA
The DNA here is from genome assembly GCA_050013655.1 of Bacteroidota bacterium. Lineage (GTDB taxonomy): Bacteria > Bacteroidota > Ignavibacteria > UBA10030 > UBA10030 > Fen-1298. The sequence continues at coordinate 127,077 of JBEKEV010000006.1, read as the reverse complement.
GATGGATGGCAACGAAGCAACACAGCGAATTCGAAGTGAAGTCCCTCATGAAAACCAACCGGTCATTATTGCGATGACCGCTCACACCTTGCAAGGCGACCGGGAGAAATGTCTCGAAGCTGGAATGAATGATTATATGAGCAAACCCATTCTTATCGATGAAGTCAGAAATATGGTGCAAAAATGGTATGAAACAATTCACAAAAAATAATTAGCGAGAGAATCCTATGCCAACAACAGACAACACCTCTGACAATCCTCTTCTTACCCGGTTACAGGAATTGGTGCAGGAAACCGATTTTGAGTTTGTTACTGAACTGGTCGATATCTTTTTAAACGAAACACCGACGCAGATACAGACCATGGTAAAGGGGTTGGACACTCAGGACCATCATATGCTGACCATCGCGGCACACACGCTCAAAGGAAGCAGTCTCAATCTCGGTGCAAAACAACTTGGCGCAGCTTGTTTTAGACTGGAAGAGCTTGGACGCTCCGGTATGCCAATTTCGGCAAATATAAATACGAAAGAGATAGAAAGCGAATTTGAGCAGGTGAAAGCGATTCTGCTGACGTTTAAGCAGAGTAAGCAGTAAAATGTCATTGATTTTTGACCTGACCAGTGCTTGCAATTTTGAGTTCTTTTCGCTAAGTTTTCATAGCAGGTGTTCGTCAGGAAAGGTTGCAAGAAGCATGAACATTACATTCCTTAAATACCCTCATTCAAATTCTACCCGGAGCCATATCGAACGGTTGCGACCATTCTAAATTGGCTTTAAACGATTATCCTTTATTTATAAACGACTGACTGAGCGCACGTGGTTCAGTGTAAAATATTTTTCCGGACACGAATGTTCTGGTGGAGCAGCGTAGTGGCAGCTCTCGCATTTGGCAGCCAGATACAAATCGAGGCATCCGACCTTACGATTGCAGCGAACTACGAGTCGTTTCCGACAACTGCAAGTCAGGATTCCGTACCGTCACAACAACAATTTGTGTCTGGAAAGCTTTCTCGGCGTGCCAAAGCTACTCAAAAGCGGGCATTGTCTGGAATAACAACGGTCGGTGCCACAGTAGATACAACCTTTGCGACTCAATTGGCAGCAATCCGTGCGCTCCCACGGGATTCTTCAGCACGTATTGCCCAATTTACGTATGTCCGTAAGGATAATCCAATGGTTGAAGGCACATATCACAAAGAGCATCCGTTATTCCTTTCCGCTCCACCCGTTGTAAAATATCAGGCATCATTGGATTCAACACAATGGGTATATCGTTTACGGCGCACAGTGGACGAGAACGACTCGCGTATCCCGATTGATATTCCATTTGAGGAATATACATCTCTTCGATTGAAGCAATCAGTCCGACAGAATTGGGAATCAATGTCACAGTTTTATTCACAACAAATTGGTGCGAAAACTACGCTAGGTGATGTGATGGGCTCGATCACTAAAATTGAGGTTCCTATTCCGAAGAACCCGATCTTCAGCATTTTTGGTCCTAACATTATTAAGTTGAGCGTGAATGGTGCGATCGACATTCATGCCGGATTTAGCAATACGAAATATGATCTCGCTACATCGAACCCTTTGGGGCAGAGCCAAAGTACGCCCGATTTCAAACAACAAATACAAGTGACTGTGAATGGCGAAATCGGGGATAAATTAAATATTGCCGCCGACTGGAATACACAGCGCACGTTCGATTATGAGAACCAACTCCATGTAAAATACACGGGGTACGAAGATGAAATTGTGCAGAGCGTGGAAGCAGGAAATGTATCATTGCCTACCAACTCATCGTTTATTTCCGGCGGTTCGGCGTTGTTCGGTGTCTTGGCAAAATTTCAGCTAGGGCCCTTGCGCTTGACAACCGTAGCCACACAGAAGAAAGGGCAGATCAAAGAGATTTCCGTCTCCGGAGGCGGGCAATTGACGCCAATTGAAATTCGCCCGACGGGTTATTCCACAAATCACTTTTTCATCGACACATCGTACATAGGGTTGTATAAAGATTTGTATCTTAATAATCGTACAGTACCATCCATGGCGATACGTGAAATTGAAGTATGGATCACATCGACAGCAACGGTGCCTCCACAAGGAGCACGGAATGTTGTGGCGTTTATGGATCAAGGCACGGTGGAAATTTTGGCAAAAGGAGATACTGTTGCCCGCCGCAAAAATTATGATCCAATTCCAGGGGAAGTTGAGCAGGGGCTCTTCGTCAAACTGGACCCAAGCCAATTTGATGTCAATAAAAATGCAGGTATCATTTCTCTAAAGACATCGATTCAAAGTAATCAGGCAGTTGCTGTGTATTACGTTATCAGTGATCAGTTTAATAATCCGAGATACATCGGTAACTCCTCACAGGTGCAAAGAGATTCTCAAGATTCTTCAAAACTTATTATGAAGCTTGTTTGTCCGCAAAATTTACAGAACAATTTAAAGACTGCCTGGAAGCTGCAGTTGAAGAACCGCTATCCTCTTGGCGCATATGGTATCGACCCGCAATCTTTTGAATTTCACATCGAGTATCAATTACCCGGGCAAACAGCGATGAGGGAAGTAATGCCGCAGAATATTGGACTTCTGGAAATATTCGGATTGGATCGTTTTTCCGGTACGAGCGGTCAGGCGCCGCCAGACAAATTGTTCGATTATAGTGATGGTGTCACGATTGATCAATTGAATGGCGAGATTATTTTCCCGACCGTTGAACCATTTGATTCCACCAACATCGCATATTTTTTAAGACAACACAACCCCCGTCTTTCTGATGCTGATATAAATACATATAAGGATTCATTGTCCTATCGTGCTATCTATGATACAAGCTCCTGGGCTGCCCAGAATGATCCCAAAAATAGATACTATTTACGCGGTAATGTAAAAGGTTCCGGGTCAGCGAGTTTCTCAATTGGTTTTAACACTGTTGAAGGAAGCGTACAAGTGATTTCGGGCGGGCAACCACTAACCCCCGGTGTCGATTATATCGTAGATTATATTTCTGGTAGGGTGACCATCAAAAATCAAATGTATTTAGCGCCAGGCCGGGATATCCAGATCAAATACGAAGCGAACGATATGTTCCAACTTGCTTCAAAATCTTTGATGGGTGCGCGTGGGGAGTTCAATCTTGGTAAAAATTCTTCGCTTGGTTTTACCGTCATGAAATACAGCCAACAGTCGTTAAGCGATAAGGTGCGTCTTGGTGAAGAACCGATCAGTAATGTAATGTTAGGACTTGATAGCCATACTACAATGGATGCTCCTTGGCTTACTAATGCGCTGAATTTTCTTCCCGGTATAAAAACAACAGCATTATCACAAATCTCTTTCAGCGGTGAAGTGGCATATATGCTCCCCAACCCGAATACTCGCACAAGTCCTATACCGAGTGACGGCGGCAAGGGTGTTGCCTATATTGACGACTTTGAAGGCGCCAAACAGACTATTCCTCTTGGTGGTTCATATTTAACGTGGAAAGATGCAAGCGCACCATGGTATAGTCCCAATCTTGATACCTATACACCGAGCGGAAGTGACGGCCGGTCCATCCCTACCGGCGAGACCATGAACGGTATTATGGCGGACACGGAAAAGATGAACTACAAAGCGCGCGCATGCTGGTTCAATGTTATTCCGAGCGATGTGACTTTTCCCGATATTTGGGCAAAGAAAAGTGATATACCAGGACAAGATCAAGTTACGTCTTTAGATTTTTATTTCCGTCCAGATGTTCGCGGTGAGTTCAACTATTCTATGAATCTTGACAGCACAATCGGCTTGGGAAAGAGTGATGGTAGCTCTCATACAAAATCTTGGGCCGGTATTCAACGTATCCTTGGTACAACTTCAACAGACCTTGTTGGACAAAACGTTGCTTTTATCGAGCTTTGGGTGAATATCCTGGGACAGCAGGATAGTGTGGCGAAACTTAATATAGATCTTGGGTACATAAGTGAAGATCTTTTCGGAGACAGGAAATTGCACACGGAAGATGGATTGGATAATCCGAACCATATTCCACGAGGAACGTTAAATCCCAATTACGATTGGGGTCTTGATACGATGAGTGATGCGATGGAACAGATTCATTACCAAGATTTTATTGCTAAGTATCCGCAGTATTCTGCCGATCCATCAGGAGACGATTGGGGACCATTACCCATTGGAGGTTCACTTACTGGGACAGCAGACGCTGATAAATATGATAAAGTCGATGGTACTGAAGGGAATCATTTAAGTGCAGAAGGACTATTACCTGATGGCGAGGATTTGAATGGAAATAAGACCTTGGATCAAGTCAACTCGTATTTTGAATATGAAATACCGCTCCATGATAGCAGCTATGCGTTCCAGAAATTAGTTATAGGAAAGGGAGCAAAAAGTGGTTGGTATCAAATTCGTATTCCGCTTTCTGATTATACGAGAAAAATCGGAGATCCGACATTGACCAGCGTAGAGGGAGTACGTCTTTGGGTGACCGGTGCCAGTAAGCCACTGCTCTTCCGCATTGTAGAATTCAATCTCGTCGGAAATCAATGGGTAAAAAGGGATCAAGCAGATTCATCATATGATATCAGTGTTGTCAATGTTGAGGACGATCCAAATTACAATCCTCCTCCCGGTGTTACCCAGCAAACAGATATTACACTTTCTAATCAAACCAATCAGACCGTACTTGACAACGAGCAGTCATTAAATTTGATTGTTAAGAACCTGCATGGTGGAGAAGAAAAAGAAGCTGTGAGGAGTTTTGAACAGAAACCACTTGATATGTTCAACTACCATACGCTCAAGATGTTTGTCCATGGTCAATCAGGGTTCGATGTCGCAAAAGGATATCGTCCATTTAAATATGATACCAACGGCTACGGTGCTCGATTTTTCATTCGCTTTGGCGATGATATATATAATTATTACGAATACAGTGCACCTGTACATCCAGATTGGAACGGAAACGATGTGATTATTAAGTTCGCTGATCTTACAACCCTTAAGGCGCATGATACTGCCACTGTCGCTCATAGTGGAATCCCAGTATCTGGTGGACCACCAGGTGCAAGATACCGGATGCTCGGAAATCCGAGAGTGGATCATATACAATTCATTTCCATTGGCATTAAAAATGGAGATACGACCACCGTTCTTACCGGTGAACTGTGGGCAGACGAACTCCGTCTCATCGATGTAGACAACACACCGGGGTGGGCATATAAATTAGATGCAAAAATATCCCTTGCAGATATCGGTAGTATTGCATTTTCTTTGACTGAAACAAATCCATACTTCCATCAATTAGAAGACGCTTTTGGTACACGCAACACAAGCAGAAGCTGGAACATCTCAACCGCCTTCAGTTTTGGTAAATTGCTCCCAGAATCTTGGGCTGGTACGGTCTTGGATGCAAGTTATTCACATTCAGAATCGATGAGCACGTCACTGTATGTTCCCGGCACTGATATTTTAGTAGAGACAGCGGCGGCCGCCGCCGCATCCGATACTTCCAATGACAGCACGCGTGTATACAAGAATGCAGACGATGTGCGTCTCAAGTCGGAGAATCTGACCATAACGGATTCATATTCCGTACCGACGATAAAATTGAATATTCCTGTTAAATCATGGCTTGTGACAGAGACAATCAATAAAATGACATTTGGATACAATTACTCAATAACCCACAGACGTGATCCGTCAACCGAATTTTCGCAAGCATGGAATTGGGGCGCGAATTTTATGTATGGTACACAGTTTAATAAAAATAACTATATAACACCTTTTTCCATTTTTGGTGATTTCTTTCTCCTGCGCCCCTGGAAGAATTTTAAACTATTCTTCACTCCACAACAGATAAATATCGGTGCGTCACTCAACCGGAGCCAGTCAGAATCACAAGCGCGCACAGAGACGTCAAGCATTGATACTACGCACAGTATGTCTGCCACGCGGGCCATGAACTTCAATTGGCAATTTTTCGAAGGCGGATTGTTCGATTTTGGCATTGCGTATAATGTGAATATTTCAAGTTCACTTGACAATTTGGAAGAACGAAACGGAAAACTTCGTTCTTTCTACGACATTCTTAGTGATATATTCTTCAGCGACCGGCTTATTAACTTTGGCATTGATCAGAATTATAGTCAATCAATAACATTTAATACAAAACTTGCAGCACCGAAAGTGCTTATGCTGGATAAGATAGTTACTCCTAATTTCCGGTACGGTGTAAATTATGGCTGGACAAACAATATTTCGTTAGGTGCACTAGGGAAAAGCGCAAACTGGACCAACAATCCTTCATTCTCGCTGGATGTCAGTCTTAAACCGATTACAGAAGCCATTTGGTCTTCAACACCGGCATCGGTACCGGCGGATACAGGTAAAGGGAAGAGATCAATTAACCCGCTGAAGTCGTTTAGTGATATCTCGCGGATATTGATAAAAAATACATTATTTGATTTCGAAAAATTAAATATCAGCTTCACTCAATCGAATTCGGCACAAAACAACGGTGTGTACGGTAGTAATGGGTTTGCCAATCTATTTGCACGAGTTCCATTTTTCCAATCATCGCTGATCGAAAACGGTCCTTCGCTATTCTATCAGCTCGGGCTTATTTCGGACCCGAACGGCAGCTTGGTGTTAAAGACAAAAGGAGCTTTCCCGTTTATTACAGGGTACACTGTACCGGGTCTTCGCGCAGATACTAATGGTGCTAGTTTAACCGATAATTATTTACAGAACAATAATATTTCTGTGCAAACCTCGCGTCCATTATGGGAAGGAGCAACTCTTGATCTAAATTGGAAAGTTGGATGGAGCTATAATGATAATAAAACCAGCACTGACTCCTCCGGTCTCTCCATTAATGGTTACCATGCTGTCACCGGAAGTATGAATCGCTCATATATTTCACTGCCGTCTTTCTTGATGTTCAAATTCTTCAACACGAATCTTGACAATGTGAACAAGAAGTATATCGCACTGATGCAAGACGTGAACAATTTAAGTACCCCTGCAGCCAAGTTGTCCCAAGCATTTGAGCAAGGACTTGAAGCGTTCCCTTGGTTAACGAAGATTCTTGGGCCGATTGCACCGCGTGCCAACTGGGCCATCAGATGGGGTGGATTGGAAAGCTTCAGTCTCTTTAAGAGTTTTGCATCGTCTGTCTCGCTCGATCATTCATATTCATCAACCTATACAGAGAACTGGCAATTGCCACAAGGGGGGGGAGACAAAGATATCACGAATCAATCGGTTATGTATGGATTTGCTCCATTAATCGGTTTGAATATCACATTCAAGGACATCGCAAAAGGTAAATTGAGCGCTACATTCCGGTATAATTCTACTACAACGTACAATCTCACTCCATCTTCATCGAATGTTGGAGAAGCTTCAACATCGGATATTGCTATTTCCGGAACGTTTAGCCGGCAGGGATTTGAAATTCCATTTTTTGGCCTGTCGCTCATGAATAATATTGATATCTCAATCACCTACAGCTACTCACATAATTCCACCCTGCAATATGATTTCAACGCTTTTCAAAGCAGTGGCCTTCCGATGGGAGGTTCAAGTACTACGACAATACAGCCGCGCATTCAGTACACTTTGAGCGAACGCGTCACCGCATCATTGTATTATCGTTACTCCAAAGTTTCTCCCGACGCGGGCGGATCAACAATCTCCGGTTCTACAACCAATGAAGGCGGATTGGATGTTAACATTGCTATTAAATAATCCGATTCTTGAGAAATGGGCGAGGACATTCTTCTATCACATGACATGTATATCAAAGAAGTTAACGAACGAAAAATAAACTATTCACATTATGTATTTCGTCCACGTCTCTTACATTGATTCTCGTGCGTGGAATTGGTACTTTACTTCAGGAATAAATGGAATCTCCCAAAAAAATACTTTGGGTCGATGACGAAATCGACTTATTGCGCCCTCATCTGCGGTTGTTGGAACAGAAGGGGTATCAGGTAGATACGGCAGCGAATGGCGAGGACGCAGTTGAGATGGTCAAGACAAAAGGCTACGACTTGGTTTTTCTCGATGAGATGATGCCCGGTATGGGAGGATTGCAGACTCTTTCGGCAATGAAGAATATTTCTCCGACACTTCCGGTGGTCATGGTAACAAAGAGCGAAACAGAAAGCTTAATGGAAGAAGCTATCGGCAGCAAAATCACAGATTATTTAGTGAAGCCGGTGAATCCCAGCCAGATTCTTATGGCGTGTAAGAAAATTCTGGAAGCGAAGAAAATCGCCGGCGCGCAATTCTCACGCGACTATATCAAAGAATTTCAAAACATTAATCTTACCTTGAACACGCCGCTTGCCGAGGAAGATTGGATTGATCTGTATCTCAAAGTCACGAATTGGGATATGGAATTGGATGCTCATCCCGAAATAGGACTCCGGCAGACCCTTCAGGATCAGAAGCGCGAATGTAATTCGGAGTTTGGCAAATTTGTCGAACGTAACTATCACCGATGGATCGAGGATTCGAAACGTCCGATCATGCTCTCGCCCGACATCGTGGAGCGGTGCGTGCTTCCTGAACTGAATGAGCACACATCGGTATTTTTCTTTGTGATCGATTGTTTACGGCTCGATCAATGGCTCATTATGGAAGAACTCCTCGCAGAATACTTCACCTTTCATAAACAGTATTATTTCAGTATTCTTCCCACAGCGACTCCGTATGCACGCAATGCAATTTTTAGCGGATACTTTCCAATCGAAATCGAAAAGCAATTCCCTGAATTATGGTCGTCTGAAGATGATCACGACGAAAACAGCCGGAACAGATTTGAACACCAGCTGATAGATAAGCTCTTGGATCGTAAACGCATCCAGTTGAAGCCAGAGTCGAAGTACGTAAAAATTTTAGATGCCGAGTTTGGCAGGCAATTTGAAGGGAACATCCTTTCTTACACAAAAAGCCGATTGACATCTGTCGTTGTAAATTTTGTTGATATGCTTGCACATGGGCGCTCAGATTCAGCGCTCCTCAAAGAAATTGCTCCAGACGAAGCGGCGTATCGTTCGCTTACGCGGACGTGGTTTCAGCATTCGTCGCTTTTTGGTATGCTCAAAACACTCGCAACGCAGAAGAACGTAAAGATCATCCTTACGACAGACCACGGAAGTGTCCGTTGCATGCGCGGTTCGAAGGTGATCGGCGATCGGGAAGCATCGGCAAATCTACGATTCAAGTTTGGTAGAAATCTGAAAGTAGACAGCAAACAAGCAGTCTTTGTTAAAAGCCCAATAGAATACAAGTTGCCGCGGGGCAGCGTCACAACAAATTATGTGATGGCAAAAGAAGACTATTTCTTTGTGTATCCGACAGAATATAATAAGTATCTCGGCCAGTACCGTGACAGCTTCCAGCATGGCGGTATTTCAATGGAGGAAATGATTTTGCCCATTGTGAAGTTTGAATCAAAATGATCGAGGCGCACACAACCACATCGACAGAGGGAACAATTTCCTTTGCAGGTGCATTTGCCGGTAACTTGCGGCGCGGTGATGTCGTGGCACTGTATGGTGATTTGGGAAGTGGAAAGACGCAGTTTGTGAAAGGTGTATGCCGTACATTTAAGGCACATACACCAGCAACGAGTCCGTCCTTCGTTATTCTCAACAGATATGATGGTATGGATAAAAGCGGAAATGAACTTTTGATGTACCATTTTGATTTGTACCGCGTAAAATCTCTAACCGAGTTGTATGATCTTGGGTACGAGGAATTTCTTCGGGGAGACGGCATTTGTCTTGTTGAATGGGCAGAAATGCTGGGCGATCTCCTGCCGGATCGAAGGTATGACGTCCGACTATCGGTGGGAGCAGATGAGAACGAGCGTCGGATTGAAATTCATGAAGTGGGAAAACAATGACGGTTCTTGGTATCGAAACATCGACTGCTGTTTGTTCAGTCGGATTGACAAATGAATCAGGTTTGCACGTTGAGCGATCGCTTGTTGAATCGCATATTCATTCGGAGAAACTGTTGACGTTGGTTCGAGGAGTATGCGAAGATCAGAAAATCACATTGTCACAAATAGATGGTGTTGCAGTTTCAATCGGTCCCGGTTCTTTTACAGGACTCCGCATCGGATTGAGCACTGCAAAAGGATTATGCTATGCTTTGGGGAAACCTCTGATCGCAGTTCCGGCGTTTGAGTCTGTTGCGGAGGCGGTATTCGTGTCCCATCCGCAAATCGGCAGAGTTGTTGTGTGTGTTGATGCAAAGCAGGGGGATTATTATTTTGGTGCATACGAAAAAACGAACGGTATGTTTTGTGAATTTCTTCCTGTGCAAATCGGAAATTTTTCTGCAGCGCTTTCTGATATTACATGGGAAACGATGATTGTTACAGACAGAATTGATGAAGTGAAGAAGATATCAGATAAAAGTCGAGCTATTGAAAATATTCTCTTATATTGTCGCGGGGATGTCATAGCGCGTATTGCCATCAAAAAACTGAAGGACGGCGTGAAGAATGCTCCCGAAAATCTAGAACCGATGTACTTGAAAGATTTCGTCATACGGACACATGTGAAAATGGATAAATTGATTCATGATAGGTGAAGGAGATATCTATGGCGTGGTTCAAACGATCAAAAGAAAATATCTCGCCGGATGGGCAGAAGAAAGATATTCCGGATGGCATGTGGACAAAATGTAATGGCTGCAGCGAGATTATCCACAAGAAACAGTTAGAACAAAATCTGTTCACATGTCCTAAATGCAATTTCCATTTTCGGATCGGCAGCAAAGAGTATTTCGAGATCTTGCTTGACGGCGGGAATTTCAAGGAGATGGATAAAAAAATGCGGTCCGTCGATCCATTGGGATTCGTAGATACGAAACCGTATGCAGGCCGTATCTCCGCGACCATCAAAAAGACAGGGCTCTTTGATGCTGTAAGGACATGTGAAGGAATAATGAACGGAATTCCTGTAGTGGTTGCCTGCATGGATTTTACGTTCATTGGCGGAAGCATGGGTTCTGTCGTTGGCGAGAAAATTGCCCGCGCTACTGAAATCGCACGCAAAAAGAGACAACCGTTAATTATCATCTCATCTACTGGCGGTGCACGGATGATGGAAGGAGCCTTATCTCTAATGCAGATGGCGAAGATGAGCGCAAAGCTTGCACAACTTTCCGATGCCGGTGTACCGTATATTTCCATTCTTACAGATCCAACAACCGGCGGCGTCACAGCAAGCTTTGCCATGCTGGGCGATGTGCACATTGCCGAACCTGCTGCGCTGATCGGTTTTGCCGGTCCCCGCGTTATAAAACAAACGATTGGCAAGGATTTACCGAAAGGATTCCAGCGTTCAGAATTTCTATTAGATAAAGGATTCGTTGACTTAGTTGTACATCGAAAAGAGCTCAAGGAAACAGTCACTAAGGTGCTGCGTCATCTCATAGGCTGATCGATGAAGTCTGAGTTGCCTTTCCAAATTCTGAAGACTATCCGGGAGATGCAGGAAGTCTCTGAGAAGTTCCGGTGTGAAGGGAAGAAAATTGCGGTTGTCCCGACTATGGGATATTTGCACAACGGACACACGACTCTTATTGAACGTGCCAGTTCTCTCGCGGATATTGTCATTACAACGATCTTTGTCAATCCAACACAGTTTGGCCCAAACGAAGACTTTGCTCGTTATCCCAGAGATTTCGAGCATGACAAAGTTGTCGCTCACAATGCCGGTTCGGACATTATCTTCTATCCTGACGCTGAAGAAATATATCCAACGGGGTTCAGCAGTATCGTTGAAGTCGAAGGAGTATCAAATATATTGGAAGGGGCGTTTCGTCCTAAACATTTTCAGGGTGTGACAACAGTCGTGGCGAAACTTCTGAACATCACAAAGCCGCATATAGCAGTCTTCGGGCAAAAAGATGCACAGCAGGCATTCCTCATCCAAAAAATGGTTAGGGATTTAAACTTTGATATTGATATTATTATTGCACCGATTGTTCGAGAAGCAGACGGGTTGGCAATGAGCTCGCGCAACATGTACTTAAATGAAGCCGAGCGAAAGAGTGCATTGGTACTATTCCGTTCACTTCAACATGCAGCAGAGCGGATCCGGCAGGGCGAACGTTCGATTGCATTATTGCGGAAGGAAATGCTGAATATTATCCAATCCGGTGCACCATCACAGATTGATTATATTGCATTCGTCGATCCCGCCACTTTTTCCGAAACGGAGCATCTCAATCAGCCTGAAATTTTAGTGGCGCTTGCAGTGCGGTTCGGCACTACACGACTGATTGACAATTCCCTCATTCCCATCACACCTTAGTCAACGATGCAGAAGAACGCTACCTCTCAAATTCAGCGTCCACTTGCGGCAGTTATTATGGCTGCAGGGAAGGGAACGCGCATGAAAGATTCATCCAAAGCCAAGGTGATGTATGAAGTACTCGGCAAACCGATGGTGCACTATGTTGTTGATCTCGCGAAGATGTTAAAAGCCTCTCGTGTGATCGTGATCGTCGGATACCAGCGTGACACGGTCATTCAGTATCTCCAGGATTCTCATCCGAATGTCGAAATTGCCGTGCAGGCAGAACAGCTCGGAACAGGCCATGCAATTATGCAAGCTGAAGAGACGCTTAAAGATTTTACCGGCGATGTCGTTGTCCTGTCCGGGGATGTTCCATTGCTCACTGCCGATAGTATGCAGGAACTCATTGACCATCATCATCAAACAGCAGTGTCGGCAACTATATTAACCGCCGATTTTGCTGATCCGACAGGGTATGGTCGTATTATTCGCAACAGTGATGGTTCGGTAAAAAAAATTGTTGAGCACAAAGATGCGACCGAAGAAGAACGCCAGGTGAAGGAGATCAATTCCGGAATTTATGTGTTTAACGGACAGAAACTCTTTGATGGGTTGAAACATATCACACCGCAAAATGTTCAGAATGAATATTACCTGACCGACGTGTTTGAGTATTTCTGGAAACGTCAATGGAAGGTCTCAGCGTTGAAGACCCTGCACGTGGAAGAAATCATAGGTGTGAATACAGTGAACCAGCTTGAAGAAGTAAAACAGGTTCTTCTGACGCGGAAACAACAATAGCGTTTGCTTTTCTTCCGCAGAGCCATATGTTCATTTGTTATTGTTCTTCTTGATAGTCCGCTTGAAGTGCGGTCATTATATTCCTATCTTGGTATCAAAGAATTGCAACAATTCTGTTTGGAACTCATAGAATGAAATCTTTCAAAGAACGGCTTCAAAGTGAAATCATTGTTTTCGATGGCGGGACTGGAACGTATCTGTACGACAAGGGCATCTATATTAATCGGTGCTTTGAAGAACTCAATCTGACAAATCCGGAATTGGTGATAGAATTACATCGGGATTATGTTAATGCGGGTGCCGATGTTATCGAAACAAATACGTTTGGTGCTAATAAGTTTGCTCTTGCTCCTCATGGACTTGAATCAAAAGTATACGAGATTAATTACAAAGGAGCGCAGTTAGCAAAATCTGTTGCGAAAGATTTTGCACTGGTTGCCGGATCGGTAGGGCCGCTTCGAGTCCAAATTGAACCTCTTGGTAAATTGTCGTTTAATGAGGCAAGAGATACCTTTGCTGAGCAGATCAAGGGATTACTTGATGGAGGCGTTGACCTCATTGTATTTGAAACGTTTAGTTTAATAGAGGAACTTATCCAGGGAGTACGAGCTGTTCGTGAGCTGAATGCGGATATTCCCATTGTTGCTCAAGTAACAATCAATAGCGAAGGCAATCTTCTCTCTGGTGAATCACTTCGGCGGTTTGTAGAAGGACTCTCTCCATATCATGTCGATGCAATAGGATTGAATTGTTCGGAAGGTCCACGGTTGATGTTGGAAGCACTCGAACGTCTGCGGGAATTGACGACACTGCCGCTTTCGGTTCAACCCAATGCAGGCTTACCGCAAAACATCGGCGGCAGAAATCTCTATATGACTTCACCAGAATATATGGCAGAATATGCCAAGCGCTTTATTCAAACAGGTGCATCGATTGTTGGGGGATGTTGTGGAACAAATCCGACGCACATCAAAGCGATTCGCCGTGCTGTGCATGCGCTGCAACCATCGAAACGGATGGACGTGAAAGTTGAGACACTCAAAATTGAGAAACCCGAGCAAGTACGCGTGTATCAGAAGGAAGAAAAATCTCGTCTTTCAAAAAAGTTAGTTTGCAATGAATTCGTTAAACTTGTCGAGCTTGTTTCTCCAAAAGGAATCTCTGCAGAAAAAGAGATAGCAAAAGCAAAGACATTGTACGAATATGGTATCGATGCTATTAATATTCCTGACGGGCCGCGCGCTACAGCGCGGATGTCGGCTTTGGCGATGGCAGTACAAATTCACAATACAGTTGGTATCGAACCGGTGCTTCATATCGCTTGTCGTGACCGCAACATTATCGGGATGCAATCGGATTTACTCGGAGCGTGGGCACTGGGAGTTCGGAATATTCTGGCAATTACCGGCGATCCTCCAAAACTAGGCAATTATCCCGATGCCACAGCGGTCTTTGATGTCGATGCCATAGGTCTGACCAATCTGATTAACCGTTTGAATCATGGACTTGACTTCGCTGGTAATCCTATCGGCGAACCAACAGGATTTTCGATAGCGGTTGGAGTGAATCCTGGCGCCATTAATCTTGATGAAGAACTGCGTCGTCTTGATTGGAAGATTCAAGCCGGCGCGGAATATATGATAACGCAACCGGTTTTTGATTTGAAAATTCTTGAACGATTTCTTAAGAGAATTGAACACATCAAATTGCCGATTCTCTGTGGTATCTGGCCGCTTGTCTCATATCGCAATGCTGAATTCATGAATAACGAAGTGCCCGGGGCGTCAGTGCCGACAAAAATTCTGGAACGAATGCGGAAGACAACATCGAAGGAAGAGGCATTTCGTGAAGGTGTGAAGATTGCCAGAGAAACGTATCAACAGGTTCGTTCGATGGTCCAGGGAGTGCAGCTTTCAGCACCGCTTGGTAGAGTCGATGCTGTGACGATGATGCTTGAAGAATAGCCACGAACGACAAAAATACTTCGCAATCTTTTCCCAAATGAATAAAACTGTACATATTATAAAAAGTTGGTTACCGGTCGTTCTCTGGCTCTGTTGCATCTTTCTTCTGTCAACAGAGTCTTTTTCGGCAGAGAATACTTCTCGAATTCTTGAACGCCTACTCCGCTTTCTCGTGCCTCGTATAAATGCCAGAGAAATTAACACCATTCATTTCTTTGTCCGTAAAGCAGCTCATGTGACTGAGTATTGCATCGCGAGTCTCTTGCTCTTTCATTCTTTTCGCAACACTATGCAATTTCAAAGATATTGGTGGTGGGTATTTTATTCATTGGTGATTGTAATTTTGGTTGCAGCAGCAGATGAATACCATCAAGCGTTTGTCATATCACGTACATCTTCAGTTGTGGATGTAGGAATAGATATTGTAGGCGGCATCCTGGGACAAGGAATCAGTATAACATTTTATCGATTTCGACGAACGATAAAAAAGTAGTCTGATATTCGTTGACTAAGTGAGTTCTTAGATGTCACTTACGTCTTCCATTCTTGATTCAAGTATCATCTTTCCTTATCTTAATCATAGATCAGATTCAAATATCAATTGGAAAAAATTGTTCGGAGATCTGGCCCGCCTACGTAAAAGCACTACGGCAGGTGAACAGAACGGCTATCCCGACTGAAAGTCGGGACGGCGCAAGCCCTTATGATCAAAATAAATTAACTGGAGAGCTGGCAGAACGGCTATTGCACCAGTCTTGAAAACTGGCGGGCGCAAGCCCTTGGGGGTTCGAATCCCTCGCTCTCCGCAATCAATAGAATCGCATTGCATTTAGCGGTTCTTTTCGTTTAATTAAAGCAAGAAATTCAGCTCGGAGAGATGGCCGAGTGGCTGAAGGCACAGGTTTGCTAAACCTGCATAGTGGGTAACTGCTATCGAGGGTTCGAATCCCTCTCTCTCCGCTAAGCGGAGTCCTGATAAAAAAACATCGGGAATTCGTTCAGCAGGTAGTCCTGAAAGGTGGACAAGCGTCTCGAGTCTTCGGGACGCTTTTTTTGTATCAAAAGAGTAAATGTTTATGGAAAAACAGGTTCGTGTTCGCTTTGCGCCAAGTCCAACCGGATATCTCCATGTCGGTGGACTGCGTACAGCGCTCTACAACTTTCTTTTCGCAAAACATCATGCTGGCAAATTTATTCTTCGCATCGAAGATACCGATCAAACACGCCAAGTTGAAGGTGCAGTCGAAAATTTGATTGAAACATTGAAGTGGTCCGGTGTGGAGTACGATGAAGGTCCGGATCGAGATGGTGGCTTTGGTCCGTACATTCAATCTCAACGGTTGGAGTTGTATCGTCAACACGCAAAGGAATTGATCGGCTTCGATAAGGCATATTACTGCTTTTGCACTTCTGAGCGATTAAATGAAGTTCGGCAGCAGCAGATGGCGCTGAAGCAGTCACCATCCTACGATCGTCATTGCAGAAACTTATCGTTTGCAGAAGTTGAACGCCGTGTCGCTGCAGGTGAACGTTACGTTGTCCGTATGAAAGTACCAATGGATGGAGAGATGACGTTTGAAGATGTTATACGAGGAAAGGTGACTATCGCTCATAAAATGCTGGATGATCAGGTGCTTATCAAATCGGATGGATTTCCTACATATCATCTTGCCGTGGTCGTGGATGATCATCTCATGGGCATTACACATATTATCCGCGGTGAAGAATGGTTGTCGAGCGTTCCGAAACATATTTTGCTTTATCAATACTTTGGTTGGGAAGTGCCGGTGCTTGTTCATCTTCCATTATTGCTCAATCCGGACAAGTCCAAGTTGAGTAAACGCCAGGGTGATATCGCTGTTGAAGATTATCGCGCCAAAGGATATCTGAAGGAAGCGATTGTCAATTTTATCGCATTTCTCGGTTGGAATCCTGGTGATGAGCGGGAAATCTTTTTTTTGGATCAACTGACTCAGGAATTTTCTCTGGAGCGTGTCGGTAAGTCGGGTGCAGTGTTCAATGTGGATAAATTAAATTGGCTCAATCAGCAGCACATAAAACTCAAATCCAATGAAGAGCTTGCACGGCTTATCAAGCCGTATATTCAAAAAGAAAAGTGGAAAAATATTGAGGAACAGTATCTTCTCAAGGTCATCGGATTGATGAAAGAGCGTCTCACCTTTCCTCAGGATTTTATAGAAATGAGCAGGTATTTTTTTACCGATCCGGAATCATTCGATGAAGCGGGTTTCAAAAAGAATTGGGAACCGAAATCGAGTGAACGTCTGAAGTTGCTTGCCGACCGTCTTGAAGTAGTACATGAGTATTCTCATGTCTCCATCGAAGCTGCAGTAAGGCAATTGTCTGAAGAGCTTTTGATCAAACCGAACAAACTTATTCATCCGGCACGGTTGGCGCTTTCCGGAAGAACGATTGGTCCCGGTCTTTTCGAGATGATGGAATTACTTGGAAAAGAAACCGTCATTCGGCGACTGTTGTACGCAGCAAACAAGTTCAAGACGATGTAAATTGCCTTTCGGGTATTGGTTCTCTATATTCTTCTATCTTTGAAAAGAATTGTGTATGTCGGTCAAAAAGAAAAAAAATCTTGGTATCATTCGCCTCCATAACGCGGTATTCTATGCATATCATGGAGTGCTGACGGATGAACAGAATCTTGGTGGTAAGTTCGAGGTGGATGTTGATTTACATTGTGACCTTGCACGAGGAGCAAAGAGTGATAACCTTCAGGATACAGTCAATTATGAACGTGTATACGATTGTATTCGCAGATTGGTGTTGGATAAGAAGCACTTTCTCCTTGAATCGCTTGCAAGTTCCATCGGACAAGGAATCCTGAAGAACTTTTCTAAGGTGAACTCAGTAACGATACGAGTACGCAAACCGGGTGCTCCTGTGAGGGGTGTGATCGATCACGTCGAAGTAGAGCTCACAGAGACGCGAAAGTAGGTTGCAGAGATGGTTCAGGTTTTTATTGGATTGGGTTCAAATCTTGGCGACCGCGCATACTATTTACATCGAGCACTTGTCGAAATAGCAAATTCACGGCAAATAATTATGAAGAGATATTCCTCGGTGTATGAAACAGAGCCGGTTGGGAAAAAAGAACAACCACGATTTCTCAATATGGCAGCCGAGTTGGAATCAACGTTACTTCCACAAGATTTGCTACAGAGATTAAAAGAAATAGAAAATACTCTCGGCAGAACGCACGCTGAACATTGGGGACCGAGGGAGATCGATCTGGACATTCTCTACTATGGCGACGAAGTATTCAACGGTGAAAAATTGCAATTGCCGCATCCTGAAATTGCCAACCGAAGGTTTGTTCTTGTGCCGATGAATGAACTTGCCGGAGAATTTCTCGATCCCATGCAACGTCTGAGTATGAAGGAGCTTTTACGGCGCTGTTCGGATACAAGAACTGTACGTAAGATTTCTCTCCCTATAGATCTGCAGGTAAAGGTGTAAGTGGTGGAGCTCCCTTCTGAAATTCATTACATCGCCATTGAAGGTGTTATCGGTGCAGGCAAAACGTCACTTGCACGTATGTTGTCGGAGCGTTTGAGTGCACGCTTCGTGCTGGAGAAATTTGAAGAAAATCCATTTCTGCCGAGGTTTTATGAGGATCCTGAACGCTATGCTTTTCAGACACAAATATTTTTTCTTCTTAGCCGGTACAGACAGCAGCAGGAATTATATCAAGCAGATCTTTTTCACTCGCACATCGTTTCTGATTACATTTTTGAGAAGGACAAGATTTTTGCGTACCTCACGCTGCGCGATGACGAACTGAAGCTGTATGAGAGTTTATTGACCGCGATCGAGAGAACCATCCCGCCGCCGGATCTTGTGATCTATCTCCAGTCGAGTGTGGATCGCCTGATGGTGAATATCAGGAAACGCGGGCGGGAGATGGAAAAAAATATGTCAGAGGAGTATATCAAGGAACTCAACGAAGCGTATAACTATTTCTTCTTTCGTTACAAGTCAACACCGTTGTTGATCGTAAAAGCCATGGACATCGATTTTGTCAACAATCCGGATCATTTTGACGATCTCATGACTCAGATTCTTCGTCCGAATAAGGCGCCTGTCGAGTATTACAATCCACTGGTGCAGAAATAGTATGATCAAGTTATTAATATTTTCTCTTATTCGTTTTCTTATTGTAGCGTTTGTGATTTATTTTGTACTGACGCTCGTAAAAAGAATGCTGAGAGTATTCAAGGGGTCGTCCCGCCCATTTTCACGCCCTGATCAGCCGGAAACGCCGCCGAAGCCGAAAGAAGAATATAAAGATGTTCAAGATGCGAAGTTTGTCGAACTTCCGGACAAACAAGAGGAAAGCAAACCGGAGTCCAATACATAAGTTTACTCTCCATAATTCTTCATTCCGATTGAACAAGTCTGATTAGTTCGCTATATTCTTCAAACATTTTTTCTCACACATTGAATGGGAACAATGGCACGTATCTATATTGACCAATTGGACAAGCATATAGGTGAGGAAGTTCAGCTGCACGGCTGGTTGTATAATAAACGATCAAGTGGAAAGGTCCGTTTCTTACTCCTGCGGGATGGAACCGGAGTGATTCAATCTGTCATGGTAAAGGGCGGAGTGCCGGATGCGGTTTTTGACAAGTTCGATGCACTTACCCAGGAATCTTCTTTCTCGATTAAAGGAAAGATTAAGAAGGAACCGCGTGCACCAGGTGGTTTTGAAATGGAGCTTTCCGATATTCCTCACGTGTATCAGATTGCGCATGAATATCCCATTACTCCAAAAGAGCACGGTATCGAGTTTCTTGCCGATCGAAGGCACTTGTGGTTGCGGTCTTCGCGACAGCATGCAATTATGCGGATTAGGCACAGGGTTGTTAAGGCTATTCGCGATTTCTTCGACGAGCGCGGCTTTACACTTGTCGATTCGCCAATTTTAACTCCGGCAGCGTGTGAAGGTACTTCGACGTTGTTCGAAACAGATTACTTCGACCTTGGAAAAGCATACCTGACTCAGTCCGGGCAACTCTATGCTGAAGCAAGCGCGATGGCGCTCGGCAAAGTGTATTGCTTCGGACCGACGTTCCGTGCGGAAAAATCAAAGACACGCCGCCACCTGACAGAATTCTGGATGGTCGAACCGGAAGTTGCATTTAACGATCTGAACGATGATATGGATCTGGCGGAAGATTTCCTGGAGTACATTGTACAAAGTGTTTTGAAAGATTGCGCCGCGGAATTGAAAGTGTTGGAACGAGATATAACCAAGCTGCAAAATGTGAAGAAACCGCTGCCACGTATTACGTACGATGAAGCAGTCAAGATCCTTCACGATAAAGGATTGCCGTTTGAGTGGGGAAACGACTTAGGCGGAACAGATGAGACGGTGGTTTCTGAACAGTTCGATCGTCCGGTTATGGTACATCGCTATCCCTCCGAAGTGAAGGCATTCTATATGAAACGCGATCCGGAGAATCCGAAGCTTGCACTTGCTGTTGATGTATTGGCTCCGGAAGGGTATGGAGAAATCATCGGCGGCAGCCAACGCGAAGACGATCTGGATGTTTTACTGGAACGAATCAAGGAACACAAACTTCCGCAGGAAGCATTTGAATGGTATCTTGATTTGCGCCGCTTCGGAAGTGTACCTCACGCCGGATTTGGTCTTGGTCTTGAACGAACGGTTGGTTGGATTTGCGGAACCGAACATGTACGCGAAACGTCTCCTTTCCCGCGGATGATCTATCGCAACACTCCGTAATTTCTTTTACGGATATTTTATAATTTGTAAAGTACAATAATAATCGGGATAATTACCAAGAAGCACAAAAAGAATAACAGAAGTTCATGTTGAAAGTAACAAATCTTAGAAAAGAATACGATACCGTTGTAGCGGTTGATGGAGTATCGTTGGAAGTGAAGCGTGGTGAATTGTTCGGCTTGCTTGGTCCCAACGGTGCTGGCAAAACGACTGCCATCCGAACGATTCTGAATATCATCCAGCCAGACAGTGGCGAGATAACGTTCAACGGAAAACCTTTTGTTAAGGAAATGTGGAACGATATCGGATATTTGCCGGAAGAACGCGGACTGTATCGTAAAAGCAAAATCATCAGCACGATTCTTTATTTTGCGGCTCTGAAAGGTCTACCGCCAAAGCAAGCTAAGCCATTAGCGCTCTATTGGTTAGAAAGATTTGGGTTGAAAGATGAATATCATCGGAAAATCGAGGAACTCTCAAAAGGAAATCAGCAGAAAGTTCAACTTATCATTTCTATCTTGCATCGTCCTCAGTTGCTCATTCTGGATGAACCATTCAACGGTCTCGATCCAGTTAACCAAATTCTTTTAAAAGATGTTTTGCTCGAACTCCGCCAGAAAGATGTCGCAATCATATTTTCTACTCACCAAATGGAACAAGTTGAAAAGATGTGCGATACTATCTGCCTTATCAATAAAGGGAAACAAGTGTTGAGCGGGGAGTTGCACGAGATTAAGAAGCGATATGGAACAAACTCCATTCATCTCGAGTATGAAGGAGATGGTGAATTTCTCAAAGGTTTCGATTTCATTCGCCGTGCCGAGGTATATCAGAATTATGCCGAGCTTGAGTTGAGCGATATCTCCAAAAGTTCGGAATTGCTTTCAGGTCTTCAAGGAAAACTCAAACTGAGAAAATTTGAAATTGTCGAACCGTCGTTAAATTCAATTTTTATCAACGCTGTTGGCGGACCGGAAAAAATCGAACACGCTACAGCGCAACCTATCCCGACATTTCGTTCCGAACAAATTGTGGAACAGATTAACCAAGACCAGCGTTTGAAAAACATGATGCGGTCAATTCTTGTGCTTGCAGTTTTTACCTCAGGATTTTTCATCTATAATTTGTCTATCGAAAACCCTCATTGGATGGCACCTGTGATTTTATTTCTTGGTACCATTGCCAATACCGTGCGATGGATGATGACAAAGAAAAAAGTGACGAAGAAATTGACGGCAAAGCAACGACTTGGAGAGCAAGAATGAAACATAAGTTCTTTGAAGTTGCTCGGTGGGAATTTATGGAAAAGGTAAAATCGAAGGCATTCATCATTTCTCTCGTTCTGATGCCAGTTATTATCGGGGCGATGGCGATATTACCAGCGTTGTTTGTTTCCAAAACCGATGACGAATCAATTCGAATAGGGATCATCGATGGAACGCAAAAGTTGGTACAGCCATTGGGTGAAAATCTTGATCGTGAGTTTCGCTTAAAGAATGATCAACCTAATTATATTTTGCGCAATATTTCTCTTGAAAGATCATTAGAGGAAGCTCGTGAAGAAGGCGCTCGGTCGGTTGCGTCGGATGCTCTTGAGGGGTATTTTTCTATTCCAGCAACGGTGTTTGACAGCGGAAAAGTAGAATACCGAACAAAAAATGTTGGTAATTTCAAAGTGCAAGAACGTTTTTCGAGAGCTATCGAACAAGTTATTACGGAAATGAGATTATCGTCGCGTGGTCTTGATGCGGCACTCATTCGGAAGCTTACTGCTCGAGTCGAAATTAAACCGATTAAGATTTCTGGGAAAGGGGAAGAATCTGAATCGAGTTTTGGTGAGACTTTTGCCAAATCGTATATTGGACTGTTGATGCTGGTTTTTATGGTCTTAACATCGGGACAATTATTAGTGCGGAGTATGGTAGAAGAGAAATCGAACCGCGTTATAGAAGTACTGTTATCGTCTTGCACACCGCGCGATATGATGATAGGCAAAATTCTTGGGCTCAGTGGATTAGGGATACTTCAAATGCTTGTGTACGCATTGATGGGTGTTGCAGTGGCGCTGAAAACGGACATGAATCTTTTACAGCCGGAATATTTTGCCTTCACATTGGTGTACGCAATTCTCGGATATGTTTTTTATGCGGCAATCTTTGTTGCGGCTGGTTCTCCTGCTACGACAGAACAGGAAGCACAGCAAATAACTGCTTATATCAGTATGCTTGTGGTAGCGCCATTAGCACTGATGATGTTGGTGATGCAAAATCCGAATTCACTTCTTGTCAAAATTCTATCTTATATCCCTCTACTTACTCCATCTCTCATGGTTCTGCGTGTTTCAATTCAAATGCCAACGGTGTGGGAGATACTGTCGACAATCATTCTGATGATCGCCTCGACAGCAGTGATGATGTGGGTGGCGGGAAAGATTTTCCGTATCGCGATATTATCGTACGGAAAGAGACCGACACTTGCCGAACTCTTCCGTTGGGTGCATGAAAAATGATGTATTTTGTATTTAATGAATATTTTGGACTGAAAACGTGACTCTCGAAGAAATTCTCTTTTACATCTTTGCATTCGGAGGTATCGCGTCTGCATTATTGGTCGTTACACGACGCAATCCCATCATTGCGGCTATCTATATCATCGTTAACTTTTTCTGCCTTGCCGGCATCTATTTGACTTTGCATGCACAATTTATAGCAGTCGTTCAAATTCTTGTGTATGCAGGAGCCATTATGGTGCTTTTTGTATTTGTGATTATGCTGCTCAATCTTGGTGATGAGCGCAGCCTGCGAGATGGTTTCTCGTGGAAAAAAGTAGTGGCTGGTGGTTTCGGCTTCGGTGTGCTGATGGAATTGGTTTATATATTTATGATACCAAGCGGTATGCAGACTATGGAAATGACGCGAGCTACGGATATAGGAACAGTAGAAGCAATCGGACGCGTACTTTTTACTCGGTTCCTGTTTCCATTTGAAGTAACCTCGTTGCTGCTAACAGCAGCGATCGTTGGAGCGATTGTTTTAGCGAAAAAGAATCTCGATTGAAATAGTAATCACTTTATCCTTTTTACTCTTGAATTGACTATGGTTCCTCTGCAATTATATCTGATCCTGAGCGCTATGATGTTTATTATCGGTGCAGTTGGCGTTGTAACACGCCGGAATGCTATCATCGTATTTATGTCTATTGAGTTGATGCTGAATTCCGTGAACCTGACATTCGTTGCTTTCTCTGCATTTCTGGGCGATGCTACAGGACAGGTGTTTGTGTTCTTCGTTATGACCGTTGCAGCCGCAGAAGCGGCAGTTGGTCTAGCAATTGTTATTGCGCTCTTTCGACGAAAGCAAACGGTCAATCTGGATGAAATCAATATTATGAAGTGGTAATATGAAAGCAGAAGACAAAAAGTAATTGGTAGATGGCAGAAGGTGAAAAGTAGAAAGTAAAAGGTAGACGGTAGATGGAAAACAGAATCGATAATCTGTCATCTGCAATCTAAATAAAAACAAACACGTTAGAATCTGAAGAAATGAATTCATACGCACCGCTCATTGTCATTTTCCCATTGCTGGGATTCCTCATCCTTGGTCTTTTCGGGTCTCGGATGAAGAGTGAAAAGCTCATCGGTATTCTCGGGAGCGGCACGGTTGGATTGTCATTCCTCTATGCATTGATAGTGTTCTTCCAAATGTTGAGTGTGGAGCCGGATCAGCGAAAGCAGATTGTTACCGTGTTTACATGGCTTTCAACGTTCACCGGATCACCAAGTTCGTTCAGCGTCAATGTATCCTATCAAATTGATCAGCTTTCCATTTTGTTGACGCTTATTGTCACAGGCGTCGGATTTCTCATTCATGTCTATTCCATCGGATATATGCATGACGATCGTGGTTTTTGGCGTTTCTTTGCATATATGAACCTCTTTGTCTTTGCGATGCTTAATCTCGTTCTTGCCGATAACTTCCTTCTTCTATTTCTTGGATGGGAAGGTGTTGGACTTTGTTCTTATCTCCTCATCGGATTCTGGTATGAAAAGAAATTTACCGGTGACGCTGCAAAGAAAGCGTTTGTGGTTAACCGTATCGGCGACTTTGGATTCATTCTTGGCATGTTGTTAATATTCTCCACGTTTGGTAGTCTTAACTTCAGCGCCGTGTTCAGCGGTGCATCAATGCTGACAATGGGGAATACAACTATTCTCTGGATTACACTGCTCCTCTTTGTCGGTGCAATTGGTAAATCGGCGCAGATTCCATTGTATGTCTGGCTGCCGGATGCGATGGCAGGTCCGACTCCTGTGAGCGCACTTATCCATGCTGCGACAATGGTGACGGCCGGTGTCTATATGGTCGCACGTTGTTCTATTCTTTATGCCCTTTCTCCGGTTGCATTGGAAGTTGTGGCGGTCATCGGTGTGGTCACAGCAGTGTTTGCAGCGACGATTGGTCTCGTTCAAAACGATATCAAAAAAGTGCTTGCTTATTCGACGATTAGCCAGCTTGGTTATATGTTCCTTGCAATGGGTATTGGAGCTTTCAGCGCCGGTATCTTCCATTTGATGACGCATGCATTTTTCAAAGCGCTCCTCTTTCTTGGCGCCGGTGCAGTGATCCATGCAATGCACGATGAACAGGATATACAGAAAATGGGTGGATTGAAAGAATACCTTCCGATCACCTACAAGACGTTTTTGATCGGCGCAATTGCAATTGCAGGTATTCCACCGTTTGCCGGATTTTTCAGCAAGGATGAAATTCTTTGGAAGACATTCAGCAGCGAGCAGGGTTCTTGGATTTTCTGGTTGCTCGGTGTCTTTGGCGCGGCGATGACGGCGTTCTACATGTTCCGATTGGTTACACTTACCTTTGAAGGAAAAAGACGCTTCGATCATCATCTCCACCCGCATGAAGCACCCAAAACGATGACGGTGCCCCTCATCATTCTTGCAGGACTTTCGATCGTTGGTGGATTTGTTGGAATTCCACATTGGAGTGGAATTGAGCATTGGCTTGATCCTGTTTTTTCTCCTGCACAATACAAATTGATGTCAGGTGAAAATTCCGGCGGGATAATGGAATATTTGCTGATGGCTGTTTCTGTGGGTATTGCCGCTGCAGGAATTTATGCTGCGCGTTGGGTATATCTACAACGCATCGAAATTGCAGCTTCACTCCAGCGGCGGTATCCTCGCGTCTATCGGTTATTACTCAATAAGTATTATGTCGACGAAGCATATAATGCAGTGATTGTTGAACCGGCAGTGAAAACTTCTGAAGAAATTCTTTGGAAAGTTGTCGATGTCACTTTGATCGACGGAATGGTGAATGGATCGGCTAAGGTTATTGGTGCAATAGCTCAATCTTTGCGAAAAATTCAAACCGGTGTGGCACAATTTTATGCAGTCGTCTTTATCGGGGGTATTCTTTTTGTGATTACATGGTTGTTACTCAAATAATTTGACTGGAATTGATTCAATGGCATCCGGGTTCATCCTTACAACGACTATCTTTCTTCCGCTTGTATTTACGGTCGTCCTCTTTTTTCTACCAAAGGAAAATATCAAGGGAATTAAACTGGTGACTTTGAGTGGATCGATCGTGACGTTCCTCGTTTCGCTCTTTCTTTTTTTCGGCTATGACGCGGCAATTGGAGGGTTCCAATTCCTGCATAAGTTTACTTGGATAAGCACTCTCAATATCAGTTATTTCGTCGGCATCGATGGAATGTCCCTCCTCTTGATTCTGCTGACGACATTTCTCACACCTCTTGCTCTTTTGGGCACATGGAATTCCATTGAGAAGCAGCTCAAAGGATATTCCATAATGATATTGTTATTGGAAGTAGGGATGATCGGTGTTTTTGCTTCTCTCGATTTGTTCCTCTTCTATATTTTCTGGGAAGCAATGTTGATCCCGATGTACTTCATCATCGGAGTCTGGGGTGGACCCAATCGTATTTACGCGGCTGTGAAATTTTTCCTCTTCACACTCTTCGGCAGTGTATTGATGCTTGTTGCGATTATTTGGCTTGGCTACTTTGCTTCTACTGTTCCTAGCGGACAGTTTACCACGAATTTATTTGATCTCTACCGGGTCGCACCGCTGCTTCCGGTTAATCTCCAGATGTGGATGTTTGCAGCATTTGGATTAAGTTTTGCTATTAAAGTACCCCTGTGGCCATTACATACATGGCTGCCCGATGCGCACGTAGAAGCTCCAACAACAGGCAGTGTTATTCTTGCAGGCGTTTTGCTGAAAATGGGAACGTATGGTTTTATCCGTTTCAATTTGCCGCTTTTTGCCGATGCATCGCTGCGCGCAATGCCGTTCATGTGTTTGCTTGCTGTCATTGGTATCGTCTACGGTGCTCTTGTCGCAATGGTGCAGACCGACATGAAAAAACTTGTTGCATACTCTTCTGTCTCGCATCTGGGATTTGTCATGCTCGGAATATTTTCGATGACGGAAGAAGGCTTACAAGGTGCGATTATTCAGATGGTCAATCATGGCCTTTCCACAGGTGCACTCTTCTTACTCGTTGGGATGATCTACGATCGAACTCATACGAGATCTATTGCCGACTATGGCGGAGTTGCGAAGCTGATGCCGGTCTATGCAACATTCCTGATGATTATCTCCTTTTCCTCCATCGGCTTGCCCGGATTAAATGGCTTCGTCGGAGAGTTTCTTGTGCTGCTGGGGTCGTTCAAGTCAACCCTCCTTGATAATCGATGGTTCGCCGTTGTTGCAGGACTTGGTGTCATATTTTCTGCCGTGTATATGCTTTGGATGTATCAACGGGTGATGATGGGGCCTGTGCGTTCAGACGGTCTTTATGGCGGACACCATCTTACGGATTTGACCAAACGTGAGATTGCTGTGTTAGTTCCCATTGTTCTCTTTGTTATCTGGATCGGTGTATTTCCGAAAACATTCTTAAGTAAATCTGCTCCGTTGGTGAAACACACCGTTGAACAAATGGAAAATGTGAAGCGCGGATCGCCGATAAGATTTGCAGGTTCACTTCAAGTGCAATCTGGAAAGTAAATGAAACAACACACACGACGTCTCCTCTGGAAGTTTACTGCTGTTGCCGTTACAGTCATAGTGATCTATAACTTTTTCGGTTATCTTCTCGAAGAAGTAAAAATTGTTCCGGTGAATGTATGGTTCATTGCTCCATTTCTTCTCTTACTTCTTTCTATTGCTGTAATACCGTTCATCAACAGATATTGGTGGGAGAAAAATTATCGCTTCGTGGCGTATACATTGGGATTTGTGGTCGTTCTGTATTATATATTCTCACTGCACAATGTTCCGCGCCTCTTCTTGACTTCATATGAATATGTCAGTTTTATTTCACTCATCGGATCGCTGTTCGTCGTTGCCGGTGGAATTCATGTCCGAATACGCGGTAAGTCGACTCCCATCGGGAATGTAGCGCTCTTAGCGACAGGTGCTGTCATTTCGAATATTCTTGGAACTACCGGTGCGTCTATGCTGTTGATTCGTCCATTCCTGCGGATGAATAAGTACCGTATCAAGGGATACCATATCGTGTTCTTCATTTTTATCGTCAGTAATATCGGTGGTGCATTAATGCCGATTAGTGGCCCGCCTTTGTTTCTAGGATTTCTAAAAGGTATTCCGTTCTTCTGGCTCATCCCGCGAGTCTCTCAAATATGGTTACTCACCGTAGGAATGGTGCTCCTTGTATTCTACCTGTTGGACCTTTATTACTTCCGAAAAGAATCAGCACTGATACAAAAGGAGGTCACGGAAATTGATGAAGCGGAAGTATCGGGATTGCACAATATCGTATTTCTTATAATTATTCTATCGGCTGTGTTTATCAAATCTCCAGCTCCTTTGATGCTGAGGGAAGCAATTATGTGGAGTGCAGCTATTGCCTCGTTTATTACCACGAAGAAAGAGATTCATGAAAAAAACGATTTTAACTTCATTCCGATCAAAGAAGTTACGATTCTCTTTGCCGGTATTTTTGTAACGATGATTCCTGCACAGGATTGGTTAGAACTGAATGCCGCGAGTATCGGCTTAGTAACACCGGGACAATATTTCTGGGGATCGGGAATATTGTCAAGCGTGCTTGATAACGCACCGACATATCTTAATTTTTTGACTGCCGCATTTGGCTTGCACGGAGCAAATGTGAACAGTATTCATGATATGAACTTGATGCTTGGTTTAACAACCCCTGCGACAATTGGCTCGCCTAACCCTTTGCATCCGGGAGCAATGGAGATAACGACTCAAACTTGGCGTTATGTGCAAGCAATTTCATTAGGATCAGTGTTCTTTGGCGCCATGACATATATCGGAAATGTTCCGAATCTTATGGTAAAGGCAATCGTTGAACAATCGGGAGCTGAGTGTCCCAGTTTCTTCGGCTATATCGTAAGGTACTCGCTGCCGATTCTGATTCCGATTTTTGCAATCGTCTGGTATTTCTTTTTCAGGATGTAAGCGTTCACTCTTATGAATTAAATATGGAACTATGAATTCTTATCTGAACGATATTATTTTAAACGCGCCAGTCATGGTTGTTACAATCACTGCTTTAGCGGCAATGATTGTAGAGGCTGTACGCAAGACACGGCCGATTGCCACTTACTTTGTGAGTCTCATTGGATTAGCTTTTGCAGCGGTGATTGCTATTGCCAATCTAACGGTTGAAGGGTCAAGTTTTGGCGGGATGCTGCTTCATGGCGGATATGCAAATTTTTTCGGAACGCTCTTTTGTTTCGTTTCTTTTTTCACAGTTATCCTTTCAAGAAATTATTTTGAACGGCAGAAGTATCATCGCGGTGAATTCTACATCCTCTTGCTCTTTGCTACTATCGGTATGATGTTGATCGCATCTGCGAACGATCTCATTATCGTCTTCCTTGGTATTGAACTTATGTCTGTTTGCTTATACGTTCTCGCGGGATTTATCCGCACAAAGGAACGTGCAAACGAAGCAGCACTCAAATACTTTTTGCTTGGTGCATTCGCAACGGGATTCCTCCTGTACGGTATTGCACTGATCTACGGTGCCGTTGGAACTACAAACTTGACGATGATCAGGAATGTCTTCGCTGTCGTATCAACAAATATTCTGTTTGTGATTGGTGCCGGGTTTTTATTGATCGGATTAGCGTTTAAAGCAGCTGCGGTACCATTCCACATGTGGGCGCCGGATGTGTACGAAGGCGCACCGACGCCGGTGACAGCATTTATGTCAACAGGGGCGAAGGCAGCCGCATTCGCAGCGTTCATAACACTCTTTATCCGAACATTTGATTTCATTGGCGGACAAGTGAACGAGCTTCTCGCCGTCCTTGCTGCAGCTTCAATGATTCTTGGCAATATTGTCGCAATTGCACAATCGAATGTTAAGCGTATGCTGGCATATTCAAGCATAGCGCACGCCGGATATATGCTTGCCGGCATTGCTACGGGCACACTCGATGGTCAAGTGGGCGTGATGTTTTATCTTGCCGCCTATGCAGTGATGAATCTCGGTGCATTTGCTATTATCAGTCTTGTGGAACATGAAGGAGATCAAAAACTTTTGTTGGACGATTATGCAGGTTTGAGTTCTTCACAACCTTTGCTTGCCGTATTGATGGCGATTTTCATGTTCGCATTGGCTGGAGTTCCGCCATTTGCTGGATTCTTCGGTAAGTATTATATTTTCCTCGCTGCAATTAGAGCCAGGATGGTTTGGCTGGCGATTATCGGTGTGCTCTCAAGTCTTGTGTCCGCATATTACTATTTGCGACTTGTCGTACTTATGTTTTTCCGCGAAGGACGCGCCGATGTTGAAATCCCTCCATCGAAAATAGTGTTGACGACGATAGTGGTTTCTGCTCTTCTTGTGCTGCTGCTTGGATTATTTCCTTCGATTATTATTCAAACTGCTCAACGTTATTTCTAAACTACAGTGTGAGGGACTTCTATGAAACATGTAGTTTCGGCTGAAGAAATGAGATGGTGTGATGAAACCACCATCAATACATATAGCGTTCCGGGATTGCTGTTGATGGAAAACGCCGGACGCGGTGTTGCCGAGGGTGTTAAGCAAGAATATTTCCCACTTGAATCTAAACACATTCTTGTTATTTGCGGTAAAGGGAATAATGGCGGTGACGGATTCGTTGCAGCGAGAATGCTCTTGAATTCTTGTGCGCACATCAGTGTTCTGCTGGTAACTTCACCTTCAGAATTGAAAGGTGATGCGAAAACAAATTTCAAGATTCTTCAGACATTCGCCAAGAAACCGACGGGCCGGATCACTATCCGACGATATTCAAGACGACTTCTCGAAGCATTTCCTAAACCGGATATTATTGTGGATGCTATGTTTGGTACCGGTTTCACAGGTTCCGTGCGCAAACCATTTGCAAATGTGATTGAATGGGTGAATCGGCAACAGGTGAAGATCGTATCAGTAGATATCCCGTCCGGTATCAATGGCACAACAGGTGTAATGGAAAATTGTGCCATTCGTGCAAACGTGACTGTAACATTTGGATATCTTAAGTCCGGACTGCTTTGCAATCAGGGACGTGAGTTGGCTGGTTCCGTTCGTGTTGTAGATATCGGCATTCCCTGTGTGCTCTCAGAAGATAAACGGTTGCGAACTTTTCTTGTAGAGAAGTCAGATGTTCGGCGAATTCTTCCGAAGAGATCAATTCACGCACATAAGTACAGTGTCGGCAAAGTACTGGTACTTGCTGGCTCGAAAGGATTGACCGGCGCCGCGGCATTGTGTTGTATGTCTGCGCTTCGTGCTGGTGCTGGTGCAGTTGTGCTGGGAACACCGGAGTCGGTGTATCCAATTCTTGCGCGAAAGTTGACGGAGACAATGGTGTTTCCGTTGCCAGCGACGAGCGCTGGAACGCTGAGCCTTGCCGCGCTGGATGCAATTCGTGAAAGACTTTCTTGGGCGGATGTACTCGTCATCGGTCCAGGCTTATCGCTCAATTCTGAAACTCAGAAATTGATTTTCAAAATATTGCTTGAGTATCGCGGCAAGACGCTCATCGATGCCGATGGATTGAATGCCCTTGCTGTCGATGGAATATCTAAACTCCATTCATTACGTGCACAATTCATCCTTACACCGCACGTTGGGGAATTCTCTCGTCTTTCCAAGATATCATCGAAGAACGTCGAAGAACATCGTATCACAGCCGCTCGAGAATTGGCGAAAAGAATTGGTGTCACAATCGTTCTTAAAGGTGTTCCAACGATTATCGCATCAAAGGATGGCTCTGCGATTCTCAACTCTACAGGAAATCCCGGCATGGCGACTGCGGGTACGGGCGATGTGCTCTCCGGAATTATTGCAGGTTTATGGGCACAGGGAATGTCTGACACAGAAGCTGCTTGGGCTGGTGTGTACCTTCACGGGTTATCGGGAGATACTGTTGCAAAAAAAATAGGAGAACGAAGTCTAGTGGCGAATGATATCATAGAATACTTACCTTTCGTACTGCAGAGCATAGAAGCTGGTGGTACTATTTGAGGAATTTTTCTCGGAATCAACTCCCATTGTTCATCTGGGCTGCAATTATCTTTTGGCTCTCATCTCTTACAACGTTGCCTCATATTAAAATTCCCATCATCAGTGCGGATAAACTTGCACATATGTCTGTGTTCTTTGTGTTTTGCTGGTTCAGTCGTCGGGCGCTTTTTTTCCAGACTTCTTTGCCAATCCTCAAAAGGTGGTCGCTTGTATTTGCTTTCTTTCTTACGTGTCTTTACGGCTATTTTGATGAAGTACACCAATTGTATGTCCCTGGCCGAACATATGACTATTTTGATATGCTTGCCGATGCGATTGGTGCATTACTATTTGTTATTCTTTTTACCATTTTAGATCGCCGAACGGACAAACAGGCAAGAACGAGTTGACATCCGTTGTTTTTCTCTCTATATTTTATTAGAAGAATTTGAATATTATTTTGTACTCGGCCGCAGGAATTATCTTCTGCGGTTTTTTGTTGGCTAGAAGCATTTGAAATATCAATGTATCGCACAAGATGGAAAAGCCCGCGCAGGTCTCCTTGAGACTGACCATGGTGTGATTGAAACACCTGTGTATATGCCGGTGGGGACGCAAGGGTCAGTCAAGGCTACGGAACAGCGTGAACTGATCGAGATGGGTGCGGAGATCATTCTCGGCAACACCTACCATCTCTATCTTCGGCCGGGAATGGATATCATAGAACAGGCAGGCGGGTTGCACCGTTTCGTGAGTTGGACAAAACCGATTTTATCTGACAGCGGCGGATTTCAAGTTTTTAGTCTGACCGATTTACGGAAAATTGAAGAACATGGCGTAACATTTCGTTCACACCTTGATGGATCGTTGCATGTCTTTACACCGGAAAGTGTCATTCAGATTCAACAACGATTTGGTTCGGATATTATGATGGTGTTTGACGAGTGTACACCGTATCCCTGTGATTTTGAATACGCAAAGAAGTCGAATGAGATGACAGTGCGATGGGCAAAACGATGCAAAACAATGTTTGAAAAAAGTTCACCGATCTACGGACATTCGCAGGCGTTATTCGGTATAGTGCAAGGAAGTGTGTATCCTGAAATCCGGGAAATGAGCGCGTGTGCATTGATCCAAATGGAATTTGACGGCTATGCAATCGGCGGACTTGCGGTAGGTGAACCTGTGGAGGAAATGTACAAGATAACGGAATTCACTGAACAATTTCTTCCAGTGCACAAGCCGAGGTATCTCATGGGAATAGGACTGCCGGAAAATATTTTGGAATCCATTGATCGCGGCATAGATATGTTCGATTGTGTTATCCCGACACGAAATGGAAGAAACGGAATGCTATTTACGCGTGATGGAACGATGAACATGCGCAACGCGCAGTATAAAACGGACTTTACACCGGTTGATGGAGAATGCAATTGCTACACGTGCAGGACTTTCACACGTTCGTATTTACGCCACCTCTTCATAGCAAAGGAAATATTAGCGTTGCAGCTGGCGTCGATTCACAATCTCACGTTCTTTTTATGGTTAGTCAGAGAGGCACGGAAGGCAATTATAGAAAAACGATTTAAGGAATGGAAAACAAAGGTACTTGCACGGTTGCAGGTATCGCCATCGGTAGAATATCACACATCAATTTCATAAAAAAGAAATAGGAGGATACTATGTTTCATCACTTCACAATTCTCATGGCTCAATCAACAGGCGACGGTGGTCCAGGTCTGATGTCAAATATCATTCTCTTCGGTTCCATCATTCTTATTTTCTATTTCATGATTATTCGTCCTCAGCAAAAGCGAGCGAAAGATCGCCAGAAGTTATTGGAGAGCGTGAAGAAGGGCGATAAGGTTATTACTGCAAGCGGTATCTATGGTACCATTGCCGGATTGGATGAGAAGACTGTTCTCGTTCAGATTGCCGATAATGTGAAAGTAAAGTTGGACAGAGGTTCGATCGCAACAATCATTTCGGAACCTGAATCGGATAAAAAGATAGGATAAAAAGTCATAAGCTATAATCGTAGACACGTGGCACAAGAAAAATTTGATACCATTGAAGACGCAATTGAAGATTTCCGGCAGGGAAAAATTCTTATTGTTGTGGATGACGAAGATCGAGAGAACGAGGGTGATTTCGTTCTTGCAGCGGAAAAAACAACACCGGAAGCAATCAATTTTTTTGTGAAGGAAGGGCGCGGAGTTGTCTGCGCGCCGATAACGACTACTCGGGCAAAGGAATTAAACCTTGATCTCATGGTAGACGCAAATACTTCACTTCACGAAACGCCTTTCACTGTCTCGATCGATTATCTCCACGGAACAACAACAGGTGTTTCTGTAACCGACCGTTCTGCTACCGTGCGCGCACTTGTTGACCCAAAAGCTCAAGGAAATGATTTCGCACGCCCAGGGCATATTTTCCCGTTGCGTGCCATGGAAGGTGGCGTCTTGCGCCGTGCCGGTCATACGGAGGCAGTGGTTGATCTCTGTCGGCTTGCTGGATTGTATCCGGCTGGAGTTTTATGTGAAATTCTTGCAGAAGATGGTACGATGGCGCGTGTTCCACAGTTGTTGAAGATTGCCGAACAATTCGATTTGAAAATCATCACGGTGCGTGCGCTGATTGAGTACCGAATACGCCGTGAAAAACTCGTACAGCGGATTGTCTCAACAAATCTTCCTTCGCAATATGGAAATTTTCGAATTTATCTATTCAGAAGTCAGACGGACAGCAAAGATCATATTGCGTTGGTCAAAGGTGACATTTCACCGGAGAAACCGACACTTGTTCGAGTCCATTCAGAATGTTTGACAGGTGACGTCTTCGGTTCTCTCCGCTGCGATTGTAATGCACAATTAGTTGCATCGATGGAAATGGTGGAAATGGAAGGACACGGAATTGTTCTTTATATGCGACAAGAAGGGCGTGGAATAGGATTATTAAACAAGCTGAAAGCTTACAATTTACAGGATGAGGGACTCGATACGGTTGAAGCGAATGAAGAACTCGGTTTCCGCGCTGACCTGCGTGATTATGGAATAGGTGCACAAATTCTCCGCGATCTTGGTGTCGGTAAAATGCGCTTGCTGACGAACAATCCGAAAAAAATTATCGGACTCACCGGTTATGGACTTGAAGTTGTGGAGCGGGTCCCGCTCGAGGTTCATCCGAATCAGCATAACGAACGATATCTCACAACCAAGCGGGATAAACTTGGTCATTTGATTCTGATAAACACAAAAAACTCGGTGGAAGGGAAAAAAAGTTAGGCGTTAATATTATTCTTGCGTCTCACTGATTTATCTCCTACTTTAATTTTAGAATAGCCATCATCCACAGGATGGTGGCTATTGTTTTTGCATTCACCCTTCAGAGATATATTCCTGAGGGGATTTTTTTCGTTTTAAGGAGCTGGTATGGATGATCATAATAACGGGAAGGTGTACCTGACACGTGAAAAGCTCACAGAACTTGAACACGAACTTCGTGAGATGAAGACGAACGGTCGTGCTGATATGGCTGCTAAAATAGCCGAGGCACGCGGGTACGGTGATCTGAGTGAAAACGCTGAATATGACGCAGCGAAAGAAGCACAGCAGCACCTTGAGTTACGCATTGCAAAGTTGGAAGAGACCCTTTCGCGAACGCAGATCATCGATATCGCTTCTTTACCGACAGATAAAATCTATATTCTCTCGCTTGTTAAGATTCAAGACCAGCGGACCAAACAGACCATCGAGTACCGACTCGTTGCACCTGAGGAAGCTGACTTTGAGAAGAATAAAATCTCCGTTACTTCACCAATAGGCAAAGGGTTGCTTGGAAAGAAAGAAGGTGAGACCGTGGTAATAAAAGTACCCGCCGGTACGTTGGAATATAAAATTATAGAAATTGGTCGGTAATAGTTCTTATACCGGTGATGTGCTGTCGAGATGCTCGCATGCGACGATCATCGTCTATCCATTCCTTTCTTCTTCCTTTTGAATCGATTATGCCTCAGAATTTGGAATTAAAAGCTCGAATTTCATCAATGTCCGATGCCGTTCGTGCTGCGAGAAGTCTTCATGCGCGTTCCAAAGGAATTCTCCGTCAACGTGATGTGTATTATCATGTCCCGCACGGACGGCTCAAGTTGCGGATCATCAATACTTGTGCAGCAGAACTGATCTTCTACAATCGGCCGAACAAGAAAGGTTATCGATACTCTGATTATTGTGTACTTCCTGTTTCCAATCCGAAATTAACAAATGCATTCTGTACGGCGGCGTTCAGTCAAAAGGTGGTGGTGGAGAAGAAGAGGCGACTCTATCTTTATAAAAATGCACGTATCCATCTTGATGATGTCCGTGGACTTGGAGCATTTATTGAGTTCGAAGTTCTTGTGAAGTATGGAAAACGACAGGCACAAATGTTATTGAAATTTCTTTCAGCGCAATTTGAAATAGAGCGCTCAGCAACGGTAGCGGTCTCTTACTCCGATCTGCTTCTGCGTGCAAGATAAAAAAGATGCGAAAGCTGCCATCAACTGGCTGCTCTGATCCGTCAATTTCGAAGATAAAGCAATCAGAAAAATCTCTTGCGGAGTGCAGACGTTTTTGGTATATTGATGGTGGTCAAGCGGGAATAGCTCAGATGCCTGTCCACCTTTGGCGGGTAGAGTGTAACTCGTTTCGTTATTAATGCCCATATTGAAATACAAATGCGGGAATAGCTCAGTTGGTAGAGCGCAACCTTGCCAAGGTTGAGGTCGCGGGTCCGAGCCCCGTTTCCCGCTCCAAGCTTATATGCTTGAATATACCCCGCTGCTTCAGTACCTGTCAGGCAGTGGGGTTTTTGTTCTAACATTGATAATGTAAATACTGGCGCCGTACCCAAGTGGTAAGGGAGAGGTCTGCAAAACCTTTATGCGACGGTTCGAATCCGCCCGGCGCCTCAATAAATTGCGAAATGCGGATTGTCAATTGTGGATTTTTTTAATAATCCGCAATTCGAAATCAGAAATCTACATTTACCCTGCCGGGGTGGCGGAATTGGTAGACGCACAGGACTTAAAATCCTGTGTCCTGCAAAGGGCGTGCGGGTTCGAGTCCCGCCCTCGGCACAAGGTGTTTTTATACCTCAGACAATTTATTTTTCGACATGATCAAACCGGATCATTTCTTTTGTCCCTCATTCTTTCGTCGCATCCATCCAAGGAATTACTTATGAAAATAACGATTCTCTTGATGCTTACGTTCATGGTGCTAACCGTTTCACTGATTCTCGCACAACCTATTGATTCCATCAAACCAGCATCTGAGCAACACCAGAAGTTTGATCCCGCACGCGATGCACAGAAAGATATTCAAGATGCCATTGTTCTGGCGAAGAAATCTAACAAGCGCATTCTTCTTGATATCGGCGGTGAGTGGTGTATCTGGTGTCATCGTCTCGATAGTCTTTTCATTCAGAATAAAGACCTTGAAAACTATCTCAACAAGCATTACGTTGTTGTCAAGATTAATGTAAGCAAGGAGAATGAGAACCAAGGAGTTCTCTCGAAGTATCCGAAAGTTGCAGGGTATCCGCATATCTTTATTCTCAATAAAAACGGCCAGTTGATACACTCGCAGGATACGGGAGAATTGGAATATCCTAAAGACTATCCTTACAAAGGACACGATAAAACAAAAGTTTTTGCGTTTCTGAAGAAATGGGCAAAATAATTTTCATTCATCGAGGAATAACTATGACATCGGTTGAACAACGCAAGATGGTTCAGCGGCTGAAGCACGTGATGACGAAAATGAGTTCGGATGAACGACAATCGTTTGAGATGATGCTCAAGAGAGATCATGATGACGAAGAACTTGATTCTCTCACCATGGCGAAGTTGAAACAGCTCCATGCAAAGTTTTTCCCAAAGAATTCCAAACAAGCCCTTGAAGATAAGTGGAAGAAGTTGACGGGTGAAGAAAATTGAGAAAGGAGAAGTGTCATGGAATACAGAAAACTTGGTAAAACCGGTCTTAAGATTTCAGAAATTGGTTTCGGTGCATGGGGCATCGGTGGAACATTATGGGAAGGGGCGAAGGATGATGAATCAATTCGTGCCTTGCATCGCGCCGTCGATCTTGGACTGAACTTTATCGATACGGCTTTGGTCTATGGCAATGGGCACTCAGAGAATTTAGTTGGAAATGTGATGAAGGAGCGGAAGGAACCATTGTATGTCGCATCGAAGATTCCTCCCAAAAACGGAAAGTGGCCGGCACGATCGGGAACAACGCTGCGTGAGGCATTTCCCTACGATCATATTATCAAATCCACTGAAACCAGTTTGAAAAACCTTCATATTGATTCCATTGATGTTCAACAATTCCATGTGTGGGATGACGATTGGACGCCGGATGCTGAATGGCAAGATGCTATCGCCAAGTTAAAGGAACAAGGGAAAATACGATTCTTCGGGATTTCTCTTAATGATCACCAGCCGGACAACGCGCTGAAGGTCGGTGCAACGGGATTAGTAGATTCGTTTCAAGTCATATATAACATTTTTGATCAAACCCCGGAGAATAATCTTTTCTCACTTTGCCAGGAAAAGAATATCGGTATTATCGTCCGCGTGCCGTTGGACGAAGGTGGACTAACAGGGAAGATTACATCGGAGACAAAATTCCCTGCAGGAGATTTCCGCAATCATTACTTCCGCGATGATCGGAAACAACAAGTTGTAGAACGAACCAATGCGCTCACACAGCTTCTTGGCAAGGAAGCGGCAACAGT
The DNA here is from genome assembly GCA_050013655.1 of Bacteroidota bacterium. Taxonomy (GTDB): domain Bacteria; phylum Bacteroidota; class Ignavibacteria; order UBA10030; family UBA10030; genus Fen-1298. The sequence continues at coordinate 87,878 of JBEKEV010000006.1, read as the reverse complement.
ACCCGAGTTAGCATTACGTTTTTGCTTACATCATCCTGCTGTATCGACAGTTATCCCTGGAATGCGCAGTGTTGCAAATGTTGAGGCGAATTGCCGATTTTCCGATGGAAGAAAGTTGAGCGAGAGAATGATTGCAGAAATTCGCAAGAACAAATGGGAACGAAATTTTTACCAGTAAGGAATCAAGTGAGAGGCAGAGTGAAAAGAGAAAGTGCTGCTTCATTTGACTTTTTTTGTTCTTGGGAAAACGACCAAGATTTATTTCAGAATACAATGAAAAGAGGCAATACATGAGAATTATTGCATCGTTACTCTTCATGCTGCTGATTTCCTGTGTCTCAGAAAAAAAGAAATCATCGGGTGATATATCTGAAGATGCTGCACTCATCGAACATGAAATTGCTGATTTCTATCAAGGCCTGAAGCAAGCTTATAACGGCATTCCAATGAACACCGATAGTTTGATGGACAATTTCTTTGATAAGGATGTCTATTATGTAACATATTGGGGGATGACAGAGCCGATCGATTCTACAAAATCGCGATTGCGCCATGCATTGCCTGGAATCAAAGAGTATGAAAACCGTTTGGAAAGCATGAATGTCAAGGTCTATACCAATGGTGCCTATGCGTTCTTTATTCTCCGGCAGACATATTCACTCAATGGAATTATGATGGACGAATATCTGCCTACTACCTTCATTCTTGAACGCCGGGATAATCGATGGATGGTAGTGCACTCTCAGCGTTCAGCAGATTTTCAAACCATTCATCATCTTATGGAAGTGGCACGGCACCGTGAGGAATCGGATGGGCAGGATATTAAATAAGAAAAAATTTACGCTTATAACCAGAAAAGCCTCTTCAACTGAAGGTTGGAGAGGCTTTTCTGGTTACTTTCTTGTGACTACAATTCTTCTGATGCCGCACGTTGAGACCGGCGAATTGCTTTTGCCTGCTTCATACGTTTCTTGACCGAAGGTTTAGTGAAGAATGCACGCTTCTTTACTTCTTTCAGAATGCCTGATCGTTCATATTTCTTCTTAAAACGTCTTATAGCACGGTCGATTGGTTCATTTTCACCTAAAATAATGCCGACCAAGAAATCACCTCCTTCGCTCAGGGTAACAACTACACAACTTTGCTTCTAAATATTATTTTTGATTATGCCTGGATGTTTTCCAAAAGCTTTCGCTCGCCAAACTTTTCGAATGTAACGACAATCGAATGAATTCCATTTGACATTTTGTCTTTTCGGACGACCTTTCCGACATCATCCCATTCTGAATGATAAATATTTTCGCCAACCGAAAATATCTTTTCCTTGGCGTATGGTGTGCAGAGTTCACGGTTAATAGCAACAGCACGCTTCTTCTTCATCTGACTTGCAGGAGAGAGTGTTAGTAACGCGCTGTGTTTACATTTACCGCAGCGGTACCAAACCTTTATAACCTCAGCGTTAATATCCTCAGATGGCTGGCCGCCTATGAATTCCATCTTTGTTTCCCGCCGACAGTATGCACATTCGTGCATGATGTATTTTGTCTTTGCCATTTTGATTCCCTATTAACCCTTCTTTGGGTTGCATGAGGTTGGCTGATTCAATATGGAGAGAACAGGAGTTAGCCAACCAATTATTTAAATATACGCAAAATCGACAGGGAAGTCAAGCAATGTATAATTTTGATTTTCAGCTTTTTTTTGTTATACTTTACATCCAAATCAGTCACAATTGAGGTGAAGAGTAGCGTTTGGCAGCAGATCGTCAGCACCATAAATCGAAAAAAAACCGATACACGATTGTACTGGTGCCGGATGAAGATGCCAGCAAAGCTAAAAGCTTCCAACTAGCTTTCTGGCAATTGGTAACAGGATTCGTACTCTTCGCGGTATTGGCGGTAATGATCGTGGTGCTCGCTCTGACCTATACTCCATTAGGTCAGGTATTCCCATTGTCGAATAAAGGACTTGAAAATAGGTATAGCAAAGAGTTAGTCTCTTTGAACCAACAAATGATGAGTTTAATGGAGCAGCTTGTCGACTTACGAAGTTATAACATCAAACTCCGCCGGGCATTTGGTGAGAATATTACGTTATCTGATTCTGGAACTGTCAAAGTAACTTCACGAACTTCTCAGGCAGACAAGAGTGATTTGTTACAGGAAGGACAGATAGTTGCGAGGTCGACCCAATTGATGAATTCAGCGCAGCGGATGATCCCAGCCCAGACTACAAAGTCTGAAACAGACGGGCGAAGTTCAGTCTCATTTCCTGCAATTCTTCCGACTGAAGGATATATGACACGTGGATTCGAGCCCGAGGATAATCATTATGGACTGGATATTGCCGGAAAGCTAGGCACGATCATCAATGCAGCCGCAGATGGAAACGTCGTTTTTTCCGGTTGGACATACAACGATGGATATATAGTCATTATATCGCATACGAACGGTTTTTTGAGTTTCTACAAGCACAATCAAACGTTGTTGAAATCTGCCGGTTCATTTGTTCGACGAGGTGAACCAATTGCAACCTTGGGAAATTCTGGAGCCACGAGTTCTGGTCCGCATCTGCATTTTGAAATTTGGAAAGATGGAATTCCGGTGGATCCATCCGTTTATATGATTAATTATTATCTCTAGAGGTGATCTGTGGCTACAAAAATTGACCCTATCAAAGAAATGAACTTAATTGGTGCCGGGACGGTTGTGGAAGGTAAAATTCGAAGCCAAGGCAGCGTACGTGTGGATGGGAAATTAGTCGGCGAAGTGACAGCAAGTGAATCGCTTGCCGTAGGCGTTACCGGCGAGATCGATGGGAATATCACTGCGAAAAATGTCACTATTGGTGGAAAAGTGCGCGGTACGATCAATGTCGCAGAAAAAATTGTATTCGAAGGAAAATCAGTCGTCCGTGCTGATATCCATGCCACTCGCCTTGTTATTGACGAGGGGTCGATTTTCGACGGTAAGGTTTCTATGACTGATAGATCCCCGACATATGAAGTGAAGCACTGATTGGAATAGAATCGGAGAGCAAGCATACGGAATGAACTCTGAATCTCCGAATAGAGAAACGCAAGACAAAAAGAAAAAATTTGAAATCCAAGGAACGTATCGTGAGTATGGATCGTACCTGACACTAGGATTTCAATTAGCAGCAGCGATCGTTGTCTTCTTTTTCCTTGGTGATTGGATTGATAAAAGATACGGAATCGCACCGATCGGAAAATTAGTAGGAACGTCGATAGGAATGGTTGGAGGATTTGTAAAATTTTTTAAATCGGTTGCTTCAATGATTGCGGATGAAGAACGAAATCGAACGAGTAAAAAGCGTGAAAATTGATTGGTCATTTCTTCGGTTAGTATTGTTCTGTTTCATGTGTACGGCAGCGCTCACCTATTATCCGATTTCGGAGTTTGCGACGAGAGAAGTAATGCACAGTATCATTGCGGGCAGCATCATGAGTCTTGCGAATTTATTGTTGGGATATTTGGCGATTGAGGCATCGTTCGAGCGATCGCATACAACATTTCTAAAATATGTGTTAGGTGGAATGGTCGGACGATTGATGCTGATGTGGGGAGCATTTTTGCTGCTCATTCGAGGATTCGGCTTCCATCCTGCATCGTTAATGCTGACATTGCTGTTTTTCTATGTGATGAACTTGGGACTAGAAATTTATTATCTTCAGAAGAGAGTTTCTACAAAAAAATAGATTGAGAAAGTATTGATCTTCGAGAATTCAATAGTGCATGATACGCTTCAGCATTATGCTACGTCCGTAGCCGATAGTGCCGGACAAGTTATAGGTCATGGAGCATCTGGACATGGTGAGACATTCAATTTTCAGCACCTTCTCGATCATGTCAAGGACTCGCGTACAGTTGAACTTCCGGGTTTTCATATTGAATTACCCCAATTACCGCCAGTTCATTTAGGCATCTTCGTGCTTGATCTTTCACCGACGAAGCATGTTTTCTTTCTACTGCTTTGTGCTTTTCTTCTCATTATTGGAGCTGTCTTTGCATCCCGTGCATACCGAAAAACTTTCGTGCCGCATGGGTTCGTCAACCTTATTGAGATGCTGGTAGTATTTATTCGTGATGAAGTAGTTCTCCCGAATATGGGTCCGGGAGGTATTAAATATATGCCCTATCTCCTCACTACTTTTTTCTATATTCTTTTCATGAATCTGATTGGATTGGTGCCGTATGGTGCAACTGCAACCGGTAATATAATGGTCACGGCTGGATTAGCGACGGTTGCTTTTTTTATGATTCAGATTTCAGCTATCCAAGTACATGGTTTTAAAAACTACCTTATGCATCTTACAGGAGGCGTGCACTGGGGTTTATGGATTATTATGATTCCAATCGAGATTTTGGGACTCTTCACAAAGCCGTTTGCACTGTGTATCCGTCTTTTTGCGAATATGAGTGCAGGTCATATTGTTGTTCTATCGTTGATTGGTCTCATTTTTATGTTTCAATCAATAGCGGTAGCTCCTGCTTCCGTTGCCCTTGCATTGTTCATTAATGCTTTGGAGTTGTTCGTAGCTGTTTTGCAGGCATATATATTTACTATGCTGACTGCAGTGTTTATGGGATTTGGGATTCAGACAGATCATGAAAGTCATCAAGAAAATCATTAATTCATAAAGAAGAATACATTCATTATAAACAGGAGAATTCATCAGATGGAAGCAAAAGCAATTGCATATTTAGCAGCCGGTTTTGGAGCAGGACTTGTTATTCTCGGCGCATCATATGGTATCGGAAAACTTGCTGCAGCGACAATGGAAGCGAGCGGTCGTCAACCTGAGGTTGCCCCGCAAGTTCGGACTGCCATGATTATTTCTGCGGCGCTTATAGAAGGCGTAACGTTTTTTGCGCTCATCATTTGTATGACACTAGCTATCAAATAATTACAGGCTAAACCCATGTTGGAAATTAATCCAGGTCTGATTATTTGGACCATCGTTACATTTATCTGTCTGTCTGTCGTTCTGGCGAAATTCGCTTGGAAGCCAATGCTGAAGGTACTCAGTGACCGTGAGGAAAAAATTCACGGTGCACTTGAAGAAGCGGATCGTGCTCGTGCCGAAGCAGCGGAAATGCTGAAGCAGAACGAAAAGAACCTTGCCCGTGCGGAAGAAGAATACCAGAAAATGATCCACGAAGGTAAAGCGTTTGCCGAAAAGTTAAAGGAAGACATTGTAACGAAGGCAAAACAACAAGCTCAGCAAGAACTGAAACTGGCGACGGAAGAAATCCAACGCAATGTGGATGCAGCGAAACTGCAGCTTCGTGCAGAAGTCGCTGATCTTGCAATCAAAGCAACAGAAAAAATTCTCGAAGAAACACTCGACGAGAAAAAGCAGAAGCAACTCATAGATTCTGTGATGGATCAACTTCCGAAGAATTAATAGAGTATGAGTAATCTGCGAACAGCGAATCGCTATGCCGAAGCGTTGATGACCACCGCTGAAGAACTGCGCATACTGAAGTATGTGAGTGATGATTTCACAGTTCTCCGACGGATTATCAATGAGTCGCACGAGTTCCAACTGTTCTTAAAGAGTCCTGTCCTAAAAAAGGAGAAGAAACAGCAAGTGTTTGAAACGACGTTTGGCAAGGCGATTCAACCGCTCACGCTAAAATTTTTATCTCTCCTTATTGAAAAGGGACGAGAGGATATTCTTTTGAACATCATCGAGGCCTTCTTTCGTCTGCAGGACGTGACATTAGGAATCGTCAATGTACATGTAAAGGCAGCAGCAGAATTGTCTGCACAGCAAACAGCACAACTGGAGCAGCGATTTGAAGCGTACTCGAAGAAGAAAGTTCGCGTCGATGTAAGCCTGGATTCAAAATTAATTGGCGGCTTCATAGCTCGTATCGGAGATACGATGTTTGATGGCAGCGTGAAACGCCAGCTTGAACTTCTTCGCAAGAGGTTTGCGGAAGAGATTACTGTGGCATAGTCTCTGGAAAGTATCCTATTAAATAATATTTGTTCAATATCATCCAGCCGGATTTATGCTGGAGATGCATAGAGGAAGAAAATGTCAGAAGTACGACCAGATGAAGTATCGGCAATATTGCGAAAACAGCTTTCCGGTTTTGAAAAGGAAGTAGATGTATATGATGTTGGAACCGTCCTGCAAGTCGGTGATGGCATCGCACGCGTTTATGGTCTCTCGAAAGTCATGGCGAGCGAGTTGGTGGAATTCCCCGGCGATGTATTCGGTATGACATTGAATCTCGAAGAAGACAATGTCGGATGCGTGATCTTTGGTGATTCCACGCATATCAAAGAAGGCGACACCGTGAAGCGAACGGGTCGTGTTGCATCCATGCCCGCGGGTGAACAGATGCTTGGGCGCGTGATGACACCACTTGGCCAGCCGCTTGATGGAAAAGGGCCGATCAAGACTAATACATTCCTTCCGTTGGAACGCAAGGCACTCGGTGTTATTGCTCGAAGTCCGGTGAAAGAACCTTTGCAGACTGGCATCAAACCGGTGGATGGCATGATCCCGATTGGGCGCGGACAGCGAGAACTGATTATTGGTGACCGCCAAACAGGGAAAACTGCAATTGCGATTGATACCATTATCAATCAAAAATATACACACACAGACAAGGCAAAGAAAGAAGGCATAAAACCGGTTTATTGCATTTATGTCGCCATCGGTCAAAAGGGATCGACCGTTGCGCAAGTGGTAGCGACACTTGAAGAATATGGTGCAATGGATTACACGACAGTGATTCATGCATCTGCGAGCGATTCTGCACCGTTACAGTTTATCGCTCCCTACGCAGGTGCGACGTTGGGAGAATATTTTCGCGATTCCAGTCGTGATGCACTTGTGATCTACGATGACTTATCAAAGCATGCACAAGCATATCGCCAGATGTCTTTACTTTTACGCAGACCTCCGGGACGTGAAGCGTATCCTGGTGATGTGTTCTATCTGCACTCTCGTTTATTAGAGCGAGCATCAAAGCTTAATGATGAACTGGGCGGCGGAAGTCTCACTGCATTACCAATTATCGAAACGCAAGCAGGCGACGTTTCAGCATATATACCGACCAATGTCATTTCCATTACTGATGGCCAGATTTATCTTGAACCCAGTTTGTTCAATGCCGGCGTTCGTCCTGCAATTAATGTCGGTATCTCGGTATCACGTGTCGGTGGAAACGCACAAATCAAAGCTATGAAGCGAGTAGCAGGACGTCTGCGCATGGATCTTGCCCAATATCGTGAGTTGGAAGCGTTTTCGAAATTCGGTTCTGACCTTGATAAATCGACTCAGCAGACATTACGCCGTGGTTCTCATCTTGTTGAGTTGCTCAAACAAGGTCAATATATCCCGATGCCGGTTGAGAAACAGGTGGCGAGTATGTTCACAGGTACGAATGGATATTTAGATGAGCTGCCGTTAGAAGAAGTACAGCGATTTGAACAGGAATTTCTTGAGATGATGGACATGAAATATGCAGATATTCTTAGAGCAATCGCCGAGACGAAAGAACTTTCTAAAGAAACAGAAACAAGGCTTCATGCTATTGCGAAAGAATTCGTTCAGAAGTTTAAAGTACCGGTGAAGTAATCTGTGGCAACACTTCGAGAAATACGGCGCCGGGTCACAAGCGTTAAAAGCACACAGAAAATTACGAAAGCGATGAAAATGGTCGCAGCGGCAAAACTTCGTCGCGCTCAAGAGGCGCTTGTTTCAACGCGTCCCTATGCACGCAAAATGAACGAGCTCCTTCGCCGTTTGGTAACTAAAATTGATCTCTCGATTCATCCCTTGTTGAAAGAACGTGAAGTCAAACATGTGCTGCTCGTGGTTGTATCGGGAGATAGGGGCATGTGCGGTGCCTTCAATGGCAACGTTATCAAAGCTGCTATCGATCATATGAACTCACAGTATCGACATTTGCTGAAGGAACCCGATGGTATTCGGATCGTAACGGTGGGGAAAAAATCAACAGATTTCTTCTCGAAACGAAATTACACTCTCTATGCGAAACATATCGGTATATTTGGGAGTCTCCACTTCGGTCATGCAAGGACCATCATTCAACAGATAGTAGATCAGTACCTCAAAGGTGAGTACGACAAAGTGGAAGTTGTCTATAACGAGTTCAAGTCGGTCATCCAACAGCGGATTGTTGTTGAACAAGTATTGCCGATCCCCCCGGAGCAAATTCATGAGATCAAGGATCTTCACGCACTTGCTCAGGTCGACTATATTTATGAGCCGTCTCTTAGCGATATTATTGATGTACTGTTGCCAAAACACCTGAACTTCCAAATGTGGCGCATTTTGCTGGAGTCCAGTACGGCAGAGGAAGGCGCCCGAATGACAGCGATGAGCAACGCAACGGAAAATGCGAAAGAGCTTATCCGTGATTTGACGTTATCGTACAACAAGGAACGGCAAGCAAGTATTACGAAAGAACTGCTCGAAATCGTTAGCGGGGCAGAAGCGTTGAAGAAAGCAAGTTAAGAACGCAGAAACAATCTTCATTCAAAAAACACCGTGAGAAATTGAAAAGCGGTCTCTTGAAGGAGGATTGAAAAAGATTCAATGTGTAAGGTACCATTGAGCCGTCACTTTGTCGGAGAAAAACAATGGCAGTCACACCACAACAACCCATACCGCCGCGTCAGACACCTGGACAGCCGGGGCAAGTTACGCAGCGGATTGCCCTCGAACAGCTTGATGTAAAATCCCTCTCGAAAGACAAAATTCGAGAGTTATTTCGCGTTGGCAAGCTGCCCACAGCAGATCAAATCGTCGAGGAAATCTTATTTCGAGCTATTCAAAGCGGTGCAACGGAAATTCATTTCGAGCCGATTGAAGGTGAACTCCTGATTCGCCTTGGGCTTGAAGGAACATTGAAGAGGCTTGTATCTCTTTCCCCTGAAATGAATGAGCCTATTATCAGTATCTTGAAAACAAAAGCAACACTGAATCAATTTGAGAAAAAGAAACCGCAGGAAGGACGGTTCTCTTCGATATATGGAAATGAGCCGTTCGATTTTCGCCTTAATGTAATTCCCGTGCTTTCGGGCGAACGATGTTTGGTGCGATTGTGGAGGAAGACAGCGACCATTTCTCGGCTTGACGAACTTGGATATGGTAAAGAGAATCTCGATAGATTGCGAGGATTGCTCCGCAGTCCTCGTGGATTACTTTTAGTCACTGGACCGTCTGCAAGCGGTAAATCAACAACTGTCTATGCCTCGGTAAACCATGTCCAGACCCCGGAAAAATGTGTTATCACCGTTGAAGACCCGGTAGAGTTTCGCCTGCCATATGCCAGTCAAGTGCACTTGCCGGCTGATAAATCATTTAACTTTATTGATGCACTCAGGGCGATTCTCCGGCAGAATCCCAACGTCATTATGATTGGTGAAATTCGTGATGCAGAAACAGGTATTGTAGCTGCTGAAGCCGCGCTGACCGGTAATCTGGTGCTTAGCACCATGCTTGCCGATGATGCAATCGGTGCTATTCATCGCCTTTACAATCTTGGTATTCCTCCATACTGGCTTGCATCGGCACTGGTTGGGATTATCTATCAACTCTTAATCCGCAAAATCTGTCTTAATTGCAAGGAAGAATATCAGCTTTCACCCGATGAACTTCAAATGGTCGGTGCACCAATGGAGTCATCCGATCTCAAACTCTTCCACGGCCGCGGTTGTCAGAATTGCTTTGGTACAGGCTACAAAGGACGTATAGCCATATCTGAAATTGTTACGATTAGCCCAATACTACGCGACATGATTATCAATAAGGAATCCATTCTGAAAATGCGCGAAGAGGCTGTCAATTGCGGGTTCCAGGCAATTCGGCAGGATGCAGTCCGTAAGGCGCTCACCGGCGTGACAACACTGCAAGAAGTTATACGCGTGCTCGGTTGAACGTTTGGCTACTAGAAAGTTTTAGGTAAAAGCCGGTCGCATCTTTATCTCATCGGGGGTGAAAATCCCAAATAACTTCTTGATTGCCTCCCCTTTTTTCGCTATTTTTTAGTAAGTAAACTCGTATGAACTTCTGGCGCTCTCGGTTTTACTGACGCTGAGGCAAAAGAAGTTTTGTTGTACTATTGACCATGGAAAGCGAATGTTTGAGAGCCTTACTCAGAAGTTAGAAACGGCATTTAAAAAACTTCGGGGACAGGGAAAGATTACGCCTCAGAATATTGAGGAATCTTTGCGTGAAGTACGCCGTGCTTTGCTCGATGCTGATGTAAATTATAAGGTTGTCAAACAATTCATTGAAGATGTTCAAAAGCGTGCCGTGGGGCAGGAAGTGCTCGCGAGCTTTACTCCGGGGCAACTTATCATCAAGATTATTTATGATGAGATGGTGAATCTGCTCGGTGAGTCGAAGGCAGATGTTGCAACAGCGCAAGCTCCGCCGACGGTCATTTTGGTGGCAGGATTGCAAGGATCCGGAAAGACGACGTTCTCTGCGAAGTTGGCGAATCATCTGAAAAGCAAAGGACGATTTCCATTACTCGTCGGAGCAGATGTTCACCGGCCTGCTGCTATTGATCAGTTAGAAATGTTGGGAAGACAGATAGAGATTCCTGTATATGCCGAACGCGGGGTTGGAGCAGTAAAAATTGCACAAAACTCTATTGACTTCGCATGCAAGAATATTCGAGATACAGTCATCATCGATACGGCAGGTCGTTTGCATGTCGATGAAGAGATGATGAAGGAAGTGGAAGCGGTTCGTGATATTGCGCAGCCGCATGAAATTTTGTTCGTGGTCGATGCGATGACCGGACAGGACGCTGTTCATACGGCGAAAGCGTTTCACGAACGGTTGAATTTCGACGGCATCGTTCTTACAAAACTTGATGGTGATAGTCGCGGTGGCGCTGCACTTTCAATACGAGCAGTGGTTCAAAAACCGATTAAATTCATCGGTGTCGGCGAAAAGTTAGATGCACTGGAACCGTTTTATCCGGACCGCATTGCGTCTCGCATTCTCGGTATGGGCGATATTGTGACACTTGTTGAGAAAGCGCAAGAACATTTCGACGAAGCAAAAGCGATCAAGCTGGAAGAAAAGCTCCGGAAGTCACAATTCACTTTTGAAGATTTTCTGGATCAGCTTCGGGAAGTCAAGAAGATGGGATCTCTCAGTCAAGTGATGGGGATGATTCCGGGAATGAACCGGCTCCCGGCAAACGCCGAGATTGACGAGAAGAGCCTTGTACGTGTTGAAGCGATTATTCAATCGATGACTGCGGAAGAACGGTTGCGTCCATCGATTATTAATGGAAATCGGAGACGCCGTATTGCACTGGGAAGTGGCACGACGGTGCAGGATGTTAACCGACTGCTGAAGCAGTTCGATGAGATGCAAAAGATGATGAAACGATTTAAAAAAGGGAATATGCATCGTGCAATGCACGGCATGCAATTTCCGATGAATTAGCAATCGAGTATGAAAATAACTATTTTGATAACTGAGTCAAGTAAAACACAGGAGTAATAACATTGGTTAAAATTCGAATGCGGAGAGAGGGAAAGAAGAAGCATCCAATTTATAAGTTGGTGGCGACAGATTCCCGTTCTCCTCGCAATGGTGGATATCTCGAAGCTCTCGGGCAATACGATCCGCACACAAATCCTATCACCTTGGCATTAAAAGAGCCGCGTATTGAATTTTGGCTGCGCAAAGGTGCACAACCGACAGATACGGTGCGTTCATTACTGAGACGTACAGGTTTTTGGCTGCACTGGACACTCACGCGCCAGGGCAAAGATGAAGCGACGGTGAAGAGTGTGATGGAGCGCTGGCAGATGCTTCAGGTTGAAAAACCAAAGCGCGAAGCCGATCGAAAATCACGACGAGCAGAGCGGAAGAAGAAATCCGCTCCCCCGGCAGAAACTCCAGCTCCGGCACCGGCTGCAGCGTAATACAGTCAGCGAACCTGACTATACACTTGATGTTTTTTCCATCGAACGGATTTTGACAACTGATTTTTCCACAGCAGTTCATTAATCCACGGTTAGGGCAGAAGCAAGGCACTAACGCAGTTTCCACAATTGAAATGGTTGTCCACTGGAATCGTAAAGGCAAAGGTAACCTGCAAACGCCCGGAGAACAACTGATACCGAGGTGGAACGATGAAGGAATTTCTGGAGTTCGTTGTAAAACATCTAGTGGATCATCCGGAAAGCGTCACTATTGAGATAGAAGAAAAAGAAAACAAGCACATCTTCAAACTCAAGGTAGCTGAAGGAGAGATCGGAAAAGTCATCGGCAGGCGCGGTCAAACAGCAACTTCCTTACGCGTGCTCTTAAAAGCGGTTGCCGCAAAAGAAGGCAAGCGAGCAGTTTTAGATATCATTGGGTAAGCAGTTCGATGGACTCAGTGTCCTGAATCCGGGATGGATGACAAGATATTCTGTATGGATTTGATTGCGATTGGAAGAATTTCCAAACCGATTGGTACTCAGGGCGAATTGAAAGTTCTCCCGTTGACAGACGACAAACAGCGATTTGCAGATTTACAATCTGTGTGGGTGGGACATGATACAACGAGAGTGGAACAGCGAGATATTCTCGCAGTGCGAATTGATGTCAAACAGGTCGTTGTCAGTCTGAATGGTATTGAGACACCGCATGAAGCAAAAGAGTTTCGGAATAAATATCTATTCGTTCCGAAAGAGAAGACTTTAAAACTCCGTACAGGGAACTACTTCATGGACGAGGTAATCGGATGCGAAGTAGTAACTGAAGAGCAGATGAATGTCGGAATAGTAGCTGATCTGCTTTCGCTTCCAGCAAATGATGTATGGGTTGTCCGGAATGGCACAAAGGAATTTTTGATTCCGGCAGTCAAAGCGATTGTCCGGAAAGTAGATGTCAAGATGAAACGCATTACGATACATGCTTTAAAAGGATTGCTTGAGTGATGCGCATCGATATTATAACAGGATTGCCGAAGCTGTTGGAAAGCCCATTGCAGGAAAGTATTCTGAAACGGGCACAGAATAAAGAGATTGTTGAGATTATTGCGCACGATCTCCGTGCATATACGCACGATAAACACAACACCATTGACGATGCACCCTATGGCGGTGGCGCAGGGATGGTGCTGAAACCGGAACCGTTCTTTGAATGTGTTGAAGCCCTGAAAGCGCAACGCCAGTACGATGAAATAATATTTCTTGCAGCTGATGGCGAAGTGTTTACGCAGAAGATTGCAACGCAGTTATCGCTGAAAAAGAATCTCATACTGCTGTGTGGTCATTATAAAGGTGTAGATCAACGAGTGCGCGAAGTGTTGGCGACGCGCGAGATTTCCATCGGTGATTATGTTTTGACAGGCGGCGAGTTGGCGGCAGTGGTTGTTGTAGATGCAGTTGTACGGCTTATCCCCGGTGTTTTGAATGATGGTGAGTCAGCATTGACTGATTCGTTTCAGGATGGAATGCTTGGCTGTCCTCAGTACACAAGGCCGGCAGAATATCGCGGGATGACCATTCCGGATGTGTTGCTTTCCGGAAATCATCGTGAAATAGACCAATGGCGCATGGAACAGCGTGAGCAAAGAACAAGACGGTTACGGGGCGGTAGTTCTGCTTCGTAAACAAAGAAGATTAGAAAAAACAAATATACGATATATTGATTAGCGGAGTGAAACACCAATGGATAAGTTGAAGCTTGTTGAGGCGACTCAACTAAAAACAGATGTACCAAAATTCAAATCAGGCGACATCGTGAACGTGCACGTGAAAGTGAAGGAAGGTGATAAAGAACGTATCCAGGAATTCCAGGGCATTGTCATGGGACAACGTGGATCGGGCATCAATGCGACATTTACCGTCCGAAAGATTTCTGACGGGGTCGGTGTTGAAAGAATCTTTCCCCTGCATTCTCCTCGCATTGCAAAAATTGAGAAGGTAAAGGAAGGCAGGGCCCGCCGTTCGAAGATTTACTATGTGCGCGAACTCGCGACGAAAGCAGTTGCGCAAAAAACGAATGCCTGATGAAGTCGCGGCTTGCAGTATCCGATGCACTCTACCTGAAGCCGCTCTTGTTTGGCTTAGATCGAACAGAATCTCCGTTTGATCCGGTCATAGACATACCCGCACAAAATGCGTTGAAACTCAGCCAGCGTTCCGAGGGAATTCGGAACGCTTTTTTATCTCCTATCGACTATGCACGGCACGGAGGAGAATATTGTATCATGCCGAATATCTGTGTTGCCTCATCCATTCCGACCAACACCGTTCAGCTCGTTCTCAAATCGGAATTGCACAACATCGATCGCGTTGCAGTTGATGTACGCTTTACTTCAGAAATCATTCTCGCGAAGATCATTCTGGAAGAAAAGTATCGCAATAACTCATCTCGTCAAAATCTCCAATTTGTTCCGATGATGCCGAATATCGATGCAATGCTTGCAAAGGCTGATGCTGCGTTGTTGGTGAATGAATTTCCAAATTTATACAAGAAATCCGGCGTCTTCACGCTCGATCTTGTCGAAGAGTGGAATGATCTGACCGATTTGCCGTATGTTCATGGTTTCTGGGTAGGACGTGAAGAAGAAATGACTGAACAAGAAGCGAACGCCTTACTCACGGCAAAGAACAATGGTGTACTTCTACAATTACAGATTGCTCAAGAAGTCGCACAGCAGCAGAATCTTCCTGTTGGTGAGATAACACAATATTTCTCTTCGTTTTCCTACGACTTGGGTGAACGTGAGGAAGAGAGCTTGGCAGAATTTATTCAATATGCATACTACCATACTGTTATTGGTGATATGCCGGAGATTCGCTTTTTTGATGTAAGTTCGAATCTCTCATCTCAGAACTAATCTCTTGTTCTGAGTCTACTCTCTTTAGGATTATTTACCTTTGAAGAAAATAGCGATATAATAAAATAATTGAGTGAATTTGTCGACGGATTAATTCAAGGGACAGATAATCTTACTTGTCGTATATCTATCATTGAAAATAATACTATGAAAATTTGTGATTAATGGTTATCATTTTATATATAAGAACTTCTTGCTTCGATTCTTCTTACAAAAGAAAAAAATAATCAACAATTATTAATTGGGATAACAATGAAAACTGGAACTTTGGTGTTAGGGCGATTCTCTATTGGCATCGGTGATCGATTCGGATTGGAAGGACGAGCACAGCTTCGTGCTTTAAAGAAAGCACAAGATAAAGGTGTTGAGGTGACACCGGTGTGGAATAAATCCAACCGCGAACATACGTTGATTGGCACTGAACCATCGACGACGCGTGTTGCAGCAGCAAATGCCGTGAAAGCTGAAGGATGGACCCGCCCGTTTTTTGTCGATGCGGATCACATCGGCTTGAAGACTGTTGATCGTTTTATCGAAGCGTGCGATTTTTTTACCTTAGATGTCGCAGATTTTATCGGCAAAGCTGCCCCTGATAACGAGATTGATCAATTTGTAAGGGCTATTACACCGCAAACTGGAACGCTGCGTCATCCACTCTTGGATGGTGAGTTGAAAGTGTCGGTGGAGGAACTTCGCACCTTTGCCAAGAAATATCTCTATGCATTACAGGAAGCCGGCAAGACGTATGTCTATATTAAAAAGAACAAAGGCGAAGGAAACTTTATCACAGAAGTTTCGGTTGATGAGGCGTACGATCCGCAGACACCGTCGGAGCTATATCTTTTCTTAGCGGGTTTAGCACATCTTGGAATTGCCGCGCAGACCGTTGCGCCGAAATTTTCCGGTAAATTCTTAAAGGGGATTGATTATGTAGGTAATGTGGCAGCATTCGCGAAAGAATTCAAAGAAGACGTTGCAGTCATTTCCATTGCTACGGAAAAATTTGCACTTCCAAAAGAATTAAAACTCAGCGTTCACTCGGGGAGCGACAAGTTCTCATTGTATCCGCACATTCATTCAATACTAAAGCAAACTGGCTGCGGAGTGCATTTGAAAACCGCGGGAACAACATGGTTGGAGGAAGTGATTGGACTTGCAGCAGACAAAAATACGCTTCCTATTGCGAAGAAAATTTATGCGTTGGCGTTTGATCGTTTTGAAGAGCTTCGCAAACCGTACGAAACCGTGGTAGAGATTGAACAAGGCAAACTGCCCAAGCCATCAGCGGTTGCTCAATGGTCGTCTGACCAGTTTGTCGGGGCACTGAAACATGACCAAGGCAGTAAAACGCTTGATCGTAATTTCCGTCAATTGGTGCATATTGCTTTCCGTGTGGCCTCAGAGATGGGTGATGAATATCGAAATGCTCTTATCAGTGCTCGTGCAAGCATTGAGCAGAATGTGACATACAATTTGTATAATCGGCACATCAAGCCGCTTTTTGTTGGGAAATAATCCGGCGGCGAATTCTTTTATCCTGCAATCAGTTTTAAAGAATCTCCTGATAGATTTGCTCTGTCAGGAGATTTTTTATGACGTTATCTGCCTTAAGGTTATATCTATTATGCTAGGCAACGGCCCATTTTGGTCTGGTATCAATGAATACGGAAAGAATTTCATCTCATTGAAATTCCATCTTTTTTACTTACATTTGAGCAAAAGCAAATGCTCAAATCTCTTTCTATTCGCAATTACGCTCTCATAGAATCCGTTGAAATCGAATTCGAGAGCGGTCTCAATATCCTCACCGGTGAGACTGGTGCGGGAAAGTCCATCATCATAGATGCATTGAGTCTTATCCTCGGTGATCGAGCAAGCTCTGATGTCGTCCGTAAAGGAAGCGAGAAAGCCATCGTTGAAGGAATTTTAGGAATAGCTGGAAATCAGAGAGTAAAAATATTGCTTGAACAGAATGAGATCGAATTGCAAGATGACCTCATCCTCCGCAGAGAAGTTTCTATGAAAGGTCAATCGCGATGTTTTGTGAATGACTCGCCGGTCCCACTAAACGTCTTAAAAGAAATTGGTGATCACCTTGTTGATCTCCATGGCCAGCATGAACATCAATCGTTGCTTCGATCGGAGACACATATTGGGCTCTTGGATGAATTCGGAAGTCTTGATGGTCTGGTAAATGAATATCGCATATCATACAATCATTTGACGATACTCTTCACAGAATTCCGAGCACTTACTCGAAAAGAAAATGAACTCAAGGAAAAACGAGATCTGTATGAATTCCAGATCAAAGAAATTGACGCCGTCGATCCGCGAAGAGGGGAAGAGGGGGATTTGGAAAACGAACTACGAATTTTAGAGAACGCAGAGAAACTTTATGAAGCAACATCGCAGCTCTACCAGTCATTATATGAAGGTGACCCCACCCACCAAGGTGTAGAGAATATCGGCGGGCAGTCTGTGTACGATCTTCTCGTTAAGGCTCGGAACCAATTAGAAGATCTTGCCGGAATTGATAAGGCATTTGAGGATTCGAAGAATGAATGTGCTTCTGCAGCGGCGATCATTGGTGAATTGACCAAATTTATTCAAACCTATAATTCGAAAATAGAATTCAATCCGGAACGGCTTGAGCAAATCCGGGAGCGGTTAGGTCAGATGACACTTCTCAAAAAGAAATATGGCGGTTCTTTGGATATGGTGATCGAGCAGCGTGAAAAGATCGGCAAAGAATTCGCGATGGCGGAAAATTTCGAAAATGAAATTCAAAAATTAAAGGTACACATTGAATCTGAACGGAAAATATGTTCCGCTGCAGCACAACGTCTCTCGACAAAACGGCGGGAATTGGTGAGCAAGATTGGTGAGTCGGTATGTACGGAATTGGCGAAACTAGGTATTGCTCATGCTCAATTCGATGTAAAAATTGAGAATCATATGATGGGCAAATCCGATGGAGAAGCTACCAGTGCATATGTTAAGCTTGGACGCGATTATTACGAAGCAGCACCAAATGGTATCGACTTCATAGAATTCTATCTTTCAACTAATGCCGGCGAAGATGTAAAACCATTGGTGAAAGTCGCATCCGGCGGTGAAATTTCGCGCATTATGCTTGCGTTGAAGACAATCCTTGCTAAAGCAGATCGACTGCCATTGCTTGTCTTCGACGAAATAGACGTCGGCATAAGTGGAAGGATTGCTCAGGCCGTTGGTAAGAGTCTCAAGAGTCTGTCGCAGTTCCATCAGGTTATTTCTATCACACATTTACCACAGATTGCTGGTTTTGCTGATTGTCATTTTACAGTGGAGAAAAGAGAATCAAAGAATCGTACATCATCATCTATTCGCAAGTTAAATGACGAAGAAAAGATTAGAGAGGTTGCACGACTTCTTAGCGGAGAAGAGGTAACGGAGGCAAGCCTGAACGGCGCAAAAGAATTGATTGGGATGAAATGAAGGTGTGGGGTGAAAGGTTTTAGGTATAAGGTTTTAGGTGATAGGAACTGGAATGAGAAATTTTCTCGAACTTATTATATGGCAAAAAGCAATGGATATTGTCGTTCGTGTCTATGAGCTTACAGGTTTATTACCTAAGGATGAAACTTATGGATTGAAGACTCAATTGCAACGAGCAGCAGTTTCTATCCCATCAAACATTGCTGAAGGGTGCAGCCGGAATAGCGAGCCTGATTTCAAGAGATTCTTAGAGATTGGCTCGACTTATGAACTTGAAACTCAATTGACAATTACTGAAAATGTAAACCTTATTTCAAAAAATAAAGTTGATCCTATTCTTCAATTGCTCACCGAAGAACAAAAAATGCTTAATAGCTTTATATCAAGCGTGAGAGAAAGAAGCGGGAAGAATTACGGAAAAGTTGCTTCGAACCAAATACCTAAAACCTAACAACTGACACCTGATCAGCTATGGCCCTTTTTATCTACAATGCCCTCACTCGACAAAAAGAAGAATTCAAACCGATTCATGAAGGACTCGTGGGCATGTATGTCTGCGGACCTACTGTGTACAGTGATTCGCATATTGGGCATGGAAAAAGCTATGTCTCCTTCGATGTGATTGTCAGATACCTGCGTTATCTTGGCAACAAGGTTTTATATATTCAGAATATTACTGATGTAGGACATTTATTAGATGATGGCGAAGATCGGATGCTGAAGCAATCGAAAATTGAAAAAGTCCATCCGATGCAAGTTGCGGAAGCTTATACGCGCAGTTATTTCGAAGATATGGATAAGCTTGGAATTGAACGTCCGAATATTTCTCCCCGAGCGTCGGGGCATATCATCGAGCAAATCGAAATGGTGAAGCAGCTTCTTGCTAAAGGTTTCGCATATGAAGTGAATGGTTCTGTCTATTTTGACGTGCAGAAGTCTAAGAATTACGGTAAACTTTCCGGAAGAGTGCTTGATGAAGCAGTGGAAGGTACACGTGTGGAATCACGATCCGAGAAACGGAATCCGGCTGATTTTGCATTATGGAAAAAAGCTGAAAGCGGACATATTATGCATTGGCCAAGTCCGTGGGGAGAAGGATTTCCGGGTTGGCACATCGAATGTTCGGCAATGTCGATGAAATATCTTGGCGAGACATTCGATATCCACGGCGGCGGAATGGATAACCAGTTTCCGCACCATGAATGCGAGATTGCTCAAAGCGAAGCTGCTACCGGAAAACCGTTTGTGAAATACTGGATTCACAACAATCTTGTTACGGTGAACGGGAAAAAAATGTCGAAGTCACTTGGAAATTTTGTGACACTGAAAGATGCTTTTATAAAATGCAATCCGCTTGTCGTGCGTTTTTTTATTCTGCAAAGCCATTATCGCAGTACATTAGATTTCAGCGATGAAGCATTGCAAGGTGCGAAGACCGGCTACGAAAAACTATTGACCACTATTCGTAATCTTCGAGAGGAGTTGCAAAAAGCCGAGTCCGAGAAACGAACAGAAGGAATAAGCTTTGATTTGTCGTTGTACAAGAAACGCTTCATGGAAGCGATGGATGACGACTTCAATGCACCGCTGGCAATGGGGGTGCTCTTTGAGTTATCCCGCGAAACAAATCAAGCACTCAATTCTGAACAGAAACTTTCTCTGGATTTTCTCAAACAAATCAATATATGCTTCAGTGAACTTGGTGGCAGGATCCTTGGAATTATTCCAGTACAAATGATTTATACGGCGAATGCTGCGTTAACGATCCCAAAGCAATTGATCAGCGCGACAGGCGAATTCATTCCTGCAAATGGAGGTAGAGGAGATATCGCATCAAAGCTCATTGACATTCATGTGAAGGTCAGACAACAGGCGAAACAAGAAAAAGCTTGGTGGGCAGCGGATTTAATTCGTAAGGAGCTAGAAGCACTTGGAATCCGTCTGGAAGATAAAAAAGATGGAACGATTTGGCATAGGACAAAACAGTAAGGATGAATGAATCGACGAAAATAATTGAAAACGGGTTCGTCTTCGCCGGCGATAAACAACATCATGCGGGAAGATTGACTTTGCTCATCCAGAAAGGACGTATCGTCGATATTGGAAAACCTGTGCAAGTCCTGAAAGCATTGCACCCGACTGCGGAAGTTATCAATGCGGCCGACAAAGTTCTTCTTCCTGGATTTGTGGATGCGCATCATGTCGGCGAGTCATTCATTTTGCGATACATTACTTCCGGACAACCGATGTCGCGGTGGAATAAGAATTCGGCTGTCAGCCTTGCTATCGATTATTTACGGAAGGAAGCCACGTACGAAGAATTTTTGAATCTATATCGGTTATCTTATTGTGCAGCGCTCAAATCCGGTGTAACCACAGTGGCGGAGTATGGCTTTGATACTCCAGAACATTCCTTTTCAGCAGCACTTGAAGCGATGCGACAAGCGAATGTGAGAGGTGTCATTGGTTTGCACAACGGCGATCAGATTGAGGCTGCACGAATGCTGCATGGGACATCACCTCGATTTGCATGTGCTATCACCGACGAGGAAAATCTTACGACATACAATTTCCAATCCACGATCCGAACTGCCCATGAACTTCAATGGCCTGTTATGTTGCATTTGGGACAAACTCAGCATGGGTTTGATGTGGTGAAAAAGAACTTCAATAAATCTATAGCGCAACTATATGCCGATTATCATGTTTTTGACTTTCCTGTACATCTGACGCATCTTGCATGCTTTGATGATGGCGATGTAGAAATTATTGCGAAGTCCGGCACACCATTAGTCTTGTCTCCAATGTCGATTCTTCGGAAGGGAACAGACATACCTCCTTTTGAAAAATTATTCCGACACAATGTGACATTGGCACTTGGCAGTGATTGGGGGACAGCACAGCCTTTGGAAAATATTCAATCCTATACTTCTCTTCTCAGGATGTTCGGTTTGCCTGTGGATAAGGCCTATGACTTGCTCACGCTTCATACAAAAAATGGAGCACGTACGCTTGGGTTGGATACTGAAATTGGAACAATTGAGATAGGAAAGAAAGCCGATATTGTTTTTCTTGATCTATCGGAGTTCCGCATGAATACTGTCCTTGCCGATGAGAATAATGAAAGGATACTTGATGTCGTGTTGCAGGAAGCGACATCGCACCATGTGAGCGAAGTGATGATTAACGGTGAGTTCTATGTCCGCGAAGGACATCTTCTTACATATTCAGAAGATGATTTGACACATGAGGGTCAGGCGGTTTTAAGAAAAATATTACAGGTGATAGGACAAAAAAAAATATCTGTGCCGACATCAGCTCCTGTCCTCCAACTTTCAACACAACGCAAGGACGAAAACAGAATTTCGGCAAATGAGTTGCCCCACGAAGAAGGTTTTAAAGTCGTGCGAAAAGAGACGGCTCCTACAGATTTTGAAAGAAAAGTTGATACATCGATGAATACAACGAGTAAGCTGCCGAACAATGTTCAAAAAATATTTGGTGATGATGAAGTATGATGAACATTTGAAAAGGAGAATTAAGTGAAAATATTTAGCAAGATACTGATACTCAGTTTATTAATTGCAGCAACTCATAATTTGGTGATGGCACAAAGCTATGCAGGCAGCACAGCAACTATTGAACCGACAATGCTTATCGATAAACCAACGGCTGGTTTGTTGAAGCGTGGGTCGTACTTGGTCTCATCGAATTTCTTTCAGAGAGGCGGTATGCTGGTCGGTATCACAGTTGGCATTTTTGATCCATTCACATTTGGAATATCATATGGCGGCACAGGTATTATTGGGAAAGACAGTATTAATATGAATCCGATGCCTGGAGTAAATGCTAAACTGCGTCTCGTGGGTGAAGGCATCATGATGCCTGCTTTGGCAATCGGATTCGATTCCCAGGGCAAAGAACCGTACCTTAGTGCTGACTCTTTGAAACGCTATACAATCAAGTCACCAGGTGTGTATGTCGTAGCAAGTAAGAATTATGCAATCCTTGGCAATCTCAGTATCCATGGCGGATTCAACAAGTCTTTAGAAACGGGAGACGGTGATGGAGATCTCAATATGTTCGTTGGTGTGGAAAAATCATTAAGCAGCGATATCTCGATCATGTTCGAATATGATTTTGGAATGAATGATAATCATGGGAATGCGATTGGCAAGGGAAATGGCTACCTCAACTTTGGCTTTCGTTGGTCATGGGCGAAAGGACTTGTTGTCGGCTTTGATCTTAAAGATATTAGTAAGAACCAGAACAATGTGGATGTTGGAAACCGGACGATTCAGATTGATTATATTGGTGAATTATAATCCACTCTCATCTCTTTTCATAACGTTTTCGATAGCTAAATCCGCCAGACATTGCAGTATACACAAGTGTGCAAATTTGTGGACGGTGGCGATTAGTTCTGTAGACAAATATAAATTAAGATGATACTTAAAGACCTTGAAAGTGGCGAAAACAACCCAATATTGCGACTCCAATTTTTTTATTACTGGCAGGAAACTTGATTCCAACTTAAGAGTCTAATAGATGAGGTCATTTATGAAAACAATCAGATTATTATTCACACTTCCGCTATTCTTAGGATTGATGGCGGTTCTTTTTCAAGGTTGCTATACGCAAGTTGCAACAATGAAGGAAGATGAACCCTCCTACGAGCAAGAAGGGCAAAACTCCGTCCGAACAGACAGCGCTTCCTATGATAATGCGAATTATGACAATGATGATAATTGGCAGCCGCATAATTATCTAGGTTTCTCGTACTATTATCCCGGTTGGTGTTCTTATTGGGCAGGGGATTATGGATGTATCTATCCGACATACTGGGATCCGCTGTGGTGGGGCCCTGCGTTCTATGCAGGTTATGCGTATTATCCATATCGCTGGGGTTATTCTTATTCAAGATATGGCTATGGACATTCAAACTATTCTCGTTCGTTTGTGACACGTAACTTTGGTTACCAAAGAGGTGGAAATAGCCTGAGGAACTTTGGAGTTTCAAGATCAACACAGTATGGAAATATTGGGACAGGAACGATATATAATGGCCGAGTTGGATCAACTGGTGGAAGCCTCAATCTTTCTCGGGCATCGAGCACGAGAACACAACTAAGCGCCACTGGCACATTGAAGTCACATCGTGGAAGCACTGTTTCTTCAAACTCAAGAGGAAGTGCTAGAAGTCGGGGTGCAGCTCTGCGTCGAGGTGGAAATTCTCAAGGTCGCATTCAATCAAGAGGAAGACAATCGCGCTCAGGCGCACCGGCGGCAAGGAGCTCACAAAGCACACCTTCAAGAAATAGCGGCGGCGGACAGCACAGCAGTGGTTCCGGCAGATCACAACGATAAAATGACACTGGAAAGAATGGAGTAAAGTAGTATGATAAAAAGATCTCAAATATGTTGCTTAGCGATCCTCGTGACGATGGGACTTCAATTAGCACAAGCACAGTATGCGGAAGATGCGCTTCGATATTCGCAACTTGGATTGGGAGTTGGTGCACGCGAACTCGGGATGGGTAATGCAACCGTGGGCGGTGTGAATGACTATACAGCACTTTTCTGGAATCCTGCGGGCTTAGCACTTGAACGTGATAATGAATTTTCTTTTGGGTTATCACACCTTGGATACTCAAATGATGTTTCATATCTCGGAACAAAAACGACATCTGATAACAATGTCTTAAATCTCAATAATCTTGGTCTTGTTTATGCGATTCCGACTATACAAGGCAGCTTGACATTTGCATTTGGATTCAATAGAGCGGCAAATTACACAACTACGGCTTCGATGAATGCATTTAATCCTTCTAGTTCTTTTTCTCAATCAACAAATTTACTCAATCAACCTTTAGACAACAATATTCCTTATCAATTGTATTTGGCGAATATCGATACTATGACTGGAAAGTTAGTCCCAATTGTGAATGGTAATGTGCAACAAACTATAAATGTTTTGGAAGGAGGCGGATTGAACCATTGGACTTTTGGTGGCGCAATGGATATTGGTCCAAATCTGTCTGTGGGTGTATCGCTCAATTTTGCTTCTGGATCATATTCGTATGATCAGACGGTGAATGAAAACGATACCAGGAATTTGTATCCTGCTTCGGTGCATCCCAATGATTTTAATCAATTTATTTATGAAAATACGATTGATGATGATATCAACGGATTCAATGCGCTCGTTGGATTGATGTACAGAAATCCTGGAAAATATTCGATCGGTGTTGCTATACGAACAGCCACTGCCTATGATATATCTGAAACGTATACAGAATCTGCATCAAGTCAATTCAAAACACCGGATGATTCTACCGGCCAATATTCATATTCATATCCTGCAACATCCAATTCAATACATTATAAAGTAACTACACCTTATGTTCTCAGCGGTGGAATAACCGTTCAGCCACTTGATTGGCTTTTGTTAGCAGGAGATGCAGAGTACACAGATTGGACACAGATGGAATTTAATACGAACAATGCAGCTCTTATTGAAGAAAATTCTCGGATCAAAAATGAAATGCGAGCGACAACCAATCTTCGAGGAGGAATTGAAGTCTCACTATTCAGCTTAGGTTTGAAGCTCCGTGGCGGAATCATTGACAATCCGTCTCCATGGAAAGGAGACCCAAGTAGTCGCGACCAGTTGTACTATACCGCAGGAATCGGATTCACGCTTGATGAGCGAACTGTTCTCAATGCTGCATATGCTTACGGAACGTGGAAAACCCTCCGCACCAATTATTCATATACTGTATCTGGTATTACGTATGATGTAGGAACTGATGAAACGGTTACCACCAGTAATCTGAATCTGACACTGACCTACCGCTTTTAGTTGAGTTGCACTGCCTTTTAAGTTTGCTTACATTGATTCCGTCCCGATTGATATAATCAACCGGGACGGAATTTTTATTGTACACGCAAGGATCATTCATGCGAATCACACAAAAAGGAATTATCGGAACTGCTGCAACGATCATGATTGTTGTCATCGCCGGGGGAGTGATTGGCTACTATTTAGTAACACGATCATTTCCAAAGATTTCGGGTACTGTACGAGTGCAAGGACTTACGCACGAGGTAAAAGTTTATCGCGATGAATATGGCATTCCTCATATTAGTGCTCAATCTGAGTACGATGCTTTCTTTGCGGTCGGGTACACGCATGCGCAAGATCGGTTATGGCAGATGGATTTGATGCGACGGGCTGGTTCCGGCCGTTTGTCTGAAGTGCTGGGTGAACCAACGTTGAAAATAGACAAAATGTTTCGAACGCTTGGTCTTTGGAGGCATGCGCAGAAACTTTCTCAGTTTATTGATGAAGATACACGAAGAGCGTTGCAGGCATATGCTGATGGTGTGAATCAATTTATATCCACACACACCGGCAAATACCCGATTGAGTTTGACATGTTGAATATCGAACCGGAGCCATGGACGGTCGAACATTCGCTCCTTATTAGCCGGTTAATGGCATGGGAACTCAACTATTCGCGGTGGGTGGATTTACTCCTTGCTGAACTAGTACAGCGATTTGGAGAAGAAAAGGCGAAAGAAATATTCCCATACTGGCCGGAAAATGCACCTTTTATTATCCCTAAAGAACTGAAAGGGAAATCTATTGTCGAAGATCTCCGTCCATTGTTTGATGCAGAGGGAGAATATCGTTCACTTCTGGGTTTCCATGCCATTGAATCCGGCAGTAATGCGTGGGCAGTGTCCGGGAAAAAATCTGTGACTGGAAAACCGATTCTTGCAAACGATCCGCACCTCTTGCTGATGTCGCCGGGTCGATGGTATGAAATCCATATCGCAGCACCGACATTCGATGTTGCCGGAATGTCGATTCCCGGAGTTCCATTTGTTGTTGCAGGCAGGAATCAACGAATTGCGTGGGGCATCACGAACGCGATGATGGATGATAACGATTATTATTTCGAAGAGGTCGATTCCCTCCAGCATCCCACACGTTATAAATTCAATAATGAATGGCGGCCGATTGCGGAAGTTGTCGATACGATTGTGGTGAAGGGATCACTGCCGGTTGCGCTTTCCATCTATAGCACGCATCGCGGACCAATCGTGAATAAAATGGAACCGACGGCACAATCTCTTACATCGCTTATTTCGATGCATTGGGTGGGACACGAAATCTCGAATGAAGCGGGTGCCTTCTATCGCATCAGCAAAGCATCCAACTGGCAGGAATTTCAGGAAGCATTGAAATTGTTTGCCGCGCCTGCACAGAATTTTGTTTATGCGGATGTGGACGGCAATATCGGATACCGCACAGGCGGCAGACTGCCTATCAGAAAAACGAAATGGCCGACATTGCCTTTCCCCGGATGGACTGATGAATACGATTGGAAAGGATTTGTTCCTTTCGAACAGATGCCGCATGTTTTCAATCCTCCGGATGGATTTGTTGCTACAGCGAACAATAAAATTGTCGACGATTCGTATCCGTACTATATCTCCAACCACTGGGAATCTCCGTGGCGGTCGATCCGTATTAATGAAGTACTGCTTGAACAGGAAAAATTTACGATGGAAGATATGCAGAGACTTCAATTGGATCTTCTGTCGACACAAGCACGTGAATTTGTGCCGTACATTCTCCATGCGTATGATAGTGTTGCAGTGACAGATCCTGTCGTGAAGACGATGCTGGAATATTTCCATAACTGGACTTTTGAAATGCGGAAAGAAGACGTGAGTACGACACTCTTCCAGGCGACTGTGACCAAATTGGTTTACAATACTTTCCATAACAAAATGGGCGACCGTCTTTATGGTTTGTATGATACACTTGCAAGCACACCGCTCTCAGCGCTATCGCATTTGCTGAAGAATCCGGATTCGGAGTGGTTTGACGATTGGAAAACACCTCAACGCGAAACGAGAGATGATTGTATACGGAAAAGTGTCTCAGATGCATTGAGCGATCTGAAAACACGTTTGGGCGGTGAACTCAAAGAATGGCAGTGGGGAAGACTGCACACGGTGACCTTTGGGCATGTGTTTGGCGTGAACAAATTGCTAGCCGGCTTCTTTAATGTCGGTCCGTTTCCTATAGGGGGATCGCATGCAACAGTCAATGTCGGACAATATTTTCTTGCCCATCCATATGAAAGTGTAGTGGGACCTTCTATGCGGCAAATATTCGATCTTGCCGATATCAATAATACACGCACGGTTCTTCCACCGGGTCAATCCGGTCAGGTATTTTCACGACACTATAAGGATCAAGTTACACTCTGGCTGAATGGTGGATATAAAATAAGACCGATGCAAATGTCTGTCGTAGAATCAACTTGCCGTGATATCTTAATATTGAAACCAATTCCATGACGATTTCCATTAAACTTCGATCTCTGCTTCAGCGAGTGGAGTCGATATGCGTCTTAACCGGCGCTGGGATTTCTGCAGAAAGCGGTGTAGCAACATTCCGCGGAGTAGATGGTTTGTGGTCAAAGTTGAAGCCGGAAGAGCTTGCCAATTTCGATGCATTTATGCGCAATCCGGAATTGGTTTGGGAATGGTATAATTACCGAAGGCAAATTGTTCATGATGTGAAACCGAACCCTGCTCACTACGCACTTGTACGATTAGAAGAACTTGTGAAGGAGTTCACGCTCGTAACGCAGAATGTTGATAATCTGCATTATCGTGCTGGGAACAAGCGAGTGCTCGAACTCCATGGCAATATAGAACGTAGCTATTGCATTGACTGCAGAAAATTTGTAGAGAATGTTGAAGTCACAACGGAGAAGAAAGTGCCGAGATGTTCGTCCTGCAATGGGCTTATTCGCCCTGATGTGGTGTGGTTTGGCGAGATGCTGCCGGAAGGTGTTTTCGAAGCAGCAACAGAGGCAGCGAGTCGGTGCGAATTATTCCTTACTATCGGCACTTCAGCGGTTGTGTATCCGGCTGCCGGTCTTCCGAGGGCTGCAAGGAATCAAGGCGCCTATGTTGTAGAAGTGAACACCGAGCCGACAGAAGTATCACACACAGTCAATGAAACTCTTTTAGGCAAAGCAGGAGAAGTCCTGCCGCAGCTCATAACCATATTGGAAGAAACGAGAAAATAAAAAATGAGAGATAAAAAGACATGTGCTAAAACAAAAATCATTTGCACGATCGGACCTGCATCGCAAAGTGTCGATCGGATGGTGGAATTGATTAATGCCGGTATGGATGTTGCGAGATTGAATTTCTCACATGGAACGCATGATGATCATTTGACGGCGATTCAAAACGCGCGAGAAGCAAGCAAGCGAACCAGTGAGCATGTCGCAATTTTACAGGATCTCTGTGGTCCTAAGATTCGCACTGGCAAATTAATGAATAAGCAGGTTGAATTAAAAGAAGGCAAAAAAATTTCCTTCACGATT
The DNA here is from genome assembly GCA_050013655.1 of Bacteroidota bacterium. Taxonomy (GTDB): domain Bacteria; phylum Bacteroidota; class Ignavibacteria; order UBA10030; family UBA10030; genus Fen-1298. Next base: position 59,104 of record JBEKEV010000006.1, on the reverse strand, counting down.
GATGATGTTGTAGGAAATGAAAAGCGAGTGGCAACGACGTACCGGGAATTGCCGCAGGACGTCAAGGAAGGCGATACTATTTTATTGGATGACGGTAATTTTTCGGTCAGGGTCATATCAAAGACAAAAACAGATGTAGAATGTGTTGTCGTCACAGGCGGCATACTCAAAGAAAATAAAGGCATGAACCTTCCCGGTGTGAAGCTGAGCACACCATCGTTGACCGAAAAAGATATAGAGGACTTGAAGTTCGGTTTGATGCACGACATCGATTATGTGGCGCTTTCATTTGTGCGATCCGCTGATGATCTGCGACATCTTCGGTCCGTTATTCAGCAGCAGACAAAGTTGAAGATACCGATTATAGCGAAGATCGAGATGAAAGAAGCGATCGATTCCATTGATGCAATTATTGGAGAAAGCGATGTCATCATGGTGGCTCGCGGTGATCTCGGAGTGGAAATGATGCCGGAAGACGTGCCGATTCTTCAAAAAATGATCGTGCGGAAATGTAATGAAGCTGGTGTCCCCGTTATTATCGCCACGCAAATGCTCGAATCGATGATTGAAAATCCGCGGCCAACACGAGCAGAGGCAAGCGATGTTGCTAATGCAGTACTCGATGGCGCAGATGCTGTCATGCTCAGCGCCGAAACATCTGTTGGAAAATATCCGGTTGAAACAGTGCACACGATGGATAATATCATTAAACGTTCAGAAATGCGGAAGCACGATCACCTTGGTATCAAACAAGTGCCTGCAGAAATTCGGGAGAATGTTTTTGATGCAGTGGCGCGGGCAGCATGCGTTTTGGCTCGGCAGGTTCATGCTACTGCGATTGTGCCGATTACGCATTCTGGCGCAACGGCAATACGGATCAGTAAATACCGGCCTGAAGCGAGGATCATCACTGTTACAGGTCAGGAAAGAATTCTTCGTCAATTGAACCTCGTTTGGGGTGTGCACGGAATTGAAAGCCATGATTTTATCCACAACCAGGATACTGCATTCAGAAAAATTATTGAGCGTCTTAAATTGGAAGGGTATGTCGAAAAGGGTGACTTTGTCGTCTTCACTGCCGGCCTGCCGTTGTTGGCAAAGGGAACGACCGATACAATTAATGTTGAGCAGGTGGAGTAGGAAGAATAAAAAAACTTGTTTTATTTTGAAGTCACTGGCGACCAACCGTTTTGGAAGCGCAGCAATTCGCTCATCATATGAATGTCATGTTTGCGCTGGAGATAGGAAAGGAATTTCACCAGTACCAATGCAGTTGCGTACGCATCTCCTGAAGCGCGATGCCGTTCGGGGATTTTGATGTTCAAGGCAGAAGTGACGGGACCAAGTGCTTTGCTGGTCAAATGTGGCAGAATCCTTCTGCTTAACTTGACCGTACATAACTGCCGATTAGAAAGCTCAATACCTCGTTCGCGCATCGCTGTCTCAGAGACAAATCCCCAATCGAATGATGCATTGTGAGCGACAAACACTGCATCTCCCAGAAAGTCTGCAATGGTTGGCGCCACTTCCCGCGCAGTCGGTGCATCTGCTACCATCAGATTGTCAATGCCTGTCAGGTTTGTGATTGAAGCAGGGATGGTTACGAGTGGATTGATCAACGTCGAAAACTCGTCCTGTAAAATACCGTTCTTCACTTTCATCATAGCGATTTCTGTGATGCGGTCCTCGGTTGGACTAAGGCCGGTTGTTTCAACGTCGACGACAACAAAGATGCCTTCGGTTACGTACTGGTCTTCTATCATTGCTTATAATTTAATAGATCATTCTGGATGAATGTTGAAAAGTCTGTCGTGATTTGCAAGCAATACAATTGTTTGTCAAGATTGCCTTGGTGTTTTGGTTTCTTGATCTTTGTACTGAAGCTCATACAGTTTGCGATAGATGCCATTGAGTGCTAGCAGTTCCTGATGATTGCCCATCTCCCGGATTTCACCTTTGTGGAGAACGATGATTTTGTCAGCACTTTGAATGGTTGAAAGCCGGTGTGCAATGACAATAGATGTGCGTCCAACCAGCATTTTCTTAATTGCCTGCTGAATCAGTAATTCGGTTTCCGTGTCTACGCTGGACGTTGCTTCATCAAGGACAAGGATGCGAGGATTGAATGCCAGTGCGCGTGCGAAAGAAAGTAATTGCTTCTGTCCAACCGACAATGTTGCCCCGCGTTCCTTGACCTCAGCGTTGTATGCATTCGGCAGTGCTTCAATAAACCTATTCGCGCCGACCATACGAGCGGCGGCTTTCACTCGATCTTGAGAAATCGTTTCATCACCAAGATGGATATTGTTCTGAATATCACCGGAAAAGAGAAATACATCCTGCAGAACTACGGCTATGTGTTTGCGAAGATCGTGTGGATTGACATGCTGGATATTTATGCCGTCGATGAAAATCTCGCCCTGTTGGATATCGTAGAATCGACTGAGGAGGTTGATGATGGTTGTTTTCCCTGCACCGGTATGTCCGACGATGGCAACGGTCTGTCCCTGTTTTATGGAGAAAGAGATGTTCTTTAAAATCCATTCAGGCGATTGTGCTCCATCGGAAGGTGGATTGTAAGCAAACCAGACATTGCGGAACTCGATATCGCCGCGGACATGTTCCAGTGGTTCAGGATTTTGCCGGATGTTCAATGTGGTTTTATCATCCAATAATTGGAATATCCGTTCTGAAGATGCCATTGCAGTCTGCAGGATGTTGTATTTCTCTGAGAGATCGCGGATAGGCCGCCAGAACATTTCATTGAACTGGACAAACGACATCACTGTTCCCACGGTCACGATACCCGCCAGCGCATTATGTCCGGCATACCAAACTATGAGACCAACAGTGATCGCACCGATCATATCAACAGCCGGGTAAAAAACTGCATAATAGAAAATGGATCTGATGTTCGCTTGTCTGTGCGCATCGTTGATGTCTGTAAACTTGTCATACGATCTTTTTTCGCGGTTAAATATCTGGTCAACCAGCATACCGGTAATATGTTCTTGCATAAATGTGTTAATGCGGGCTATTTGTATACGAACATCTCGGTAGGTCTCCCGTGCTTTTTTGCGGAAGAGAAATGTGCCATAAAAGAGGAGGGGGAGTACGCTCAATGTGATGAGAGTCAGCTGCCAATCCATTAAGAACATGGAGAACACAATAAAGGCAATAGTGAACACATCACTGAAGACCATGACGATGCCTGAGGAAAACATTTCATTGAGCACTTCCACATCGTTAGTGAGGCGAGTAATAAGCCTGCCGATAGGATTCCGGTCGTAGAATTTCAAGGAAAGCCGTTGGAGGTGCTGGAAGATTTCCATCCGGAGATCCAAAATAGTCTGTTGACCGATCCACTGAGTCAGGTAGGCGTTTGCATATTGGATCAATCCGCGCACAATCATTACCAATAAAAAAAGAAGGGCTGTCCGCAGCAAGCCATGTGTATCATTTTGTGCAATATTTGTATCGACGGCTTCCTTGGTGAACCATGGACGTACTGCTTCCCCTATGCTCACGAGCAGACTGAAAACAATGCCCAATGTGACCTGCCAGCGATATCCTTTTAGATACTTGATCAGCCGGCGCATCAACCTCGCATCATATGCTTTCCCTAAGACATCCTCTTCTTGCATATTATTTACATTGTTTCCAGTTCTTGTTCCAGCAATTGCTTTTGGTGTAAGTCGGCATAGATACCGTTGAATGCAACCAATTCGTCGTGGGTTCCTTGTTCAACAATTTCACCGTTCTGGAGGACGACGATCAAATCAGCATCTTTCACAGTCGATATACGATGGCTGATGATAATACTTGTACGGCCTTTCATAAATTCACGTAAGCGATGGAGAATGCTTTCCTCAGTATATGTGTCAACAGCCGATAAGGCATCATCAAGAATCAGGATCTTCGGATTGCGCATAATAGCACGCGCGATGCTGGACCGTTGTTTCTGTCCGCCGGAAAGAGTGATTCCTCGCTCACCGATCATAGTTTCATATTGATTTGGGAATTCCAACACCTCTTTAGCAATCTGGGATATCTCTGCGGCTGTGTTTAAATCTTCTTCATTGAGGTTATCGACACCGTAACGAATATTTTCTACAATCGTCTCTGAAAAGAGAAATGTTTCTTGAGGGACGAAGCCGATATTGGAACGCAGGACTTCCAGCGGAATCTTCCGGATGTCAATCCCATCGATGAATAATTCACCCCCTGTTATATCATAGAGTCGTGGAATGAGGTTCACGAGAGTGGACTTGCCTGTCCCCGTATAACCAACGACTGCAACCGTCATTCCGGTTTCAATCTTGAGGTTGATCTTCTTTAATGTCGGCTGGGCAGCATTCTTGTGTGTAAACGAAACGTTGCAGAATTCAATAGTACCTTGAATTTTCTCGATGGAACGATCCGTTCTTTCTGTGTCTTGAATCTCGGGTTCCGTATCCATGATGGATGCCAAACGACCCATGGAGGCGGCACCTTGTTGCACCAAATTGGTGACCCAGCCGAAAGCAATCATTGGCCAGATGAGCATACCGAGATAGGTTGTAAAGGCGGTAAGAGTGCCGATGGTCATGCGTCCGTCAATAACTTTGAGTCCACCGAAGTAGATTGTAATGATGAGGGAAAATCCGACGAGCACAAACATCAATGGCCACAGAATCGATTGAACTTTTGCGAGAACGAGGTTTATTTTGAGATACTCCCAGCTGAGCTTGCGAAACCGTTTTTCCTCATAGGTTTCCCGTACATATGCTCTGACGACGCGGACGCCGGAAAGAGTCTCTTGTGCGCGTGTTGTAAGGAGCGAGAATTGTTCCTGCCGTTCCGTGAATATCTTGTTAATGTATTTGCCAAGCCGGTACACAACAAACGACACAAACGGCATAGGAATGAGAGCAAGCAACGTGAGTTGCCAATCTCTCGTAAACATCATGATGAGGACAAATGTCAATGTTGTTATTGTGTCGGAAGGATACATAATCCCGGGACCAACAACATTTCTCACCGCGCTGATATCATTTGTAGCGTGCGCCATCAAGTCGCCGGTAGGTTTGTTTTGGAAATAGGAATAGGATAATTTTTGAAGATGGGACAGAAAATCGTTGCGCAAATCGTATTCGATGTGACGTGAAACAACGATGATCGTTTGTCTCGTCAGATAAGTGAAAATACTTGCGACGAAAGAAAATCCGACGATAAGCGCTGCCCACTTTAGTATATCATTGGAAATGTATATATGCGACTCGATACCACGCTTCAATTCGTCGACAGCTTCGCCCAGGAATAATGGTTGGGCAACAGTAAAGGCATTGCTGCCGATGACTGTGAGCAATCCGAGAAGCAGCGTCTTTTTATAGCGAAGGAGATACGGTTTTAGGCGGAGAAGCGGCCTCATAAATGGTATTTATCCGATGATTTCAAATTTCGTGTATGGATGTAAAATCTTTGGAATAATGATCTTTCCTTCCGGTGTTTGATAATGCTCGATGAGAGCTGCAACAACACGCGGCAGTGCTAAACCCGATCCATTCAAAGTATGAACAATTTCCGGTTTGCCGCCGTTCCTTGGGCGGAATTTGATATTCATCCGACGCGCCTGAAATGATTCAAAGTTGCTGCACGACGATACTTCCAGCCATTTTTGCTGACCTGGCGCCCAGACTTCAAGATCATATTTCTTTGCTTGTGTGAATCCCATATCACCTGTGCACATGAGAAGTGTATGGTAGGGAAGACCAAGAAGTTGGAGAAGATGTTCGGCATCTTGTCGCAGCGATTCTAATTCGTCGTACGATTTTGAAGGATGAACAAACTTCACCAACTCAACCTTATCAAACTGATGGAGTCGATTCAATCCGCGCACATCTTTGCCGTACGAACCCGCTTCCCGCCGGAAACAGGGAGTGTATGCGGCATATCGAATCGGGAGATCCTGCTCGGCAATCTGTTCGTCACGATGGAAGTTGGTAACCGGCACTTCAGCAGTCGGAATCATGTAGAGTTGATCCCGTTCTACAATGTACATCAAGTCCTCTTTATCCGGAATTTGTCCGGTGCCGCGAGCGCTATCCTCGTTGACAAAAATAGGCGGCATAATTTCTTTATATCCGCGTTGAGCAGCTTGATCGAGAAAAAAGTTGATGAGCGCGCGTTCTAATGCGGCACCTTTGCCGACATAAAATGGAAATCCTGCTCCGGAAACTTTCGAGCCACGATTAAAATCGATTATACCGAACTTATCGGTTAACTCCCAATGCGGTTTCATGGGGAAATCTGCCTTGGGCACCTCGCCCCAGCGGAAGACCTCTTTGTTGTCTGCCGGGGTTTTCCCGAGCGGGACGGAAGGATGGGGAATGTTCGGCACAGTAAGCAAGAGTGCGTTCAGATTCTTTCCAACTTTGCGCATCTCTCTGTCGATTTCCTGAATTCGGGTTTTCACCGATTCCATTTCTGCAATGACCCCGCTTGCATCGCCGCCTTCTTTTTTTATTTTTCCAACTTGAGCAGATACCTGGTTGCGTTTTGCTTTTAAGACATCGCCTTCCTGAATAAGTGCTTTGCGCGTGTCGTCGGCAGCGCATATCGTATCAAGGTTGACAGTGATGCCTTTTGCTTCTGCACCGGCGTGAACGAGATCGCGATTCTCACGGATAAATTTTAAGTCCAACATAATCGTTACCCTTCTTTTTCAATTCCTGCCGATGTACTGAAGTTCATGTTTCAGCAAAGTCAATCCTTCCGCTGCGTTCAAGAACCGCATACCAAGCTGCGTTTCGGCTTTCAATGTAATGAAGCCGGAGATCATTGGGCGAGGCGATGCTTGGTTCAGATCGCTCGTTTTGATTCGCTTGATTAAAGACGTATCCAGACCGAAAACCTTTGCTGCCTGTATGGCAAAATCGTATCTACTCAGTTGCTCGCCGCCGCCAATGTGAAAAATGCCTTCGCGATTTAACTCGAACGACTTGATCATCGCGAGTGCTACATCGCCTACATACGTAGGATTACCGATCTGGTCATCAACTACATTTATTTGTTTCCCGGATCTAAGATTGTTAATCACCCATAGGGCAAAATTTGTTTTTACACCGATACCGCTTCCATACAGAACAATTGTGCGAAGAATGACATTGGGAATACCGGCAGTTCGAATAGCATTCTCACTGGCAAGTTTTGTTCTGCCGTAATACCCGATGGGATGAGGTTGTACCTCTTCAGTATACGGGCCATTTTTTCCATCGAAAACATAATCGGTGGAGACGTGAATAAGCTTTGCACCAACCTTTCGTGTTGCATCGGTAAGGTTTTCAACTGCAGTCACATTGACCTTCCATGTCTCTTCGCGGTTTGATTCACACCAGTCGACATTGGTTGCGCCAGCAGCATTGAAGATCACGTTCGGCTGAAAACTTGACGCGAGGCTTTTTACATCGCTCCGATTTGTGATATCCAGCTGGTTGTAATCGAACAACATATTATCAAAAACAAATGAACGCTCGATGGAAGTATTCAATACTTCATAATCGGTTTGTGTGCTGAGCATAAGGGAAAGACGTTGACCGAGAAGCCCATTAGCTCCGCAGATGAGAATCCGTTTCATCGAAGACTTTCTTCCAGCACCGTAGCAGCGTCTATATTGCTGTCGCGATACTTGATGATGATTGGCGCGTAGAGAGAGAGGCGATGCTGCTGTGCAAAGGGTGCATTAACAGCTCGGCATCCGGGAACAATAACTGCGCCTTCAGGAATAATGAGCGGTGCATCTTTTGTTTTTCTATAGATTTTCGCGTTTACCAGATCATACACAGGAGTTGAACCGGTCATGATAACGCCCGCTGCAATAACCGCTCTTTGTTTCACAATCGTTCCTTCGAAGATTCCGCAATTACCGCCGACAAACACATCGTCTTCGATAATCACAGGCATGGCACCAATGGGTTCCAAGACACCGCCAATCTGTGCCGCGGCACTGAGATGAACGCGTTTCCCGACTTGTGCACATGAACCGACCAGTGCATGTGAATCAACCATGGTGTCGCTGCCGACATATGCGCCGACATTGATATAGGCCGGAGGCATGACCATAACTCCGGGAGCGACATAGGACCCGTCACGAATGGATGATCCGCCGGGCACGATTCGTATCTGGTTTTCCAGCGTAATTTTTTTTAAGGGATATGTATTCTTATCGAAATATTTAAAATGTTCGTCTATGGAAACATCCGTAAGCTTGCCAAGTCGAAAGCCGAGCAAAATGCCTTTCTTCACCCAATCATTGACAATCCAACCGCCGTGATTTCCTTCGGCTGACGATGGTGCAGCTGCCCGGACATCGCCGATATTCAAAAAGAACTTCAATTTGTTGAATGTCTGTATCGCAGATTGACGATCTATCGTATCAATATCTTGTGTAAAAAATAATTCAATTCGTTCTTTTAGGATCATGTAAAAAAAATCCTCGACTATGAGGAGCCGTTCGCTAGTTTCCCGTTGGTTGCCGGCTTGGAAATGACTACTCCAAGTTGCTCAAGCTTTGTACGAAGTCCATCAAGCTCTTGAGCATTTTTGAAGGTTGCGTTAAGTGCCGCTGCCTTGTTTGCAAACTCAGATGCGATGAAGCTGTCCTTGGATTTGAGATATTGATACAAAAATGCCGCGCCGAAAACATCACCGCATCCGGTCGCATCGATTGCAGTACCGAATGAAACGCCTGCGAAATCCTTGCGCGTAAGTTTTTTGTGAATATCCTGCACAATGACGGTTGCTCCGCGCTCGCTGCGCGTAATCACCAGTGTCTCGACCATCAATGTCATTACATGGTTTGTGAGTGTCGTTTCATCATATCGTTCTGCCGAAAGTCCAAAAGCCTCTTCTTCACTCATTTGGATAGAGTTGAGCATGAAACACCAGCGCCGCCAATCAGTAAGGGGACGATGGAAACGTTTAAACTCCTGATCGATCCCAAGTGTGAGTGAATGGAAATCGAAGTGGATGGGAATCCTCCGTTCGCGAATTTCCATACGAATATAATCCAGCGTTTCCAGTGTGATATCCGATCCTGAAATCATATTAATAAGCACCGCGTCGCCGTCAAGGTATGATTTGATACGGTTGAAGGGAATCGGCGCAGAGATGTTTTTGGAGCACTCGATCCTCGTCTTCGCATCCTTCTGGTAGAAGAGCTGCACTTGATTTGTTTGACCCTTAATTTTAAAAATTCCGCTTGTATCAATATTCTTATATTGCTTGATTTGTTCCATCAACAATTCATAATCCGTCTGCCCGATCCCAAAGACCGGTTGGATGCGGTCTTTCTCACTCATCAAATTGGCGAGCGTGAGCACGGTGAACAAAATTCCGCCAAAAGATTCTTGTTGAGTTTCTTTTTCATCCGGCAGGTGGATAACATCTTTACAGAGATGTCCGATAACTGTGATAACCATTTAGATTCTTCGTGTTGGTCCGAGATCAGTAAGTGCCAATTCGTTTAAACGCCAGAGTGCCTGGCATGGAAAATGATTCTCGTATAACGGTTTTCCGACGACGACCGAATCGACGCCGTACTTTTCGAGTTCCTGCAGTCGCATAAGGTCTTTATAATTCGAAACGCCGCCGCGAGCTGTAATGCGAACACCTGTCTTCATTGCTAGTTCCTTGAGGGTATCATAGGGCAATGCTTTATCATGTACTCCATCTTCGCGTTCACCATAGAGAATCCGTGATACGCCGAGGCGAGTCATTTGCAAAGCAAGATCGAGCGGCGTAATTTCTGTCGCCTTTGCGCCTCCCTTAATTGATACTTTGCCACCTTCGGAAATGATCGCAATATCGATTTTCCGTGTGCCGAATTCTTTTACCAATCGCTCCACAAGTCCCGGCTGTTCGACGGCGGCAGTGGCAATTGAAACCCGATACACACCGAGATCAAGAACCCTCTTAATCTCATCGTAAGTTCGCAATCCACCACCCATCTGGATGGGTATGTCAACTGCTTTGACCATTCTTCGAATAATATCTTCGTTGACGATGCGTCCCTCAGCAATTCCGTCCAAATCAACGACGTGGAGAGTCTTGGCGTTTTCACCACGCCACATGATTGCTAATTGAACAGGATCAACCGAATACAGGTGTTCTGATCCGGGAATACCGTACACAATTTCGACACAGCAATTATGTCTAATTTCTATTGCCGGATAAATAAGTATCATTCTATCACTTTCGTGAAACAAAAAGTACGTTATGAACCATATGTAGAAGAACTATGCTGAGCTAAAATGCAGAAAAAATCGTCGAGATTCAAGAAACAAGGAGGAATCTCTGTCTGAAATGTAAATGCATTTATTGGGAGGTATATCTCTTGCGTCGGTTTCTGATGTAGTCGACAAAAATAAAATCACCAAGGTTATCAAGAGATGTGTAGTACGCTCGCCCTCGATTGACCTTCGTAAGTTCCTCAACAAACTCGACCAATGACGGATCTTGCGCAATCATAAAAGTACTGATCGTGATCATTTCACGCCGGCACTGCACAGCTTCGTCAAGAGTCTTATTCACTATACGCGGATCAAGACCATATGGATTTTTGTAGAGACGTCCGGCGTCATCGAAAATTGCAGATGGTTTTCCATCGGTTACCATAAAAATTTGTTTGTTCAGATTTCCTGATCGACGCAACAAATTGCGGGCGAGTTGTAATGCGGCTCGCGTGTTCGTATGAAATGGCCCAACAGTCAAAAAGGGAAGTTCACTGATGCTTACAAGCTGGGCTTCATCGCCAAACGCTACAAGCGCAAGATAATCTTTCGGAAATTTTGTTTGTATCAATTCCGCAAGTGCGAGCGTTACCTGTTTGGCCGGCGTAATCCTGTCTTCACCATACAAGACCATACTATGGCTGATATCGAGAAGCAGCACCGTGGCGCAACCGGTGATATGCTCTGTCTCGTACACTTCGAGATCCTCTTCCTGCAATCGAAAATTGTCAATACCGTCGCGGCGAAAGGCATTCGTGAGTGTGTTGGTAAGATCGATATTTGTCGCCTGGTCTCCGAATGTCCAATGTTTCGTGTCATTTAAGCGGTCGACGCCCTGTCCTGTATAGGGCGATTCGTGATTACCACTTGGGGCTTTTTTGAGTGAAGAAAATATCTGCAACAACGCATCTTGCCTTATTTTTCTGATCCCGCGGGGAGTAAGGTTCGGAACTCCTTCTATTTCCTCGATGATTCCCATCTCCTTCAGTTTTTCGATGAGGTCTTGGAATGTGAGGCCTTGGCCAAAGATTCCATAACGCTCCGCCAATTCTCGGAGCCACTCAAGTGCTTCCTGAACGTCGCCGTTTGTCTTGAGCATAAGAAAACTGAAAGCCTTCATGAGTTCCTGAAGACGTTGTTCGTCTGTTCTCGATCTATCTGTCCATTGACTATAACGAAGCCGCACGGTTAAGGTTCCTCTTCAAAAGTCTCTTCTTGTCGTTGAAAGATACTGCCGATGAGATCCTTATAGACGGTTATACTGTCAACGTCATCCTTGGCAATTTTGGAATATTGATGCAGTGCATCAAGGACAAATTCCATCGCCGTCGCCAATTCGAACGGATCATCTTTCACGTGAGGAAAATATTTCACGGTTACTTCACGTAATCCTTTGACTTTGCCAAGTTCATTGCGATAATTGTCAAACGGCATGTCGTCTGCAATTTCAATTTTATTCCCTAAACCAAACCAACTGAGGATCGGATTATAAACATGTTTTTCTTCTTCGAGTCCGCCTGTTTGTTTGTTGGTTTTTTGTTTCCGCTGTAAAGGGTTAGGAAAATATTTCTCGAAGATAAAACGCACTGCTTTTCCGATTAATGCCTTCCCTATTTTGACAGAACCCTCTTGCTCGCCTTCAAAGACAAGTTCAACTTTTCCTGTTATTGCAGGCAGTGTCGAAGGCAGGTCGCAGAAACGAGGAACAATAGTAGATTCTTTTAAAAGAATCGCTCGCCGTTCAGCATTGCTTATAAAATTCTCTATCGCAGAAATTGTCAGGCGGGCGCTAACACCGGACTTTTGATCTACAAACTCGCTCATCCGTGCTTCGAAGCCAATCTGCTCTATAATTTCGTTGAAGTAGAGAGGCATCTTTATATCTCGGCCATTGCGATGAATCCATGCCTCCTGTTTCGTAATTGCAACAGCATCTTCAAGACTCTTAGGGTAGTGTGTGATGATCTGTGAATCAATCCTATCCTTTAATGGAGTAATTAGATTTCCGCGATTCGTGTAGTCTTCAGGATTGGCTGTAAAGACGATCAATAGGTCCAAAGGAATTCGAATATTGAAACCGCGAATCTGGATATCTTTCTCTTCCATAATGTTGAAAAGTCCAACCTGGATTCGGGGCTGGAGATCGGGAAGTTCGTTAATTGCAAAAATGCCGCGATTGGTACGAGGAATGATCCCATAGTGAATCGCTTCTTCGTGCGCGTAGTGAAGCCGCTGTGTCGCTGCTTTGATAGGATCGATATCGCCGATCAAATCGGCAATCGTAACGTCGGGCGTGGCAAGTTTTTCAGAAAAACGGAGATCTCTTCCCATCCATTCGATTTCGACATTATCTCCATTCTGTTGGACAATATCTCTGCAGTGTTTGCATACGGGTTGAAACGGGTTATCATTGATTTCACATCCCTTGATAACAGGAACGAATTCATCTAACAGCGAAGGCAAGGCTCGTACCAATCGTGATTTTGCCTGACCCCGTAATCCCAATAAAAGAATGTCATGCTTTGCAAGGATTGCATTGACGATGGAGGGAATCACGGTCTTTTCATAACCGATAATTCCCGTGAACAACTCCTCCTTCTGCTGAAGCTTGTGGATGAGGTTGTTTCGTATTTCGTCCTTCACCGGAACCACCTTATATCCGGATGATTTCAACTCTGCTATGGTTTTTGCGTATTTCATAGTTTCCCTGACATAAAATTACTTCGTTTATTGTGATAATTGCACCTGCATAAAATTCCACGTACTTTGCTCATCATATGATTATACCAAATAAAACACTCGTAATCCGATTTAGTTCCATCGGAGATGTCGTTCTCGCTTCTCCGCTCCTACGAGTTTTGCATACACGGTTTCCATCCTCCCAAATTGATTTCGTGGTTCGGAAGGAATATAGCGAACTCATTCGTTATAATCCAAATCTCAACCATACCTTTGCATTTGATGCTCACGGTGGATTTCAGGAACTCCATCGGTTGGCAAGTACACTACGACGTAAGAAGTACGATCTAATTATCGATATTCAAAATAATCTGCGGAGTAGATACATTCGTTCTATCAGCGGAGCAAAAGAAATTGTTGTGATCAACAAGCGAATATTTGCACGGACGATGTTGGTGAGATTGAAGAAAAATTTTTACCTGGATATTGTATCTGTCGCCGACCGATATATTGAACCGGTGAGAATCTATGGAATAGAAAACGATGCTCAAGGGTTGGAGATCTTTATTCCCGATGAAACAATGCATAAAGTTTCGGGAAAAATATCGTCCCTTAAGCTCCACAAGCGCGAAAATGTTGTTGGATTTTGTCCATCGGCAAAACATGCGACAAAACGCTGGCCGGAAGAACGTTTTATCGAAGCCGGCATTCGATTAGTACGTGAACTGAAAGCGAAAATAATTTTGTTCGGAGGAAAGAGCGATACCGTATTGTGTACAACAATTGCAAATGGAATAAATAAAAAATCCGAAGGAGAATGTGCAATTGAATACAGTGGTCAATTCTCTCTGTTAGAAACAGCCGCCGCAATGCAGTTTTGTGATGTCATAGTGACGAATGACTCAGGATTGATGCATATTGCCGCTGCGATGAAAAAGAAGCTCGTAGCGATCTTTGGTTCAACGGTGCGTGAGTTCGGTTTCTTTCCGGTTGGCACAGAAAATATTGTCATAGAGCGAAAAGGACTGTATTGCAGACCGTGTTCCCATATTGGTCGCAGCAATTGTCCTGAGGGACACTTTCGTTGTATGAATGAGATTCAAATCGACGATGTTGTTGGTTCAATAAAGGCAGTCGATGGAGGAATGAAAACGTGATAAGAAGTATTTAATGCATATTACTGATGTCTGATGTTCATAGAGGGAAATGTGATGAAGAATATTATCGAGGATAATGAACTGCTGAACTCCAGCAATATTCAGGAGTACGCAGAAAAACAGGTTATTGCCAGCGAAGGGGATAAAGAAGTTGGGTGGTACGTTTTGTTGAAAGGGAGGGTTGGTGTTTTCAAACATGATAGAAATGTGGCAGAGTTTAGCCAGCGTGGAGTTGTCTTTGGTGAACTGAGCGGCATTCTCAACACTCCCCGTACCGCTACATTGATTGCACTTGAACCGACGCAAGTTATACATTTCAAGACGTCTCTTGATAATATCATCGAGCATTATCCGAAAATGACAAAGCAAATTATAATCAATCTTGCTGAGCGTTTGGCAAAAACTACGGATAATTTGATAACTGTTGTTGAAAAAGATATCGAGACTAACCCGAAATCTTAATTCTACCGTCTATCACCGCTACGACTTAAGCGCTTCTCAAGCGTAGATCTGTTAGGATGTGCTCTCGGAGAACTCTCTCGGTGATGTTCTATTCTTTTTTGTGGCGCTTCATGTCTCGTGGGCGGCGAAAGATTCTGTTTACGCTTATATCGTTGAATAAGCTCATGTCGCATTTCTTTTCTGTCTTGTTGCGGATTCTGCTTTTGCACTCGCGGGGTGTACTCACGCGGTCGTTTTTCACGCTGTGCCTCATGTTCACGTAGCTGTTCTTGTTGTTGGGCTTCGCGTTGAATGCTGCGCTCAGGTCGTTGTTCCTCTGTCCTTGCCGGATCAAGGCGGGAACGTTCGTCGGAAAGTGCGCGAGACTCGACACGCGGCAATTCAATCTTGTTCATATCAATTGAAAGAGCACGGTCACCACGTCGCGCTTCGATGCGTTCTATGCCGCGCTGCATTTCATTTCTCGTGGGACGATAGATTTCAATACGTTCCGTACGGCGATTGCCATCGGATCGTATCATCCGTTCTCCGGTTTGTTCATGCACATCCCGTACTTCTGTTCTTGAAATTTGCAGGTTGCCGCGCCGCTCGATGATCGCTCGGTCAACGCCACGATTGATGATGCGGTCATGATTTACTTCATACTGCGAACTGGTTTGTGTTGTGCGAATGAGACGTCTTGTATGTTCCACCGATGCAATATCTCTATAACGAATGACAGCTCCAAAACGATGATACCGGACGAAGTTCCAGTAATGCACGGGAGCTGCCCAATGTGTTGTAAATCTCATTCCGAATGAAACATTGAATGTCGCATATGGCGGCAAAGGTGCCCAGCCAATATAGTCGTTATCATATCGCCATTCGACCCATGCATGTCCCCAGACATCACCCGGTATCCATACCCAGCCATAGTAGTCATCATTATACCAACGGCCATAGTGATACGTGATCCAACCAAACGGTTCATTCGACATCCAGTACCACCCGTGATCCGTCCAAACCCATTGGCCCAGAAGATACGGCCGCCATTGATGAGGAATATGGAATGGACGCCAGACCCGGGACCCTGACTCTACTTCAATCCACTCGCCGTGAGGGGAGAGGGTAGAAGAGAAAAAACCAAACTGCATTCCAAAATCAGAAGGATTCGGATTTGGCGCTGCCAAAGATTTTTGATCTAGTATGCTGCCGACATTAAGAACAAAGAGAAGAAAAAGTATTCGTTTCATGATACACTTCATTATAATAAGCTTTCTCTTGCCAGAAATGAAGACAAGCTATGTGCCAATAGAAGTGCCTGTTTATGAGTTGAATTGTTGGATCTAATGGTTGAATCGTCTACAACTCTATCCATGATGTCTGCTTCTTGATACAGAGCAAGGATATTTCGGATACCTTACGAGAACCTATCTCAAAAATGGTGGCTTGCCAAGATACTCTTGTCATGCCCGCTTATCTTAAGCGGGCATCCAGAATTCCAAACTCCCGAGATGAATGAGTTAATCCGAAACCAAGAGGTGGCCGTTGTTGTTGAGCAACCCTGCTGTTGTAACTTTTCCCAGCACCTGAATAACAACGCCGGAATTGATCGTGAAATTCGATCCGAAGCTTATGGTAAGGTCTCCATTGATCAAAAAACCCGATGATGCAGTCTTGATTCCAGAATTATTTAATGTAAGATCATTATATGTTGTCGATAAGACTGATTGAGCGATTGTTCCGGCATATAGTACTGCATTACCTGCGGCAGATGCATCGAGGGATGAAAGTGAAACTGGGCTTCCATTGATTGTCAAACTTGAATTCGTGCCTTGTGTAAGACTTCCGGAACCGCTGAGCGAACTGCTAATGGTGATGGTTCCGGAATTTGTGTAGGATCCTGAAACAGCAAGATTGTTAAAAACTGTTGCCCCTGAAATCGATTTGGCAGTACCGTTTAGTTGAACAGTGCCAGTACCGGCAGTAAAGGTTCCATTGTCCTGCCAGTTTCCGCCGACTCCCAAAGTATCTACTCCGGAAATCATGAGAGTACTGTTTGAAATTGTCAGATTGCCGTCGATTGAGAAAGACGAATTGATCGTCTTCGTTCCGGAAACGGAAAGCAGCAAGCATCCGTAGCCTGAAATTGGAGCTATCGTCTGTGTGCCGTAATATTCCACTATGCTTGTAGGATCAAAATCGTATGTGGTAAATGTCGGCAGCGAGTTTGTTCCGCCGATCCTCATCGTGGCATTGGCATTAATCTGGAGTGTTCCCAGTCCCGCATCTTCAGCGATCGTGAAGGTGGAGATATCAAGCGTACCGCTCGACACGTCCAATAAACTGATTCCATCGATATTTTGAGCAAGCGTGGTTGTTGCTGAGGACTTAGCGATGGTAATAATATCGAGTGTCATCGGGTTTAATGCACCGCTGATTGTTGAAGGACCGCTGCCTGTGAAAGTAATTTCCTGACCCGTTGCATCAAGTGTTCCGTTTGCAGTTAAATTACCAGCAATGTTAAATCCTGAATTTGCCGTAATGGAAGCGGCTGGTGCGATGACGAGATTGTTGAATGTTGTTCCTGCTCCTGAGATTGATTCTCCTGTTCCGGTCATTGTTATAGTTGAAGATTGTCCATTGAATGTACCGATGTTATTGAATGAGCCGTTAAGAGAATAATTATAACTGCTTCCGTTGAGAAGAGCACCTGCCGCAATATTCAAATCGCCGCCAATTGTCCATCCGGCAGGGAGTGTAACTCCTGAGGCATTCGTATTTGAAATTGTAAGCGTTGTCATTATTGTTGGAGCGCCAGTGATTGCCGACAAGCCGGTACCGCCGAATTCAACAGTTCCCGTGCTGGAAAAGGATGTACCGGTAAGTGTGATGGTTGTCGATACCGATGGATTGAACAGCAATGTGCCGCTGCTTGTGATGGTGCCGTTGTTTGTGAACGTACTATTAAATGTTTGTGTAGCAGCTCCACCGTTGAATGTCGCACCTGAGGCAACAGTAAATACTCCGTTGACTGTCCATCCGGTTGTCGGTAATACACCGCCTGTGTTGTTGATGTTGAGAGTTGCAAATTGCGGTGGGCTCGAACCCGTAAACGTAGGTGCTACGGTTCCATTGAAGTTTACAGTTCCTGTACTTGAGAATCCGGAATTCAATGCAATGTTTTGCACTTGTGCGCCGCTGAACGTAACGATGCCGCTCGAAGTAAACGTACCGGAGTTGGTAACATCTCCGCTTAATGTTACTGTGGTACCGCCCGCCGCATAATTTCCCGTACCCGTAATGTTCAATGTACTGTTTATAGTAATATCTTTTGATGATGTATAGCTGCCCGATACCGTCAGATTGTTAAATGTCGTGGAAAAACTACCGTTTAATGTTTTGCTCGTTCCTGAGAGTTGAACAGTACCTGTTGCTGCAGTGAATGTGCCGTTGTTTGTCCAATTTCCTTGATCAATCAGCGTGTAAGAACTTCCACTCAATGAACTACCTGATTGAATGAGAACATTTCCGCCAGTAGTGATAGCTCCACCGAGTGTTGCCGTGCTTCCGCTGTTATTAATCGTAAGATTACCATACGTAATCGATCCGCGCACTGTCTGTGCAAGTGAGCCGTAATATTCAACTGTGCTTGTCGAATTGAGAGTGTACGTGGAATAATTTGACGGGAAATTATTGGTGCCCGACAATCGGAGAACCGTATTGGTTCCCATTTGAAATGTTCCACCAAGAGAACTTCGATCGGTTGTAAGAGCGGCTATGTCAAACGTACCCTGAGATTGAGTTAAATTACCATTGACCGTGATCGCTGCATTGAGCGATGCTGTCCCGCCGGATTTGTTGATGGTAACGTTATTAAATGTCGTACCATCGATTGTTTGATTGCCTGATCCGTTAAAAACAACAGTTGAACTGTTTGGCGTGAATGTTCCGGTACGATTCCAATTTCCTCCAACACCGATTGTTGAGCTATTTCCTGCAAGTGTTGTTGAACCACCGATGGAGATACTTCCGCCGACAGTGAGATCTGCATTTGCAGAAAGACTGCCGCCCGTTGAAAGTGAAAGATTACCATTAACCGTCGTAACGCTGTTCACATTCGCTGTGCCGGCAGATTTGTTGACGACGAGATTATTATATGTCACCGCACCAACGATCTGATCTGTTGAGCCGTTATAGGTAAATGTGCTTGTCCCGCCGGTGAATGTTCCGCTTGAGTAATTAAAATCACCACTAATGTTTACATTTCCTGAACCTAAAGTAATATTTGCTCCGCCGGATTCAGTGAGCGATCCTATGATATTGATAGTTCCACTGCCGACACTTAAATTAATTGCATCTCCCGCTGTTCCGTCACTTAATGCGATATTGCCGTTGACTGTCAAAGATTGCGTGCTGACATCGACAGTATGAGTTGCGTTTGCGCTCCACTGTCCATTTATGCCGCTTAAGGTCAGTGATCCGCCCGATCCGATAGTAAGAGTGGCGGCTTGAGTGCTGCCGAAGATTATATTCTTAACTGTGACACTGGAAGAAATGGTGGGTTGATTGGTAAACGCCGCAGTACCGATTTGTACAATATCATTTGCCGATGGCGGTAATGCCGGTGACCCTTGTATTGCAGTCCAGTTCGACGCAGTATTCCATGCGGTGCTTGTGCTTCCATTCCAACGGATAGCGTTTTGATCGTCGGAAATTGTCCATCGATTGGTGATATCGGTTAAACCACTTTGTTCAACCCAATTATTTGTTGCATCGTTTGCCGTCTTTCCGGAAACACTCCATATTGTCCCGTTATACCGCCAGAGCTGCATCGATGACTCTATGTTTCCATTCAGTTCACCGTCTAAATAATGTAAACGAAGTGCTGCAGTATATCCTGCACCAGTCACGGCAATTGTATATTGCCGATTGATGGAACCGCTAAACGGAAAATCACCTACAGCGCCAATCGTGACTGTGATGGACACAGAAGAGACTGTCCCAACAGTAGAAAAAGTTACAGTATTGTCCGGTCCCTCAAATGAATATGCTGTTGCAGCAGAGAATGCATGCGTATGAGTAATCGTGCCGGTAATAATGCCGTTGCCGGTGCGTGTTGTTGTGATGGTTACAGTATTGCTTCCCATCGACAGATTACCGCTTGTAACATTCAATGTTCCGACATTTATGTTGGTACTTCCAGTGATAGTATTTGTTGAAGCACTTTTATTGATGGTCAATGTGCTGAATGTCGTAACACTGGAACCGCCGATTGCAGCATCATTACTGCCGGTTAATTGCACCGTGCTGGTACTTGCAGTGAATGTGCCGTTGTTTGTCCAGTTACCCTGAACGATATGAGTGTTTACACCTGCAGCAAATGTTGTCGTTGGACCGATAGTAATATCACCATTACATGTGATCGCACCAGCAGCAGTTTTCGTACTCCCATTCGATAGTATCAGATTGTAATATGTTGTTGCTACAACATTTTGTGCACCCGTACTATTGTAGTTGACAGTGTTATTTCCGGCGGAAACATCAAGTGAACCGGTCAGTGTAAAGATGTTTGCAATTCCCAGTGTAGATCCTGAGGTTAATTGCAGAGTCGTTCCACCGTTGACCGTGACGTTATAGAGGTTGGCTGTACCGGACAATGTTGACGGTGAGCCATTAAATGTAAATGTACCGCTGGTTGCCGTGAGTATTCCACCTGAAAGATTTCCATTGATGAGGACATTTGAAGTCGCAGTCACACTATTCGTTACTGAGAGGGTGTTCAGAGTGATAGTACCTGCGCCGCTGATCGTTTTTCCCGTACCGCTCATCGTCAGTGTTGTTCCGGCAGCGCCGGTGAATGTACCGGTAACATTCAATCCGCCGGTTAATTCAATGGAGTTGTTCATTGTTACAGAGCCGCTGATGACAATATCGTCAAGTTTAATTCCTGTTCCGCTGATTGTTTTTGTTGTTCCGCTCATTGTGATGGCACCAGCGCCGCCTGTCGTATGAGTCAAAGTGCCTGAGCCGGTTGTTGAAAGATTTCCAGAAATGCCAAGGCTTGTCGCCGCATCTATTGTTACTCCTGCACCTGTCACGACCAAATCGGTGAGTGTATACGTACCCGCGCCGCTTACTGTGGCACCTGTACCGGTAAGTGTGACTGTCGGTCCTGCAGTCAGTGTTCCCGCATTGGACACGTTTCCATTTACCGACAATGTGAAGGTCGAAGCACTGAGCGTTCCGGATGCAATTGTCAGGCTTCCATTAAGTACTGTGTTTGCCGCGAGTGTAGCTGTCGTCGCTCCTTTTGTAATTGTCAGGTTATAATATGTTGTTGCTTTGACTGTCTGTGCAATTGTTGTACTGTTGTAATTAATGGTATTGGGACTTGCAGTCGCGGTCAATGTACCGGTGGTTAGAAGAGGCCCTGCAACATTCAAAGTCGAATTGGTAGCGTTCACCCATGTTGAGGCTGCTAAAGCAGCAGTAATGCCTGTGGCAGAAGTTGAGGTAATGGTCCCGTTATTCGTAACGGTTATTGATACAGTCGCTGATCCAATTGTAATTCTTCCTGCGATCGTTAAATTCGCCGTTGCGAGAATAGTTTTTGCACCGCCGCTCATAGTAAATGTTCCGGTGCTCGTAATTGATCCGGTTCCATCGAGAGTTTTATTTGTTCCGGAAAATGCAATTGGGCCGGTACCGGAAATTGTACCGTTGACAACAAGATTGCCTGATGCTGTTAGAGTATATGTTCCGATGCTGAGTGTTCCTTGACTTACCGTCAGTGTTCCGCTTGATGTCGTGTTACCTGCCAGTGTTGCCGTGCCTGCCGTTTTATTAATAACCAAATTGTAATATGTTGTTGCCCGTACAGTTTGTGCACCCGTTCCGTTATAGGTAACCGTGCCCGTGCTTGGTGTAAAGGTGCCGGTGCCGGTAAAATTGCCGCCGATTGTTAAAAATCCCGCACCGGAAAAAACACAAGTATTATTTGTGCTGCCGATATAATTTCCAGCAATTGTTAGACTGCCGGTAGAGATGGTGACATTGATTCTGCGATTAGCTGCCGATGCAGCGGTGAAGTTGCCGCCAATCGAAACAGATTGTGCTCCGATAGCAAGAGTATGTGTCCGGTTGGCTGTCCATGTTCCAGTCACATTACCTGTTACATTCAATGATCCGCCTGCTCCCATAGTAAGGGTAATAGCTGCAGTCGAATTAAAATTAATAGCAGCAACTGTTACAGCACTCGAAATAGTTGGTTGGCGTGTCGCCGCGGCATCTCCCATTGTCACGGTTGACGTTGCAGTCGGAACACCGGCCGTCCAGTTAGTTGCAGTATTCCATGCCGTGCTTGTCGTACCTCTCCATGCAGTTTGAGAAAAAAGGATGGAGCTGCAGAAAAGGACCATTCCTCCAGCGACAATGATGAACCGAAATATTCGACTCATACGATTATTATTTCTCTATGTGTTGAATCCGATGCTGCCAAATCCTTCAGTAATGTACAATTTCATCAATATTCAGGAATCGTGTAAAGACCGTAATTATAAAATACGGTAAATACCGTAGAGAATTTTTAGGAGAATAAATACCCCTTTTTTCATCAAAAACAAAGGCTCTTGAAGCCAAAAAATGTTTTGAAAATAAGTTGGATCGTCATTCCCGTGTAAACGGGAATCTTGCTTTGGATAAAGTAGGATACTTGCTTTCCCTGGCAAAAAGCGGCAGTATCGAAATGATAAGGGAAAAATGAAGAGGAGATAAAGATTGTGGAAGGGGAAATCCACGTAGGGATTTGATTCATCAAATCTCTGTGCAGGAGGACGTAATGAATCACGTCCCTACAAAAGCAAAAACATTTACACCATATTATGAAAGACCGACTGCACATCGTCGTCTTCTTCGATTTTATCCAGCAGTTCCTTCACTTCCTTCGCTTGGTCTTCGGACAATTCTTTAGTTGTCGAGGGAAGATATTGAAGCTCAGAGCTGATAACCTCAATTCCTTTTTCATCAAGATATTTCAACATTTTGCCGTAATCCTGGAAAGAAGTATAGATCAGTAATTCTTGTTCATGGTGAACAAGATCGTCTAATCCATGATCAATCAATTCAAGTTCGAACGCATCAATATCTGATATTTTTGAAGCGCCAATCCGAATGAGTCCTTTGCGTTCAAACATAAACATGAGAGAACCAGATGAACTGAGCGATCCGCCACCTTTCGAAAAGTAATGCCTGATGTTTGCGACAGTGCGTGTCGGGTTGTCGGTCGCACACTCAACAACGACAGCGATACCATGCGGTGCATAACCTTCATATATAATTTCCTCGTAACCCGTAGTATCTTTTTGCGAGGCGCGTTTGATAGCGGCTTCAACGCGATCTTTCGGCATATTAACACTTTTTGCATTCTGTATTGCGATGCGAAGGCGTGAATTGGCTTTTGGATCTGGTCCGCCTAATTTCACGGCGACATAAATATCGCGTCCGATTCTGTTAAATGCTTTTGACATCCGCGCAAAGCGCGCAAACATCACATACTTTCGTGTTTCATATATTCTGCCCATACTTTCATCTCAGATTGGCTGAATGGAATAGACTTTCATTAAAATAAGATACGAATCAAATAGCATAGATGGAAGAAAGTGTCTTAAAAAAAGCTGTACAGAACCAATACTTTCAGATAAAAATCTTAATACCGAAGATCGAACTTTAAAACAGATATAAGGTGAATTATTTTCCAATCTAAAAAAGTGTTCTTGCAGGTGCCCATTATTGAAAGATGCATTGAATGAACTGTACCCCATGGATATGATATTGCCATCCTTCACAATATATTCTTTTCCTTCAAGTCTCCATTGTCCGGACTCTTTCGTTTTGGCGAATGATCCACCCGTTGTGATGAAGTGGTCGTAATGAACTACTTCTGCGCAGATAAACTTGGCAAAAAAAAATCAGAATGGATCACGCCGGCTGCTTCGTGTGCCGTCACCCCGTTCTTGATCGTCCATGCTCTGCATTCGTACTCGCCAACGGTGAAGAAGGAATGAAGTCCGAGGAGAGCGTACGCCGTGTCGCCGACCCAACACAAATTGCAGGCGTGGAAAAATTTTTGTACTGGAAGGAGTGACATATTCTTAAAAATATTGATTGTTCCTCAGCCTGATCAGTAAGCATCTGATTGGGCATTTTCTTTTGTGTATGAAGTTCCTTTTGATTAGATTTTCTCATGACGAAAAATAGGCAGTAAGGACTTTGTCCTGACAGAGGGTAGGATGTGCATTTGGAAGTAACTCTCGGAAGGAATCCATTGGAATCAAGGCAACGGATAATCTAAACTCAATTCAATTGGAGGTCGTATGAAACAATTAATGATAGCAGCCGTCTTGATGGCGCTTGTCTGCATATCTTTTTTTTCTATACCTGCCAGTGCACAGCTTGCTACAAAGAAAGTGATGACTCTCGACGCGGCAAAGAAACTTGCCTCGGCGGCGGAAGCTGAAGCACTGAAGAATAAATGGACGATGGTCATAGCCATTGCAGATGATGGCGGCAATTTGATGTATCTAGAAAAAATTGATAACACCCAAATTGGCAGCATCGAAGTTGCAATTCAAAAGGCGAAGACGGCAATTTTGTTTAAACGGCCAACAAAAGTTTTTGAGGACAAGGTTATAAAAGAAGGGAGAACTGCCATTCTAAGCTTACCGAATGCAATAGCGATCGAAGGAGGATTACCAATCGTGGTTGATGGACAGTATATTGGAGCGATTGGAATAAGTGGCGGCTCTTCCGATCAAGACGGAGTTGTGGCAAAAGCAGCCGTTGATAAATTCTCTGCCCAATGATTATTGCTGTTACAGGTGCGCATAATTTTGTTCGAATTCTGAAGATTGGATAACCCCATGAATTGTTTTAGTTTGCATAATAGATCCTCGAAAATCATTTTGATTGCTTTCTCGCTTCATTTCTGTATCTGTTCTTTGCT
Organism: Bacteroidota bacterium; assembly: GCA_050013655.1. Taxonomy (GTDB): domain Bacteria; phylum Bacteroidota; class Ignavibacteria; order UBA10030; family UBA10030; genus Fen-1298. The sequence goes on along the minus strand of JBEKEV010000006.1, from coordinate 34,556 downwards.
TTCGGCTTCACCTGCATCTAAGAAGCAAGAGCCCGGACTTCTATTCTATCTTTCTGGAGACCAAGGGTTCAAAGCCGACTTTGCTGCAAATGGAATGCCGGAACCGAATTATTTGGCAAACGTGAAACTTATTCCCGATGGCGCAAAAGGACAGGGATTTGAATGTGGTGATGAACAGTTGATGTCTTACTGGGCGCCGGGTAATATTTATGCAGAGCGAGGCACGCTGAGTTTTTTTTGGCGATCACGAGAACCGGTCGGCAAAACAGAATTTCCAATCTTCCGCGTGGGTTTTGCCGATCATTCCAGCTGGGATATGGTTTGGCTTCGCATTGATTACAATGGAAAGGGTTTTGATGCATTCGTTACAGATGCGAATCTGGCGCGAGTAAGGGTCTCCTATACATTGTCTCCGTTCCCGAAACCGAATCAATGGATACACCTTGCATTGTCATGGGATGAAACAAGCGGAATCCGTTTTTACGTCAATGGAAAATTAGTTGCAAAGAAAGACAGCGTTGTGGTTCTTTATACAGCCCTTGATCAGTTTGGGCCGCATTCCCGCATTATTAGTCCGGTGCATGTGCAGAGTGCGTATAATTTTCAACGCGGCGGTGATATTGATGAGATTCGAATTTACGATCGTATGCTTTCCAATGGAAACATAGCTCGCTTGGCAAAAGGTGAATCGGCAGGCGACATTCCAAAACTTGTGCGCACTCTTCATAATTCAAAGTGGCAAGCAGAATGGCGTTTGCGTTATGGATGGAACCGTAAGGGCGATGTTCCGGTTTATTTAGAAAATCCGGAAACATGCGTAAGAAAAGTGGAAATAGAAGATGTGTATGACCTGAAGCGTTGGTGGTGGAAGAGTACAGATGGAATTAGGGAAACAACTTGGCCCGGAGTGTATAACCGATCTCGACTGCCTGGACGCAACGATTATTTCCAGTTGCCTGATTGGGATTGTTATTCTCTATCAGGGAAGTCCGTGACGTTTTTCATGCCGGATGAAACTTGGAATCATCTAGAAATTTCCAGTGCGGCGTATGGAAAGATGTCTCTGGTGACAACAGATAAAAATGGAAATATACTGCATGAAAAAGAACTGTTCCAACGTCCCAAGGGACAAGAAAAGACTTTTCATAATCTGGAACCAATACGCGGACAGGAAATTCGGTTTGATAATGTTGAACAGGAGATGCCAATAGGCGAACTGTCCGCCTACAATGTTGAAGCCGGTAAAGAACCTTCAGGTATTTGCGCGCTGAACTATTCTCTCACAAGCCATGCAGGTACTGGAGATGTGCAATTCCAGCCTTTACTAAAATTTATTAACGGACGTTACATGCAGGATGAGAGATCGGTAATGGTCGCGATGCCGAATGGTATTTCTCAATCAACAAAGGGAAATGGATTCATCACGTCGTTACCGTTAGTACATGTACTTATTCCATACGATGCTCGGAGTGAATTTGGTGCTGCGAGCGATCTTGATTCTGCTTACACTTGGGATAAAATCAACGGCGGCTTAGACGGTATTGCAATCGATCTGCCGGCTCTAAAATTGAAACCAGCGAATGGAAACTTAATTCCCATCAACATACAAATCAAAGATCCAATCTGGCCAATGCGCAATATGCTGGATTTCTCGTTCTCGGTGAAACCGAATGAACCACGCACACTTTGGTTGGATACACGAGATCGTCTTTTACCTAGCGGTAAAAGTTTGTACTTGACAATCGCCAGTGCGGAAAACGATTTTAGTGTAAAAACTTTGGAAGGTGCGAGTATTCGTTTGATTTTCAAACCGTGGAAAGAGGCGTATCGCGAGCATGTGCAAGATCGTTTTACACAAGTGCGTGACAATTTTGCGAATATAATTGAAGAACACCCGAATGACACAAGGCTGAATCTCTATAACCGTTTGGTGGCAGACATTACAGATCTGTTGCGAATAGATCCAAAGCACTATCCCGGGCAGAATTATTCTTACGAGTACGGCATTGATTCTACAAAGCCGCCATTTGTCCAACCTCTATGTCCGGAAGGTGTTCCACTCTGGGCATTTCGGCAAATTGAAGACTTACGTTACTTTAAGCGATTTGTTTTGTGGTGGATAGATAATCGCCAGATTTCAAACGGGGAGTTAGGCGGCGGGCTTTCGGACGATGACGATCAAACAAATTGTTGGCCCGGTGCAGCCATGATGGGTTGTGAACCCAAAAAGATTGGCGATGCAATTCTTCGCATGCTGGATGCTATATATGAGCAGGGCATGTTCACAAACGGACTTGCAACTATTCAGACTGACGGCTTGCATGCTCATGAAGATGGCATTGAAGCTCAGACGCAAGCAATGTTAGTGGATTATGGAAGTCCCAAACAACTCGAACGCATCATGGAGACAGTTCGTGCTTTGGATGAACGAATAATGCTGAAGAACAAAGCCGGGCATCGCCATTTCCGCTCCAGTTATTTTAGCGGGACAAAGATTGCAGACGAGAGTGTATGGGAATGGGCACTGCAACCGCAACAATTTCTGCTTCTAGAACCGGTGCTAACACTGGCAACATACAATGGTAATCTTCGTGCACGCCAATTAGCAATAGACATGGCTGATGGAGTACTGGCACATGCGCGGAAAGATGAAAAAGGGAAGATTGTTTTTAATACGGAAATTAATTTCTCAAGCGATTCCGCGCGTCCATCACCGCTTGGATCAAAAGGAATGCTTGCCGCAAGCATGGGGAACGGCGCTACATTCAGCACGTCTTCTGCCGGATTGCAATTACTGTGGGCTGTCTATCGGTTGACGGGTGATCAGAAATATATTCAGCCATTGTTGGGTTTCGGAGAAGACATCCTTGGAACAATCAGCAATAATGCTCTCGATATTCTCAATGTGCGGAATACATTCGGCAAAAAAATACTGGCAAAGACCACGCCGACAAATGGAAATGATTTTTTCAGGCATATCGCTTGGCAGATGACGGGTGATAAAAAGTATTTGGAGAATTATTATGCCGATCAAATTGAATCGTCGGTTCTGCGGGAATATATAAACACAGAAGGATCGGTTTGGACCGATCGTGTTTTCGCTGCGAATCGTGAACTCCAGCGCTCGCGGTTGGGTGGTATTGCATTAGTGCGTGGTATGATATATCCTGGTCAAGTCGTAAGCTGGAAATTCAATGCTCCGGCGACTGAAGAAAGCGCTGCAATTCTAATTCCCGAATCAACACCATCTGCAATCAAGATTGTAGCATATGCAATAGAAAATAAACCGGTGGAAGCAACTATGACGGCTTGGGATGTTGAACCGGGGAAATGGGAAGTGACCCAGGGTTTTGACATAAACGGCGACGAAAAAGCCGACACGATTTTTTCAACTCAAGTTGTCGATCTAGAACGGAGCAAGAATATACAATTAACATTTGCACCGCATAAGACAACGATTATCATGTTAAAACTTCAATCAAAATCAGTCCCGTACTGGCAGCGTCCGGATTTAGGTATCGGAAAAGAAGACATCACCGTTCAAGGAAACACCATCAGAGTGAAAGTGCATAATCTTGGCTCGGTTGATGCTCCGGCAGTAATGTTGGCAGTAATGCAAAACGATAAGCCCATTTCAACTGTTCAAATACCTGCAATTCAAGCTCCGGCAGATCTTTTGCCGAAGTATGCTGAAGTGCTTCTCACGGTACCGCCAACAACCGATCTGCAAAAATGCAGCATCCAGATTGACCCGGAAAAAAAATTGAACGAAATAACACTGATGAATAATCGAATAAATCTAAACGAAAGCGTGTTTATGGTAAATTCAACAGATCAGAAATCAAAAGACCGAATTGTTCTATTGAAACAGAAACCGCGCCTGGAATATATTGCCTTTAATGTAATAGATCCGGCAGCCATTGCTCAATGGTACTGTGATCATTTGGGAATGAAAATCGTGCGCAAGAGTCTGCTGCCGGCAAACACACATTTCATAGGTGATACCGCAGGCAATATGACGTTCGAATTATACAACAATCCAAGCGTTCCAGTTCCAGAGTATAGAAAGCTAAGCCATCTTGCATTACATTTAGCATTCATGGTGGATGATGTAAAATCCATGCGCGATTCGCTTCTTGCCGCAGGTGCGACTTTAGTGGAAGATGTTGTTACCACACCAGCTGGCGACCAAGTATTGATGATGCGCGATCCGTGGGGACTTGCTATTCAATTTGTAAAACGTATGGCACCGATGCTCACTCCCGCCGGCATACGCCCGGAACACTTTGCGCTCAATGTTACGGATCCGCAAAGTATGACGAACTGGTATTTCGAAAATCTTGGAATGAAGGTAATGCGCAAAGGCACTCCACCAACGTATACAAACTTTCTTGCAGATGCCGGCACCAATATGATGATGGAAGTCTTCAACAACAGCGAATATCCTGTGCTCGACATGTGGAAGATGAACCATCTTTCCATACATATCGCCTTTCTGGTGGATGATATTCGAGCAATTCGCAACGGACTCATTGCGGCGGGCGCAACGTTAGTGGAAGATGTCAAAGTGATCGGCAGTGGCGATCAGATTCTCATGCTACGGAATCCATGGGGCGTGCCTATCCAATGTATTGAACGCGGTGAACCAATATTAAAGTAACATAGTAAACTGTCGATAAAATGAACGCCAGATCTTGCACAAAATCTAGCGTTCTTGTTCTAGCAAAACGATGAGAAATAATTTATTCGGTTTCTTCTATCACCTCGAAGTATGATTCCGGATGTTCGCATGCAGGACATTTTGCAGGCGGTGTTTTCCCTTCATGAATATACCCGCAGTTCCGACACTTCCAGCGAACGACCTTTTCTTTTTTAAATACAGTTCCTTCTTCAACCTGTTTGTACAATTTGCGGTACCGTGCTTCATGGTGTTTTTCCACAAGTGCGATAGTGCGGAAAGCTATAGCTATTTCGGCAAAACCTTCCTGTTTGGCAACCTCAGCAAAGTGCGGATATAACTTTGTGTGCTCTTCCTGTTCGCCATCTGCCGCTGCTTTCAAATTATCTTTTGTTGTGCCAATAACGCCCGCCGGAAATGATGCAGTGATTTCAACTTCTCCGCCTTCAAGAAATTTAAAAAAACGCTTGGCATGTTCTTTCTCATTATCGGCAGTCTCTAAAAAAATTGCTGCAATGTGTTCGTACCCCTCTTTCTTTGCTTTGGAAGCGAAAAAGGTGTAGCGATTTCTTGCCTGTGATTCTCCGGCGAACGCTGCTAATAGATTCTTTTCTGTTTGCGTGCCTCGTAGGCTTTTCATGATGTATCTCCTCTACGTTATGATCTTAATAAATTATCAAATGTAAATTGAATAAACAGACTTTAGCTGTGTCTGATGGAAATAATATCGCCATCCTTCACAATATATTCTTTTCCTTCAAGCCGCCACTGTCCTACCTCTTTCGTCTTGGCGAATGATCCACCCGCTGTGATGAAGTGGTCATAAGGAACTACTTCTGCGCGGATAAACTTGGCAAAAAAATCAGAATGGATCACGCCAGCTGCTTCTTGTGCCGTCATCCCGTTCTTGATGGTCCATGCTCTGCATTCATCCTCGCCAACAGTGAAGAAGGAATGAAGTCCAAGCAGGGCGTATGCCTCACGAATCAGTGTACTGAGCGCCGACTCCTTGATACCGTATTCTTCCATAAAGACCTTTGCCTCGTCATCAGGTAGTTCTGACACTTCCATTTCGATTTTGCCAAAAAAGGAAACGATCTTCGTATTCTTTCCTTCTTTCTTTTCAGATATGAGTTTTATATGCTTTTCTGTCTCACTTCGCTGTGATTCGTCGAAATTGAGTGCAATCAGCATAGGTTTGATGGAGAGTAGCTGATATGTTTTTAAGAGATGCAGTTCATCTTTTGAAAATTCTGTTTCACGCAGCGGTTTTTCACTATCGAGTATCTGCTTGCATTTCTCTAACACCGGTAATTCCCGCTTTGCAAGTTCATCCTGCATTTTCATAAGTTGTTTCTTAATGCGTTCGATACGTGTTTCGACAAGAGCGAGATCAGAAAGAATAAACTCTGTTTCGAACGAATCGATATCTCGTAGTGCATTGATAGAACCGTCTGGATGGGGAACAGTCTCGTTGGTGAATAATCGGACAACCTGCACCAGTGCATCGTTTGATTTCACGTTGGATAAAAAATTAGTGGTAAACTGCGTTGATCCAGACTCGCCTTTTTTCAATCCAACAACATCGACGAATTCGATAGTAGCATGGACGGTGTTCTGAGGAGTGAAGATTTCAACACATTTGTCAAGACGAGCATCCGGGATTTTCACAATGGCATGGTGCGTTTCTACCTTTGTAAGCGCTGAAGGGTCAAAATGTGTTTTGGTAATCGTTTGGAACAGTGTAGATTTTCCGGAAAATGGGAGACCGACAACACCTATTTGCATTTTATACTTTCAGATTATGAAAAAGACTCCGGTAATATACGGAAAATTCTTTAGTGGTAATGGGAAGAATACTGACAGCACTTAATAAAATGCCCAATCGAAATAGATCGGGCGTCATTTCTTATGTATTAACTGGAGTTCACTTTTATGCGGGCTCCAATTCGTTCTGCTTTAGTTCTTCTTAAACTCCGCAACTAATTGCTGTAAGACATTCTTTGCGTCACCAAATAACATCTTGGTATTTTCTTCATAGAAGAGCGGATTTTCAATGCCTGCAAAACCAGTTGCCATTGAACGTTTCATCACTATGACGGTTTTTGCCTTGTCCACATCAATGATCGGCATTCCATAAATTGGGCTTCCTTTATCTGTACGTGCCGCAGGATTAACAACATCGTTTGCGCCGATGACAATACACATATCCACTGTGTCCATTGTAGGATTGATTATTTCCATCTCAAGGAGTTGATCGTACGATATATTTGCTTCGGCAAGCAGAACGTTCATATGTCCAGGCATGCGACCGGCAACGGGATGGATGGCAAACTCAACTTTGATACCGCGTTTTTCCAGTTCGTCACTCAACTCACGCACTGCATATTGTGCTTGTGCAACGGCCATTCCATAGCCTGGTACAATAACGACACGTTCCGCTTGTTCAAGAGCAAATTTGGCGTCTTCCACGTTAAATCGTGTAATCGGTCTATCCTCATGAAGGCTGGACGTATCGACTTGAGGAGTACCCACTGCACCAAAAAGTATGTTTGAGAACGAACGGTTCATCGCTTTGCTCATAATGATGGATAGAATAAATCCGGATGAACCATCGAGTGAACCGGCGATGATCAAAACCTTATTGTTGATTGCGAATCCTGTTGCTGCGGCGGCAAGTCCGGCGTATGAGTTCATCAGAGATAAAACCACCGGCATGTCTGCTCCGCCGATCGGCAGTACAATAAAAATACCGATGAGAAACGAGAGTGCAATCATAGTACCGAAGACGAGTGTGTTTTGCGGGAAGAAGACAAGATACATGAACATTCCGACCGTAATAAAAAAGAGCGAAATGTTGACGAAGTTTTGACCTTTGTATGTCATCGGGGCGCTTTTGACAATCCCTTGCAGTTTGCCAAACGCCATGAGACTTCCGGTAACCGTGAGCGAGCCGAAGAGTACTTCAAATCCCAGTGCTCCCATGAGCCCGCTCGTAATTTCACTTCCCTTTATAATAAATTCATTTATACCAACCAGCACTGCGGCAAGCGCACCAAATGCGTGTGAGATCGCAATTCGTTGCGGCATTGCAGTCATCGGCATAAAGATAGACATTGCAGTACCAATAGCTGAACCGATCACAAGTCCGATGAGTATCCATTCCCATGTCACAATACCTTTACCGAGCAGTGTGCCGACCACTGCCAAGAGCATTCCAATTTCAGCAAGATGCATCCCTCGGCGTGCCGATTCCGGATGGCTGAGTCCTTTCAATCCAAGAATAAAAAGGACAGACGAAATGATATATGTAATTTCGAGCAGGTAGTTCGTCATTGCTGTTTTCGTTCCTTTCGCTTGAACATTTTCAACATGCGTTCGGTAATCAAAAATCCACCGACGACATTGATAGTAGCGGCAGTGACCGCCACGAATCCAAGCATTTGGCTGACAAACTGATTGCTTCCGGCTGCGACGAGCGAACCGACAAGTGAGATTCCGGAAATAGCATTGGTTGCGGACATAAGCGGTGTATGCAATGTTGGTGTCACGCGTTTGATAACTTCAAACCCGACGAATCCGGCAAGAAGGAGTATGTAAAATGATTCAATAAGAGAAAACATAAAGTATTATCCTTTGTTAGATTTCTTTTCTTTTTTTGGTGGTGCAAAAGTCGGATGGACGACAGCGCCGCCATGTGTCATGAGACAGCTTTTGATGATATCATCCTCAAGTTTCAGTTCGAAGTGTTTCTTCTCTTTATTCCAGAACTCGTCAATCAAATTAGTAAGATTGTTGGAATACATCTGGCTTGCGTGAAGCGCGACGCGCGACGACATGTTCGCCATTCCGATAATCTTCACACCATTTTTCTCGATGGTTTTACCAAGGACTGCACCTTCGACATTGCCGCCTGTTTCAATGGCAAGGTCAACAACAACGGAACCTGGTTTCATCGCGGCGACCATCTCTTTTGTGACAATAACCGGAGCTTTGCGGCCGAAGACTTGCGCCGTTGTGATGATAATATCCGCCTGTGCACAATATTGCTTCATAACGTCGCGTTGTTTCTTCAATTGTTCCTCTGTTAATGCTTTTGCGTATCCCTGTGCTGTTTGTCCGGTTTCACCGAGGTCGACTTCAACAAATTTTGCGCCGAGCGAAAGGACATCATTTTTAGCTACAGGACGTGTATCGAATGCTTCAACCTTTGCTCCGAGTCGTCGTGCTGTAGCAATTGCCTGCAAACCTGCAACGCCTGCACCGATGATAAACACTTTAGACGGCTGAAGTGTGCCAGCCGGGGTCATCATCATCGGGAAAATTTTATATAAATTGCCTGCGGCAAGAACGACCGCAGCGTACCCAGCCAGACTTGCCTGTGAGCTTAACGCGTCCATTTTTTGTGCGCGAGTTGAACGTGGAATCATCTCCATAGAGATTGCCGAGACACGCTGTTTGGCGAGCGTTTCGAGAAGTTTGGGCTCATTGAACGGATCGAGGTAACTTACATGAATCGATCCTTTTTTCAGTGAAGTGACTTCTTTTAAATCGGGTTTGCGCAACCGCAAGATAATATCCCCGGAAGCCAGGAGTTTTTTTCTGTTCTTCTCTATCGAAGCGCCGGCTTTCTTGTAATCATTATCCGAAATACCGAGTGTCCTGCCAAGACCTGACTCGACAGTAATCTTTGCACCTTTTTTGACGAGTTTTTCGATATTTTGTGGCAGCATTGAAACACGCAGTTCGGATGGAGCTTCTTTTGGTATTATTATATTCATAGTCCATTCATAATTAATTTTTAGATGTACTACGATCGGGAAAAATTGCTTAAAAATCTACATTTTTATATGCAGGATAATAAAAATGGACATAGTTATTCGAATTTAAAGGAAGTAGGTTAATTGCTTTTCCCCAAAGTAAATCTAATTATTGAAAATTGTTTTAAGGAATTTTCTCATTTCTTTCCAAGATCCCTTATCCCCGCTTTCATTATATGCAATTGGCATATTAAATTTTTTGCCGAGTTCTGTTGCTGCAGGATTTGTGAATGCATGCAAGGCTCCTTTGTACGAAATGAATTTGAAATCGGCACCTGCCGCTTTCATCTCTTGCTTGAAATTCTTGATATCGTTCTCTGATATGAACTTATCCGCACCCCCATTACATACAAGAATCTTAGCTTTCACATTCCCTTTTTCGGCTGGTGTCGTGGTTGCCAGGCTGCCGTGAAAACTCACAACCCCTTTAAGATCGACTCCGGTACGTGCCATATTGAGTACAACACCACCTCCATAACAATAACCGATTGCTGCAATACGTGTCGGATCGACATGTTCATTCTTTTTAAGAAGTTCTATTGCTGCCGCGAACTTTGCTTTCAACAGGGACAAGTCTTTCATAGATTCGCCGGCATACTTTTGAGCGTCACCAGGATTATCTGCAACCTTTCCATCGCCATACATATCTACCGCAAATGCTACATAACCTAAAGAAGCAAGCATTTCTGCTCGTTTCTTTGGATAGTCTGTAACACCCCACCATTCATGCACGACGATGACGGCAGGCCGCTTTTCCTTGAGAGTATTATCATATACGATGTATCCTTTTAATGCCACATTGTTGGCGGTATATTCAACCACTTTGCCGATGATCTCAGCATGCACTATAACGGAACTCACAAGAATAAGCGTAAGAACGGCGAGTTTCATTTTTTCTTCTCCTTTATTAATTTAAAAATCAAGTTTTGAATGAATCATACATCATAAACACCACGTTCTATTTCAACCACCTTATAAAACAATAGTACAAGGGAGAGAGTTCCGAATAAAAATGGTTATAAGAAGGTGGATACGAGACTGTTTCAGTTTTCCGAAACAGTACTGATGGAATGGGCCTTTTGGGTTTTGATTCAAAGGTAGGATGCAGGCAATCTTTTCGACGGGGATAATAAAGCTATTTCATTATTGCTTTTATTTTTGGACTTCGCAAATACAAAATCATTCCAAATGAAGGAATGATCCAAAGAAAGAAACCCAGGATGATTGTAATCATTCCTAAAGGATTGATGTATCCTAAACTCATTCCCATAGTTCCCATGACATGCGATAGAGTTGATTGCATATTGTTCCAGATGATGTAGCTCAGTAAAGAATTTATACACGCATTCATCATCCCGAACCAACAGGCGACCTCGAGAATCGTTCGTCCGATTGAATGGCAACGGATAAACTGAATCGCACCGACGAAAATAAATATGAAATACAAAATTGTATAGATCGACCAAATGCGGTTATATTGAATCATTTGTGTCATGGATTCTATACTATTTCGTACTTGTGGAAATGTGCTGATAAGAACATTGAATTGTTCCATTGGATTCGATAATAAACTTATGAATTCCGTGAGAATCATGATGATCGAGATAAGGACTGTAGACCAGCCGATAACAGAAATGGAACGGCGCATGATAAATCCTCCAATATTCAAGATGTGTTCTTGCTTATAAAGAATTGTACATAGTATGATATCAGAGTCCGAAATAATTTCTAAAGTTGCAAGAGTTGCGTTCGAGAATTGTGTGTGTTTTTATCTTTCAAAAATGTCTGAAGAATCTTGTATATTGCAATATGAATACAGAAAGCAAACACCAACAGCATGGAATCAAGATATGAATCAGGTCGTTCCTAATCGAAAAGAACACGATCCGCGAATGCACTCGGCGGAACACATCCTGAACCAGACAATGGTGCGGATGTTTCATTGTGGACGCGCTTTCAGTGCACACATCGAAAAGAAGAAATCGAAATGTGATTACCATTTTGAACGAAACCTCACACCAGAAGAAATCCTCCAGATAGAGATGAAAGTGAATGAAATCATACAGTCTGATCTCCCGATCCGGGAACAAATTCTCTCGCGTGAAGAAGCGGGGAAAGTTGTCTCTCTTTCAAAACTTCCTCAAGATGCCGGAGATAAAGTGAGAATTATTTTCATCGGCGAATACGATGCCTGTCCATGCAGCGGGGTGCATGCTTCCTCAACGAGGGAGATCGGAGAATTTAGGATCATTTCCAGCGATTGTGCAAATGGTGTCTTACGGATTCGATTTAAGATTCAGCAGTTATAAAAACTCGAAAGGCATGTGCCGCTTGCGGTGTACAAAATAGCTTTGAACTACCCGCTTTGCCGAGCGGAACTATGCGCGAAGTTCGAGTTAAATGGGGCGTGAACACTTTCATCGGCGGGAGCATTTTCCAAATTCTTTTGACTTTATCATTACAACGCATTTTCTGATCCTCTAAAAAACACTCCATCAACTATCGCTTTTTGATTTCGAGCTTACTTCTTTTTCGGAGTTCCTTTTTGTATAAACCAGGCTGAAGACAGGAATATCATTTTGCCGCGACAAGTTAAGAAAAAACGCTTCTCTCCTGCAGCTTAGTAAAACCGATCTCGATAAGAAAATTCTATTGATCCAACACCTCTGGAAGCCCTGCAAAACTGAGTTCAAAAATGAAAACTCTACAAATTACTTAAGGATCAGTATGTGAAATTGATATTAATATCGGATAAAAAGGGCAAAACAGTTAGTTCCTATAGAGACTCTTTCTTGGGACTTTGTTGGCATCATAATTGTCCCCTTTAGAACATAGATATTGGAGTTCAAAATAAGAGATTGGAGGCAGTTCATGGAACAGACAGAAAATATGACCACAGAAACTCTGAGTATTGCGGCTGAAGCGCAATGCCAAGTCAATGAACCAAAAGCATCTGAAACCCAACGAACACAAGCCGAAGATACACATCAAGCAGAACGTGCTCAAATGATGGCGGCCGCTCATAATCTTCCTCATTTTGACATTCAAATGGCACGACAACATCCCTTAAGAATACTCCTTGCTGAAGACAGTCTTGTCAATATCAAAATCGTACTCTGGTTTTTGAGAAAACTGGGGTATCACGCTGATGTTGCTTTTAATGGGATTGAAGTCATTGACGCGCTCAAACGCCGATCATATGATGTGATTTTAATGGACGCTGAAATGCCTGAAATGGACGGTCGGCAGGCAACGATGTTAATTCGCAAAGATTTCCCATCTGATCAACAACCTAATATTATAGCGATGACTGCTAATGCACAGACTGGCGATCGTGAAGAGTTTCTGTTTATCGGTATGAATGATTACATTACAAAACCGATAAAGATGGAAGATATGATTCGAGTGTTGCTGGCGAGCAAACCGACACCTGAGATTATCGAGATAGATTCGGAACAGACTCAGACAATCCGCATGGTTGCTTGAGAGGATAAACACGTTTTGCGCGAAGCTCGATAGGTCTGCACAAAATGAGCATTGATTTCGTCAATTCACTTGAGAATTTGTACCATTCCCTGAAAACTATTTGATATTGAGTGTGCCATCATAGGGGGAGACGGCATGACAGATATTGCTGCTCGTTAGTTTTCCACGTCTGCGGAACCTTGAAGCTGTATGCGCGCTTCCCTTGATTGTTAACAGCTCCCCGCTGCCTCTTTTCCTTGCTTTCCCAAAATAAAACTGATATATTCATCGCAGAAAACCAGCTCTTCATTGGTCCTTCGCCAAATATTTTTGCTGACACAGTGACGTGAAGTTTTTTATGAATAAGCATTTATGCGAGTCTATCATTCATGCGTTATACGTATGTATAGATTGATTGAGTGTAGCTAAACATGTGTTTCCCAGTACACCGAATTTGAATCAAAAATTATTATATTCTTGGGCCAAGGTAATTGATAAAGATTGTAAAGTGAAGAGTAAAGAGTAAAAGATGAACGATGGAGGATGAGAAAATAGAACAAGATATGTTGTGAGAAGAGCTTTCTTATAACAAGAGTATTGTCGTACAACTCCAAAACTACAGGAAAATACTTGACAAGGAGGGTTTGGAATGCAACCGATACCATGGAAAGAACAGTTCAAAATCGATGTGCAGGAAATCGATGAGCAGCACGAAGCATTATTAGACATCTTCAACCAAATCGTCACATCCGTTGAAAAGAAAAATGAATGGCAGGCAACATCTTCCATCGTTGATTCCCTCATCCACCACGCGTACAGACATTTCGCAACCGAAGAACGGTATATGATCAAACACCGGTATCCGGATTTACCAACGCACATCGGGAAGCATCTTGATTTCATCAAAAAAGTAACGATGATGACACAAGAAGTAAAAGAGAAAGGTCCGGAAAAGCAGAAAGAAATGGTTGCATTCCTGGCAAAATGGTATTACGATCACGTCCTCGTCATCGATAAGAAGTATTCACAGTATCTTGACAACAAGGGAATAAGGTGATTTTAAAAATTGTTGTCCAGTATTGTGACTACGAAAGGCTTTATGAAAACAAAATATCCGGTTGAACGTTACATTAATTCTCTTGAAGATCAATCCTCGATTCCGGGAAAGATCGCCGATGGGATCAGAAAGACTGTTGAAGATTTTGCCGGACGCTTTGACAATTTAGATGAAGCAAAAGCATCTCAGAAACCCCAGCCGGACAAATGGTCGCGTAAAGAAATTCTAGGGCATCTCATAGATTCCACTTCCAACAACCATCAGCGTTTCGTCCGCGCGCAGTATTTGAAAACCATAAACCTTCCTTCGTATGAACAGAAAGAATGGGTGAACATACAACAGTACGGCTCGCGCTCGTGGAAAGAATTGCTGGTTCTCTGGAAGTCGTACAATTTCCATCTCGCACACATTCTCGACCGCATGCCGGCAGAATGTTTACAGATCTCATGCACGATTGGTTCCGGCGAACCGTTGACAATCGGATATGTTGTCGTCGATTACTTGGGGCATTTGCAGCATCATCTCCGGCAAATAGAACAAATGTGATGGTATGTCATTTGTACTTATATGCATGATAGATCGAGCAAAGAAAGCATATGGCTAAAAAGACATTCAAAAATGTAAAAGAACTTGGAGATTTGCCAAATATAGGGAAATCCATTACGGCAGACCTCAAGCTTCTCGGAATACACAGGCCGGAAGACCTTCGCAGCAAAGATGCGTTTGCTCTTTATAATACACTTTGTGGCATTACGGGAAAAAGACAGGATCCATGTGTTCTCGATGTATTTATGTCCGCAATAAGTTTTGTGAACGGTGGTCCGGCATTGCCCTGGTGGCATTTTACGGCTGAAAGAAAAGCAATAGTAAAACAAATGAAGAAATAAAGAAAAAAGTCATTTTCATCCTCCTGTGTCTGGTCTTTCGAAATGCCGGGTGTACTCTTCTGTCTCAAAGGCGATCAACTATTGTATTGCTCGTTTTCCCACAACCTTTCTGAACATTGAAAAGTCAAAGATAATGGAAACGACCGTGCTTCATATGAATAAGGAAATTATATGGATGCCGCAACTTAAGAGTTCACAATAACGTATCTTAGGTACACTCTTTAGAAGATTTTCTGAAAATAAACGACACAATCAATTCTACTAAACACTATCGATCATGACTATGAAAAAGAAAATTGTTCTCTCTTCGATCGCCGTTGTTGTACTAGGCGGCGCGTCTTTTCTTTTCTTCGGCAGCAATAAGTCTTCCAGCCAAAACGATCTGCCGAAGGTTAAAGTAACCAAAGGAACCATCGTAGATAAGGCGCTGGCTGTCGGGACGATCGAACCGGAAAATGAAATTTCGGTAAAATCGAAAGTATCAGGAGTCGTTAGTCATATTTTCGTCGATGTCGGTGAATATGTAAAGATCGGCCAGCCGATTTTAGAAGTAAAGCCTGATCCGGCCCCGGTCGATCTTGCCGATGCAAAAAGGCAGGTGCAGCTCAGTCAGGTGGACTTGGATAACCTGAAGAAGGAACAGGTGCGCGAGAAGAGCCTCTATACAAATAAGTTGATTTCAGAAAAGGAATATGAAGATTTCCAGAAACAGTATGATGAATCCGACCTCAGATTGAAAATCTCTACTGAAAAACTCGCTTTGATGGAAAGCGGAAGAATTAAGATTGGAGATACCGAAATTGAGTCTATTGTGAAAGCTCCTATATCGGGCTATGTGCTCAATCGGACTATCGAGGTCGGCGATCCCGTCACTCCAATGACACCATATCAGGACGGAACGGTATTGATGAAAATGGCAAATATGGAACGGCTTGTCTTCAAGGGTACTGTCGATGAGATCGATGTCGGTAAAATGAAAGAAGGAATGGATGTGGAGATCAAAGTCGGGGCGTTGCCGAGCGATACTGTTCGAGGAATTCTCCGAAAGATATGGCTGAAAGCGGAAAAGAAAGATAATGCGACGGTCTTCCCCATCGAAATTATTGTTCCCGCGTCAAAGAATGCCGTTCTTCGTGCCGGCTATTCTGCGAATGCCAGCATTATCATTCAGAAGAAAGCAAATGTACTAACGATTCCTGAGCGAGTTGTCACATTCAGTAACGATTCTGCGTCTGTGAAAGTCGCCCTCGGTGCACAAAAAGATGAGAAACGATATATCAAAACCGGACTCAGCGATGCAATCAATATCGAAATTGTCTCCGGCTTGAAAGAAGGCGACGAAGTATTGGAGAAGCCGGTGAAAAAAATCGACTAAGAATTCTTCAAAGAAACGATGGAAAAATTTCGCACAATCATTTCAGAATTCATTGTTGACCTCCAGGCGCAGAAGCTCCGGGCATTCCTGACGATGTTCGGAATCATCTGGGGAACTGTCGCCATCGTTGTGCTCGTAGCATTTGGTGTCGGATTCAAGAAGCAAACTGCGGCGAATATGCACGGAATCGGCGAGGGAATCGCTATCATGTTCCCCGGGAAAACGACAAAACCTTGGGCTGGGTACGGGATTGGCAGACCTATCTCGTACATCGAAGAAGATACAAAACTGATTGCCTCGCAAGTAGCTAATATCTTTGCTATCAGTCCTGAGTTTTCTCGACAGACAACTGCACGGGTTGGCGCGAATATTTTGAATCCAACAATTTCAGGCGTGAACGTTGTCTATAGTGAAATGCGGAATATCATTCCTGAAGCAGGAGGAAGGTTTATCGATGTTCTGGACATTCAAGATCGACGCCGCGTTGCAGTCATCGGAGACAAGGTGAAAGAATTTCTCTTTGGAGATCAGAATGCTATCGGGAAATCCGTCTTTATCGGTCAGGTTCCTTTTTTAGTCATTGGTGTTATGCAAAAGAAAACCCAGCCTTCTTCCTATAACAGCCGCGATCAGGATCGTATCTTCATACCGATTTCCACTTTCGCATCGGTTTATGGTACAATTCATCTCAGTGATATCATTTATCAAATCAAAGATCCGCGGCTGGGAGAACAAACAGTAAAAGAAGTAAGGGCAGCGCTCAGCAAGCGGTATAAATTCGATCCCACAGACGAAGATGCAGTCTGGATCTGGGATACAACTATGTTCGATCGCCTCTCATTCTATATGTTTCTTGGGATCAATATTTTCTTAGGACTGATAGGCAGTTTCACGCTTGGCGTTGCCGGGCTTGGGGTAGCAAATATCATGTTCATCGTTGTGCAGGAACGGATCAAAGAAATCGGAGTGAAGCGTGCCGTTGGCGCAACGAAAACAAATATTTTGGTTCAATTTTTCACGGAAACATTCTTTATTGTCTTTACAGGTTCAGCGATCGGTTTCCTGATCTCGTACGGAATCATTGCGCTCCTGAGCATGATTCCCATCAAAGATTACGTGGGGACACCCGATTTGTCTTTCGAAGTTGTGGGAATAACGATCTTTGTTCTTATTACTGTGGGATTGCTTTCCGGACTTATGCCTGCACGCCGGGCATCCAATATCGATGTTGTCGAGTGTCTGAGGACATAGATAGAGGATTTAAAAAAAACATTCAAAGAGTGAAGTATGTTGTTCGAATTATTCAGAGACTTTATTTCCGATCTTCGTGCACACCGCACCCGGGCGACCTTAACACTGATCGCTATCACATGGGGGACGATCGCAGTAGTTCTTCTGCTGTCATTTGGCAGGGGGCTGGGAACCCAAATGCTCAAAGGGATGATGAATGCAGGTAACCGGATTATGATTGTCTATGGCGGTGAAACGGGACTTGTATACCAAGGGCTGCCGAAAGGAAGAAGAATTCGATTTATTGAAGAGGATGTCGATCTTATCAATAAGACAGTGAGGGGAATCGGGATGATCTCTCCGCAGTATCGGAATAATGTTACACTCACGTATGGAAAATTTTCCATCACAACGGAATGCGAAGGCGTGAATCCATCTTTCGAAGAAATGCGCCGAATGTACCCGTCTGGAGGCGGCAGGTTTCTCGATGATGTTGATGTTGACCGTCAGCGGAGAGTACTGGTTCTTGGAACAGTCATTGCAAAAGATATTTTTAAGGAGGAAGATCCGATAGGGAAAGTCATCCTTCTTGACGGCGTTCCTTATACAATGGTCGGCCTTATTCAAAAAAAGGTTCAAACGGCAATGAATAATGGTCCAGACACTCGGCGCGCGATTATCCCTTATACTACGTTTCGGACGACGTACGGAAATAAAAACGTTAATTCGATCGTCGTTCAACCCATCGATCCAGGTCAGCAAGAATTTGTGAAAAGTTCAATCTATGAAGTTCTTGGAAGGAAGTATCGATTCGACCCGAAAGATGAGCGTGCGATTGGTATCTGGGACTTTATTGAAGCCGAAAAAATAAGTCAAAAAGTCGGGCTTGGCGTTTCCATTTTCCTTTTCTCTATCGGTTTCCTTACACTTGTCATTGCAGGTGTGGGAGTTGCCAACGTGATGTATGTGGTCGTCAAAGAACGTACGAAAGAAATTGGCATCAAGCTGGCTGTGGGTGCACGGCGCAGTTACATTTTAGTACAGTTTATTTTTGAATCATTACTATTATCGCTCTCGGGCGGTACGATTGGAATTCTCTTTTGTTATGCTGTAATTTCTGTCATGTGGATGATTCCTGCAGAAGAAGGAGCGATGCAGTTCGTCGGACGACCCGTTCTCTCGCTTTCTCTTGTATTGATTACTGTCGGCATTCTGACCGCTATTGGACTTGCAGCAGGAGTTTTCCCTGCGCGTAAAGCAGCAAGTGTAGATCCGGTCGAATCGTTGCGGTATGAGTAAGCTGTCCTCTATAATTTTCCATACGTCTCATGATTGTAGCAAAACCGTTGACCTATCCTCTGATTTCGTAACTTCTCTATATGCCTAATAATAGAATATGTCATTCCCAGCCGACGGCGTAAAATTGAATCACGCGAAGCGTGATACATTATCAGGCTTCCAGCTGTCGGGAATTCAGAATACGAGACTATCGCGTTGCGGGAGCGTCGGAGAAAATATGTCGTTCTTTCTTTTGTCTTGACATCCCGATATCCATCGGGACAGGCGCCATGCCGCTCACAATAATTAAAAAAAAAGAGAGCGGCAGAAAAAGTCAAGACTGATGAAAAATATGGATAAAACCGCGGCTCGCGTCGTTGACCAGAAAAAAACTCGTTCACTGAAGTGAACTCAGACAATTTTCTGGTCGGACACTTTGCTCACCTTGTTTTATTTCCATATTTTTCTGAGGTCGGTAAAAAGAAAAAATAAGCGCTGTCGATTTCGCTGGCTGAAGGAAAAGATCAAAAAAGAAGAGTATGTCATTCCCGTCCCGCTAAGGCGGGATAAACTCTGGCGGGAATCTTAATTGACATTTCACACTTGCGTTTTAACGATGCAATTGATAGATTACCAGCGCGGATAAGAAAGATACAACGTAAGTATCTGAAGAAAGAGGGGAATTATTGGGAGCCATCGGAAATACAAACAACTATAGTGCCAGAACCCGTTTAATCATTGCTAAGCTTGGCTGCAAACCTTGCAGCCTATCATACAATAATCATCATGTTAGGCTGCAATATGCAGTCTAACACGCAAAAAATGCATATTAGGCTGCGGTATGCAGTCTAATCATAGTTAGGGCGCATTTCTATGAAATGGTATAAACTCATATTGACCAATGATGATATTGTAGCCAACAAGCACAAGATCATCCAAATGGAATTTTTAAGGACTTTTATCGATGCCAATAACCCAAAAGGTTTTGCATTGTTCGATAGAGACATTCGCGGTGGCGGAGACACAATACTCCTTTCCGCTATATCGAGTAATGAGCAGCACGTTAAATCATTCATAATGCTTTATCCTTCTTTTGTGGAATGTGAGCCGCCAATTGAAGACGGAGAAATTTGTTTTCTTGCCGGTGACAAAAGTGTATGGCGCGAAGTGCGCTAAAGTATGAGCGGATTCTGTTTTCCATGTAAAGTATCGGCAGCGTCTTTTCTGTGAATCCCTCTATCTTGCCATTCATAAATATTTCTATTTTGTGCTTGTTGGTATTTATTTTAAATATTGGATCAATACTTTTTTCAATGCGCCCTAACCAGGCGCTCAAGCTGACCGTATGAGCTGGGTGCAAATTAACATTGCGCTTAGAGGTCTTGGTGCTTAATAATTTCTTTTTCATAATGAACTCGTTTCGTTTAGTGTATCGTGAAAGTTATCAGCGCGGCAGCTTAGCGCCGTACCGTTAGCCAGCGAAAAGAACCTCCTAAATTATGAATAAAAGATTTTTATATTCTTTCATCCTTGGAATGATTGCCGTGGGTATTATGCATTCTCAAGAAAATCAAAAAACAGCTACTGTAGATTCAAATTTATGTCACGGTTCGTATCAGCTTTGGTTTGATGGTGGTATTTTTCCTCGTTTTGACGAATATACTGGTGCATTTGAGCCAGTCTACAATTTTCGACTAGGTGTTGGCAAACAATTCAGTATTTTTCATATTTATGGTTTTCTTGAGTTGACGAATTATTTATTTGAATCTAACGATGCAATGTCTTTACGGGTTTCGTCAGACAAGCGTTATGATATTGCCCTCTATGAATTAGGATCCATTTGGCAAATCCTCTATGTAGGAATGGGCGCTCATTATACTCGTCAGGATAATATCGTCATTCAATATCTCCATGGCATTAGCAACAATGCTACTGCAGGAACAGGACCACATACGTACTTTGGTTTTTATTATATAATTGGTCTGGGTTATCCAATTAACATTTCAAACACCGTATCTTTGCCGATTGGACTTTACTATCGAAGAACGAGGGACTATGATTTTGCTTACTTCTATAATTACGATAAAACTTCTCTGGCGTTACAAATCGGGATAATTTATAACATTGGAGAATAAAAAGAATTAAGTGCGTTATCGCTGGCTAACCAGGCGCTCAAGCTCGGCTTGTCTAGAAGAATGCATCACGCGGAGCGTGATACTACAAAGATATTTTGCACTTGTTATGGAATCTATAGAAGTTGTACATGAACATCCCAGGGGGAATCTGATCCTCTACCGGCTTACAGCGATGGTAATAATTTGTCTTCTGCACTACGAGAGGCGCGTAATCGCGAAGCAATAGCTTCGTGGAACAGAAAGGTACTTTTCGTGTACTAGAGTGTACGAGCAGCCAGGCTACGAGCGGTAGTTATGTTGCAGAAAGTAAATTCATTCCGTCTACAGAGTCCACAGGTACCGAGCGCAATTCTGCTATTTGTTTCATGATTGTCATGCGTATGTTATCGCGCAAGGTAGAAACATCTTGTATGGTCATCGAGGAAGTGTCGACAGGAGGCAGGACTTTCAAAAAAATGTGCGAGGGCTTGCCAAATTTCCAGCTGTTCTTCGGAATACAATCGCGCGAGCCTTCGATGACGAGCGGCAGGATTGGTACTTTAGCTCTGATGGCAAGGAGAAATGCCCCCTCGGTGAATTGCCGCACGCGCCCGTCAAGTGTGCGAGTGCCTTCAGGAAAAATCATCACAGAACATTTTTGTTCAAGCACTCGTTGGGCTTTAATGAGCGCCAGCGCACCACTGCGAGGGTTTTTTCGATCAACGGAAATATCGCCGCTCCACCGCATCATCCAACCGACGATAGGAATTTTGAACAGCTCTTCTTTCGCCATCCATTTCATTTCCCATGGCAAATTGCTGATTAACGGAATATCTGCCATTGATTGATGGTTGCAGACAACGACATACGGCTTTCGCGGATTTGATATTTTCTCTCCGGAAATATGGAGTTTCCATGCCGGATTGATGAAGGTTATTGCATTGCCGATCTTTCGAAAAACATATCCGGTTCGATAGAGAACCGGATCGCGGTCGAACAATCGGCTGATGCCTACAAGGCAAAACCAAATAAGAAGAATGATGCCGAACGAAATCCAAACATAGAGTGATAGTATCATATTTTATTTCGAGAAATAATTTGTTAGATCAATACCCAATTCCGGTGACCGGCTCTTTACTCTCCTTCGTCCACGACATTGCAAAAAAGAACGCTGCAAGCACAAGATAGGCAGTGGCGAATTGATACGGAATTTGTCTTGTCATGCCGACAAGATTCCATGGAAGATACATCACACCGTCGAGTATTGCCGAGTGAATAATGCCGAAGAACGCAAGCACGGCAAGTGCAATGAGGTATGCCGATGATACGCGCAACCGACGGTCGATCAGTTCTGCCAGAAAAGCTCCCCAAAGCATGCTGGTGACAATAAAGCCGTTGCCCAGTGCAACAATGATAAGCATTTCGGGAAGTGATTTTCCGGGAACAGTCATCAGTTTGTTGAATGTCTCCGGAAGCACTGCATCCGGGTTGCCGAGCTTAATGGCAAGAAGGCGCGCAATGGTGGGGAAAAACGCAAATGCCACAGCGGGCGCATGCCGGGCCGGACATGTCTGAAATGATTGCGCAATAATGTCGAACGCAACAAAAATCAAAATGGGTGCGAGAACGGCGCGGGGAATGAGTTCAACAATAAATGACACGTATCCAAAGATGCCACCCAGGCCTATAAAAATACCGGTGAGCAATGTATATCCTGCGCGTGAACCCATATGTTTGTATGCCGGCTGCCCGATGTACGGAGTTGATTGTGCGACACCGCCGCAAATTCCGGCGATGAGCGTCGCAACTGCTTCGGTCAGAAGAATGTCACGCGTATTGTAATCGTCACCTGCAACACGGGCGCTTTCAGTCACGTTGATGCCGCCGACGACGGTCAGAATGCCGAATGGAATTGCGATGGGAAGATACTTCAACGCGGGGCCGAGTCCTTTGATGAAATCCAAGGTCGGCAGGGGCAATCCGAAATGGAGTTCAACAGGAGGAGGGCCTGCGTAGGTGCCGCCAACAATTCCTGATGGACCGAGTAAATAGTAAAGTGCTGTTCCTACAGCAACGGATGCAAACACACCGGGAATTTTGAACGGCAGTTTGATTCCAGCAACAAGTGTATAGAAAATCATGCCCAGTGCAAGGAGACCCACGAGCGGCATGCCGAAAATGTCGATCAACGGAGTCATCCCAATAAGTCCCAACCCGATACCGGCGAGCGAACCAAGCAATCCCGCCTGCGGAACGATTTTCTGCACCCAACGCCCTAAGAAAGAGAAGATAAATTTTATCACTCCCATAAACATCATCGTTGCCATACCGATGTACCACGTCATCATTGCGGCATCGCGTTCGGGAATTCCTTCTGCCTTCAATCCGACGAATGCCGGGCCAAGCACAACAAGGGCGATACCAATTGTTGATGGTGTATCAAGTCCGAGCGGCATGGCAGTGACTTTGGTGTTGCCGGTTTTCTTGGCAAGCCGGAATGCCATCCATGTATAAATGAGATCGCCGAATAACACACCGAAAGCCGTGCCGGGAAACATGCGCGTGTAGATAATATCTGCCGGATACTTGAAGACGAAGATGAGAATACCGGCAAGGAAGGAGAGAACGGTCAGATTGTCAAACATCAATCCGAAGAAACCGTTCCAATCTCCCAACACACACCATTTGTATCGTTTCTGAGTATCGTTCATAGTGTCATCCTTGAAGTGACCTAATGAAATCAATTCGCAAGAAGCCCGGCAATCGATGCCGTCATCCAGGTAGCGATGGTTCCGCCGAGCACTGATTTTAAACCGAGCTTTGCGATGTCGCTGCGGCGATTTTCTGCCAATGGACTCAATCCGCCGATTTGAATGGCGATGGAAGAGAAGTTTGCGAATCCACAGAGCGCGTATGTTGCAATGACGATGGCTTTCGGCGAAAGCATGCCGGCAGAGATCATATCGGTCATGCGCAAATATGCGACAAATTCATTGACGACCAGCTTTATTCCCATCAGACTGCCGACATTGAGCGCATCGTGCCACGGAACACCGATGGTAAATGCAATGAACTGGAAGACGAACCCGAAGAGGAGCTCGAGTGAAAGCTTTTGCTGGAATTGCGTTTGACAAACTACATTTAACCCGGAAACATCACCGACATATCCGAGCAGCGCGTTGATCAGCGCGATGAGAGCAATGAACGCGATAAGCATACCTGCCACATTGATAGCCAGCCGCACACCGTCGCTTGCTCCTCCGGCTGCTGCTTCGATGACGTTGGAATGAGTTCGCTCGATTTTGATGCGCACGGTTCCCATAGTGAGCGGTTCGCTTGTTTCCGGCATTAACATTTTTGTAACGACCATGGTTGCCGGGGCAGCCATAATACTTGCGGCAAGAAGATGTCCGGCAAAGTAAACCTGAGAAGTGTCGACAGGTATCCCGGTTGCTTTTGCGTATGCAAGTCCAAGCATCTGCACGTATGCTGCCAGCACGCCGCCGGCAATATGTGCCATACCGCTGGTCATAATGGTGAAGAGTTCCGAATTCGTAAGCGTTGCCAGATACGGGCGAATAACAAGCGGCGCTTCCGTTTGACCGATGAATGTATTGGCGGCGACATCGAGCGATTCCGCACCGCTGGTTCTCAGCAGCCTCAGCATGACCCATGCAATGCCTTGCACAATCCGCTGCATGATGCCTAAATAATAGAGAATGCTCATAAAGCAGGCGAAGAAAATGATGGTCGGAAGCACCTGAAAGGCGAAGAAGAATCCAAGACTTCCTTCGGTGCCGGCATTCTTAGCCAACCCACCGAAAACAAACTGTGCACCGTCGCTTGCAAAGCTGAAGAGCCAGACGAAGAACTTGCTGCAATAGCTGAAGATCTCGCGGCCGATATTGGTCTTCACAACGATAAAAGCAAAGGCAAATTGTAGAAGTACACCGGTGCCGACGAGTCTCCAATTAATCTTTTTCTTGTTGTCGGAAAAAATAAAGGCAAGGGCTGTAATAATAATGAGGCCAAAGAGTCCCCGAAGAATCGAAACGAAGTCCATATCGCTCCTATAAAGTGAATGGTCAAAAAAATGTTGCGGGAAATATAAGAAACTTTTTGTTTCATTCCATCGAAATATCCGGAAATGAACTTTGCGGTGTTGCTCTATCGATAGTTGGTGAGTATATTTGAATGTTTTGTCATTGGAAAGAATGTGAAGAAAATTATTACCCGCACTGTTTTGTTGCTCTCGCTCGTGAGTCTTTTTACCGACATTGCCAGTGAAATGCTCTATCCTGTCATGCCGATGTATCTTACTAGCATCGGTTTTTCAATCGTACTCATTGGCTTTTTGGAAGGTATTGCGGAAGCGACTGCCGGATTGAGTAAAGGATATTTTGGTCATCTTTCGGATATAATAGGAAAACGAAAAAGATTTATCCAATTTGGCTACTCCCTCAGTGCAATTTCCAAGCCGATGATTGCGGTCATGTCATTTCCACTCTGGATATTTGGTGTACGCACACTCGATCGGTTGGGGAAAGGAATTCGCACAGGTGCTCGCGATGCGATGCTATCGGCGGAAACCGCAGCGGAGTTTAAAGGACGAGTGTTTGGATTTCATCGAGCCTTCGATACACTCGGTGCAGCGCTCGGTCCGCTAGCAGCGTTGGTGTTTCTGATATTTTATCCAGGGCAGTATAAAACGCTGTTTCTGTTGGCTTTTATTCCAGGAGTGTTTGCAGTTGCATTAACATTTCGTGTGCAGGAAAAACACCAACCATCAGCACCGGTGGAGATGCCCGGATTCTTTGCATTCCTGAAGTACTGGAAAACAGCTCCGCTTCAATTCCGATTTCTTGTTGTCGGACTTCTCTTTTTTGCATTAATGAATAGTTCCGATATCCTGCTTCTCTTGATGATGCGGCATCAAGGAGCAACTGACCTCCAAGTGATTGGTGTGTACATTTTTTATAATCTTATCTATGCGTTGATGTCGTATCCGATGGGCGCGCTGGGAGATAAGATCGGATTGAAGACGACACTCATTCTCGGGTTGGCATTGTTTGCATTTGTCTATGGCGGAATAATTTTTGCAACATCAACGGCTGCTTTGCTTGTACTGTTCTTCTTCTATGGAATGTATGCCGCCGGTACCGAGGGAATATCCAAAGCGTGGATATCCAATATCGTTCCGAAGAGCGATGTAGCAACTGCCATCGGATTCTATACCGGCATACAAAGTATCTGTACATTGATTGCCAGTAGTGTGGCGGGATGGTTGTGGTATGCATTTTCGCCGGCGATGACATTTGGCGTTTCGGCGGTTGGAGCAATTTTCACGATCTTCTATCTCATGACAGTATTTTGGGACTTGCATTAGTACTCTCTTCTGAGTTTTCATTATTCTTACACCGGATAATTGATCAATTTTTTTTTCTTGCCGTTGTTCGCAAACTCTTCTATCTTGAATCAAAATACATTGCCGTTCAGTTGATAGCACGGAATATGTTTTGTATTTCGATTGTCATTCAAAAGGAAGAGATATGCTTCTTCATCATCACTTCGTACGCATCGCCAAAAAATTTGAAAACAAAACGGCAATTATAGACCGCACGACAGGTAAGAATATCAGCTACGGAAAAGCGCTCATTGCTTCGCTCATCTTGGCGGATAAGTTCAAGAAATTCGAAGAGGGTTTTATCGGTATTATGATACCAACTTCTTCCGGATGTGCGCTTTCTATTCTTGGAACGCTTATGAGCGGCCGAACACCAGTGATGGTCAACTATTCCACCGGTGCTGCACAAAACTGCGAATATGCCCAGAAGAAATGCGCATTTAGAACTATCATCACATCGAGAGCGCTCCTTGAAAAGATCAATAGTTCACGGGTTCCTGGTATGATCTTTATTGAGGACATTTTGGCGAAGGTATCTATTCTCGATAAAATCAAAGCGGCACTGCGTGCAAAACTTCCCGTGGAACGGCTTTTGAAAAAAATCCATGGCGGCGAGGAAGATGATAATGTTGTTCTTCTTTTTACGAGCGGAAGCGAAAAAGATCCTAAAGCGGTTCTCTTAACACATCGGAATATTTCTGCTAATCTTGTCGGTATTTCTGCTGTGTTTGACCTTAGTGCTGAAGATATATTTCTTGCCAACCTTCCATTCTTCCATGTGTTTGGATTGACGGCAAACTTGTGGCTTCCGTTGTATTATGGGATGACAATTGTGACGTACGCTAATCCATTGGATTTCAAAAATATTTGCGATATCATCCGCGAGGAAAAAATTACATTTGTTGTGGGCACGCCGATATTCATGTGGGGATATTTGAGAAAATCTGAGCCGGGAGATTTTGCCACATGCCGTATCATGCTGACTGGTGCGGACAAGACACCCGACTCACTTCGGGAGGAATTTCTTCATAAACACAATATTACTCTACTGGAAGGATACGGTTGTACAGAGACAAGTCCTGTGATTAGTGTGAATTCTCCTACGGCCAATCGGGCTGGAAGTGCGGGACGGCCATTACCCAATGTAAATGTGCGCGTTGAGAACTACGAGACTGGTGAGGAATGTGGTGTTGGTGAAATCGGAAAGATACTCGTGAAGGGCGAAAATATCATGAAGGGATATTTCGATGATTTTGAAGCGACAACACTCAGTATCCGCCATGGGTGGTATGATACCGGCGATATGGGGTACCACGATGCAGAAGGATATCTCTGGCATGTTGGTCGGTTAAAACGGTTTATGAAAATCGGCGGAGAAATGGTGTCACTGATCCGAGTGGAAAATGTGCTGGAGCATCTTCTGCCGGAAGAAATTTCATGCTGTGTTGTGGAAGTGCCGGATTCTGTGCGTGGAGCAAAGATTGTCGCAGCCATTACACAGAAAATTGACGAAAAGATGATTCTGAAAAAAATGTCCGAAGAATTACCGAATATCGCATTGCCGAAGAACTTCGTGGTGATTGAAGATCTTCCAAAGATGGGAAACGGCAAGATCGACTTCCGGCGCATTACTGAAATGGTACGGGATATGCTGCAAAGGGGATAGAGATTGCGGACTGCGCAACCCAACAGACGAGATTCGGCAGCCGATGGGGGCAAAAACGATATGTAGATTGGGTTCGGTTATTTTGCGTGAATTTCTTCATTTTGAAAAAGTGCTGTTTTGGCGATTTCCAGTAGTAGCAGGAGAATTGTTGAACCGTGGGTTCTTGACACAGAGAGCGAAAAAGTGTATTATCGTAGTATGAAAAATGGAGATTATTCTATTTAAATCATTTACTCACCAATAAAACATAAAATCGTATGCCTGAATATCGTATCGATGGTGTGACGCTTTCGGGGAAGACAGTTTCTGGGTCAATCACTGCTGACACTAGAACCATTGCTAAAACGAAAGCAGCAGAACTCTCTCGCGACAAGAGATTCAAAGTGACAGGAATTCACGAACGGCTTGCGTTCATCTATCGCGTCCAAAAGGGAAGCGATAAAGCGATTGATGGTGAACAGAAAGCCTTCACTTCTGATGAAGTCCGCGTTGCTTTAGAGAAGATGGGGTTTCGCGTTCTTTACGTGCGAAAAAAATTATTTGGTACTAGACAACATAAAGCTCCCACAGTTGATGTCATCACGTTTGTACGAGTGAGTACAGATTTAATGAGGCAAAAACTTCCATTCAATGAAGTGATGCAATTGCTTATCAACGACATCCCCAATGCAACTCTTCGTGAATCAATTAAGGAAATTAATGCGGAATTGAAGCAAGGAAAAGACAGCGAAAAAGTTTTCATGAAACAGGCACCGGTGATCGGCAAGTTCACCGCACAAATGCTTGGCTTAGCCTCAAAGAGTGGAAATATGGTGGAGATCTATGAGAGCGCTGCAAAATTTATGGAACGTAATGCAGAATTCAAAAGGAACCTCAAGAGCGCACTCATCACACCATTGATTACGCTATTCGTATTGTTCCTCGCCTGTTTGTTCTATGTCGCCTACATATTTCCAAAAACAGCGGAAATGTTTAAGAAATTTCACATTAAAATGCCTCCTATGACTGCGGCGACACTAAAGTTCAGTGACTGGTTGATGGACAATGTACTTGTTCTAACCATTCTCTTTACTGCTCCATTAATTGCCTTATTTTATTATGGCAGAACAGAACGGGGAAGGTTTTTATTGGATAAGTACATAATTAAAATTCCGGTGATTGGTTCTATGTTGCACAAAACCGCCATCGAGATATTCTGCCGTGTGTTCTATGCGCTCTACAGCGGATCAGGTGAAAACATCGAAATTATCCGAATGGCAGCAGAGGCATGCGGTAACAGATATATGGAACATCAAATCAAAACGATAGCAATACCGATGATGCTCGAACGCGGAAAAGGTTTGACGGAGGCGTTTGAGGCAACAGGTGTGTTCACCAGAACTGCTCTTTCTAGGTTTAGTTCCGGCGCCGAGACAGGCACAGTGAAAGCGACTGCTCTTCAGTTGGCAGAGTACTACGAAAAAGAAACATCCTATCGTATGAAAAATGCCATCGAAGTTATTCAATTGTCTGTGTCGATGATCATGATGGTTGTCCTTACAGCGTTGACTCTCGTTTCTTCGGAAACAGCATTAATAAAACCAGAAACCCCAGGATCGCACATGCTCTTGCCATTGCACTTTTTACTTCCTTAGAATATAGTGTAAGACATGCGGAGAGCGTTATAAAGGAACGAGGAATGGAACCATGGCCGAAATAGATATAACTGATAAAATCGGTTACACGCTCCTCAAAAAGGGAATTATCGACTTTGAGACGCTCGAGAAGTCTCTCAAGATGAAGGATTCCGAGGAAAACAGGAAAAACCGAAAAAATCTTGGGCAGATCCTTGTAACAGAATTTGGAGCAGATCACGATGCAGTATTCCGCGAAGTGGCAAATCTTTATGCTTTCCGCGAAGTCTTTTTAGGGGACGAAAAAGTTGATGATACGCGGATCGCTTTTATAAAGAAATATGTCGACCAGCTTTCAGACCAGCAGCGCGAGATGATGATCCAATCAAAGATGCTGCCGTACAAATTTGATGAACGCCAGCCGGATAAACTCATCATTATCGCAGCGGATCCTACTGATCGCAATCTGCCTGTCGTAGCTCGCAGTTTCAATGTGAAGAAGTACGAAATTTGTTACGTGCGCTTAAAAGAACTCCAGTCGTTAATGGATAAAGTGGCGCCCGCCCAGAACGAGTTTCTGAAGCTTCTTGATGATAATAAGATCACAGTTGAAGATGGTGGAGGAGATGAGCAGCTTGATGAGCAGGCTCTCGAAGCAGAAATCAGCAAGAGCGCTTTGGTCAATCTGTTCGAGGGGTGTTTGGTTGAAGCAGTGCGACGGAGTGCAAGTGACATTCACGTCGTCGCGTCGGAAGGTAACCGAACCAATTTTTTGTTTCGCATGGACGGCGACCTGCAAGTCTGGCACATTCAAGAAAACACCGTTCCCGAGGCGGTGCTCGCGGTGATCAAGGATCGTACGAAGAATGTCGATCGGTTTGAACGTGAAATGACTCAAGATGGATTCATACAACGCGTTATTGACGGACATCAACTCCGGTTCCGTGTTTCAATCATGCCAATCGTAACTACGGAATTCAAACACAAGTTTGAGAGTGTTGTTATCCGCGTACTGGATGATCGCAAGGTTATCACCGATTTAGAAAAATTAGGGTTACAAGGACCTGCACGCCAGTTCTTCTATAAAGCAATAAACAAACCTCAGGGAATTATCATTCTTACAGGTCCGACTGGATCGGGGAAATCAACTACATTGATTGCGGCGTTGTATCAGGTTATTGATCCCAGTGTGAACGTTTTAACGATCGAAGACCCGGTAGAATATATCGTCAAAGGGGCGCGTCAGTTGAAAATTGGTCCTAAGATGGGATTTGACGAGGCGATCCGTGGAATCCTGCGTCACGATCCTGACATCGTGCTCGTTGGTGAAATGCGAGATAAGATAACCGCAGAAACGGCCATTAAGATGGCAAATACAGGCCACTTGGTTTTTTCAACATTGCATACAAATGATGCCCCCAGTGCAATAGCACGTTTGTTCAAAATGGGTATTGAACCATTCCTGCTTGCATATGCTATCAATGTCATTGTCGCCCAACGGCTTATTCGTACACTTTGCACTGTATGCAAAAAACCGATGGATAACAGCGAAAAGAAAGATCTCTTGAAATTTGGTCTTACCGAAGAAGATGTTGCTGCTCATACTTTTTATACAGCAGTCGGATGCGAAAAATGTAGCGGCGGATATAAAGGACGCGCTGCAATTCATGAGGCTCTATACTTTACTAAGCCAATTAAGGATATTATTCTGAATGCAGGCGACAAAGTTGACGAGAATGCTATCCGTGAGCAAGCAATGAAGGACGGAATGTGGTCATTGCGACGATCGGGAATGGAGAGAATGAAAGAGGGAAGCACCACCCTTGAAGAAGTCGTTTCGAATACAACCGAAGAGGATTAACCGTTCTGATGAGCGGAGAAAATAGGTAATAATCAAGGTGATAGAGAAAATTCTCGACTGCCTTTCTTTTTATACCCATTCGTTCCAGGAAGAAGAATCGTAGGTGACGTGGGACAGGTAAATAGAGTCAGCAGAGGAGAATGGGGTTAGCACTTAATAAATCCTGTAGAAGCTCAATAGGAATGACAAGTATATAGGTTCAGTAGAAACGACAGGGTGAAGTATCGCTCGAAAGAAAGACGGAACGAGTGAAGTCTTTCCTTCGATTACCTGTTTTTTCTGAACCCGCTGCTGTCATAGAATACACCGATTTTCGTTTTAACGCAAGAGTTTTTTCTTTATGCCGCAAGCAATACTCCCACCGACAAACTTTTTACACCACGGATGGTTTGTCACAGGAAAAACTAAGGGTTGACTCTTTGAATGTGGGCGAGAAGCACATACCTGAAAGTCCAATTCATGATCATTCCAGAATATATGCAAAGAGTCATCGAGCCACTGCCGCAGGAGCAGCGCAGGGCGCGATAAAGGTGGTAGATTATGAGTAACGACGCAAAGAGGATTAAACCTGTTTTAAACCTGAGACAGGAGCGATTACTGGCTCGCTTTAGTAACGGCGTCTGCCCCCTGATTGTATAAAGAAACTGTACCTGGATTTTTTACAAAAAGAAAATAAGTAAAACGTATTGTCTTCGATGAAAAATAATGCGATAGTTATCTATCGTACATTCACATAAGAGAAGTTGAACCATGAAAAACGCATCTCTCAAAAAACTCTCCTCCTTATCCCTCCGATTTCTTGTATTTATTGGGGTACTCATTTATATCTTCCCTCAAGTGGCAGAGGCACAAACGCAAAACATCCGATTTAAGCACCTAACTGTCAATGATGGCTTATCACATAGCTGGGTTCATTCCATTTGTCAGGATAAGTATGGTTTCATTTGGATCGGAACCGATGATGGATTAAATCGCTATGATGGATATAATTTCCGTATATATAAAAACAACTTTCGAGATAAATATTCAATCAGTAGTAGTAATGTTATGGCAATGTTTGAAGATAGCAGGGGAGACTTGTGGATTGGCACGAGACAAGGACTCAATATTTACGAAAGAAAAAACGAACGGTTCATTCGAAAGCCTCAATTATCAAAGGAAGAAATATTATCAATTAGAGAAGATGGAGAAAGGAATCTTTGGATAGGTACAGCAAGAGATCTCTATCGTCTCGATTTGAAAAATGATAGTGTGTATGTGTATACCGGAAATATTATCACTCACAACAAAGCTAACTTGGGTTCTGGAGGGCAGAGGGCAATATTCATCGACAGCAGAAATAATGTATGGATAGCTTCCAGTTATGGTTTACACTTGTATGACAAAGAAAAGGATTCCTTTATCAATTATTATCACGATGATGGAAATCCCAACAGCTTATGTAATGATAATATTCACTCGATATTAGAGGACAAGGCGGGTAGGTTGTGGATAGGTACATTAGCGGGTTTAGATTTATTTACAAATGCTCATGAGCGTCCACAGAACGGTATATTCATACATCATCAAAATACTATTCATGATTACAAAAGTATTTCTCAAGGTTCGGTTCTCTCTCTCTTAGAGGATAAGAAACATAATTTATGGATAGGTATTGAAAACGGTGGATTAGATTTACTTGATCTTAATGCCTACAAAACAGGGGTCTATAACTTTATTCATTATAAGAACAATTCAAGCAAGGAATCCAGCTTAAGCAATAATTCTATTTATTCTCTTTTCCAGGATAATCAAGGTGAGATTTGGGTTGGGACATTTGGCGACGGAATAAATCTAATAAATCCCGAGTCAGAAAAGTTTATCCATTGTATGGTCATCCCCGGTGTAAAAAATTCATTGGGTAATAACTCGGTAAATGCATTTTTAGAAGAAAACGATTTTCTCTGGATTGGAACAGGCGGAGGCTTAGACCGATATAATAAACGAGACGATACATTCAAACATTATGTTCATGATCCTTTAAATAAAAAAAGCATTGGTTCCGATGCTGTTTGGGCAATTTGTAAAGACAAACGCGGAAACTTATGGGTAGGAACTTGGGGCGGCGGTCTTAATAGATTTGATTATAAAACTGAAACATTTGAACATTATTATAATGACCCAAAAGATACCAATAGTATTGGCAGTAACAATATGTTCTCTATTTTTGAAGATAACAGGGAAAATCTCTGGATCGGAACTATGGGTGGCGGGTTGAATATGTTCGACCGTAAAAAGAAAACATTTATCAGGTATAACCAATCAAATTCGAATATATATACCAACTTCGTACAGGTAATTATAGAAACGAAAAATGGTGATTTATGGTTTGCAAATGGAAGTTCGTTCTGTCGTTTCGATATAAAAACAAAAATATTCGAAAATTTTATGCATTCTGAGAATGATAGTACGAGTTTGAGCAGCAATAAGGTAGCATCAATTTTCGGAGATAGTAAAGGAAATCTTTGGATGGGGACAGATGCCGGCCTTAATCTGTTTAATAAATCTACTAAAAGGTTTACATGCTATCGGATAGAAAATGGGCTGCTGGATAATTCCATTAACAGCATTCTTGAAGATGATCATGGAAATCTTTGGATAGGCACAAATAAAGGTTTGTCGAAATTTAGTAATGCAATTAATCTTCCTGTAAAACCGGAATTCAAGAATTATACATACGGAGATGGTTTACAGGGTATCGGATTTGGCCGACGATCATGCTACAGAGGTGCTGACGGGATGTTGTACTTTGGCGGCACAAACGGATTCAATATGTTCAATCCCGACAAAATAACAATTAATACCTATGTTCCGCCAATCGTAATCTCCGATTTCCAAATTTTTAATAAACCTGTGCCGATTGGTGATAAAGGATATATAAGTGAAATTGGTAAAAAAGAAGATTTGATTCTTTCCTATGCACAATCTGAATTTTCATTCGATTTTGCTACTCTGAATTACATTTCTTCGACAAAAAATGAATATGCATATAAGATGGAAGGATTTGAAAAAGATTGGAATTATGTCGGCACAAAACACACTGCGACCTATACCAATTTAGACCCGGGA
>JBEKEV010000005.1:0-259617 GCA_050013655.1 Bacteroidota bacterium | reverse complement strand
AGGAGTACTTTCAACCATGTTGGGTCGACATTTCGGGAAAGAACAGTTGAGATGACAAATGCAGTAGCCGTGTGTCCTCCGGGAAGCGAATGAAAATCGTCGCCCATAAGTGTGAAGGGATGATATATTGCTCTCCCGAGGTTGTCATGCGGCCGTGCTCTACCAATGATAGATTTCATTGTAAGGACAAGTGCGCCTGCATAGATTGAAGCTTGTCCGATTTCATATGCGATTTTCCTTGTCGATTTGTCATTCGTTATCAAAGAATATGCAGCAAAGCCGCCGAAGAACACAAACGGAGAATAAAGTTCTCCGTACATTCTGGCTCCCTCAATCGGCACGCTGTAGAAATATCTTCTGTTGTCTCTAAGAACTGCATTGCGGATTGGTAGATCAACTTGCATTGTCAAGAATGTTGCACCGCCTATCACTCCGATTCTAAGCCAATCGCCACCGTCCCATTTCGTTGGTTGTATAAGGAAATTTGTATTTGTTCCCCTGTACGGTATCCCGTGAAGCGAGATTTTGTGCGAAGAGGTTCGAGGCTCCGTAGGGAGAGAATCCGCAAATGACAATAAGGAGGAATGCTATAAGAAATCTATGTCGCATCGAGATATCCAATCTTTTGTTCGTTGTGCGCTTCATAATCGTTCTTTATGAGAAACATAACAAAATTCATTTTCAAAAGTAAACATGCCTATTTCACAAAATCCGGCTGCCATTTTATGGCTATCCCTGTCGCTACGGATGAAGAATACAATCCTAATGAGATGTTTTTGTCATGGAAACGATGAAGTTCGGGAATAAGGATGCCGCACAATGCCCCCACTCCCATGCCAACCATGACATCGGAAGGGAAATGCGCGAGCGATTTCACTCTAAAATATCCCTCAATAAGAGGAGGAATCATTGCTGCGCCGTATAAAAGATATTTATTGTCTCCTATTCCAGGATTGTAATCACTGTAAACTTTTACCATAAAGAAAGTGGATGCCGTGACAACGGCTTCATGGCCGCTGTAGAATGAATTCCGATTATTGGCTGATTTTCTCTGATCATAGGAAAGTTGATCATAGTACGCTTCAGGCCGGATTCTATTTTGAAAATTAACCCCGAGAGGACTCCATTCATAAATATTCGGTGTGATAGACATGGTTTCCATATACATGAGTAGCACGTCAAACCAATCCTGCTTGATCTGTTTGTCAAACATAAGAAAAACCGGAAGAACGACGGTAACCGCAACGCCATAATCTGAATACTTTGCAAATTCAGCCATCTTCGAGGGATCCTGATGTAAAGCCCAGCTATCGATACCGTTAAAAATATCTTTGTTCAATGCCTGTATTTCTAATTGAGACAAATCTGATTTGTGAAATACCAGTCCTGTTCCAAAGTAATTTGCCGACAATCCAACGCCGATGATAGTCCCTGTTACCCAGTAATGAACATGATAAGGATGAAATGTAGTATCCCTTTCCGGAGACTGCGAATACATCGGTTTCACCATGCCGATAACAGCCAACAATAATATGAAGACATTATTATGAATGAACCGATTCTTTGGCTTCTTTGCCATGATGATACTGCCATTCTAAAGAACAGCCAATCGATGAAGACAACAAGATCAAATGTGAATAATGCGAGAATCCATTCGAACATTTAATAGTACGAGAAAATAGTTCATTTTTGGAGATACGATTAAATTTTCTTTAGTCTTAAATCAGAAATCATTGCAACTGCCGAGATAAAATAAAATATCACAAACCATGCGAGATGTGCTTGGACAAAGAAATATCCAAGGAAGGCAATCGTAGAGACTGCTGAAGCAGCTAATACAGTTGGAACACCAGTGAAGCCCTTTTGTTTATATGACGTGAAATACGCCAATCGTATTGATGCTGCGCCGACATTTAAAAATCCGGCAATGAGCATAGCAATGCCGTTTATCCCGACGAACCAACCAAAGACAACCGAGGAAGCAACTGCCATAAAATCCGTAAAGCTATCCAGGTAAACACCCAGCACTCCTGCGCCAATTGCTCTTGCTAATCTTCCATCAAAATAATCTAAGAGGAATTGCATGAGGATAAGAACGTATGCAATTATTAAAAACCCTTTGAGAGAAAAATAAACTGAAAAAGAAACACACAGAAGACCAAGAAGAGTAAGCATGTCTGGCCAACGCAGTGCACGAAGTTGTTTGAATATCATGGGTCTTTTGTGGCTGATCCCCTTCACCGCAGGTTGTTCAAAAACTTGTATGTTCTTGTTAACCTGCGGCTTTATTTCATTTTCCAATATTTCGATGTCGATCTTGTTTGTCATGTCTGCTATTTTCGTTCAGAGTTCTTGTCACGACCCTTATCTTCGCCATTACCCTTATTCTGCTTTTGCTGCTTTACCCAGTTATTATGCTCGGGGTGGTTTTTATTTACAAAATATTTTGAATCACGGCAATCGCGGATTACTTCCTGATCGTGACGACCTTTAAATGATGCATATTTTTCTCTATACATTTTGTCGTTTCTATACGGTGTCGGCTCATTCACCACCACTTTGTAAGAATGATACAAGTCAAAATTACGATAACGGGAAGGTAACGATGACCTGCTAATCCAGCGTCCTTTTTCATTATAGTAATACTTCTGTTGAGGAACATTGTAGTAAACTCCAATGTCAGGCAGATAATAATATTCAGCATGATCGTAACCGGTCGGGCCCCAAATTGGCTGACTTCCTATATTGATGCCAAGATTAACCCGTACCTGTGCGTCTACAGTGCTCAACAATAACACTGCTCCGATTAATAAAAGTACATAACGCATGATGTTTCTCCTTCTAATGTACATATGATTGAAATGAACCCGATCCCGATTTGTGAATTATGATTTCGGTATGATCGTTGTATGTTTTTCCTTTAATAAAACTATTCATCAAACTCGCCGCGGGTTGTTCAAAAACATATATGTTCTTGTCTGCCTACGGCTTCATTTTATTTTTCAATATTTCGATGCCGAATCTTGTTTGTCTTGCCTGTTATTTTCGTTCAGAGTCCTTATCGCGACCCCTGTCTTTGCCATTGCCATTATCATGCTTTTGCTGCTTTACCCAGTTATTATGCTCGGGGTGATTTTTATTTACAAAATATTTTGAATCACGGCTATCGCGGATTACTTCCTGATCGTGACGACCTTTAAATGATGCATATTTGTCTCTATACATTGCGTGATTTCTATACGGTGTCGGCTCGTTCACCACCACTTTGTAAGAATGATACAAGTCAAAATTACGATAACGATAAGGCAAAGTCGATCTGCCAATCCAGCGTCCTCTTTCCTGATAGTAATACTTATGCTGAGGAACATTGTAGTACGCTTCAATGTCCGGCAGGTAATAATATTCGGCATGATCGTAACCCGTCGGGCCCCAAACTGGCTGACGATCCACATTGAAGCCGAGATTAATGCGTACCTGTGCACCGACAGTGCTCGACAAGAACACTGCGGAGATTAATAAAATTACATAGCGCATGATGTTTCTCCTTAATACATGTGATTGAAATGAACCCGATCCCGACATTTCGGGATTGCGTTTGTTTGTGAACTATGATTTCGGTTTGATGGCTGCATGTTTTTCCTTCAATAAAACTATTCATCAAATGAGTACAGACTCAACAACACAATGACTACTCTATGATAAACACAACGAAATTCTTTTTCAAAAGTAACCATGCCTATTTTACAAAATCCGGCTGCCATTTCAGACTTATTCCCGTTCCTTCATAAGAAGAATATAACCCCATCGAAACGTTCTCAATTTTAATGCGATGAAGTTCGGGAATAATGATGCCGCACAATGCCCCTACTCCAAAACCAACTAATATATCGGATGGAAAATGATCGAGTGCTTTCATTCTGAAATATCCATCGATAAGAGGCGGTATTGCTGCTGCACCATAGAGAAGATATTTCTTCCATCCTAATTCCGGATAGTAATCACACAATACCTTCGCGGTAAAGAATGTTGCCGATGCGGCAGATGCAGTATGACCGCTGTAAAATGAACTCCGGTTCCAGCCATTCATTCTCGCGCCGCTGGTACCAAGCGCATCGTAATATGCAGCAGGGCGATATCTATTTTGAAAAAGCGGCCCGAAAGGGGCATACAGGTATATATCATTTACAATTATTTGAGTCTCCGCGTACATCAGCGCTATGTCCAGCCAGTCCTGCCTGATATTGTGATCAAATAGTGTGAGAGCCGGAAAAAGGATTATACCCGTAAGCACATTATCAGAAAGGTTTGCGTAGTAACCCATCTTCGAGGGATCCTGTCTCAAAGCCCAACGGTCAATGGGGTTAATATCATTTCTGTCCAATGTTTGTAATTCTGCATTTGTCAGGGGCGATTTGTTCGTTATCCAGGGTTGCCCAATCAATATAGCCGGAATCCCCACAACGAAGATACCGCCTGTTACCCAGTAATTAACATGGTACGGATGAAATGTAGTATCTCTTTCCGGAGACTGCGAATACATCGGTTTCACCATGCCGACAACAGCCAACAAAAAGATGATGACATGAATAAGAAGGAATCGATTCTTTGGCTTCTTTGTCACGACGATACTTCCTTTCTCAAGAACAGCTAACCAATGAAGACAAAATGAGCTTACCTATTGTGCGCGAAGTCCGCAAAATAAAATGTCAGAAAAAGTCTCTGTTGCGTGTACACCTTGTTCACCCCGGGGAAATCACGTAAATATAAGTTTTCGTAAATAATCTCATCTTGAAATCCAATCCCGACATTACTGAAGAGGTGGAATTCAATTCTCGGTTTAATGATACCCATATAATTGTTCCCTGAGGGACCGACGTACGTACTGATCCAATAATAATAGCTCAACAAGGTTGCACTGAAAATATCGCTAACCTTCAACGTGATATCGCACTTTGCTTGGGCTCCGCCGCTAAAATTATAATCTCTTCCCTGCGATGTATCCGTTATGACCTCTGTTGAGTTGCCTGCAAAAGGTATTACAGCCAAATGAAAATCTATAAACAGATTCGTCCCCTTACCGAGCGGCACCATCGTAATGACAGCGCCCCCGAACGACATCGTGCACAATTCGAAAGCTTTATTATCCCAATACTCAAAACCTTGAGTTAGTCCGATGAGCATCGGGGCATCCCCCACTTTAACATTTGTACCCGTGAGAATACCGTACCCGACGATATTATCGACCCATTTTCTGCCTAGTCCGAAATTCATATCGGCACGAAGTCGAAAGTAGTCGTATGGCTTCCGATCTCTTTCCTCGAACGGTTTTCCATAATCAAAATCAGCGTTCAAATATAATCCGACTGGCCCTGTGCCAAAGGATTTTACATCATTCACTATGATGCCGCCGGCAGATATAACAACATCAGTCGGTTCTTTTTGGTATACCTCTTCCGTATTATGCGCGAACATTTTCCCGTTCATGAATCTGGTGAATGCCCTGCCAGGGCTAATAAGAAAGGCCAGGAACTCCCTGCCGTACCTTTCTGCTCCGACGGTTCTCTCATCGAGAGCAATTGATGAGAGTCTGTACAGAACTTCACCGGCGAACATGCCGCCGAGAGTTGTAGCAATCAGATCATTCCTCTCCGGTTTGCCATCGGGCCAGCCATTCTCTCCGAAAAGTTTATACGTATATGCTCCTCCAAATACAAATATCGACGATTCCCAAAAGTTATATCCGCTCGCGCGTGCCGAATTAAAGTACCCCGCGCCCGTATAAGGGTGCAGGAAGAAGTTATTGCCGAATCTATCGTTGTCCCATTTCCATCCATCGCCCCAGGGAACACCTGAGTGAACTGCCGTTTGATTCCAAGACTTTAATCCCACTACAGCCCAATCATAATGAATAATATAATGATCGACAATATTTACGAGAGCATTTTGGATCAAGACCTTCATGATTGGCTGCCACAATGGAGCCTTTTTGTTATAGATCGGGTCATCATTGAGCAAACCCCGGTACTCGTTATAAATGTGCGCAGTCGAGTCCTGGACGAGAATTTTCTTGTAGCTCGTATCCGTGGGGACAACATTCGTCTTTACATCGGTTTCCTCAATATGCTGCTTGGTCGTATCTGGAATCGGAGTGTCTTTCTTAACCTCGTTCGTGTCCTCAAGAGCATTCTTCAGCTTGGTCAACGTATCCAACTTTACAAGATACTGTGCCTGAAGTAATCCTGAACACCATAACGAGATCATCAAAATGCATAGTATAAAGTTTTTCATTGTATTCCTTTTTGCATCGTCTATACTTCGTCGGCGTAATGCCATTTGTCGGTTCACTTTTAGTCCCCGTATCTTTTATCCAAAATAGTTGACAAGAGAACAACATGATATATGCTTGTTCTCCTGTCGATTAAAAACGTCGTCAGTGCTGCTAATCTTTATCTTTAAATAAATCCGTTATTGTTTTTCCAACCGCATCCAAATCATGACTGAAGTTCGTCTTGAACTCTTGCCATTTGCTTTCTCCCTCGTCTTTATAATCTTCTAACTTCTCTTTGAGTTCGTGATTTTTATGCTTTAACTCCGCCACTGCTTTTTTGTAATTTGCTTTAGCCTTGTGACCTGCCTTTTCCATTTTTACCTTGAATGTATCAATTCTGTCTTCATTTACCTTGATTTGTGCTTCAGACTCGGCCTTAAATTTTTGCCATTCTGCGGTATAATCGGCTTTCGCGTCCTTCACCTCTTGCTTGGCTTCCGCAACTTTCTGTTCTGCTTTTTTTTCACAGCCGGCTAAAAATATTCCTGCCATGCATCCTATTATAGCGAAGGTGAATATTTTGTTTTTCATAATTCTCCTCTTCATTGATGGGTTTATGTAATTTATGGTTTACTAACATTTTGTTGGATTCTATGCTTCAATTGTACTTTTGGTATCATAAACTCACTGTCCGACTTTTCCAATTGCTCATTGAATTCTTTGAATTTATTATCCGGTTCCCTCTTAGGCCATCCTGTATTTTTCTTGGAGTGTTCCAACAAACTCCTCGTTCTTTCTTGCGCTCGCAGCCAGCTCATAATATTTCGTCTTTCCTTAACGGATTATTACTTTGACACTTTGTTTTTTCACTTAATTCTTTTATGGGATTCCAGGTAATATGAACATTCCTTTCTTCTGAACATAGGCAGGAAGGATATCCAATACAACCATTCAAGGATAAATACTTCTCTCCTATGGTAAAAAAGCATAGAGATAATTTTGTTAACTGGGAATAGCCCTAAAGGATGAATAAGTAATTAATCCTTTTTGGGAGAAGGATTATTTTTAAAGGATGCACTTTGCTATTAGCAGGCAAGTTTGCAAACCTAATTTTTCATGAAGTTATGCATATACCTTATCGACTTGTGGACGGTTTCAATTTGACTAACTCTTTTTAACGACTTAAACCTATTATACAATCAAGACCTGGAACAATATGCTCATTGCCGCATCCTTTAGACAGCTAATCTATTTTAGAACTGACTCAGTGGTCTGTGAGGTTGCACCTTGTGGTTGTAAGTCCTTCCAGCATTCCCAACCCGAATGGTTTTGTTTGAGCTTTGATCGTCCAAAGCGCGCCGGTCGGTAGAACACATCTATCCCCTCGTTCATCGTCGGCAGTACGTACGCAGGAATATCGGCACAATCGCAGTGTTCAATCGTAGCAATGGACCGCGTCTCTCCTTTCAAGGTGGTCAACGTTTCATCATAAACCCCATGAACTGCGTGTACGTACTCCTGCACGCGGTTCACATCGTACACTGAAACGCTCACCGCCGTTTGAATATTCCTTGTCAGTCGATCAAATGCCTGGTAAGCGAATCTTTTTGCAAAAGCATGTACATCTCCATCCTGTAAACTGAGATCTAACCGCTCCAGCGAATGGAGATCGAAGTACGACAAATGAAGATTGCCAGGAGAAGCGATGATATATCGCGCAAACGATCCAAGCGTGTCAATAGTGTACGGTGTACCGCCAAAACAAGTGGAGAGTACCATAAGATCGAACCTTGCGGAATCACGTGTAAAGCCTTTTAACTCACCCGCAAGGTCATGAATTGTGAACGGCCGATCCGGATATGATGCATCGTAGCCCGCACCGCCGACTTCGGGGATTTCGTGACCAAAGTAGAGAAACAAGCT
Organism: Bacteroidota bacterium; assembly: GCA_050013655.1. Classification (GTDB taxonomy): domain Bacteria; phylum Bacteroidota; class Ignavibacteria; order UBA10030; family UBA10030; genus Fen-1298. Next base: position 251,426 of record JBEKEV010000005.1, on the reverse strand, counting down.
TACCATCTTGTGCTGATTGTCCGCACGGAAGCGGCGATACAACCCCACTTCAGGATCGAAGTGTAATTGTTCCTGATCTCGCCAGTACAATTCATTTGCTATGAGCCGTCCGTTCCTGTAATAATAGAACTCTCCATCGTGAAGAGGAAAAAAGAACAAGAAGTGTCTCCTGGGTCTTTGGTGAAAGATGAACACCTCAGCGTGGGGATTTTGCTGAGCGACCCTTTTCACTCCTGCGAGAGCCTCCTCGTCTGCGTAGTATTCGTTACCGCTGGTATCATGGTAGAGATAGTCACCGTCACCGTGGATGATGCACACGATTGAGTACTGCGTCGCGAGCACACCCTCCTCTGCCTGTTGAGCATCACGCTGAATAGGGAGGTTGGCGCTGCACGAAGTTAGCAACACGGTGAGCACAGCACAACAAACGCTCACGAAAAGCATTGAGTACAGGGCGCCCTTGACCGATCGGCTGTAAGGGTCTCGCATATTGAACGCCCAGAAGTTCACTTGTGGAGATACTATCTTACTATGAGCACAATCAGGATGATGATCAAGACCAGAACGAGAAGACTGATGGTTACCATCTCAGCCTGCTCCGCATCCTGCACGACATAATCAGAGAAGGCATTAAGTTGTGAGTCCGACACGCGCGTGTAACCATTGGTGCCTGCAAGCTCATCTTGTTTCTCTTGGAGTGTAGCTTTGAAGCGAGCAATGCCGACGCGATCGTCTTTCGAAATCAAGGGTGAGTTTTGAACTATGTCCAAAGCTTTGGACATCGTATGAAATGATTCGTTGAGGATTGCACGCTTTTCGGATGGGTTGTCTGTCGCTTTCACTTTGTTTGCTGCATCGCTGAAGTATTTTTGAAGATCGCCTTTTCCACCCGCATGTACCGGGAGGGCTAGAACAAACATCATGACGATAGATCCAAAAGCCATTCGTGTTTTCATTGTTGCTCCTTTTATGAAGTTGAACCGAATTTGAATTCGAAAAAGTGTACCGATGATAACCTCGACATCCAATAGCCCTAAAGGATGAATAAGTAATTAATCCTTTTTGGGAGAAGGAAGTAGACTTCACAGAACATAGAAAAATAGTGAATCGTGACATGGTCATTCACGACAATTGAAGTTGTAAGGAAATGCAAGTCGAGGAAAACTGCACTCAGTTATGTGTTGATATTCTTTAAACTTCTGCTCTTTTCTTCCCGAACTCCGGATCGATTTTCACCAACGCCGCAACAATAAATCCCGGAATGGTCGAAATCATGACCCAGAGGAAAAAATGCTGGTAGCCGATGAGCTCTTGAATTTTCCCGCTGATCATTCCGGGCAGCATCATGCCCAGCGCCATAATGCCTGTGCAGATAGCATAATGCGCAGTCTTGTGGTCGCCTTGTGAGACATAAATCATATACATTGTGTAAGCAGAAAAACCAAATCCGTAGCCGAACTGTTCGAGTGCTACAGCACTATTGATAAGCAGGAAATTGTTCGGTTGGAACTGCGAAAGATACACAAACATCAAATCCGGTGTATGCATGATCAACACCATCGGCCAAAGCCACCTACGAAGACCTTTTTTGGAGATGACATATCCACCAAGCAATCCTCCGGTTGTTAAGGCTATAATGCCGACAGTTCCATAAACGATTCCGACTTCACTGGTGCTTAAACCAAGCCCACCTATCTCGCGCACATCAAGCAGAAACGGTGAAACAAGTTTGACTAACTGTGCTTCTGCAAAGCGATAGAAAAGCAAAAATAAAAGAATCACCCAGATATTTTTTCGTTTAAAGAAGAGAACGAACGTTCGAACAAACTCATCGAAAATAACATTCGACTGTATTTTGAAGTCGAAAAACGACCTTCCCCATCTCCCCTCCTTATGAAGGAGTGGAGATGGCGTGGTCATATTTTTTCCATAGTTTTTTCTAGTACCGATATTTGAAGATTTTGAGATTTGCAGTGTCGATGTATCTGATACCGGATATGGCAACACAAAGCGATGGTAGAGAAAGAGAACAAGGAAGAACGCCGCAATAACAAAAAACGTAATAGACCAGGCGTGATGGATGCCGAGCTGCGGCTCAAGTGTTCCCGCCAATACCACTAGAGCACCCTGTCCTGTAATCATTGCGATTCGGTAGAACGTGCTGCGTATTCCGATAAATGCAGCTTGATTCGACTCATCAAGGCCGAGCAAATAAAATCCATCCGCGGCTATATCATGGGTTGCAGAGCTGAAAGCCATCAACCAAAAGACAGCGATGGTGTATTGGAAGAAATTCGGCGCAGGGATGGTGAGAGCAATACCAGCCAATGCCGCCCCAATGCATAATTGCATCGTCACCGCCCAGAAACGTTTTGTCTTGAACATATCGACAAAAGGGCTCCAGAGCGGCTTGATCACCCAGGGCAAGTAGAGCCAGCTTGTATACAGCGCGATATCCGTGTTGGAGACGCCAAACTTCTTATACATAATAACAGAGACCGTCATGACCATCACATACGGAATTCCTTCCGCAAAATAGAGTGATGGTACCCAAGCCCATGGATTCCTGCTGTTTGGTTTATTCATTCAGTCTCATTTCTCTTTGAGATATGGGATATATTTTTTATCGACTGTCATGATATGTTTGGTAAACCATGTGGATAAAAATAGCAGGAGTTTCAATCTGGCTAAATCATCGGTCCCATCTGCAAGTGTGTCGAGTTTTTGGAGTTCTTTTCGAAATTCTTCATGTTCGTGTATATGTGCTCTGGCATCCGGATAATTGATTTTCAGAAACAAGTTCTCTTCTGCCTTAAAATGAGTGACAGCATATTCCTGCAATTTCTTTAAATCTGCAGCAATCGTTTTCGATTGCCCATTATTTTCGATCACGCTTTTTAAATTATTATTCAGAAGAGAAAATAATTGCCGATGATGATCATCGAACTCTTTTACTCCAACACTGTATACTTCTGTCCATGTGAGCGCCATAAAGACCTTCTTATCATTAAGTTGTGTTAATACATTTTTCTCAGGTCACTCTTGCGGAAATAGTGCTTCACTATTTCTTCTGCATTACACCCTTTTGCTGCCATGACCGCCGCACCGATCTGACATAATCCGACACCATGCCCCCATCCGGCGCCAAACAATGTAAACTTCGCCGGTATTCCTTTCACATCCCGCTCAGTCTTCACGATAAATGCACTTGAGTAGAGGTGTGATTTGGAAAACCAGCGGCGAATTTCCAATTCTTTTCCAACGATGATCGTTCGCTTGCTTCCAACCACCTTCAACTTGTATATGCGACCGGATGGTCCGCGTGATAGCGGAACAAGATCCAAGAGCATTCCAAAATCAATTTCTGATTTTGTATAAAGAATATGTACGAGCTGTTCTTGTGTATATTCAACCTTCCATCGAAAGAAATCTGTCGTTTCTTGATCGAATGATGGAAGAACTTGTTTGAGAATCTTTCCATCCGAAGTATTGCAATAAGCATCCGGTGAAGAGACGATCCAGCGTTCTGCGTCTGCTTCATTCAGCAATTGTGGATAAGCTTGAGTAGAATCGGAAACGGATTGGAGATATGGCATCGGCGTGTCTTCCCAAGTGTGTTCGAACAATTCTGTCCTGCCGCCGCACGCTTTGGAAAAACGCGCATCGCATATTTCATTATTATACATGAGACATTTGCCCCGCGTTGCCAATACCGCTTCTTCTGCCGACTTTGCAATCACTTTCGTTATCCCTTGATACCTCTGGCAATGATCATCTGCACACACATCGAAGTGTGCATGATCCTCGCGGTCGTACCATCGAAGTATTTCATCCTTCGTCCCTTGGAATTGCTGAGAGGACATACGTACGTTCTTAAACTTCTTTTGCCGTTCCAACATCGCCACTAACCAACTCCTTGATGTAACGGCATGCGCCTTGAGAAACTCACCGGGCGCTTCTGCACTCATTTCGGAAGAAATGACACTCTGGAGATATTGCTCAACACCAATCTCATTGATTGCTGAGATCGTCCCGTGATCATTGGCAAGAAAGCGCAGATTGCCTTCGAATGTTTGATCTTCTTTGCGCTCCCAGTGAAAGTTCATACCGATGGTGACATTGCACAGTGTGCATGTCGCTCCGTTCAACGCGAGACAACGAAATTCCACGCCGCGAATCACTTCCACCCCTTCGTTATCTTTCAATACGAGTGTGCTGCTTTCACCATGCACCGTAAATTGACCTTGGAGACGCACAAAGTTCGGCAGTTCATAAGAACCATGGAACACACCGTGAATTTCTTGTGTGCGCTCAATAATTCCCACAGCTATAATTGGTTCTGCCGAGATCACCGCAGCTTCTCTAATATTTTTTCTATAAGGTCCGGCGGCTCGGTTACTTCAGCAAACATACTCTCAATAAGCTTTGCATCCGCGCGTAAGAAATCTTTCTCCAACGGTGTCACAACAAGACCGCCGATATCGACAGCAGCAGGACTGATAAGAACACGATCATCACCTTCGAGAAAATATCTATCAGGCCGATGCTTGCGCCGCGGTAAGATGATCAGTCTCCATAATTCCTCCTGATAGGAACACAGAACATTCATCTTCGGCTCTTCTGGTGAGCCGAGAACTTTTTTCCATGCTTCCAAAATATTTTTCACGAACTCGAGTAACCGAAGCTCATTTGTGGATTCCACAACGAGCGCCGTACGACCGTAATTCTTCAAGACGCAACCCGCAACATGGTCTTTATAATACAATCGCTTTCGCCGCCGCATATCAACGGCATCGCATTCGATAGGAAGAGCACGCCGCGGGTTCATTTGAAAGTGTAAATGATCCGGCGCCGATGCGCCGCTCTTCGGGCCGTTATAAAACACAGTAAAATCCGGACTTAGGTCTCTCGACAGATTCAGTAAGACACTCAAAGAAGATTCCAATTCCTGCGGAATGTGGTGAATACTGGAAAAAGTTAAGTGCCGAGCAAAGATCGGTACCGGATTGCAGAGTAACAAGAATTCATCGTAATAAAGGATTCCCTTCTGCTGCTCGGGAAGATTGTCAAGACAGAGAAAACATTTTCGTTCCTGAATTGTTTTAGCGTCGAGGTCTGCTCCTGTGCTGCGGATACGATTTGGATTGAATTGCACGAAGACATTATATCTGCTGCAGACAATTTCACGAACCCGAACCGACTCCAACGCCGCATATCCTTCTGTCAATTGCGGCCATTGAAGTTTTTGCTGTTCCATGAGGTTATGGCAGAGCTGTACGAGAGTACCGTGAGTACTCGCCGAGTTAAAAACAGAGAAAGTTTTTTGCGCCAGAAGAGAATTGCTCGAAGAATTCACGGTTTGCCGCTTGTCGTTTAGTATTTCTTTTCGCTCAGTTGAAAAATATCAGCGACCGGAACAAAGCCGATATAGTGTTCCACCGTTGTCTTCCCCAGCGTAAACGGTGTTTTCTCTATAATCTGATATCCCATATTCTGATACCATAACAATGCCGCTGTATTATCTACCATCACTCCAAGCCAGACACGATCAAGGTCGTATGTTTTTGCATGGTCAGCTGCGAATGACATCAGTTGTTTTCCAAGTCCCAATCCTTGATACCGAGGTAAAATGTACAGTTGCTGAACATAGAGCCGGTTCTCTTCTCGATTATAGAATGTCTTTTCATATCCAGCGATCGCACCGTCAACCTCAGCAACGAATCCGACAATATTTTGATCGTCAAAGAACGATCGTACTCTATCTCCGTTATAATGTCCGCTTAAATATTCCAGGATGTCCTCACGAGGAATGAACTCGGCATACGTATCCAGCCACGTATCGTGCAGCAATTGACGAATGCTTTCGACATCCTTCAAATCCCAACGACGATAACTGATTCTCACTTTTTCTTCCCGTTGTGGTGACAGCGAGCAAGAATTTCCATGGTTCGAACCTTGTCCTTGTACTCGTCATGCCGATTCACTTTTTCTATTGATAACGCTGCATCAGAATTGCCATCCCAGCGTCGGCAGAGATAGAGCGGCTCGTAAATTCTTCCAATTTGGTATTGACGTGATAATCGGAGAACGACAGCATAATCTTCTCCATAACTTACATTAGGTAATCCGCCTGCTTCTCGTAGTAACGCAGTGTTGAATGCACGCGGAGCACCGAGTCCGTTAATGCGAAGCGCATTGTTTCTGCCATTTGCCGGAGTCCACTCCCGGTGATCGATAATGCCGGGAGAAAGCTCTTCCAATTTCATATTCACTAATTTGTACGAACCGATCACCATCGCACAATGACGGCGGTGAAATTCGTCTACAATCTTTTGAAGTATATGCGGCCCGTTATATATATCATCGGAATCGAGTTGGACTGCATAACGGCCGCAATATTCGGAGAAGATCGCTTCATTCCAGCATCCGCCAATGCCGAGATCGGTGCGCTGCGGAATAAGAAGCTTCACCTGCTGATGCCCTTTGGCAAGTTCCCGCAGCAGGTATGTTGTTCCGTCTGTTGAGTAGTTATCAACTACGATACAGTTGAAGGGAAAATCGGTTTTCTGTTCCAGCACGCTCTTCACTGCATCTCCGACTATATTCAAACGATTATAGGCAGGAATAATGACACTCGCTTCCACCGGAAACATGAAATCAACCTTCGGCACTTTCTCAAATTTCGGTTCGAGATACGCACCAATATGTTTGAGATACTTCGTTACTACTTTTTCCATTTCCTTTTGCACCTGCCGATTACTCGGATCAACGTAATCAAATTGCTTCTCACCGTTCTTACAAGGATCAGAACTGACTTTCGTAGAAAGGAACTCTTGAATATGAAAGAGTCGATGGTCGATTGAAACCTTTAAACGAAGATCATACAATCCGGCATATTCAACGTTCTCAATTCTGCCGTATTTTTTGAGCGCATTCTTCACTGCAGCAGTTGAAAAGAGAAGAAGCGGTCCGAAATCAAATCCATCACGAATACTGCCGAGCTGATACTCATTCACCGGATGTTCATCACGTTCATCTTTACGAATCTCATAGTAATCAGCGTACACCATCCCTGATTGAGTTTGTTCCGCAACATCGAGCATTCGTTCCAGTGCATTCTGACCGAGTTCAATTTTTTGCGCTTGAACGATCATCATGAAATACTTTGTCTTGATTTTTTCGATCAAACGGTTGAGTGTTGTACTGGACGTAAATGAACCGGACTTCATGGTTTCGCATTTCAGATACGAACCGACATACTCTTTGTCATGAACGATCCACACCCGTTCCACCAGTGACGAATCGATAAAGCGGTTGAGAGTTGTTTCAAACTGTGAAACCGGCGAATGCGGTAAGATCACTGTCAGTGTATTCATTATTCTCGATTGGAAAGAAAAACAGATCCTCTGTCGTATCGGTTTAAGATTTCAGTGCATCAATTGCCATAACCGCCGCACCGACCACAGGCGATGATTCAGCTCGACGAACGGAAACCGGCAGTAAATTTTTTCTGATGACCGAAATAACTTTCCGCGAGTAATACTGTTCGTTCGCCAGCAAACCGCCAATCAGTGCCAACGGTCGCTTAGATGGATTCTTGATATTCGTGTTCATTTTCTTCAACGTGATTTCAATGATCTCGACCAATTCCAAAGCCGCGTTATCGAGAATTCTCTTTGCAGCTTTGTCTCCTTTCGATGCCGCTTCAATCACTGTCGGCATAACGGAAGCGATATCAAAGTTTTCTTTATAGAGAGAATAAATAATCGCTTCCTGAGTATTCAACCCGAATTTTTCTTCAAAGAGCTTTGCCAGTTTTGTCTTCGTGCTTTTATCATCGAGCGATCTTGCTACAGCGCGGAATGCTTGCTGACCCATTGCATAGCCGCTGCCTTCATCACCGATCAATCTTCCCCATCCGCCCGCGCGGTATATTTTTCCACGCTCATCTTTTCCAAAGACAATCGATCCAGTTCCAGCGATGACGATCATTCCCGGCTTTCCACCGAAAGCGCCTTCCAACGCAATGCGTGCATCGCTTTCGACGACGAGATTATTGATTGTGAGATTTCGCGTATGCGCTAAGTCCATGATTCCATCGCGCATGCTTTGCTGATCGCTGGACCGACCGGCTCCTGCTAAACCCGCCACGACCGCACCGATTTGTGAAATGCTGCATCCAACTGAGTGACAGCACGTTTGAACGAGATCAAGAATGGTATGTGAAGTTCGTTCAATACCGATGATTTGGAAGTTTGAGGGAGCGCCTTGGGCTTCTGCAAGGATCACACCATCAAGCGCACATAGCACGGAAGTGGTTTTTGTTCCACCGCCGTCGATACCGATGATATAGAGGGGTTGATCCATAGATGAGAAAAATATTGACGATAATTCAATGAAAAGCAAACGATAAGAGATAATAAACGGCATAAACATCAACAATAATCGATTTTCAGTCATGAAATATCAATTCAACCGAATTTTTCCTATTTTCCAGCCAGTAAAAAGGGATGAAACCTTTAAGGTCTATGGTTGGTTATTGATTGGGATTATGAATCAATATCTTAAGAAAGGATTAGCATGAAGCGCATGTTGAATATTTCAGTTGTATTAGCCGTATTCCTGTTCACCGCCTGTACTGCACAATCAGAAAAAAGGCAAAAAGCTCCAAACTTCTCGCTTCAAACTCAGAACGGAAAAGTGATTGAACTCTCCAAGCTAAAAGGAAAAGTTGTTCTTGTGAATTTTTGGGCAACGTGGTGTCCACCATGCCGTGCAGAGATACCGGATTTTATCGAAGTGTACAACATGTATAAATCCAAAGGATTTGAAATCGTCGGTATTGCGCTGGACGAAGAGGGTTGGTCAAAAGTAGCTCCTTACATTGAAAAAGCGAAAATGAATTATCCGGTGGTGCTCGGATCAGCAAAAGTGGTACAACAGTACGGCGGCATCGAAGGCATTCCTACAACTTTTATCGTAGATAAAAACGGATATCTTGCAGGCACACAGGTCGGCTTACTCTCAAAAGAAACACTCGAACAGAAATTGAAATCATTATTAAAGTAAGATGATCTCAACGATAGCGAACATCTTCGAGACTGCGGTCTACCATTGAAATTCATTAAATACAATATGTGATCATGAGAATTTTCCTTTCCATTCTTCTCGTTATGAGTTTACTGGCATCGGTGCTCCCTGCTCAATCTCTATCAACAGCAAAAAAAGTGAGCGTGGAGATCAAACTCTCATCGGATAAAGTTCAAGTCGGCAGCACCGCTCAAGTGGCTATTCAACTGAGCATCGATGAGAATTGGCATGTCAACTCACATCACCCGACTTTCGACTATTTAATCGGCACCGCATTCGATCTTCAAGCACGAGAGGGAATTATTCTTACCGATGTGCAGTATCCGCAAGGAAAACTCGTCTCACTCTCCTTCGCCGAACAACCGATCGATGTGTACGAAGGAACAACGACGATCTTTGCTTCCATCAAGTTTTCAGATAAACTTGCAATCGGAAGAGATACATTGAAAGCAAGCGTCATCGTTCAAGCATGTAACAATCAACTCTGTCTTGCTCCATCAACCATCGAAGTGAACATACCCGTGCAAATCGTGAGCACTGGAGAACCAATCATCCGGCAGAATCAAAATATTTTTGCTCAGTATACACCGTCCGAATTCGCCGCAGGCAATGTAAAGAATGAACTTGCGATCATGTTTGATCAAAAAGGATCGCTGCTTACTTTTCTTGCCATCTTCCTCATCGGCCTTGCTCTCAATCTTACACCGTGTGTCTATCCGATGTTATCCGTGACGATATCGTTGTTTGGTTCACAGACAGAAACGAATATTGTACGAGTCTTCATCAAAGCCATCGTCTATGTTCTCGGCATTGCCACCATGTATAGTGTACTTGGAGTAACAGCCGCACTCGGCGGCGGATTGTTTGGAAGCTGGCTGCAAAGTCCATTGGTACTTGGCGCTATTGCTGCCTTGTTGTTTGCATTAGCGCTCAGTTCATTCGGTGTATATCAAATTCAGATGCCGTATTGGCTCACAAGCAGACTCGGCGGCACAAGCGGCACCGGTTTTATCGCTCTTTATCTATCCGGTCTGGTTGTCGGTGTGTTTGCGGCGCCCTGTGTCGGTCCGCCGGTCATTGCACTGTTGACATTCGTTGCGGCAAAAGGAAGCGCCACATTCGGCTTTTGGACATTCTTTACTCTCTCACTCGGACTTGGACTGCCTTATCTCATTCTCGGTACATTCTCGGGACTTATTAAAAAAATTCCACGCTCCGGTTCCTGGCTCGTCTGGGTGGAACATATATTCGGTGTCATACTTACAGGAACGGCGTTGTTCTATCTTTCGCTTGCAGTCGCACCGAAGGAAACCATGTATGTTGTCCCTCTGGTTCTTGTCGTCGGCGGGATCTACCTCGGATTTGTTGACAGCTCCGGTAAAGACAAACCGGTGCTAAAAAATATTCAATGGATTTTCGGAATTGTTGTGATTCTGCTCGGACTTTTCTACGCCAACAGTATAAGAGACGTAGGAATAACTTGGGAAGAATATTCCGACTTAGATTTATCGGAGGCAAAGGAAAACGGGATGCCTGTGCTCCTCGATTTCTATGCCGACTGGTGTATCCCATGTTTGGAGCTTGACCGCAACACCTGGACGGATCCGAAAGTGATCGAAGCAACAAAAGACATCAGCCGATTGAAAGTGGACCTGACATATTTTGATTCACCGGAATCGGAAACATTAAGAAGAAAGTTCAATATCTCCGGTGTTCCAACAGTGGTATTCATCCGAACGGATGGTACAGAAGCGACAGAATCGCGGATCATCGGTTTTATGCCCCCGAAGGAATTTTTGGCTAAACTAAAACAGGCAATGCCCACAGATTATTAGTCTTTCACAATACAGGAGATTGGTATGAAGAAATTATTAGCAGTTATTCTTGTCTCGATATTTTCTATTGCCCTTGTTGTCGCACAGGAAAAGATGAAGACGGACGAGAAACGAACCAAATCCCACTCGATGACCGGCTATTTAGTTGATAAAACATGCGGGATACATATGATTATGGCTGATATCAAGAAATCGAACGATAAAGCCGCGAGACATACAAAGGGCTGTGCGCTCGAAGAAGCTTGCAGTGCAGAAGGTTACGGTCTTGTTACAGAAGGTAAATTCTATAAGTTTGATGCGGCGGGAGATATAAAAGCAAAACAGTACCTAAAAGCCACAAAAAAGGAAGACAATATCAAGGTCGAAGTTACTGGAACCATGAATGATGAGCAATTAGTCGTAGAATCGATCAAAGACTTCGAACTTGTTCCTATGAAACACCCAAAAAAGAAATAACATCTTACAATAACTTTTCAGAAGCCGTCATCGCCAATCGGTGACGGCTTTTTTATACCGTTCACTTCATTCGTTTTCCATTTTTTGCTTCCGCCGGCTCCTTTCTGTATATTAGCTTCATTGTGCCTGATAATTTATTGCTTATAGTCTTCGGGATTCTCTCCACCATCGGATTACTCGTTGGCGGGATTGCTATCTATCTTGCAATGCAGAGCGCCAAGAAAAAAGATGGTGAACTTATGATGGCATTTTGGGCATTTATCGCGCTTGCCGGTCTTACCTTTGCAGGAATGAGTTGGGCATATTTTATTATCCCAATTCTGGCAAACCGGTTGTTTTGATTTTCCTGCTTGCCTTTCATTCAAGTCTGAATTACTTTACTCTCAGATAAAATAGATCGAACGACCGAAGGGCATATGATAACTCGCTTACAACCTCTTCTTCATAAAAAAGAATTGAAAGTTTTTTCACGACTCACTTCGCCGGTCAAGATACAGAATTTTCTTGATTCCCTTCCCTACAGTGATGAGAAACGGTATCGGTGCCCACGAAGTGTTTTGCTGGATAACAAAGCCCATTGTTACGATGGCGCCGTCTTTGCCGCTGCCGCTTTGCAGATGATCGGCTTTCCGCCGCTTCTTGTAGAGATGCTGCCGAATGACCGCGATGACGACCACATTCTTGCTGTCTTTCGACAAGGAAAATACTGGGGTGCTGTAGCAAAATCAAATTTTGTAGGACTTCGATATCGTGAACCGGTGTACCGAAGTCTGCGCGAACTGATTATGTCATACTTCGAATCATATTATAACATTGCTGGAGAAAGGACACTCCTCGGTTACACGGCTCCCTTGAATCTCAACCGCTTTAGCAAACTCGACTGGCTCATTCATGACAGCGCTATGGATGTTATTGGCGACGCATTGAATGGTATTCGGAAATATCGTATTATGACAATGACAATGATACGGAAACTTACATGTGTCGATAAACGTTCCTATAAGGCAGGCCTTCTTGGATCAAAACAATCCGGCCTTTTCAAACCATAACGGCATCGACATTTATTTTCATCAACGATATCCAGATGAAGAACGAAAAGCTGCAACAGTCAAAAATATTTTTAGAAGAACTGAGAGAAAGAGAGCGGCTTCGAACCTGCGGTGAAGAAGCAGCTCGGCGCTATCAAATAAATCACCATGATCGCTTTTTCAAGACTCTCGAAATCTGTAAAAAAATAGTCCCCGATCCTCGCGCACGTGTGCTCGATGTGGGTCCGTCATACTTCACAACACTCTTAGCACAAGAATACAAAGATGTCTCTACACTCGGGCTCGATATAATGACAGATCATGGAGGTCAGCGTAATGCTTCTGCCATTGCCCTGGCACTTCCCCATGTGATGTTTGAATTAAACAATTCCAGGGACATCAGGCGCTGGCCAAAGGTTGCACGACCATTTGATTTGATCGTATTTGCGGAGACGCTTGAACATTTGTACACTGCTCCGGAATATTCATTGGCGTTTCTCGGCAGTCTTCTGACCGAGAAGGGAATTCTTCTCGTCACAACACCCAATGCTGCAATGATCATGAAGCGTCTCATTTTATTGCTCAAGGGAAAAAATCCTTACGAGAAAATTCGATTAATAGGAGAGAACCCCGGGCATTACAGGGAATATACGATGAAAGAATTGTTAGATATTGGTACACTGTGTCGACTTGATCCCGTCTATGCTGAATATATTAATTTTTATGCTTCTGCCAATTTTATCTATGGGTTTTTGAAACGTTTGAAGCCCGCATTCAAGGATAGCTTTGTGATTGCATTTCGGAGAATGTAGCCCTAGTATTATTTCTAAGGAAAGGAAGATCGTTATGGTAGAAAGTACAAAGTATATAGATGCGATAGAGCGACTTCCCAATGCTCTTCGCGCCGCTGTACATGGGTTGTCTGAGAAGCAGCTCGATACACCTGTCGGCGAGGGCAAATGGACCATCCGGCAAATTACGCATCATATTGCCGATGCCAATATGAACGCGTGCACTCGGATGAAGCTTATCGTCACTGAAGAAAAGCCCATCCTGAAACCATATAACCAAGATCAATGGGCAATTCTTGCAGATTGCAAGAGCGGTCCGATTGAATCAAGCCTGACGCTTATCAAAGGATTGCACGAACGATGGGTTCTATTCTTGCGATCACTCCCGGAAACAAGTTGGACGAGAGAAGGAATTCATCTGGAAAACGGCAAAGTGGCACTTTTTGATGTACTAAAATTATATTCGAGACACGGTGAAACTCACATGCAGCAGATCGTCACATTCCGTGAAAAAATGAAATGGTAGACAGAATCCACAATGAATCATAAATGGATTCAATCATTCCCTGCCGCTATTATTGTATGCGATGTCCATGGGATCATTCTTGAAATGAATGATAAGGCAATCGATGTCTTCAAAGAAGATGGCGGGGAAAAGCTTCTCGGCAAGGACATCCTTGAATGCCATCCTGAACCGGCGCGCTCACAGCTTGCGGAAATGTTAAAAACCGGGAAACCGAATTATTATACCATCGAAAAGCGAGGCGTAAAAAAGTTGATTTATCAAGTACCGTGGTATCGGGATGGAACATACGCCGGTTTTGTTGAACTCAGCCTTCCCATTCCATCCGAAATGCCACATTTTATTCGGGCGTAAGAGAAAGAGACAGAAACGTATGCAATTCCTCGAATGGGAAGATTCATATAATATCGGTGTAAAAGAGATCGACATTCAACATCGTGGATTGTTCGACATCATCAGCAAACTCTCCGCAACACGGCGATTCGAGACCGAAGGATTATATTTCCTCGCTACATTGGACAAACTTGTCGAGTATGCGAAGATTCACTTTGCTACCGAAGAACGCTATATGCGGGAAGCCCAATATCCAAAATTAGCTGAACATCAGCAGGAACATAGGTTATTCTTTCCGGAAGTGGAGAAGCTTATGAAAGACCTTGAAAACAAACAACCGAACATTCAACAAAAGATTCTCGATTTTCTTAAAGACTGGTACATGTCTCATATTTTGGGTTCAGATCGCGATTATCAAAAAACGCTGAAGGATAAAGGATTTACATAAAAGCAAGGAGCCGCAGTCAATGAAAACCATAGAATGGCAAGACGAATATACCGTTGGCGTGAAGGAGCTTGATGACCAGCACCAAAGTCTGCTCAACATGATCAACACGTTGCTTGAAGAGCAGAGAGACAAATACGAAGCAGCAAAATTTTCGCCGGCGCTTTCCTCGCTCATTCATTATGCCTATACACATTTTGCGACAGAAGAACGGTATCTCTTACAAGTACATTTTCCCGATCTGAAGCAGCATGTATTGGAGCACATTGACTTTATTATGAAAACGGTTGGTTTTGCTTTGAGAATAGAAAGCAGCGGGGATGAATTGCGAATAGAACTTCTCCGATATCTGAAAGAGTGGTATTCCTCCCATGTGCTTGGAACCGACAGACATTACATTCCATTCCTTGCAACGAAAAAGAATATATAATCATGGTATACGGGATTTCATTATCAATAAACAGGAAGATTTCCAGGGATAAACTATGTCGACAAAACTTGACGAGTTCCGCAAGTACCGCGCAAAAATGAACGGCCGCATTGGTCAAATCGATCATCTTGGTATCAAACGTTTTCTTAATTTGGATGGTGCTGCCTACAAAGAAGGAACGCTCGATTCCAAGACAAAAGAATTGCTGGGCTTGGTAGCATCGGCCGTTCTCCGGTGCAACGATTGCATAGACTATCATCTCATACAATGTATCGATGCAGGATGGAAGGACGAGGAATTATATGACGCATTGAACGTGGCGCTCATTGTCGGTGGAAGCATTTTTATTCCGCACCTGCGCCACGCCGTGGAAACAATCGACACACTTCGTGCCGAACGGAAACCTTTGGAAGTCTGAGCCGAATCAGTGAAGCCTTTTTCATATAATGAAAATATTCCGCGGAGTAATGTATGCCATACCTATCTCGTTTTTCATTCCTTCTTATCTGCATATTATTCTTGACTCTCTCTCTGGAAACACACTTGAAAGCACAGGTGGCACATCTTATATGGATGAAAGACTCTCAAACAAATCTTGAAAAAGAACTTATCGCAAAATTTGGCGAATCGCAGAGTGCACGTGTGCAAAAAGGATTAAAGCAAGTCGCCGACTTCTGGCGCGCGGAAGATGGTGATGCGGCTGCATTTGAGGATTTCGTTCGCACAAACTTCGCTGGTGATCAAACAACACTTGATGTAATGTTCAATCGCTTTGAAAATCTGCTCGAACAACTCAGCGGCCATATGAACGAGATCGGGCTTGCATTCCGTCAGCAATCAGAGCTTGAGCTAGGACCAATCTACCCATTCGATGAAATCTTCGCCGCATATTCTCCGGACGCGCACATCACAGATGATTTTTTCAAGAACAAACTCGCTTTCATAGTACTGCTGAATTTTCCGCTCACGACTCTCAACGAACGGTTGACGAACGGTGAACAATGGTCGCGCCGCCAATGGGCAGAAGCACGGCTGGCACAGCGTTTTTCTAAACGTATTCCGGCAGAAGTCAATCAGGCTGTTGCGGAAGCCGTTTCGATCACCGATCAATATATATCTGAGTACAACATTTATATGCATCATCTCATCGATGTAAAAGGCAACCGTCTCTTCCCTCCAAAGATGCGGCTGCTCTCCCATTGGAATCTGCGCGATGAATTGAAAGCTGATTACAATGACAAAGAACATGGAATTGCCAAACAGAAAATGATCCAGCAGGTGATGGAGCGGATAGTCACTCAGACAATTCCGGAAATTGTTATAAATAATCCGAGTGTGGATTGGAATCCTGTGACGAACGATGTGAAGCTCACGACGGCTCAAGATTTAGACTCACCGCTTAAGGCAGAGATCAGGGTAACCAATGCCCCAGAACCTGATACACGGTATGCAACTTTATTAAAAGCCTTCCTCGCTTCAAAGAAAGTCGATCCATATTCTCCCACTGCACCAACATTGATCGCGCGCAAATTCGACGAGGAGCGTGAAATTCCGGAAGCGAGTGTAAAGGCAATGCTCGAATCGGTGTTGAGTTCACCGCTCGTGCCGAAAGTAGCGAAGATGGTTGAGGAAAGAATAAGCAGACCCCTTGAACCGTACGACATTTGGTACAATGGTTTCCGTGCAAAGGGAAGATATACCGAAGCACAGCTTGATGAAATAGTAAAGAAGCGATATCCGACACCCGATGCGTATAAAGCAGACATGCCGAATATGCTTATGAAGCTCGGTTTCAGCAAGGAGCGTGCGGAATATCTTGCCGACAATATTTTGGTCGATCCGGCTCGCGGCTCGGGACATGCTGCGGGCGCAGGAATGCGTTCGGCGAAAGCGCACTTACGTACTCGTGTCGGAAAAGATGGCATGGATTACAAAGGATTCAACATTGCTGTCCACGAAATGGGACATAATGTAGAACAGACACTGTCATTGAATGATATGGATCATTACTTTCTCAATGGTGTCCCCAATGTCGCATTTACCGAAGCCATCGCGTTTGTTTTTCAGGCGCACGACCTCGACTTGCTTGGTCTGTCCACTCCCGATCCTCAAAGCGACGCACTCAAGACATTGAATGATTTTTGGATGACCTACGAAATCGCAGGTGTTTCGCTTGTGGACATGGGAATCTGGCATTGGATGTATGATCATCCCGACGCAACACCTGCAGAACTGAAAGCTGCTATGCTTCAGATTGCGAAGGATATCTGGAATACATATTATGCGCATGTCTTCAAGAAAAAAGACGTCGTACTCCTTGCAGTTTATTCACACATCATCCACTCATTTCTCTACATCCCGGATTATGCGATTGGTTATCTTATCTCCCATCAGATTGAAGAGCAGGTGAAGAAGAGTGGCAGTGTGGGTACCGAAGTGGAACGTATGGTCAAAGCCGGCAGTATCGCTCCGGATCTATGGATGAAGAACGCGACCGGTTCACCTGTTGGAAGCGAAGCATTGCTGAATGCAACAGAACAGGCGTTGAAAGAATACAAAAAATAAAATGTTTGAGAACCTTGTCAAAGTTACCTGAGTCCAACCAAGAAAACTTTGACAAGGTTGCCCAAAACCTTCGGAAGGTATTTCCTATCCACCGATCCAGTAGGTCAGCTTTAACATGAAAATATTATCAGGCTTTGAACTGACGAGACGGTCGAAGGAGCCGTTTAATGTAAATGTCCCATCTACTACATTATCGGATCGGCTTTGTGTCCACACTAAAAAGAGCGTTGAACCGGGCATATATTCCCAACGTAACACTGCGTTGCCGCGAAGAGATACAAAATTGAAATTCGGGTTTGAAATATTCATTGCCGGAGCAGGCCTGCTGCCATCGGGATCAAGATCATAGCTGCTGATTGAACCGTCAGAATTGACATTTCTCGTTATTGTAGAACCGTCCTTCCCGAACACCAGGAAATCAAACGATCGTGGACGCGCAAATTCTTTGAAATTAGTAAAATTCCCCGAAGAGAGTAATGGCTGAACAAAGAGTTGGAAGCTCAGCGTCGGTGTGAGCGTCCAATCAACACGTACTTGAGCGGAGAGTTCCTTATAGACCAAATCTGCAAAGATATATCGATTACCATACGTTGTCGTAGCAAGTGGGTCATTAAAATTGTCAATCCAATGTGCACGATCTGAGTTGAATACATATGCCGGACTGAATGATACTGAAACACTCGAGACAGGACGCATAGTAACGGACAAGTTGATAGTATGATAAAATCCATTGCGTCCTTCATATGCATACCAGTAAGCTCCGAAAACATATTTGTTGCGGCTATCGGAAGAATAATTAAAATTCCACTCGTAGCATACCGGATTGAGCATTTTCGGACCGCCTCGCGTGCGGTAATCGTCGAAGGATTCAAATCCATAATCGTAATACAGACCGAAGTAATCATAACTCGGTAATTGGTAATCAATGCCCCCCCACACACCTCGCCAAGTCGCATCCCCGCCAAAGTCATAAGTGCCGAAAACTGCACCATAGATGTTCACATAACGATAATACTGCGTCGGATCACTCCACTTATATCCGGTACCCACATGACAATTGATTATATCAGTTCGCGACAAATATCCGAGATCTCCAGATTCAAAACCCGGGCTGATGAATCCGAGTGCAGCATTGAGTATCATATTGCCTTTTTGTTTGTTAAAGGCAAACCGACCTGCATAACCGCTCACCGATGTTGCAGAACTATCTAAAGAAATATAGTGCGCATCAGGCCGCTGAAAATAATGGGAAGAACTTTGTTGTAAATTTAACATCCGTTCTCGAGTGCCTTGAACGTTCGAGACTGCGGTCCAGCCGGAAATCATATATATTTTTTCCGCATCAAATGCAGTCCAGCCATCAAGAGCAGCGACATAGGCATTTTCATTGACATCTGTTTTAATACCAACGTCATCGAAAAATCTATTCACAGACGTAAGAAGAATTCCCACACCCTGACGGCCCTCGTTAAAATCCCGTTGAACGCGTGCAACCGTGTATAATGTCATCGGTTCGACTTCTAACGACCAATGTGATCCAGCGGTATCCAATTGTGCATACTCACGTTTCGTAAGAGCTTCAATCACTCCGACATTCCATCCATCAATAACTTTACCAGTGATTTTTGCCGCACCAAGGATATGCGTGCCAAGCGGAACATCGGCATAATCATAAGTCGGCAGTCCACGCTGTGGCGTGCGACCGATGCGGCGGCTGTAAAACAAACTTGGCGACGACCAATTAAAATTCCAATAGTTGTTCACACCTCCCTGCCCAAATGAAAAGATATTCATTCCTTCAAGAAAGAAAGGGCGTTTCTCAGTGAAGTATGTTTCCACGTCGCTTAAATTTACAACCGCGGGATCAACTTCCACTTGCCCGAAATCCGGATTGATCGTTCCTTCGAGTACTACGTTGGTGCCTAAACCCCATTTTAAATCCGCTCCGATAGCCGGAGTATATTTTGATCCTGTATTAAACGGATCGCCGGCATCGTGTGGCGCGTACTCAGCTCGTCCGGTTATATATGGAGTAACTTCCAACCGCGTTGGAGGTGTAATATGTTCGATGCCAATAAGATCGGGATAACGGGAGACCGATCCGCTTTCGTTGCGCGGAGTATACACAAGGTAGGCTTGTTCTTTTTTCCTCCCTATAATGCGCTCAAAATTGATTCCCCAAACATATTGGTCATGTTGTTCAAACCGCAATTGGGAAAACGGAATCTTCATCTCAACGCACCATCCATCAGAAGTGATAAGTGGTTTTGCTTCCCATACTCCATCCCAACTTCCATCGCTCCAATCATCATTATAGAGAATGCCATCCTGCAACGTGCCAGCTGCTGATACGATGAAGTAACAACCATTCCGCTTGTCGTGATATGAATCAATACCCACGGCGAATTCATCAGAACCAACTTCGTTATCGCGCCGTGCAAGTCGGGCAATAATGGAATCAGGGTGTGTATCATGCATGCGTGCAGCGATGTACAATGCCTCATCGTCATACGCAACCCATACTTCCGTCAATTCAGTTACAGGTTCTCCCTGGTTTGGTTCTTGCTGAAAAAAAGCTGTCGTGCCTGGACGCTGCCAGACTGATTCGGAGAGTACGCCATCAATCTTAATAGGTTCCTTTGTACGAACAGCAGAAATTTGTTTTACAAATTCAGGAGTTTGTGCATTGAGCGATAAGAAACCTACGAAGACGATGAATAGAAAGCAACCGACAGGGCGCATAGGAAATCCGTTATTAGACATCATCTTTATACATAACCAGAATTAGACTTTTCATAATACTAAAAGGTTGGGGAAACAAAAATAATTTCGATCTTCTGATGCTTTTTTCAATGAATACGGAAGGTTTGTCTTCGATGTTGCAGTATTGAGCGGCTAAAATAATATTTTTTATGTTTACACTCCAATGCTCCTTGGAACAATGAAAAATGGTTGAAACTCCAAGAGGATGTTCGTATATTAGGGACAGTCGTACAAGCCCGGATGGCGAAATTGGCAGACGCGCTAGCTTCAGGAGCTAGTGACCGCAAGGTCTTGGGGGTTCAAGTCCCCCTTCGGGCACAGAAAGACCTCGCATGCCGAGGTCTTTTTTTTTACCTTAAATCCAATTGAAGATTCTAACCATCACAACTCATTGCACAGCATATGGACGTCTATTTCTACGAAGCGTTTGAAGAAGAGGCATGGGCCTTTAAATCTCTTCTTGGTAATCGACTCTCATATGAGATGACGGATAAGACGATTCAAGAAACAGATCATCTCAATCCACCGGCTCGGCTGATCAGTATCCGCACACAATCGATTATTCCGGTGGAATGGGCGGACAAGCTCGATGGTGTACTGAGCCGAAGCACAGGATACGATCATCTGAAGAAATATCTGGGGACAATCCGCCAACCTCTTCCATGCGGTTATCTGGAGGAATACGCAACACGAGCTGTCGCGGAGCATGCAATCTTACTCATAATGGCGCTCATGCGCAGGCTGCCGCAGCAGATGATACAATTCAAACATTTCAATCGGGATGGCCTAACAGGCGGTGAATGCGCCGGCAGGAATCTGCTCGTTGTAGGCGTGGGCCGGATCGGCAATGAGATTGTAAAGATCGGTTCAGCACTTGGTATGAATGTCCGCGGCGTAGACATCGTCCAGTGTCACGAGGATGTGCAGTACATCGGGAAAGAAGAAGGAATCGCCTGGGCTGATGTCATCATCTGCTCTATGAATTTAACAAACGAAAACCGTGGTTATTTTTCTTACAATCTCTTAAAACATGCCAAGCCCGGTGTTCTCTTTCTCAATATCGCACGCGGGGAACATGCTCCTCTTGCCGATATGCTACGATTAGTGCAGGAACGACATCTGGGCGGACTCGGGCTTGATGTGTTTGAAGACGAGCCGAACGTCGCTGTCGCTCTTCGAAGCAAACACACGAATACATTCCCAGCGGCGAAAGTAATAAAAGAATTGCTTCAGCATCCGAATGTTCTCTTCACTCCGCACAACGCATTCAACACTATGGAAGCCGTCCAACGAAAATCTCGATTCAGTGCGGATGAAGTATTGTACTTTCTAGAGAACAAAGATTTCCGGTGTCGTGTGCGTTAGATACGGTGCTGTGTCTCGTATGCTGATTTGTTCCTGCGCATCGCAGCCTGTTCGATTGTTTGAAGAAGCACCTCTCTGAGCTGTGATTTTCCTACCACCAGTACTGGTTCATTCCCGTGATATTCTAAACCATCAAGAAGAGCTTGCATGTACTTTTCTTGGGAGGTTGCAACATAAAAAAAACGGCGATGACATTCTTATTGAAAATCTGATCCCTGTACACCATCTTTCATTTCGGAAGCCGCCGGCAAAAACATTTTAAACGACGAGCCTTTTCCTTCCACGCTCTTCACCGTCATAAATCCTTTATGTCCCTTGACGATCCCAAGGCAAATCGAAAGACCAAGCCCTGTGCCTTTTCCTATTTCCTTCGTTGTATAGAACGGTTCAAAGATCTTATGGATTTCGACAGCCGGTATTCCAATGCCTGTATCGCTAATACTAAACACCACGTACGCTCCTTCGGCCGCATCAGTATTTTCTGCAGCCATCTCCTTCGATACTGAAACATTCTCTACAGAAAATGTCAATTCACCGCCTTGCGGCATAGCATCTCGCGCGTTGGTGCAAAGGTTGATCAACACTTGGTGGAGCTGAGTACTATCACCGATCACCGGAGAAACAGTATCGGATATACGAGTACGGACTGTAACGCTGTTGGGAATGATTTGACCTAATAAACCAGTAATGTCCTTCACGATCTTCAAAGGATTGAGTTTCGCATGCTTGCCTTCCACTCCCTTCACAAAGGAAAGAACTTGATAGACCATTTCAGATCCATGTTTCGCACTTGACTCGATGGCTTTTAAAAGTCGCTGACTTTGGGTATCTAACAACTTCCGTTTGAGTACTTCCACACCAACCAGGACCGGCGCCAGCGTATTGCTCAAGTCGTGCGCGATACCGGTTGCGAAAATGCCGATACTTTCCACTCGCTGTGCTCGGAGAAAGCGTGTTTCTAGCCGTTTCCGGTCTGTCACATCCGTGCAAACCTGAAGAATGCCGGCAGGTTCACTGGCTGGATTGCGAACGAGAGTCCATCGACAATCTGTGATGATGGCCGTTCCATCTCTTTTTTTTTGATGAAGCTCACCCGCCCATGTCGAATACTGAACTGTCAACTCATATGCGCGATCAAATCCTTCTGCTCCATCCACCCCAGAGAGGTACTCCACTACATTTCTTCCTATCACTTCTATCGATTCGTATCCATACAATCGCTCAGCTCCTTTGTTCCAGTATCGTACCGTTTTGTTGAGGTCAAGAACGAGGATGGCATCCTGCGCCTGATCCAGCAGCAACGCTTGTTCACGAATTTTCTCTTCCGCGAGCCGGCGTGTGGTAATGTCGATAATGACTCCTTCGATAAAACTATCAAGTGAATGGATAGACGCAGAGAAAGAAATCCAGAATTCCGATCCATCCTTACGATGCAGAAGTGTTTTATAATCCCCTACAGACTGACCTGCTGAAAAACGTTCAACAAGATATTCCCGGTCTTGAGGAGACATCGTATAGAGCACTTCTTTTACTTCATCCAATGTCTCGACTGCAAACATACGAAGGAGCGCGTGATTGGCATCGACAACATTCCATTGATCGGTTGTTATGCGAAGCATACCGGCAGGTGACTGCTCAAAAAGATTACGGTACTTGCGTTCGCTGATTGTCAGTTCTTCTAATTGACGCTTCTTGGTAACAAGTTCCTTTTGTTTACCTGTCATGACTGCGGCAACCAATCCAACGGTCATGACCAACAGTGCAATTGTTCCAAGTGCAACCGTCCACCAAATATCAAACGTTACGTTTTGCATAGAAAAGCTCGAGCAAAAAGTAAATTCGTAATGATCGTAAGAATCCAATTCAACGACCATATTATTTTCAAACGGTCGGGAGATATCTGGAGCATCCTATTGAAGAACGCAAAGAGAAAGAGCGTTCCCGACGCGTAGACAACTATTCCTGTTACAACCCAAAGGCGCATGTCGTTCATCCAGACAATCTCATTTTCTCTCACGACTTCAACCAGCAACAAAGCTGAAAATATTATTTGAAGGACCTTAGAAAACGTTGCCGTCCATCCATCATCAATAGAGAAAGGTTCAAATGTAAACTTGCTCACAATCCAAAAAACAAAAAACACAAGGAGGGATACCAACAAAACCGATCGAGTCTGTTTCTGCTTAATCCACGATGAATACAATAGCACGATGAACATAAGTTCAATCAAAGTATAAAGGTGCGACAGCCAAAGATTATGGACATGAAACAAGGAAAGCACAACCCCCATCACTACTACGCCAAGAGTGACAACGAGAAACCATTCGAGAATTCGTAAAGAATGTGGGAGGCTTCTATATCGAAAGCCTCCCAGAAGCACGACACTACTTTGCACTAGAATAACAACATAGACAATAAGCGGCAATTGCACAGATGCACCTACTTTGCAAACTCACTTGCTACATCACAGAATGGAGGACAAGGAGTTATCTTCTCCATAATCGATCCAGTTTGTATATCCTGACCTTTTGCGTCAACGCCGACAAGTACCAAAGTCGGTGAGCCATCATCCATCTGAGCATAATAATAACGTATACCTACAACACCGGTCTGTGCAAGAATTTTATCAAATGCACTTCGAGCAAAGAAGCCGCCCTTTATGGAAGGAGCTTTGATATTCGATTTGTAATTATTAATAAATCTAACGGCTGTCACCAAATCAACTTGATGATCTGCGTTGATCTGAGCACTGCTCAAAACTTGTTGATCCTGAGAAGCCGGCGCGCTCTTCGCGAGGCCATGAAATGCCCAAAGCAATCCAAAGCATAATACAACAAGAATGCCAAGGACAAGTGTTCGTGTGGTTTTCATAAAATTCCTCCTATGAAAGTAAGAAGTGATTGGTGCTCATTCTCGTGTACTGGCGTTACCGAAGGACACGAAACGATGCGATTTTTGATTAGTTTGGCGTCGCACAATTAGAAGGTACTGCATTTCTTGAAAAAAACAAACACTTCATAGAAGAACTCTTGAAGCAACCTGAGAAAAGGTTTTCTGCTCGAACACTTTTCCCTATATTACGTTGCATTTACAGTTATCGGTAATCAGTATGCTTTCACTCGAACATATTACTCTTGAGTTTGGAGAACGAACACTCTTCCACGACATCTCTACAACCGTCGGCCCGCGCGACCGCATCGGATTAGTTGGTTCCAACGGCAGCGGAAAGACAACGCTGCTCCGTATCATTTCCGGTGCACCGCAGGGCGAAGAAGGAACCGTCAAGAAAGCCCATTATGTAACGGTCGGGTATCTCCAGCAGGAAACGATTGCTCTCCATGGCAAAACGCTTTACGAGGAAGCAGAGACAGCGTTTGAAGATATATTAGATACACAGCAAAAATTGAGTGAAGCACAGGATACTCTGGCTGATCTCGATCCGACAAGTGAAGAGTACGCGGACACACTTGAAGTCTATGGGGAATTACAGCATAAGCTCGAAGAGCTTGACGCGTACCGGATGCGCTCGAAGATCGAGCGCGTCTTGAATGGATTGGGTTTTTCACAAACAGACCTCAATCGCCTGACAGAAGAATTCAGCGGCGGCTGGCAAATGCGTATCGCGATGGCAAAATTGCTGTTGCAGGAGCCGAGTCTTTTACTTCTTGACGAACCGACGAATCACCTCGATCTCGAATCGCTTCAATGGCTGGAAGAATATCTTCGTCAATATAACGGCGCTATTATCCTCGTCTCGCACGACCGTGCATTCCTCGATAACCTCACTTCACGTACATTTTCTCTTTCTGCCGGGAGGTTTGAGGAATATGCCGGCAATTATTCTTTCTATGAAAAAGAGCGCCTTGTTCGGCGCGAGCTTCTTCTGAGTCAACAACGGAATCAGCAAGACCAGATCAAGCAGACGCAAGAATTCATCGACCGCTTTCGGTACAAAGCCACCAAGGCCCGGCAAGTACAGAGCCGCGTGAAGATGCTGGAGAAAATCGAAATAGTCGAAGAAGAACGTGAAGAAGAAGCGCTTCGGTTCAGGTTCCCACAGCCGGTTTCGAGCGGGCGTGTGGTTTTAGATTTACAGGGAATACACAAGAGCTACGATTTGCTGCAAGTCTTCAGTCATCTTGATTTCAAAGTGGAACGCGGCGACCGTATTGCAGTCGTGGGCGTAAACGGTGCAGGAAAATCGACGCTCGTCCGGATTATTTCCGGAGAAGAATCATTTGAGAAAGGCGAACGGATCGTTGGACATAACGTTCTGCTCTCTTACTTCGGACAGGATCAGGCAGATGAACTTGATCTTTCCAAAGATGTTCTTCAAACGGTAGAAGAGGTTTCTTCATCCGAGACAAAGACACAACTGCGCACTCTTCTCGGTTCATTCCTCTTCCACGGCGACGATGTATTTAAACGAGTGTCAGTACTTTCCGGCGGCGAAAAAAGCAGATTAGCCCTCGCACGCATGCTCCTGCGTCCAGCCAACTTTCTCATCATGGACGAACCGACCAATCACCTTGATATGCGTTCGAAGAAAGTACTACAAGCCGCACTCGCCGAATATGAAGGAACGTTCCTCATCGTTTCGCACGACCGTGCCTTTCTCAATCCCATAATCAATAAGGTACTGGAATTACATCCCGGCTCGATGCGTCTCTATCTCGGTTCCATGTCGGAATATTTCGCAAAGAAAAAGCAGGAGAGTCTTTCACAGCAGACCGACACTCACATGAACCCGCTGGATAATTCGAAAGCAACAGCGCACGCTGCACGGCAGGAAGAGCAAGACCGCAAAAAAGCAAAAGAGAAAGAAGTGCGCTCTGTCAAGCGGCAGTTAGAAGCAGTTGAGGCAGAGATCGCTCATCACGAACAGAGGAAAAGCGAGATCGAAAGTCTTCTTGCCGATCCGGAAATGTATAAAAGGGGTGATGAAGCGAAAGCTATTTCCTCAGAATACAAATCGGTTCAGAAAGAATTAGACGACGCCTACTGGCGTTGGGGAAAAGTATCGGAGCAGCTCGAGAAAGTACAATCTTCCGCATAGATCCTACAGCCGAGGCCGTCCTGTCCGCTATCTTGCTGGGCAGATATCCTCGGCTCTCTAAACCGTATGCAATCTCGATATCTATCAGGACGGCTACAATTTTTATCCTTTCTTCCGTCAACCGCAAAGCTTATACACCAGTTTATCTGTCTTTTTATCCAGCGAAACGATTGGGCACTTTTTAAAAACTGTCCCCCTTATAGGGGGACAATAGGGGGTTCTTTAAATTTTCATAAATTACCTCAATAATGCCGTCCGTATTATCTAATACTTCTACAGAATTAAACCGCAATATTCGAAATCCCTGCTGTTGAATAAATTGATCTCGTATTTTGTCATGCTCTTTTCCTGCATGTGTAAAATGTTGTGAACCATCTATCTCAATAACCAATTTTTCTTTCCAGCAAACAAAATCAACAATGTATTTCCCTATGGGCGTTTGACGTCTGAAATAATATTCTAATTGCTTTCCACGAAGCCGTGACCAGAGTTTTTGTTCTCCATCGGTCATGGATTTACGAAATGCCTGTGCTCTGCCAACAGAGCCATGTCGATAACGCAAAGGTTCTGCCATTATTTTGAACCTCTCCCCCGCACAGAAGCATTGCGGGGCAGGCCTAACCCTCTCCTATCCCAAAGGGATGCCTTCGGCACAAGGAGAGGGGACGTTCGCGCTTGGTTTTCAAATAATCCAATTTTTTATATGCTTTCAATATCCTCCACCTCCAAACCGTTGGAAACGGTTTTATTCATTTTTATCTCCAGGCAGCACCACGTTTAAACGTGGTGCTATCAATATTCCACAAATCCTGTTAAACCGATTTATCGTTTTTCCCCTCCACAATCTTTATTTCTTCCTCCGTCAACCCATAAATCTTATACACCAGTTCATCTATCTGATGTTCCAAATCGGTCGTATCGGCGGTTGGAGACTTTTGCTTCTTTTCGAGAATCTTATCGACAAGCTTTAAAAAAGGTTGTTGTCCTTTTTGTGTAACAAGCTTGATTGGAAACTTTTTGCAGTTTTCTATTAATATTTTCTGAAACAACTCTTTTTCAATATCAAGGTAAAGATACTTATGAATAAAATTGACTAGCGTTGAATTGAGCAATGCGGTCAAATATTTAGGGTCAATATTCTTTTTGGTAATAATTCCAAAACCGATTTGACTAAAATATAAGGATGCTTCGGTATATCCAGCATATATTCTTAATGGATCACCTGAAATTATCTGTCTAACTATTATTCTAGGTTTAGTAAAGAACCGTTCTTCTCTTGGTGCACCGAGCCAATCGCCATATTTTAAATATTCCTGCGGGGTTGTATCTATATAATACCGTTGAACGTTTTCACCTGAAATCACCGGCTTATATTCCTTGCTAAGTTTCTTATTTGAATGAAAGCCTCTCTCTTCTATTAGTGTTTCTGAATGTCCCTTATATTTATCGTAAGGCGTTATGCCTAATGAAAAATCAGCAATATCAACAAGAGAAACGGAATTTTCAGCAACCTTTAATAATATTTTCTGGATGTCATTTGTCAAGTAAAGGTTAAATTTATTTTCAAACTTTGCCCAAATGGATTTAGATTGTCTCTTAATCAATTCTCTATTTATTGATTTGATTTGGTCGTCATGTTTGTATCTAATAATGTCTGCATTTTTGTTTACAACACCTTTTTGAAAAAAGATAATAATTGTTTCGACTTTTACATCAGAATCAGAGAAAACGTTATCTGGTAATTTTATGACTTCATACAAAGAATTGAATATGAGCGATCTGATTTTTGAATATGAAGAGTTCATCAACATTGAATTTGGATTTATGAATGAAAATAATCCTCCTTCTTTCATTACATAATATCCCAATTCGATAAAAATCGAATATAGATTTATTCTGTTTTCTGTGGATTTATAAATTTCGAAAAGTGCGTCAACATAATAAGACTCTAATCCTTTTATATCTATATATGGCGGATTCCCGATCACCACATCAAATCCTAAAAATCTCCCATCGTCGTCTAATACTTCAGGAAACTCAAACCGCCATTCAAATGCATGCTCATACAGTCTGTTACTTTTTACATTTTCAATTTCCTGCTCTGTTTTCTCGATAAGTGTTTTCAGTTTTTTAACGTCGGTCTCAATATCCTTCTCCAATAATTTTCCAAAAAGGTTTCCAACTGCTGCTTTGTTCTCCACAAGCGCAAGTTGTCCTTTGTATTTGCTCAGTTTATGGTTCAGCGGATGATTATTGTAGAACTTGTTGATGATATTCTCTTTGAAGCCGTTAATAAAATTTTGCAATTCACCCTTGGCTTCTTTGGACGTGCTGTTTTTGTAAGCAGCAACGGCAATCCTGTATTGGCTTAAAAGATTTTTATCGTTGCGGAAAATATCGCTCAAATCGGCTTGCACATCGTACCGGCTGATAAGCGAATTACCGCATTTGATATTAATGTCTATGTTCGGAAGCGTTTCGAGATACTGATATTTGCTTTCTTTGGTGTAGTAGGCATTTTTCAGCAGCTCAATCCATAATCTCAACCGGCAAATCATTACCGATTTCGGATTAATGTCCACACCGAACAAACAATTTTCAATAAGCATCTGTTTTTCATGGAAGAGCGCTTCCTGTAAAGTCTGCAATTCTTCAATTGGCTTGCTATTCTTATTCAGTGTGTATTCAAACAATTCATCAGTTTCTTCATTAACAATAATCAGCTCGTCGTTCTCAACGACAATCTTGTATCCTTGAAAGCGCAATTCATCTCTCGTATGAAGAATTCGCAGGT
Organism: Bacteroidota bacterium; assembly: GCA_050013655.1. GTDB lineage: Bacteria > Bacteroidota > Ignavibacteria > UBA10030 > UBA10030 > Fen-1298. The sequence continues at coordinate 221,952 of JBEKEV010000005.1, read as the reverse complement.
CGCTTTTTATGGCTATCAATTCATTCAGTGCAGAAACAAGAAAATGTCCAGAGCCTACCGCCGGATCGCACACTTTCATAGAATTGATAATATCGTTTGCCTTCGCACGCTTCTCTTTATCGGTATACTCAATTGCATCTTTCAGATCGTCAAATGTTTGTATGCTCTGATATGCTTTGATTCCCGAATCCTGAAACTTCTTTACCACCGCTTTACGGAGAGTCTCGCGGCACATATACATCGTAATGAAGCCTGGTGTAAAGTAAGAACCGTCTTTGTAGCCGTTGATTTTTTCAAATATTAAACCGAGAACGGAAGCATTGATAATGGATTTGTTCTCTTCCTGGATGAGTTCTTTGCCTTCACTGGAATAATCGTACGCATCGAGAAACTCAAAGAGATAGTGCAATGTATTCTTTGTTCCGGTTATCCTCTTCCCGTTTGTTCCTTTGAGCATCGTGCCGGAATAGACGGGAATCTCGTTGCGTTCTTTTAATTCTGAAATAACAAATGTGCTGTTTTCCAGTAAGGTTTCTTCGAACAATGAGCTGTTGAGGTATGGCAAATCACCAAATTTCTTTTTTACAGATGGACTTCGTTTTTCCACAGGAAGAGCCAACACTTCAAAAAAGAGTTCGTTTAATTCGTCATAATTGGATGTTCGCTTAACATTTAAGAAAGAATATTGAATATCTCCTCTATGGTAACTGATCAATTGCCCTTCTAACAATTTCAGGAAAAGAATTCTATTGAGCCAGGTAAGGCAGAGTTCAAGTGCAATACTGAATAGTTGTTCTTCTTCTGTTTCGCCGTATTGGGCTGTATTGTCAACTTGTTTAAGCCGGTCTCGTACTCTGAGATTATGAATGGTGCTTTCTAATAACGAACCTTCGTTGCGCTCCTTTTCCGGCTTTCGACCGATAATATATTTTCCGCCATCTTTATTTTCATATAAGCCGACGATGTGCAGCAATTCATTGTAAAATTCCTTGTTCAACGAATTACTATCGTTGGCAAACGGTTTTTTCAATAACTGCTCAGGGGAAAGAATTTTATACAGGTTAACGAGTTGCGTATCCTCTTGTTTCCGCGTATCAGAAATGACTTGTTCGTATTCCTTGAGATTGAAATATGTGCAGGAGAGATCGTGTTCCGCAGCTTCAAGGTATTTTGCGGCAATATTCTCATAGAAATATTTCGTATCGTGCCCGCTTACCTTCCACTCTTCATAGTCTTTAATGAATTTTGCATTGCGGTAGATATTTTTCTCAAACCATACAGCATCAAAAATAAACCATTCATAAATATTTGTAGCAATCAGGTATTTTATTTCATGGTTGTCTTCGTCAACCCTGTTTCGCAAGTAATAGAGGATCAATTCGTGGAGAGCTTTGACATTGGCTTCTTTCTTTGAAACCATTTCGAGTTTATTTCCCGGTCTCTTCGCTTCGATAATAACTCCCACAGAATCCGAAGGGGTTTTGCCATTGTGAATAACAAGATCTGTTCTCTCTTTAGTATTGATGTAGTGAAGGTCTTTGTAGTAGGTATCCTTGAGAAAATCGGCAACAATGTTTTTGAGATGCTCTTCGCTTTCTTCTACATTTATGCTACCGAATAGCTTTATCAGATTAGTCTTGAAATGATCGATCTGCTGGCGTGTGATCCTTTGTTTCTGAAATGCTTTGTTTAAGGATTTTGCAGGTGGAATTATTGTAAGTTTCATCGCGCCTTTTTTCGATGATGCCTTGGATTAGGTTGGTAATTTCGATTCAAATGTAGCTAAAACATTCCTTGGCATCAAGCGGATATCCCTGCAGAGAGAGGCAAAATTTGACAAGGCACTATCCTTCCGACAGAAAGCATCAAATCACAAGTTTTGTGTTCCATCTTTGATAAAATCAACGTACTATCTTATAAGTTGATTACCGTATGAACTCAAAGAGAATTTGATTTGATGGATACAACAGCAGCATTAAAACCCAAAGCACTTATTATCGACGATGACGGTTCGCACCGCCGGCTTGCTCAAGTCATATTCGAACGGAACGGGTTTGATGTATCGATTGCTCATGATGGCAGTGAAGGAGTTCGACAGGCGCTCATCAATCCCCCTGCTGTAGTCATCCTTGACCTCATGATGGAAGGACTGCACGGTTTCGAGGTCTGCAAAATGCTTCGGGCTAATCCAAACTTGCGGCACACAGCAATTATTATCACATCAGGAAAATCATATAAAGCCGATGTGGACAAGGCGATACAGATGGGCGCGGATGCCTATGTAGTGAAACCATTTTTACCCAAGGAACTTCTTGAAATTGCCACCCTCTATATGAATTTACGAGCGAGTCAGCCATGATGAACATTCGATTCTGGGGAACACGCGGATCCATTGCATCGCCGGGAAAATCGACGGTGAAGTACGGCGGCAACACATCTTGCGTTGAAGTGCGTGTCAACAAACAAATACTGATCTTCGATGCGGGAACGGGAATACGGGATCTCGGCAATCAGCTGATGAAAGAATTTGCATCCCAGCCTTTGATGACAGTGCATCTCTTCATTAGCCATACACATTGGGATCATATTCAGGGCTTTCCATTCTTCATGCCCGCCTATGCAAAAAATTTCCAAGTGAATGTCTATGGACCTCCTGCGCGCGATAAAAGTTTGAAGGATCTTTTAAAGTTTCAAATGGATTCGGAATATTTTCCTGTACCCTTAGGCGACCTGAATGCGCAAATTGTCATGCAGGAAGTACGTGAGCCATTCTGGATCGGAGATGCCCAGGTAACACCCTTCTATATCAATCATCCCGCAATGACGCTCGCCTATAAAATCTCCGAAGGTGGAAAAATATTTATTTATGCTTCGGATAATGAGCCATACCGGTACACACTTCATGCCGCACGAAAAGATCAGCTTGCATCTCAATACGGGGCTGAACTGGATCAGAAGTTCATCGACTTTCTCACGGGAGCAGACCTCCTTGTCAGCGAGGCGCAATACACGTTGGATGAATATCGATCAAAGATCGGCTGGGGACATTCTCCGATCGAATCGGTCGTGGAATTCGCAATCAAGGCAAATGTGAAACAACTTGCTCTGTTCCATCACGATCCTGCACATGACGACGCCACAATCGACGCGATGGTAAAGCATGCGCAGAAATTACTCCAGGTACAGAAATCAACCATCCAATGTTTCGGCGCTGCTGAAGGGATGGAAATAAAGCTGGCGTAGTACAGAGGGAGAACAGAAGATACAAATCTTTAACTTCCAGTTTCATTGCTGTTATTTATGTACAAATTGAAACAGGTACTTGTTTCGTTACATACTCCGCGATCTGCCGTTTGAATTCTTTCCGATCAAACTTCTCTGCGTGTCGGCGAATGGCATACGGATCGAACTTCGTTTTTGAAAGAGTCTTTATCGCTTCCACAAGCGCTTCAACAGTCTGATGGTGAAAGAAAACACCGGTTGGTACGTCGCCGTCTCCGACAACAGTTTCCAGCGCTCCCCCTTTTGCAAACGCAACCACAGGCTTTCCGCTTGCCATCGCTTCGAGCGGCACAATGCCGAAGTCTTCGACACCAGGAAAAATCAATGCACGGCATCTTGCATACAGCTTCGCAAGACTTTCATCGTTCTGCCATCCAAGAAATTCTATATTCTTTTTCGCTGTCTTCTTCAGCTTGTCCATCTCAGGCCCGGAACCGACAACAAGAAGTTTCTCGCCAAACCGATTGAACGTCTCAATAGCGAGATCCACTCTTTTATACGGAACAAGTGCACTGACAATGAGATAGTACCCCTCGTCCTTGTTCGACACGGTAAACAAGTCCGTACTCACCGGCGGATAAATGATATCCGATGTACGGTGATAGATTCGCGAGATACGTTCAGCGACATTGTGAGAATTGGCAATAAAATGATGAACACGGTCGCTCGTGCGGACATCCCACCGCCGAAGATACGGCGCAATCAACGACATGGCCGTGCGCGTGACGAATCCTGCGCGATCCTTTCCAAAATATTCTTCGTACTGATCCCAAATGTACCGCATGGGCGTATTACAGTAGCAGATGTGAACTGCACCTCTGCGCGGCTTTGCCGCCTTGGCAACAGCAACACTGGTAGAAAGGATGAAATCATATTCTGAAAAATCGAGCGCATCTATGGCGGCGGGCATCAGCGGTAAATAATGGCGGTACTTCGTTGCTTTGAGAGGGAGATGCTGAATGAATGAAGTTTTAATTTTCATTCGCTCAATAGCAGGCGACATCGTCCCTTCATTATGGATGGTGGCAAAAATCGTTGCGTCAGGAAATAATTCGCAAAAGACTTCAAGAATCTTCTCGCCGCCCCGCATTCCGGTAAGCCAATCGTGAACAAGAGCGACGTTCATTATTCTATTTTCCCCGCGAAGCATTTCAATTTCATCGTGTAAGAAAATAGCAAAAAAATAGCCGCCATCAAAGATGACGGCTATGGCTAAATCCTAGCAGGCATTCTCTTCATTATTTTGAAGGCATCTTACGGATCTCAATATCGCTATTTGAAGTCTCAAGTGTAATAGTCGGGCCACCGCCATTTAAAGTATAGACGCCGTGAATCTCATCGCTTTCATCATCGCCTTCGTATGTATCTGCTTTGAAATCAGAATGGATCGTACATTTTTTGTGATGCCGCCACCATCCATGATTCAGGTTGATCGTGGCTTCGACGATAGCTTTTGCGTGCTCAGGTAAGGCGAGTTGAATTTCTCCTCCGCCGGTTCTGATTTTACTATTTCCAGCATTGCCCGGAGTCAATTCACATTTAACACTTCCTCCTCCTGTCGATACATCTACAAGTCCTATAATATCTTCCATTTCGATGCTGCCGCCGCCCGTCTTTATTTTTGCTCCATATTTTGCCCCGCGGACATAGACACTTCCGCCGCCGGTTGAAAGATCAATCCAGGCGCTTGCATTTTCTGCATCGATTCTTCCGCCGCCCGTTGATGCTTCCACTTTCCCGCCTGTCTCCCGAAATGTAATACTGCCACCTCCGGTTTTTGCACTCAATATCCCGGTGATAAGTCCTGTTTCAATGCTCCCTCCGCCGGTTTGCATGATGGCGTCCCCTTCAACCTTTTCTACTTTAATACTGCCGCCGCCAGTTTCAACTTCGACCTTGCCGATGATATGATCGATTTCGATACTGCCTCCTCCCGTTCCTGCCTTGAAATCGCCGGTAAGCACATCTTTTTGCTTTATACTTCCGCCGGAAGTCTGAACATCAATATTGAATTCCGACGGAACTTTAATACTAAATTTCAAATGGTCGGTATGAGAACGTTTGTCTCTATAATTCACCGTAATATTATTTCCGGATTGACTCATCTCAAGCCGATCAGGATGCCGTTCATCTATTCCTTCCGCTTCAACAAAGACTTCGTCTTTAAGCCACGACTCGATGCGCACTGCTCCCGGTTCAACATCAACCTTCAGCAATCCGCCTTTCTGGACAGTAAAGGATTTTGATTGATAATCGGATGCATCATCTGATTTCTTCTGAGCAATCGAGAGAGACAGCATAACTATACTCATCGATAAGAACACCAGTACCTTTTTCATTCATATTCTCCGTAAAAAGTTGTTGATTTGTTTTTTATTCATCTCTGTCATCGGTGCGTATGTAATGTGAAGTGCTTCGGTTACAATAAACCTACATTTTGTGCTGTGTTTTTTCATAAACAGGACATTTTATCAATACATAATAATTTCTTTGAATTATAAATACTTTTTCATTCCATAATTCTTTCGTATTAAATAGCTTGTGAGCCAACTGACTGAAAATACAAATAAAAATGTTATCCCAAATTTTATATATGCAGGAATATTGATGCTTAATAAAACATATTGGCACCATGTAATAAAAATATAATGTATTATATAGATACTAAATGAATTGGCGACAAGAGAGTCCATCCATATTCTTGAAGATTTAACCAATGCTTTAAATGCAGTTAAAAATGCAATACAACTCAATGTGCAAGATGAAACATATACAATACTATATATCAATTGTGCTTGTAAAGTATTTATATAGTTTTTTTCAACAAGTCGCTTCAATGGTCCATCTATAAATATTAAAAGTATAAACGTCAATAAACACATGACAATCCATAGTGACCATTTATTTATAAAAGGAGAGTCATCCGAAAACAAACCCTTTTCGTAAGCAGCATTTCCGATTACTGCACCTAATATGAAATATCCAAAATAGAGCAATAATCGACTTTTCTGAAAATCAAAAGGACCAAAACCTGTCCATGAGTCAGGACCAAATAACAGTCGTGCAGGAACATAAAGCATCCATGTCAATAAAAACCAAATAATGAATAATTTGAGTGGTTTATCTTTAAAAGTTAGAAGCGATTCACTTAATTTATTTAGTAATCCTTTCATGAATGGGAGAACTAACACAAGAACCAGATTAAATAGAAATAGAACCCAGATAAACCATAACGGACCAACAGGCCATGATTCTGTAGTAAAAAAATCAATAATATAATCTTTAATATTATTCTGTCCATGCGCTAAATAATAGGACGGATAATAAGCTAGTAGCATCAATACCGTTACTCCAAACATAAAGGGAATAAACAGACGAGTAAACCTATCACGTAAAAAAGATACGCTTCCTTTCTTTTGAAGGCTTGCTAATACAAATACACCACTGATTAGAAACATTAAAGACATAAAGTAGATATCATTAAAAAAAACAAAAATATCTAGCCCAATCCATCTTTGAATATCAACAATAGGATGGGTAGATAATATATAGGCTTCTTTATTAAAATTTGCGAATGTGGTATATGCCAGTGCAGAATGATGCGCAACAACCAAAAGAATGATAAACGAACGTAAATAATCAATCCACAAAACCCGGCTTTTCACTTTATCCTATATCTTCCATTTATTAATCATATAAATAGTAAACGGATTTTAATCGAGAATTGTTACGGCCTCAATAAATTGATGTGTGTCATTTCAACATAACACATTACTTTTTTATTTCCGCAGCTTATGTATCTCGATATTCGAATTTGACGTGCTGAGTTCAACCAGTTCACCGCCGCCGTTTAATTTGTAGACTGCACGAATTTCACCGGCTTCTTCGTCGGTATCATACGATTCTTTTGGAAATTCCGACTTTACTATATATCGGCTTTTTCGTGAACCCCATCCATCGAGACGAATGGTTGCTTCAATTGTCACCTTCGATTTTTCATCGATATAAAGCCGCACTTCTCCGCCTGCAGATGCAAGTCTGCTTCCACCTTTGTCGCTGGGAATGAGCTCTGCTTCGACCTCACCGCCTGCCGTCTTCGCATCAATCGAACCGGTGATGTTTTGCAGTTTCACATCTCCTCCCGCGGTCATCGCACTGACCTTTCCACTTGCACCTTTCAGTTCGATATCACCGCCGGATGTGCTGAGAGTAGCTTTACCAGATACTTTACCGACACGAACATCTCCGCCGGAAGTCGAAACGCGCGCTTCACCGCCGACATCACCGATATTGATATTTCCGCCGGATGTGTTCGCTTCAAGAGATTTTGTGACGGACTCAATCTGTATATCTCCGCCTGAAGTATGGACAGCGAGCGAGCCGTTAGCCTTACCAACACGGATATCGCCACCGGATGTTTTCAGTTCTCCTTCGCCTTCAATTTTGTTTGCGGTGATATCTCCGCCGGACGTTGATACCTCAACAGGTCCGCCAAATATATCTCCTAATTTAACATCGCCGCCTGAGGTCAAGCCATCAATTTTGCCTGTGATACTTCCCTTGACCACTAAATCTCCCCCTGAAGTGTTCATGTCCAGATTAAATTGTAACGGCACAGAGATAGCAAAGCGAACATGTCCTGAACCATCATCCCACCGTGATCGATATGATACACGCACGATATTCCCGTTTTGAGTCATCTTCACTTTGTCAAAGTCTTCATCGTCTAACCCCTCTATCACGACAGAGACTTCATTTTTATCCCATGGAGAAATATTAATATCTCCCCTGCTTGTGGAGACTTCTATCGTCCCTCCTTTGCTGACGCTAAACGATTTCGACCTGCTTCCATCTTCTCTTGCCGATGCAAGTGTCGTTGCAAGTAATGCCGCGAGTGTAGCAATGAGTATTCGCGTATACGTTTTCATTGTTGTATCTCCTGCAAAGCTGTTTTTGCTCTAATTCTGATATAGTTATTATCGTCCGATTGAGCCTTATTCTTGAACATCTCAAGAATTTCCCGGTTCACCGGTTGGTTTTCATATTGAGACAAATCCAATGAATTAATCGCTGCAATCTTCAAGCCTGTATTCTTCTCGCTCGCTAAGACTTGAAGAAATGCGCGGACAATGACCGGATCCGGTAAATAATTTCTGAGCACACTGAGTGCTTCTTTCCGTACACCAAGATTTCGATCATGCAAAAGCGCCGTAACGAGAGCAGATTTTACTTCTGCATCAAATTCAGGAACACGGTTCTGTCTTTGCCCTGTTTGTGCACCGATCATATTCACAGCACGGAGTCGCGTGCCGGCATTTTGATCGCTCACGAGTGCTCGTGCAAGTACTTTTTGCACATGCTCCTCATTCACATTGCCGCGTATGTGCACCGGCGTGATTGTTTCAAATGTAAACTCCACATCTCCTGTTTGTGCATCGCGATCAAGGAAACGGATATTCGTAATTTGAGACTCTCCTGCTTCCATCGCCGCCGTCTGTTTTAATGCTGAGGATTTTTCTGAGGGCATTTTGAAGACGAAATATCCAACAAGAATTCCCATTGCGATCATCGCGACTCCGCCCAGTGTCACCTGAACTGGTGGAACAAGAATTCCATCGAGTACATCTTTCACTTTGCCCCATAGTGATTTCTGTGCTGCTCCAGCATGAATTCGTGATCGTAGATTTCTTCGTGCGTCCTGAAGCAACGACTCTTGTGCTGCGACCGATTGACGATGTGCTAACGTACTATGGAGTTTTTTCAATTCATTGAGATTCCTCCGACATTGCTCACATGTTGCAAGATGGTCATCCAGCAAAACTCGTTCCTGTTCGCTTAATTCATGATACAAGGAAAGCTGGAGCCATTCCTCAAACTGTTTGTGTTTCATAGACCGTTCCTCGCTTTTTTCTTCAACTTGAAAAAACTTTCAGCTGCTTTCGCAAACGCGCCGTTGCTTCAAAGAGATACTTCTTCACAGTTCCTTCGTTGCATGTCAGCATTTCTGCAATCTCTTTTAACTTATAGCCCTCATAATGCTTCATTGTAAACACCATCCGCTGACGCGGCGAGAGCGTTTTCAACGCTTGTTCCACGCGCAGAGCTATCTCCGCATCATATGTCTGCTGATCAGCGGCCGCAGTATCGGAGAGTGTATCTTTCAATGCATGCGGTTGACCGTCTTCATCATTGATACTCTGATCGAGCGATGTATGCGAATTTCTGTTCCTGCGTGATCGATGACTTAAACAAACATTTGTCGTTATCCGGTAAATCCATGTAGAAAATTCGCTCTTGTATTGAAATTTTGGAAGGCCTTTGTACACCCGGAGAAATACTTCCTGATAGATATCTTTTGCATCATCGGCGCTTTGGACATATCCCGCTGCGATTGTGAGAACTCGTTTATCATGCAGTTGAACAAGCTGTTCAAATGCGTTCATATTCCCTCGCTGGGCTTGCATAATCAACTCGGTTTCATTGCCGGTCATACTTTCGGAATTCCTTTGTTCGTCAGACATGAAATTAGACCTTCGATCTGTGGAAAAGGTTGGGGCTTTGCTTAAAGATAATGACTCCTCAGACTTCATTCAAGGACCCACCGCTTCATCACATAACTTGCATCCATCAATCTGCCTTGATATATTGATACAGTTGAATAATTTTGATCATTTCAGGAACGTATCACGATAGATTTTCCATGGAAATCTTTCTCAACCTGCTTATTATCTCAGTGCTTTTTCTCATTCAGGCAGCGTTTGTGCTGCTTGTCGCAGGTCCGCTGATTTTGCTCAAACCGGTCCGACGGAAGAAGGAATGGTACGCTCAGTTTACCACTTTTCTTGAGCCAAAGGATGCTGGACTTCCGCAAGAGAATGTAACTCTTGAGACGTTTGACGGATGGAAGCTGAGCTGCTGGTTCATCCCGCAAAAGAAAAAAACTCGCGGCACAATAATTTATTTGCACGGGGTTGGTGATTGTAAAATTGCCGGTATTGCATTCGCGCGATTTCTCTATGACGAGGGATTTAATATTTTTCTCTACGATTCACGCCAGCATGGCGAAAGCGAAGGTCCTTATTGCACTTACGGATTTTATGAGAAGTATGATGTTTCAGCAGTGACCAGATATCTCCGGTCAAGAAAAGAGAGAAAAATCGGAAAGATCGGCCTCTTCGGCACATCGATGGGCGGAGCTGTTGCGATTCAAGCAGCTGCAATCGATTCTCGTATATCCGCCGTCGTTTCCGAATGCAGCTATACCTCATTGCGTATTGTCTTCGTGGATTACCAAAAACGTATCATCAAATTGCCCTGGCATTTTTTGAGGAATATCGCGCTCGTCCAATCCCAGAAAATAGCAAACTTCAAAGCGAGACTTGTCTCGCCATTAGAAGACATCAAACGCGTACATGTACCTATCCTCATTGTTCATGGGAAGAACGACTCATTTATCAAATCTGAATACTCTAAGTTGCTTTATGATGCCGCCAATAAACCTAAGCGACTTCTCCTTATCGACAATGCAGGCCACAATGATGTATGGGAAGTTGGCGGTGCGGCATATAAAGATTCTGTGGCTTCATTTTTTAAAGAACATTTAGCTTAAGAGAGATATTTCCATGAAGCGCTTCCTCCTCTTCTTCATTATTCTCCCTCCATTGAGTTATGCACAAATACCATTTTCATCGGATAGTGCTCTCTCATATCTTAAAACTATATCTGTTACCATCGGTGCGCGGCCGATGGGATCGCCCAATGAACGGCGTGCGATGGAATTTGCACTTGCAAAGTTTCGCGAGTTTGGAATGGATGAAGCATATGTCATGGAAATGAAAACCGCGAAGAACGATATGACCGGTTCTTTCGTCAACACGAATAGCGGTATTGCTGTCGGAGTGTTACGCGGGAAGACTGACCGCATCATCGTCATTGGCGGACATATCGATTCAGCGGGACCAAATATCCCCGGTGCAAACGATGACGGATCGGGATCAGCATCGGTCATTGAGCTTGCGCGTGTTCTCTCAAAAGAGCGGCATCATTCAACCATTCTCTTTTGCCTTTTTGGAGGAGAAGAAGAGGGACTTATCGGCTCGAAATATTTTGTCGATCACTTTTCCCGGATTGACAGTGTAATATTGATGCTGGAATTAGACATGGCCAACGGCCGCGATCCTCTCATCCCGACTATCGACTACAAGGGCGGCAACACACCGGTCTGGCTTGTGCAAGCGGCCTATGAAGAATTCGGGAAGTTGGGATATTCAGGTTTAGACTATCCCACACATTTCTTCACAGCGATGAGTATGTTACCCGGCGGCGGTGTTGGCTCCGACCATGAGCCGTTTCTATCAAAAGGAATCCCTGCAATAGATTTCACTTCTGATATGAATGATCCTATCCACACGCCGCAGGATGATTTTGAACATTTTAAACCAAGCGGCCTCAAGCGGAGCGGAGATCTTGTCTATGCACTCATCCATCGATTCGACGAAAATGTGCCGGAAGTAAAAACAAACAACTATTACCTCCTGCAGATTGGCAAACGCGCGCTATTTTTTCCATTGTGGTTATTATCCGCATTCATTATCGTATCGGTCGTCCTTGCAATCGGTGCTCTCATCGTTGTACGGAAGCGAAGGATTGAAACAGAGAGAAGTCAACGACCCAAAGTACCTGCTCTGAAATTATTCCTTTTTGCTCTGCTTATCCAAACGTGTGTGTGGCTTTCGGAAAATCTTGTCGGACTTATCAAAGGAACGCGCTTTCCGTGGATTGCCTCTCCCGATGGATATTTCGTACTCGGATTCCTTGCGGCGCTGCTTGGGATCATCTTCTCGTTGAAATTCAGTCCGCGTATGAATTTGAGCAAAGATCCGTACCGATGGTTCCTCCGTACCTTCGTCTTTCTGCTCGTATTCACTTTGCTTCTCGCACTTATCAATATCAAGGTAACATTGTATCCGGCTCTTGCGCTGTTCTTCCTCGCACTTGCCATGCTCGTGCATAAACCCCTGTTGAAATTATTCTTCTGGATTCTTTCACCACATTTCATGTTTCGATTAATGTTTTCAGAAGGATTTGTTTTTTTAGGAAGAACAATGGCACTCCAATCCACTCAGCCCATGTGGATGTATTTCGTTTTACATCTCTTCTACATTCTCTTTTTTGCACTTTGGTCGTTCCCGTTCCTGCTTGGCTTCGCAGCCGTCTACTTCGATAGTGGTATCGATCTCTTGTGGCTGAAGTACTGGAGAACACGAACCGGATTAATCGTGGGCTCAGCATTATTCCTTCTCTGTGTTCTTGTCTTATCATCCTTCCCTTCCTATTCCGATGAATGGAGGTCAATCATCACTATTGACCAATCATTGGATATGAACACGGGAAAAGGAACAGTACAGTTGAGAAGCAGCGAATACCTTCGGCATCTCACCATTCATCTCGCAGAAAAGGACACTATGATTTCAACTTGGGAACGGAATGTGCCAGTAAAGGAATTTACTTACCATAATGCTCCGTGGATTCAAATCGAGAGAACAGTTCTGTCTTCTGTAGATTCGAGCGTCACCTACGACATTCTTACAACACTTCATTTCAAGTACCGGCCTCAGAACTTCATACTTTCATACTCTACAAAAAAGGGCAAGATAGAGGATGTTGCAGGAGAATTTATTACAAATACGACCTCACATAGTGTTTCCCTGCAATGGAAATCCTTCCCGGATACAATAATGATGATACCGATTCATTTCAAAGTAACGAAAGCAGACAGCGTGACCGAGACTCTTGAGGCAAAATTTGTTGAATTGATAGAACCTGTTCACATCGAGAAAAACCATACCAATATCGATTCGCAGACCATTCTGCGGCGAACAGAAACAATTCACGCCGGAGAAATACAATAATAGAGATTGTACCGCTATTTTGATTCCGGCACACTTATTTTTGCTTGAAGCAGTGCTACATTTTCAATGTGGTACGTATGAGGAAACATATCGACCGGTTGAAGCTTCATAAGCTGATATTTCTCGGCACAGAGTAATTTCACATCGCGCGCCTGCGTTGCCGGATTACAGCTCACATAGACGATTCGTTCCGGTGCTATCGCTACTATTTCTTCAACAACTTTCGGATGCATACCGTTACGCGGCGGATCTATAACAAGCACATCAGGTTTTGGATGAGATGACATCCATTCTGTATCTTTCGTCAATCGTTCTTTCAAATCACCAAGTAAAAACCGGCAATTGATGATACCATTCTCCCGAGCATTCTTTTCTGCATCACGGATCGCACTTTCCACAGATTCAATCCCGACTACTTCCTTGACTGCATCCGAAATAAAAATAGCGATAGAACCGGTCCCGGAATAAAGATCGAACACAACATCGGTGGATTTGAACCCGCCAAATTCTTTCACCACTCCATAGAGCTTTTCCGCCTGTGCCACATTCGTCTGGAAAAATGAACTTGCAGAAATCGAAAAGTGATGATTCCCCAGCTCTTCATGAATCCATCCGTCGCCAAGATAAACCATCTCTGTTTCGCCGAATGCAATTTGTGCTTTCTTGGCGTTAATCGTATTCACCACTGTCGTCACTTCACCTATATTCGCTTTCAACTCTGCCGCATATTGCTTCATCACATCAGGACGGTCTTCAAACGTCACAAGATTCACCATGAGTTCTTTTTTTCTCTTACTCTCGCGGATGACGAGGAAACGGAGATAACCAGTATTTCGGTCAGAGTCATAGACGTTCAAATGATTCCGACGGGCAAAATCTCTCGTGAAATTTAATATCTGATTTGAGAAATGGGATTGAAGATGGCACTCATCGATATCTAAAACCTTATCGTACCGCTGAGGAACATGTAAACCAAGAAAAACAGGTGATTGGGGATTGGGGATTGGGGGATTGTCCTTGAAATAATCGCTGGGAGGGAGTTCAACTTCCGACCTTACGGGTGGCGATGTCAGCCATTGTTTTTCGGCAAACGAATATTCCATCTTTCCGCGATAAAAATAAATCTCGTCCGCGCCGATAATCGATGAGACCTGAATATTCGAGAAACCACCGATTCGTTCGAATGCATCTACCACTTGCTGCTGTTTGAAACGGAGCTGTGCCTGATAATCAACATGCTGCCACTTGCATCCGCCGCACACACCGAAATATTTGCAGCGCGGTTCTACACGCAATGGCGACGGGCGTTCCACGCGCATGAGTTTTGCTTCAGCAAAACTCTTTTTGATCTTGGATAGTTTCGCAACAACGAGATCGCCGGGCACAGCATTCTCAACAAATACGACCAATCCCTCATGACGTGCAATGGCTTTTCCTTCAAACACTGCGTCTGTTATCTCAAGCTGTAATTCATCTCCACGATGTAAATCAATCACAGAAACACTCATTTCTTTTTAGAATAAAAAACCTCTGATACGACTATCAGAGGTTTTCTCAACTACTAAAATACTTTCGACTCAAAGACTTCTAACTCAATTACTTTATCATACTTCCCGTGCGGCCTTCAGCAATGCTTCCACTTTCTCCGGTGTCTCTGCTTCAGCATAGAATCGAATCAACGGCTCAGTGCCGGACGCACGGACGAGCACCCATCCATTCTCCACAAAAAGTTTGAAACCGTCTTTGGTCTCAATACGCTGAACAGAAAATCCGGCAATCTGCTTCGGTCCTTTCTTATAGAGAGCAAGAATACGCTGTTTCTCTTTTTCGGTCAGATGCGCATCGTATCGATTGAAATAATGCCATCCGAATTCAATCATAAGTTCATTGACAAGCTCGCTGAGTTTCTTTTTTCGAGTTGCCATGATTTCGGCTAGCAGCAATCCAATGTACGTCCCATCGCGCTCAGGCAAATGTCCTTTCACACCAACACCGCCGCTTTCTTCTGCCGCAATGAGAATGTTGCGCTCGACCATCAATCGGCAGAGATATTTAAATCCCACCGGCGTCTCGTGCAATACCAAGCCGTACTTCTTGCACATCTTGTCGATAATTTGACTGACAGAAAACGATTTCGCCACTTCGCCGGTCATCTTCTTTTCTTCGATAAAATATTTCAGAAGGATTGCAAAGATCCGGTGTGAATCGACAAAGTTGCCATCCTCATCAAATGCCCCAATGCGGTCTGCATCACCATCCGTGGCAATGCCGATGTCGCATCCATTTTTCACAATCGCCTCAATCAATCCAGGAGTATTTTGTGGCAAAGGTTCGGGATGACTCCCGCCAAATGACGGGTTGAAATCACCGCGTATCGAAACCTTCAGCGGAAGAATCTGATCCATCACTCCTTGACCCGCACCGTGCATCGCATCGTAAGCAATTTTAATTCCGGACGACTTAATCAGATTGATATCGATCTTGTTTTTAATGTCTTCAACGTACATTGAGGTGAAATCAATTTTTTTTATGACCCCTTTTTCAACCAACTCCTCAAACGACTTTTTGCTTACTACTTTTGACTTTATAACTTTCTTCAGTTCCCTCTCCACTTTCTCGATTGACTCTGGAAAAGCTGGACCGCCAAAGTTTCCCTTGATCTTGAAGCCATTGTACTTCGCTGGGTTGTGGCTGGCAGTAATGATGATGCCTGCGGCAGCATCGAACTTTTTCGTCAATAAAGAGACCATCGGCGTAGAGGAAATCTTATCTGAGAGAATAACCTTAATTCCGCGATTGCCAAGAACTTCCGACACCTTTTCTGCAAACTCCATTGATAGAAAACGTGAATCGTACCCGACAACGATCCCGTTCTTAATCTTCTTATGCCGTTTATAGAAGTTCGCCGTTGCGAGTGCAACCTTTGCGATGTTTTCAAAAGTGAAATCATCGGCAATCACTCCGCGCCAACCGTCTGTGCCAAATTTTATGTGTGGAGTCATATATCTTTCCTTAAAAGAAAATGGCTGGAAAAATATATTCTTCCCAGCCATTGGTTTATAGAATTCTTACAACTTCGCGTTTACTGCTGATTTACCGGCATAGATCGAGTTTGTTCCGAGTTCTTCCTCAATGCGAAGTAATTGATTATACTTCGCAACGCGGTCGGTGCGGCTTGCAGAACCGGTCTTGATCATTCCACAATTTGTCGCAACGGCAATATCTGCAATAGTGGTGTCTTCCGTTTCACCGGAACGGTGGCTGATCACAGAAGTGTAGCTTGCTTTCTTTGCCATCTCAACGGCATCGAGTGTTTCCGTGAGCGTACCAATCTGATTCACTTTTATGAGAATCGAATTCGCCACACCTTTTGCAATTCCTTTTGAGAGGTACTCAATATTGGTAACGAAAATATCGTCGCCTACTAATTGAATTTTCTTGCCGACTGCATCCGTCAGTAACTTCCAGCCATCCCAGTCGCCCTCCGACATTCCATCTTCCAAATTTATAATCGGATATTGGTTCACCCAATTCTCCCAGAACTTCACCATCTCCGCCGAAGATTTTTCCGATTTATCCGACTTGTGGAAAATATATTTTTTCTTTTTTGTATCATAGAATTCACTCGCAGCCGGATCGAGAGAGATGTAAATTTGTTTGCCCGGTTTGTAACCCGCTTTCGAAATGGCTTCGAGAATAACTTCAATCGCTTCGACATTGGATTTCAAATTCGGTGCAAACCCGCCTTCATCGCCAACGGAAGTATTGTATCCTTTTTTCTTGAGCACACCTTTCAGCGTATGGAATACCTCCGCACCCATGCGTAGTGCTTCTGCAAAACTAGGAGCCCCAAGCGGAAAGATCATGAACTCCTGAAAATCCACATTGTTGTCTGCATGGGAACCCCCGTTAATAATATTCATCATCGGTGCGGGAAGTACTTTGGCATTCGTGCCGCCGATATAACGGTAGAGAGGTACTTTCAGCGACTGTGCCGCTGCTTTTGCAACCGCAAGGGAAACACCGAGAATGGCATTTGCACCTAACTTTGCTTTAGTCGGTGTGCCGTCTAATGCAATCATCATCTTATCGATACCGACTTGATCGAGCGCATCAAAACCGGTAACCTCTTTGCAGATGATGGTATTGACATTCTTCACTGCCTTCAGAACGCCCTTGCCGGAATAACGCGATTTATCACCATCGCGCAACTCAACGGCTTCGTTTTCACCTGTCGAGGCGCCGCTGGGGATTGCCGCTCTGCCAATAGTACCGTTTTCTAATTCAACTTCGACTTCAATTGTAGGATTTCCCCGTGAATCGAGGATTTCGCGTGCCCATACATCGGTAATTGTTTGTGACATGATTGATACTCCGAATGATAAGTGATTTCCATTTTATTCAATAGTTACCCAAAGTCTTCCGCAAAATATTCATCGAAAACTCTCGGGCATTTTCTTGTTCTGAATTTAAATAAAGTCAAAAATTGGCGGAAATGCAATTTCAAGTAACAGGCGAGAATACTGAAGGTTCATGCCTCTTTTAGACGTCAGACATACTCTGCCTCTGAGAAATATCAGACGTCAACAATTATGTATCTTCCTGCTCATCACACCTTGGGCAAACGTGTGGAAACTCCGGTCGTATGTCTGCTCGATGTCGTCCGGGAAACAACAGGCGGGCAATTCTTGCATGCGTAAATGATACTGGATGCATTCACAACAAGTCCCCTTGCGCGAACAAGGTTCATAACTGCAATTACATTTCTTCAAGTTTTTTGGTTTATTGCATTCCATAGTGTGTCCTCGTTTACTATTTCCTCTATAACCTTGTCAAAGTTTTCTTGGTTAAGTTATTGGCAACTTTGACAAGGCTCTCAGACACCTTCCGAAGGTGGCGTTGATTCAAACTCACATCGTTCTACCCATTCTTTTATTTCAATTTTTAACGAAATAGTCGGAGCAATTAGCAAAGCTTTCTCAAACAAAACTCTTGCTTTCTTCCATTCTTGCATTGAGAAGTACACTCGCCCAAGCCGCTGAAGATAAAAGAACTCAAGTGGTTTTAAGTTCGAAGAACTCATTTGTTTAAAAATACTGCAAGCTTCATTGTATTTCTCTTTGCCTGCAAGTTCACGTGCGAGCAAATATCGGGCAAGCGGAGAAAATAATTTTGAAAGTCGATCTATTCGAACCGTATCTTCCATTGAATACGTGAAATAGACTCGCAGCTCACTGCGGTCTTGTTCATTCTTCAACGATTCTAACCGAAGCATGCATGCTTCTTCATACCATGCATTCAGATGAAAACGTGCCATCATTCCATATTCTTGTTTCGCACGAACGAGTGAATCCATCGCCCAGTACGCATCGCCGAGCCGGAGATGGAGCGGGAGAAGAGCGGAACCGAAGCTCGTATCGCGCAATTGAGTTTCAACAAAGTCTGCAGCATCTTTAAATCTCCGCAACTCGAACAATGCTGCGGTTTTTTGAAAAACAGCTTCAGGCGTTTTGCTCAACCCCAGCGATCGTTCTGTCGATGCAAGTGCTTTTTCAAATTCATGACGAGCTAGAAGTTCTCTTGTTTCCGAGTTTATATTAGCAATCACTCGTGCACATTCTTTTCCAAAGATCGATGAACGGCGAAACAAATATTGAGCTTTGATGCTATCGTCTGTCGTGAAGTGCTGGCGGTGAACGATCGTTCGCCAATCCGCGAGAAGCGAAGGAAGAGTGCGGTTGTATGTGAGAACAAAATCTCCGGATCGATAAAGCTTCTTGAACTGATCAATCCCGAACGAATCAATAAGGAATTTGCAGAACGATCCTGCAAGTGCGTAACTCACTCCTGCATTCACTTTCGCAAATCCGAAGATCGAGAATAATGATTCCATGTCCGGATTGACACCGGCGGCAAAGACTAAAGCAGCTGCGCGATCGAGCGGTTCATCGTACAACACATCGTCTCCAACTGCCACCGCGATTCCTTCCACAAGCCCCGAGTTGCGTGAGATCTTGAGAGGCGACCAGCCAAATTCCCCGGCAAGGATGTGCGCCATTTCATGCTTCAAACCTGTTTCCACATCTGTGAGATTGATATGAATCTGCCGCAGCCACGGTTTGGCAATATCCGTACGCCCTGCCCCGATGAGCTTTCCTTTCTCTTCCGGTGAGGAATATAAGAAAGAAACAATACGCTTCTGTGACTGGACATTCAGATCGTGTGAAAGCTTACTATAATAGTACTCGTGTAAGCGGCCCAGTTGCTCGATTTGTTCATGCTTCACAGAACCGGCAGGATAAATGATTTCGAAATGTGCAGTCTTATAATTCCCGACAAGCTTCTGTTGGATATAGTGTTGAGACGATGAGAATCCGAGCCGATCGCTGAACAACAGCACCATAAGAACCATTGGAAGCAGCAACGCAAGTATGACGATTTCTATGAAGGGAAATGATTGCTGAGAAGCATCTGTACGCTCTTTCCTTTGAAAACGAATGTGCCAAATCCATACTGCAATGGTAACGAGACATCCGGATGCGGCAACTGTCGCTAATCGGTAAATCAGCAAGCGTTGAATCACTTGCAGTGTTTCGTCATATGTCAAACCAGGGAAAAAGCCAAGAATTGGATTAAAAGCAAATATTTGCGGACGGAAAAATGTAACGACCGGAATATGCAGAAGAACAAGAATGTACAACACCGTAAATATTGTCTTTCGCCATTTTTCGAATACTATTCCAACAACCATTGCTACAGCAACCGAGAAGAGTACCCCGGGAATAACAGTAAGAGCATAGAACACCATTCCATCTCCAATGGAACAGTTCTTCACGAACACCATATTTGCCAGCGAAATAAGAAACGGAATAACAAGAAGGATACATTGAACGAACGCGATTTCACCGACAAACTGCCAGACATCTGCTTTACATTCGCAGTCGGTTTGTTTCCAGAATGAAAGTGTGAGAAGTCCGCCGACAAATCCGTCAAGAACCACGGTGAGCGCAGAGAATTCAAAGCCGAGATAATTGAAAAGCGGAACACGCGTGCAGATAATTGCGAAAAGAACGAGAACCATCGCTGAAAACTTGAATGCGCGTGTATAGAAAAAATCCGCCATCAAAGATGTCTTGTGCAATTTTCAGAATGGTTTATCAAAATTCCTCGCCTTGTTCACGGCGGATATCCGCGCCGAGCGTTTGAAGTTTTTTCTCAATGGATTCGTATCCTCGGTCGATGTGGTACACACGCAGCACTTCCGTTGTTTCTTCGGCAACAAGACCGGCAAGAATAAGCGATGCACTTGCACGCAGATCGGTGGACATTACTTTTGCTCCTGTCAATTTTTTCACACCTATAACAGTGGCAATATTTTTTTTCAACGTAATATTCGCGCCGAGGCGAATCAATTCCGGAACGTGCATAAAGCGGTCAAAATAGATTGTATCTGTCACGATACTTGTTCCTTGTGCCAACGACATCAATGCAATCCATTGCGCTTGCATATCGGTCGGGAAGCCGGGATAAATTGCGGTCGTCGCATTGATTGCATGAATTTTCTCGGGCGGTGTGAGCTCTATCCAATCGGCACCTGTTGTAATCTTCGCACCAATATCTTCCAACTTTACAAGAAGTGCACCAATGTGGTGGGGGTTACATTTCTCCAGGCGAATCATTCCCCCTTTTTTTCCCGCCATTGCTCCGGCAATGAGGAATGTACCCGCTTCGATTCGATCCGAAATAGTTGTAACATCTGCCGGATGCAATTCATTCACACCTTCTATTTCCAAACGGCCTGTACCGATCCCGTGAATTTTTGCTCCCATCTTCACGAGAAACTCTGACAATTGGACAATCTCCGGTTCCTGCGCTGCATTTTCGATGAGAGTAGTTCCCTTTGCCAGTACGGCTGCCATCATCACGTTGCCCGTTGCACCGACACTCGAGACATCAAAAAGAATTCGCGTACCACTGAGACGCTTCGCCTTTGCGATGATATAGCCGGCATCAAGCTCAATCTCAGCTCCAAGTTTTCGGATACCTTCGATATGCAAGTTCACCGGACGCGGTCCCCACGCACAGCCTCCGGGAAGCGAAACCTTCGCCTGGCCAAATCTTGCCACTAACGGGCCTAATACGTAAATAGAAGCCCGCATTTTTTTTACGTGTTCATACGGTGCTTCGTAACTGTTCATCGTCTTTGTATCAATTGTTAATGTTTGGCCGACTGATGATACACTTACCCCCATCGTTTCAAGCAAACGTCCCATCGTAAGTATGTCGCGCAAATCCGGAGTGTTATGAAGATGATACGTTCCACTCGCCAGAATCGTCGCCGGCATCAGTGCGAGACTTGCATTCTTCGCACCGCCGATCGTGACTGTGCCACGGAGGGGCTTTCCGCCATTGATAACGAACTTATCCACCGCTTGCTCCTTTGTTCATATTTCGGTAGGATTGTATATATTAACGGAGGCAATATAGCCCATTATGCGAATAAAGGCAAAAACTTATTGAAGTATGAGGTGACGTTGAACCAACAGACTATATCCAATACACTTACCGTCATTCACAACCGCAAGAGTGTACGGAATTTTACAGGCGAATCGGTAACTCAAGACCAATTAGAAATTCTTTTGAAGTCTGCTATGGCGGCTCCAAGTGCGGTTAATTGTCAGCCGTGGGAATTTATCGTTGTTACCGATAGGAAGACTCTTGATAATCTTGCAGATGCACTGCCCTTTGCTAAAATGCTTTTCAAAGCAGGCGCAGCAATTATCGTCTGCGGTATTCCGGCAAAAGCACATAAACAAATGGTCGAATACGCTGTTATTGATTCTACATTGGCAAGCGAAAACATACTTCTTGCGGCAGAAGCTCTAGGCCTTGGTGCTATTTGGACAGCGGCATATCCTTATCCCGACAGAATGAAATCTGTAAGATCAATTTTGAATATTCCATTCGATGTCATCCCTCTCAATGTCATTCCCATTGGGCATCCAACAGGTGAAGATGTACCGAAGAAAAAATTTGATCCAAAAAAGATTCACTCGGAGACATGGTAGAGTTTTGTGTTGTACTTGTCTTTCGTGCGAAAAATAGCTAAATAGTTTTGGAGCTTAAGTTTTCAGTTCTTTAAAACAACATAGAATGAACAGCATCAACATTCACACAAACTCGTAAGAATACATATGCCAGTACAAATCATTGTCGGTGCCCAATGGGGCGATGAAGGAAAAGGAAAAATTGTCGATCATTTGAGCGAAAAGGTTGATATCGTCGCTCGCTATCAAGGTGGAGCCAATGCAGGTCATACGGTCGTTTTACCAGCCAAAAAAGGAAAAGAGGAAAAAGAGTTTGTTCTCCATCTCATTCCGTCCGGCATTTTTCACCCGCATGTAAAATGTGTCATTGGAAACGGCGTCGTGTTGGATCCGGTAGCATTGATGACGGAAATCCAACAGCTTAAAAATGCCGGCATCAAAATCAGCGGCAGGCTGCTCATCAGCCATAATGCCCATTTGATCATGCCATATCATAAATTGCTCGATGCAGCACGCGAACGAGGTGAAGAGAAAATCGGCACCACCGGACGCGGCATCGGCCCGGCGTACAACGATAAGTATATGCGCACAGGTATCCGCGTTGTGGATTTACTGAACCGCGATGTTTTATGTAAAAAATTGAAACGCAACATTGAAGCAAGCAATGAATTGCTGAGCAAGCTGTACCAGACGCAAGAGCTCGATGTGGATGCGATCATCAATGAGTACCAGGAATTCGACCGGAAGTTCGATGAATATATCACCGATACTTCCGAATATCTGAATAGTGCACTTAAGAAAAACAAACGCATTCTTGCGGAAGGCGCTCAAGGCGCATTACTGGATGTCGACCATGGCACATATCCCTTTGTCACATCCTCGAATCCGACAAGCGGCGGTGCATGCACGGGTCTTGGTATTCCTCCAACCTCCATCGACTCTATTGTCGGAATTGTAAAAGCATACAGCACGCGTGTCGGCAACGGGCCCTTCCCGACAGAACTGAAGGATGAAATTGGCGAGCGGCTGCGTACCATCGGCGGCGAGTACGGCGCCACCACGGGAAGACCGCGGCGATGCGGTTGGTTAGATGCGGAGAGCCTCCGATATTCCATTCGCGTCAACGGCATCCAGCGAATTGCCATTACCAAACTCGATGTGCTGGACGAGTTTAAGGAAATCAAAGTGTGCACCGGATTCAAAGTCGGCGGCAAGAAGCTCCATCATTACCCAACTGACTCACAAACGCTCGATGTGGTAGAACCGGTCTTCAAGACCTTTCAGGGCTGGCAAACAAAGACTTCAGATATCCGGAGTTATAAAAAATTACCGAAGGAAGCGAAACAGTACCTCGAAGCAATAGGCAAAATGCTCGAGACAAACATCTGGATGGTATCGGTCGGTGCGCGCCGCGATCAAACTTTAATGGTACGATAACCGTATTTGTTCGATATGAAAACAGCATCGCTTATCAAATCTGCTGCGACCGGTTCGATTCCTCTTTCCGGCAGATTGAAAATTTTCCTGCTGGTACTCGCCTTTGCAATCATCGCCGCAACATTGTGGTACACCCATGACCTTGTACAGGCACTCAGCGAGAAAGAAAAAGAAGTTGCCGATCTCTATGCCAAGTCGTACGAATATGTTGCTGACGGCAAAACAAGCGACGGAGATTACAATTTCCTCTTTTCTGAGATCATCAATACCATCGACTTTCCCGTCGTGATGACAGATCGAAACAACGAACCGGCATATCCTTACAGCACCAGTATTAAGAACATCTCTCTGGATTCAACACAATCACGGGAAGAACAACACCAATTCCTCAAAGACCTCATGACCGAGATGGATCGCTCTCGTCCGCCCATCAAGGTTGCATATCAAGATACGATCGTTCTCAGTTATCTCCATTACGGCGAATCGACACTTGTTGTTCAGCTCCGCCGGCTTCCTTATATTGAACTTGCAGTTGCGGCGCTCTTCATTCTCATCGGCTATATCAGTTTCAGCTATGTCAAACGAAGCGAGCAGTCCAACATCTGGGTCGGTATGGCGCGCGAGACGGCGCACCAACTCGGAACACCAATTTCAAGCATGCTCGGCTGGGTGGAATTGTTGAAAGACCAATCGGCCGGAGATGCAAAAGCAATGGAGACGCTGCTCGACATGGAGACCGATCTCTACCGTCTCCAAAAAATCGCCGATCGGTTTTCGAAGATCGGCTCCAAACCGGATTTACATGAAGAGAATCTTACCGAAGTCATTGCTAAAGTGACAGAGTATTTCCAGCGGCGAATTCCCCAGCTCGGCAAGAAGATTCATCTTGTTATCGAATCGCCGGGACCGGTGCACGCGCGCATGAACCACGAGTTATTTGAATGGGTCATTGAGAATCTGACAAAGAACGCGCTCGATGCCATCGAGAACGGCGAGGGAACGATTGCCTACTCCATTTCCCAACACGGTACATACAGCTTCATCGATATCTCCGATACCGGCAAAGGCATTGACCTCAAACATCGCAATGACGTATTTCGTCCCGGCTTCTCGACGAAGAAGCGCGGTTGGGGTTTAGGATTAAGTTTATCAAAACGCATCATCGAGTCGCATCACGGCGGCAAGTTGTTTCTCAAAGAGAGCAAATCCGGATTCAAAACGACATTTCGCATACGGTTAAATACATGAGGGATTTATGAAACGTTCTTATCTTTTTATCTTTGCTGCAATACTCGCATCTTCGCTCTCGTTGGCTCAAGTGCCGATCGAAAACGAGATGTATTCATCTGTCGTAGGCATTGAAGGCAAAACGCATCAAGAACGCAATGAGTTCATCAAAAATCAAATACACGCACTCGGTGTCGGGTACGTCACAACACCGTTTACTCATATTGTCGTCAATAAAAAAGATACAACGGTGACTAAGGGCGAAAATATTATCGTTCAGGCCGGAAGAGGGAAAATGCGAATCGTTGTCGGAGCGCACTACGATGCGTTCGGCGATTCTCCGGGCGCCAACGATAATGGCAGCGGCGTTGCTGTTTTGCTTTCGCTCATTAAACAACTTCAAGATACGGTGTGGAATTACACTGTGAATTTTTGTTTCTTCGATCAGGAAGAAACAGGACTTCTCGGATCAGATTATTATATCACACAGTTTGTTATCCCCCAGCGTCATTTTGCAATGATCAATCTCGATATTGAAGGCACAGGCGAGGAAGTGTATGTTGGACCGGTCGGCAGCAACAGTCAAAAAATTATGCGTTATGTTCATGAAGCAGAGCAAAAAACAGGATTTCCATTCGTTGAGAGCGCGGAGTTCCCCGCTTCGGATCAAGTGTCGTTTGAAAAATCCAATTTACAGGATATCGCCATTTCGATCGTTCCGAAAGGCGATGGCGAGCGGTTAAGTAAGTATGTGCGCAACGGTCACAAAGTCGATTCTCTCGATACACCGAAAGTTCTTGGTGTCATGCATACATTTGAAGACCGTTCAAGACTTGTCTCTCCGGCATCGCTGAAGATGTCGTATGAATTCACGAAAACTTTGCTGATGCTCCTGAACGAGTCGGGAAGGTAGTTCCATTTATATCTGTAACCCTACCACATCAAATAGTGATAATGTCTTAAATCTGGACAAGCCGAGCTTGTTAAACGTCTTATGTGAAATACCGCTGTTTCGCGTTGTGTGTGTCCCGATGTTTTATATCGGGATGGCGGGGAGCGCCTGGTTAGGCGGCAATTGCCTCATCGCAAAATAATAAGTTTTTTTATTCCTGAAAATGCGCCTGCCCTCAAGCGATAAAAATATACTCCGCTTGACATATTTGCTGCATTCCATTGCTGAAGATGATTTCCAGCAGATAACTCTTCATTGACAAGAGTTGCAACCTCTCTGCCCATAATATCAAATACTTTCAACGTGACAAAAGATTTTGATGGGAGACTAAATGAAATAGTTGTACTTGGATTAAACGGATTCGGATAGTTCTGTTGAAGGTTATAAATCTTTGGCAGCTGAGAAGATGCTTGCCCGACAGATGTAGAGGTAATCATTTCAGAGATTTGCCGCCTCCAAACAGATCCAGTATATCCATTAGTTCCAGCAAAGAGATCTCCATCGATCACCATAAGAGCATATACTGGAGAATTTACCAATCCAGCGTTTTCAGAAACCCAACTAGTTCCATTATTAGTAGAAAGAAAAACACCATCGAACCGGGTTCCTGCAAATATATTTTTACCGCTGAGAGCAAGGTCATAAATATTCAAATCGGTCAGGCCAGTATTAACAGGATCCCAATTTGTGCCGTTGTTTGTAGAAAGAAAAATACCCCCGCCTTCAGTTCCAACAAATATATTTGTATCACAAACTACAATTGAGTACACCCGTCGATTTGGCGATACTACACCAAGGGCCGTCCAACTTGAACCACTATTGCTCGAGACAAAAACACTACCACTATCAGTCCCAGCATAAATATTATTATTGTATGCTGCTAGTTCCCATACATGCATACTTGTTAATCCTATATTGGCAGCATTCCAATTTACACCGTTGTCTGAGGAAAGAAAGATACCATCAGCCGTTCCAGCAAAAAGGTATGAACCGGAAATAGCAAGAGAATAAATAAATGTCAATCCTGGATTTGACCATGTATTACCATTATCGGTGGAAATAAAGATACCCTCGCCTAACGTTCCAACAAAGATATTTGAATCACTTACTGCAAGTGATGAAATATTGTATATATTACTTGCAGTATTTAGACGCGTCCAATTCAATCCATCATTTGTGGAAACAAATACTCCGCTCGACCAGGTAGCGGCGTAAATATTTGAACCTTTTGTATAAAACGCATGGACTTCCGTTGCCGATAGACCAGAGTCACTTTCATTCCAATTTGCACCGTCATTGTTGGTGATAAAAGCACCGACTTCCGTACCGGCAAAGAGGCTTGTTCCATACTCCATTAGAGCAAATACAGTTATAGCTGCTAATCCAGTATTTACTCTGGACCAACTTGTCCCATTATTTGTGGATAGAAAAACACCATTCCCATTTGTACCTGCAAAAAGCATGGTATCGCCTATGCCATTTGAACGAACTGCAAAAGCATTAATATATGTATATTGATTAATTAAGTTGGTATTCCAAGTTGCACCATTATTTGTCGAATTATAAATATCTCCATAACTGGTTCCAGCGAAAAGATTCGAACCACATGTAACAAGAGCAGTAATGCCAGTATGCGTTAATCCGGTATCGACTTCAGTCCAACTCGCGCCATTATTTGTAGTACGAAAGACACCCCCATCTGTTCCCACAAAAAGATTTGTATCCTTCTTAGCAAAAGCATTAACACGTAAATTCGTTAATCCCGTATTGACCTCAGCCCAACTTGCGCCGTTATTAGTCGATAAGAAAACTCCTTGGCCAAGAGTCCCGACAAAAACATTTGTATCACTTGCTATAATGGCCCATATCGGATTTACGAAGAACAAATATGAATGCATGGATGTCCAGTTTTTGCCATTATCCTTAGAAAGAAACATACCATCCCACGTACCGGCATAAAGATTTGTTCCATTCGTTGCAAGTGCACGAACATTGAGACTAGTCAATCCTGAATTTACAGGCACCCAATTTGCACCTCTATTTGTAGAGAGGAAAACACCTCCTCCAATTGTTCCAGTAAAAATGTTTGTATCAATGTATGTTAAAGATGTAATATTTCCCCCTTCCGGCACGTTGGTTTGAACCCATTGAGAGAACGTTGCCGTTGACAAAAGCATTAAACTTGTAACAATAAATAAAATGTTTTTCATAAGACCTCCTTTGTTCTTTTGCGCCTAACGGACGGACGCTAAGTCCCGATTTGATCTTCGATCAAATCGAGGATCCCGTACAACGGGACTGCGGCGCTGATAAATTTCAAGTTGCTGAAAACGAAATGAGTTCATGCTGGTTCTTTCAATTTTGTACTAACCTATGCTCGCCATGAATTTTGCACCCAGCCCATTCCGTCAGCTAGCTTGTTGAGCGCTTTCTGCGAAATCCCGCTGCTTTCTAGCGGGAAGCGCCTGGTTAGGCGGCAAAATATTTATTTATGATTTTTATTTGTTCTCTGATGACGCTTGATGATCCTCTTCAATCCTTGATCTTTGGAATCCTCTTTATATAGAACAGAAATAGAAGTAGCGGCGGCCACAATTTGTTTTCTAATATCCCTAAATTCAGATTCATTCCCCGCTAGCGCCATTTGAAGAGGAATCCATAAAGCCATTACACATCGACGGAAACCATTTGGAAATTTTGTATTCCTTGAGAATAAATCCTCGGCAGGTTCACCCATTGTTGAGCGGATAGTATTTAAAAAATCTAGTTGATCTTGTTCGGTTGCGCTATAATTAAGATTATGCACATACTTATTTCTTATTACTCCTAGGTGTTGTAGGCCGGGTTTAAGCATTACAGGTATAAGACCTAAAGCGGAACACAAATTGATTTTAACAGAATAATCGAGTCGATCTATGTTTATTTCAGTTTTATTCTTAAGATGCTGAGAAAGCAATTCAGTTAAGCTAGCTTCGCAATAGAGATGCCCCCTGATCAAGAACGCAAGAATATCTTCTGTACTATAGAGCGCAGAGAACAATTGAATAAAATGTTCGTCAACTTTTTTCTTCATTATTTGCTCTAACTAAAAATTGTTTTATTGTTTTGCTGCCTAACGGATGGGCGCTAAGTCCCGATTTGATCTTCGCTCAAATCGAGGATCCCGTACAGCGGGACTGCGCCGCTAATACTTTTCAAAATCTAGATAACGAAACAAGTTTCATGCTGATAACAAAATTAATAAATACTAAAGTTATGAAGTACAAAGAACGAAATTATGAAAACCGAAACCCACAAAACGCCATGCTTAACGTACTCACGCTCATACCGTCAGCTTGAGTTGCGGGTTAGGGCGCGATAAAGGATTATTTCATCACTTTATCGTATAAGTCCGAATACTCTTTTCTAAGTGCAAGAAAATTTCGCCACGAAGATATCTCAATGAGTAAGCCAATTATCAGAATAACCCAGCAAATATTTGGAGAACCATTTGAATTCTTCCACCACAAAAATGAGAAAAAGAGAATTGCTGCCCCTCCAAAGCCGATAGATCGAAAGAAAGACTTGCCTATATATTTATTTTGCAAATCGATTATTGCATCAAGATTATTTTCTCGAATGTGTGTTAATGACAATATGAGCTTCGGTTCAATTTTCATGATCTTCGCGATGATTCGAACAAAGTCGGTGATTGTTTGATCAAATAGACATCCAAAAAAGTAAGAGGCACCGATTATAATTGATGCAATGAGAGCCGCACCACCGCCCGAAAGAACTTTAAGATATTCTGCAATTTCACAAGGCTTCACATCAAGAAGAACAAACACCATTAATATTAACCATGTAAGATGAAAAAACCCCGATATAATACGTTCAGGTAAATATTTTTGTGAGTACATAATATATTCTCCTGATGATCGCGCCTTAACGGATGGGCGCTAAGCTGCGGCACTGAAGAGCTTTAATTTGCACCCAACGAAACAAGTTCATACTGATAACCAAATTAATAAATACAAAAGTTATAGGTACTAATAACGGAATAATGAAAACGAAAAACCACCACCAGCAATGCTTAACGTACCCGGCTGGCAACCGTCAGCTTGAGCGCCTGGTTAGCCAGCGTGCGGTTTGGAAAATGCTTTCTCACTTCGTTTCATAAAATCAATAGCTCCATTGTTTAATGTAACCTGAGGATTCTTAGCAATCACATTTTGTAGAAAAATAAAAATCTCGGTTCGTCGGAAATAGAAATAATTAATTCGAATATCTATTTTTGAAGGATTGTTGGTATGCAATGTCATTAATTTTTCACCATGCGTTCCATAAACTTGCAAACCCATAGAAATTGTTTGAATGTCAACCCAATCAAGATCGAACTGTCGAATAAAGCCAGGATGGAATGTGACACCACTATACGAAACAATTATTCTTACAAAACGAGTCCACAATATAAAAACAGAAACACCAATAATGTAGGCCAATAGATATTTCAGATGTAAACCCTGCACTAAGTATGCATAGACAGCTCCAATGAGGAGAACACACCAGAAAATAATCAGCATAATCAGAAAGGCACTATTACCACGAATTGTGTAAGGCAACTGTCGCTGAATTGGATAGTAAGAATTTGTCATAAGTTTAAGCACGCTGGCTAACGGACGGCAACTAAGCTGCGGCGTTGATAACTACGAATCATGCAATCAACGAAACAAGCCACACGTTTATTCGCGCCATAAAAACGACGTGTGTTTAGCGCCATAAATTTACCACCCACGCTCCAACCGTCAGCTTGAGTTGCTGGTTATGTTATAGTTCTTTTGTTATACAAACTTTCTACAAAACAATACTTGCTGACACCATCAAGACTTTAATTATTCTGAGCACAGGCAGCGCATCGCCGAGATTCTTTTTGGGGAACTTAACTTGCACTGCTTTTTATTCTCGTACCAAACAAAACTTGTTTACAATATAGCCTTTAGAAAGCAATCAACATCGAAATTTGTACAATGTAAATAAAACTTAAAGCCGATAGAACGCGATTACCCAACCTCGCAAGTAACACATACTAAGCGCGCTGCCTGTGCAACATAACGGACGGCAGTTAAGCTGCGGCGTTGATAATTTTCATAATGCACCCAGCGAAACAAGTTCATGCTGATAACCAAATTGATAAGTATCATAGTTATAGGTACTAAAAACTGAATAGCAAAAACGAAAACCCACCACCAGCAATGCGTAACGAACCCAGCTGGCAACCGTCAGCTTGAACTGCTGGTTAGGCCGATATTTTAATGGGTGAACGTTACTTGACTTAAAATACAAAACTATGCAATAACTTTATCACTTTAATTTTTCTGACACGGGCGGTGCGCTGATAGAATTTTTGCTCCCAACGTTCAAAGAACGACTGCCTCTTTAAAATAACCTCGCCCGCAAAATAATATCTTAGATTAATGCTAAAACTATCTTAATTGCACGACACTTTAACCGACACCTAAACTCTCGAAGAAACGACTGCAACTTTAGTAAACAAAACTTTCAAATTGTTATTTGCGATGAAAACACTTTTATGCGCACCGCACGTGCAGCCTAACGACCGGCGCTAAGCTGCGGCGTTGAAAACTTTCAATATGCACCCAACGAAGTGAGTTCACGCTGAGAAAGAAATTATTAAGACTAATACCTATGCTCGCCATGCTTAACGCACCCAGCTGGCAACCGTCAGCTTGAGCGCCTGGTTAGGCAGCCATACATTATTTTTCTATAATCACTTCATATTCCAACTTTGCCCGCAATTATCACAATGAGCAATATTACGCCATTCAGAATAGGGACCTCCAGTCCAATCTGTGAATGCCCTTATCAGAAACCAGACTCCCCCTGTTACTAGTGCAAGAAACCAATCGAAGGCACTAAATTCTGGTCGTGATAATTCATATTTTTCTGATTTTACAAGAACATATCCTCTTATTTGGCAATAAGGGCAAACTAATTGTGCGTTCATTGAGGATTCTGAAGAGATGTTTTTGTTTTCTTGAAGATTGCTTTCCACAAAAACAGTATTGCAGACATAACATCGATTATCTCGCCAATATTTGGCGTACTTAGATATATCACTTGTGCCAGGGTCATTAATAATCGATTTACAATTAGCGCAGTACTTAGCCATTGGATTTACCTAAAATGTACCCTTATCATATAGATGCACATTCTCACGTGAAATATTTTCACGATCAAGGAAGACAAATATTTCGTTAAGCCAATTATCTGTTATTGATATTTCTGTACCAGTAACAAAGGAAAAACCATTTTTGATTTTGTGAAAAATATGAACGATCTGACCATCGTGGAAAACTGTGGAATGTATCTGCCTATTTGGATCACTCGAGAAATCTCCAATATATCGACCATATATCGGGTTATCCTGAACATTTTGCTTTTCAAACATTATTACCTCCTCATAGGAAGAATGGGTTAAAACCATATGTTAATTTCGTTTAAAATTTATTAATAATGGCTTTTACAGGTAGAGCATAATTTAACAAATTGATTGGGAAAATGATCGCCACAAGAAATACATGTACCTCTATCGCATACTGTACAAAGTTTCGCGATATAATGTGGAAGATATTCTCCACAGCTAAAACATTTACTATCTTTAAAACATTGATTGCAGAGTTTTGCCGGAATACTCGCTCCCCAAGTTCCGCACTTAAAACATTTTTCCATGATTATCTCCTTTGTATGGCTGCCTAACGGACGGGCGCTAAGCTGCGGCGCTGATAATTTTCAAATTGCTGATAACGAAACGAGTTCATGCTGATAACCAAATTAATAAGTATCAAAGTTATAGGTACTAAAAACTGAATAACAAAAACGAAAAACCACCACCAGCAATGCTTAACGTACCCAGCTGGCAACCGTCAGCTTGAGCGCCTGGTTATACCGCTTGCGTGTTTTTTATTTATTGCCGTTTGCTCTCTGTGATCGAATTTTGTAAATTGAGCTATGTTAATTCAGACAAACACACTTCCAATCTTCAAAGGGCCAGAAGTTCAAAACGACTTCGATTCCAATGCACAAATTGTACTGCATTGTGGTGATACACTCGATTTTCTTGAAACTATCCCAAACGATACTGCGAAGTTAATTATAACTTCTCCACCTTACAACCTTGGAAAAGAATACGAGAATAAGACGTCAATTGAATCCTACCTCGAAATTCAAGACCAAGTTATAAAGCAGCTCGTCAATAAGGTACGACCCGACGGAAGTATCTGTTGGCAAGTCGGCAACTTTGTGGAAAACTCAGAAGTCTTTCCGCTTGACACACTATACTATAGCCACTTCAAGAAATACGGAATGAAACTTCGGAACCGAATCATTTGGAGCTTCAATCATGGTCTCCATGCCAGTAAACGCTTCTCTGGAAGATATGAAACGATTCTCTGGTTCACAAAATCAGATAGTTACACGTTCAACTTAGATCCAGTCAGAGTTCCATCGAAATATCCTGGGAAACTACATTTCAAAGGACCAAAACGAGGGTTACCTTCTGGAAATCCGCTAGGAAAAAATCCCTCAGATGTTTGGGATTTCATTGCCCAAGAATGGGAAAAAGAACTCTGGGACATTCCAAATGTAAAGGCAAACCATCCCGAGAAAACAATTCATCCCTGCCAATATCCGATTGAACTTATTGAACGATGCGTACTTGCATTGACTGTCGAAGATGACTGGGTTCTTGATCCGTATTGCGGTGTTGGTTCTGCACTCATCGCTGCACTCATGCACAATCGAAAAGCTGCTGGCGTTGACAAAGAACAAGAGTATATTACTACTGCAAAACAAAGAATCGAAGACTACTACACCGGACAACTCAAAATCAGACCGCTAGGAAAACCTGTGTTCGAGCCAACAGGTAAAGAAAAAGTATCACAGATTCCTGCAGCGTGGAAAGACAATGGAAACGGAGACACAGAATGAAAATTGTTGCCATATATTCTTTCAATAAGGGAAAAGAAACTGTCGACCAGAAATATTCTCATCTCTTTAAAGAAGTTGAGCAAGTCATAAACAAGATAAGCGCACATAAGGTGAGAACGAAAGAGAGTCGGGAGAAAACAATGCCGGGAAAGATGCTGTATAATCCCAGAGCATTGAACGATGCTTTTGACAAAGAGTTTAAAAAATTCAATAAATCGAACGTGTCTGAAAAGTGGCATAAACATAGAGTCAAATGTGATTATCCTACCCAATACTATGTTCCAACCTACAAACCTGTTAAACTCAACAAGGGTGCATTCAGAGAGATGGACTACATTAAAGAAAACCTTGGAATTGAAGTCCAGTTCGGCAAATATGCTTTTATGGTGTACAATGTTTGTGCAAAAATGACAATCTTCAACAAGCTCGGTTTCATTGACACAGGAATTGAAATTGTGCCCATAAAGAAATTTGCTGACCAAATGTCTACCGGTGTCTCGTACTTCGAGCAGTTCGTTTGGGACTTGGAGCATCGTGGTATTTCCAACATCGACATTCCTGTTCTGATCCTCGGCATAGACAAATAAGACGAAAGCAAACGGCATTTCGCTTTACCTAAACGCATGCGGTATAACGGACGGGCGCTAAGCTGCGGCGCTGATAATTTTCAAATTGCTGATAACGAAATAAGTTCATGCTGAATACCAAATTGATAAGTATCAAAGTTATAGGTACTAAAAACTGAATAGTAAAAACAAAAAACCACCAGCAGCAATGCGTAACGTACCCAGCTGGCAACCGTCAGCTTGAGCGCCTGGTTAGGCTATTGTTACTTTGTTGCACAAACTTTCTTCATAGACAAAATATTCCGACTCTTTCATAACTCGAATTTTGCTGAGCACAGGCAGCGCATTACCGAGAAACTTTTTGGAAATTAACTCGCACTGCTTTTATTATTCTCGTTCAAAATAAAACTTGTTGATAGCGCTACCTATTAGGAAGCAGTGAACTTATAAATCTGCACATCGCTACTAAAAAGCAAAAGCCAGTAGAGAGCAATTACAAAACCAAATAGGTAACCACAAAACATTGAAATACAACCCACACAAAGCGCGCTGCTTGTGCAGCCTAACATGTGATTAGATAGACTTAATCTGTATTTTGTCCGTAATAGGACGATAGATAGACTTTGTGTTTCATATTGCACTTAATTTCTCAAGAGGTGTCATTGGCGATTCCCCCAATGGTAATAATCAGAGATTTGAGATTTTGACTACTTTAATATACATGATTCCGAATGTGAGGGCAAGATTAAAAAATAAAATGTTGAGAGAAAATAAAACACCCCCGACGCACTACCATACGCCGGGGGGTTGGGAGGTTATAACGCCGTCGGGGAACGGCGCAACACAAACTTACACAAGCTTTCATTCGTTGTCAACTACATTCATAATGAAGCAGTTCACAAAATGCGTGCATTCATTGGGAAGGATATCGACTTACCTCTTAAAATTTGGAATTCACAGACTGTCAGCGACACTTTCTATAACCTCTTTTTAATATTATTTTTGTTTTTCACAAGACTGTGAATTTCTTCAGTAAGTTCATTATTGATCTTCATCAGTCTGTGAAGTTCGTCCTGAATTTTCAGTAGCGCTTCAGTGTCTTTGAATGTTTGTAGTGCCTGTTTGTCAGAAGCACCGGCCGCCACTTTTTGTCCCACCATAATCACCGAAAGGAGAACTAATTGTAGAAATGTCTGGGCAAGCCAGGACACGAGGGAAGCAGTCCCTCCCGCAATAGCCGCAGGGAGACTTATCAAAGCTATGATAGCGAAAAGATAAGCACACCACATTGTGCTTACCATATTGGTTATCAGCATTGCTATACGGCCATTAAGTCCAACTTGCTCGTGATTTGTGAGATGGGGGCCTATTTTAGATCTTTCCCCAATTCGCGGATGTGGGATGTGTATACTCATATTTTCCTTTCTTTGCCTAACAGACGGTGTAACAAACTACTCTTCTTTATACTCGTTCTCGTTACATGTTGGCTCAACGTC
The DNA here is from genome assembly GCA_050013655.1 of Bacteroidota bacterium. Lineage (GTDB taxonomy): Bacteria > Bacteroidota > Ignavibacteria > UBA10030 > UBA10030 > Fen-1298. Next base: position 186,048 of record JBEKEV010000005.1, on the reverse strand, counting down.
ATAGCCCAAGTAGTAGTAGCGATGCCAGCGGCGCGTACCTTGAAGCGGTTTGCCGGACCAAATAGTGAGATGGATGCCTTCTGAACTCGTACACAAGCGAAATTCCTCTTTGATACCGTCAAGATCAATGTCTCCGCTCACTGCGGGGCCGTTAACACTCAAGCGCTCCGCAGGAACTATGAGGCCAAAGCACGGGGAGCATTGATCAAGCGTATCATTTGAGACACTGATTGCATAACAACTGTCGCCATATGTGGATCCGATGATATCGCACTGAGCACTATGACGCCCGGTAACTTGCGCAAACATGAGCTTTGCAGGCAACGATATGCCAGGGTCTGGGATCCAAACGATGGTCAGTCTCGTCCCAGGAGGAAGATCGGTACTTTGAATACTGAGATAAGGTCCACACTTTCCCACTGAGACAACGCCAACATGAGTCGAATAGTCGAACTTCTCTTGTGCCTGGCAAGTACCTGCAAGCAACGTTGAGATCAACAAACACCCATAGATTTTCATCAACATCCTCCATAGATCTCGCTTGCGCCCTAAAAATTATCAAATAGTGAAGCCCCGACTTAGCGATAAGCTTCATCGAGGCTTCGGGGACTCGCATCTTTCTTGGGGAGGGAAAGGATGCGAGGGGGATTTATTATAGCCATTCAATTCTATAAAGTCAATATTTTTCCGTGTGCCTATTTTTAAGAAAAGAACTTTTAGATTCCCGAAGTTTCTCGCGAGAAGTGACAGGAGAACTTCGGGAATCTTCTCTCTTTGACTATTGCTGCATCGGCGGCATGGGAGGAACCGTCGGTTTCTTCTTTCCGAAAATTCCAAAACCGATAAGCCCGCCAAGCATGGAAAAAATCGGATAGAGAATCAGCGCATAGACAAGCGAGCGGAGAATACCGCCGATCGTTCTTCCCTCTTTCATTGCCAGCTCCAACTTGTCGCGCAGATCATCCATGGTGCCAGGTGGAAGTGATCCGGAATTTTCAAACTTCTGTCCAAATTTATCTAAAAAATTACGCACCATTTCTGTTTCTACAGGCCCAAGAATGAGAGAAACCATTGCGCTCAGGAACGTCGTGATCAGCGCGCCGATGATGCCGGCCATGATTCCCAAAACCAACGCATCGGAAGATTCCATCGGAGGCATTTCATTTGTAAATTCCTGACGATAGAGATAGACCGCCATCGCCCCGCCGAAAAGAATTCCGGCACAACAGCAACAGTTCAGAAAATTAAGGCCTGGAAGACCTGAAATAGTACCAACAATGAGTCCGCCAAGAACAGCGGCGCGTAATTTACTGGGTTTTTCGATCATATCGAATGACTCCGGAATCTGGTGAATAGTTTTTATTTCGATGATTAAGTTGCAAACAAGCTTCAATGAAAATTGGAACAACAAACCATGGCATGCTCATGCCGAACAAAGCACCGGTGATAACTCGAGTCATCGGTGTGCTCGCATGAATACCCGTGGCATTCAGTACGGCATCCACAACCATGGGAAGAACCGCGAAGAGAAAGAATCCTGTTGAAGGAACATTCTTCCTCTTCAACGCGCGCGACAAAAGCAGGGTGATCAATCCTAAAAAGAATCCAAAATAAATAGCACTGCAGCGAATACAGACGCCGATTTTCTCTCCTTCAACATGAAAGGAACGTGCATCGTCCTGGTGGCAGACACGCGCGAAGAACGAGTAGAGCATATCCGCGCTTTGCGTCCAGCCGGCATGCTTCAGGATCGGTGCAGCAAGAATTCCAATACACCAGAGCGATACAAGAACTGTAAAAAAACTATATAATCGTATGGATGATTTCATAAGAGCGTGTTGTTAGTATCGGAACAAAAGCTCTCTTTGTCAAGTTCGCTTTTTCAAAGCTTGCTTTTTCAAAGCTAGCTTTTTCAAAGCCCGCATATTCAGAAGCTTGCTTTTCCATCAGGTTAGAGATATATTGCAACACATTTTTTTTGGAGAAGGAACTATGGTAAAGGTACTCGATAGCAAGCAAAATTTTCTCGGCATAGAAAAACAATATTCCACGTTTGAGACCTCGAAGGTCGTGGTACTGCCGGTACCGTACGAACACACTGTGAGTTACGGCGGCGGAACCAAGAAAGGTCCGGACGCAATCCTGAAGGCATCACACTATGTTGAATTTTTCGATGAGGAAACAAAGCGCGAAATCTACAAAGAGCACGGAATCGCTACGCTTCCCCCGCTTGTTCTTGAAAAGAAAAAGGATGAAGCGGCGCTCCAGCTTATATACGATACCGTTCTTCATATGGTCGAGCGGCAGAAATTTGTTGTGACACTTGGAGGCGAACACACAATCTCTTCCGCTCTCATTGCAGCACATGCAAAATTATATCCCAATCTCTCCGTCCTGCATTTCGACGCACACTCCGACCTCCGTCCCGAATATAAGGGAAATAAATACAGCCACGCCTCGGTGATGGCACGTGTATGCGAATTTTTGGATCCGAATCGGCTGGTACAAGTAGGCATCCGGGCACAGTGTAAAGAGGAAGCGGAGTTCATCCGCGACCACGGTATTCACACATTTTACGCACACGAAATACGCCAGGGCAGCCATACGAGAATCTTGAAATACTGGGACGACTTCGTTGTAGAAAGATTGACAGATGACGTGTACATCTCGTTCGATGTCGATGCATTCGATCCGTCTCTCATGCCGGCAACAGGAACCCCGGAACCCAATGGTCTCTTGTGGGACGAAGTGATGCAATGTATCCGAAGGGTTGCCCGAAAACGGCACGTTGTGGGTTTCGATGTAGTTGAATTGGCTCCCATCAAACTGCTGCCCCACGCCGATGTGACAACGGCAAAACTTGTTTCTAAAATTCTCAACTACGCATTATAGAATGGAACAAACTGTCGAAAAACTGGAGCGCACCGTTGTTAAAGAGATAGATGAGATTCTCGGAGTTCCCTTGAAGGTTCTCGATGATGGATTTGTGCGTGTGGTCGATTATATGGGGAATGATTCGTCCGTTGTACAGGCAGCGCGTGTCTCATACGGTAAAGGCACGAAGAAACTCCGCGAAGACGAAACACTCATCCGGTATCTGCTCCGTCATCACCACACGACGCCTTTCGAGATGTGCGAAATTAAATTACACATACGCGTTCCGATGGATTGCTGGCGCCAATGGATCCGGCACCGCACTGCGAATGTCAATGAATATTCCACCCGCTATTCTCTTGCCGTCGATGCGGCGCAAAGAACGAAACCCGGTGAATGGCGAACGCAGGGTACAACCAACCGGCAAGGAAGCGACGGACTTCTCACGGCAGAGCAAGGGACTTACTTCACTGCGCAAGAATCGGAATTGCAGGAATTCACACGCAAAGTGTACAACGAGCGCATCGCCGCGGGGATTGCACGCGAACAAGCACGCAAGGAATTAACGCTCAGCACGTATACTGAAGCGTACTGGAAAATCGACCTCCACAATCTTCTTCATTTCCTTGCACTCCGGATGGAAGCTCACGCGCAGTACGAAATTCGTACCTATGCGGCAACGATCGGTAACGAGATCGTCAGCAAGTGGTGCCCGATGGTGTGGAAAGCATTTCAGGATTATCTCTTCGGCAGCGTAGAACTTTCCAAACAGGAGATCGCCATCATCTCACGTTTGCAGGCAGGCGATAGAACCGGCGCACGGGCAGTGGCAGAAGAGTACGGGCTTGTTCCTCCTCCGGGGCAAGAGATGAAGCGAAACATCGAGCGGGAAGAAATCGAAGCGAAGATGAAGCGCCTTGGTATACGCCCGCCATGGTTTGAGGACTAAACTGCTCCGGTCAAAAGGAGACCGGCTATGAAACTCATCATCATCGCTGCGATAGCCCGCAACCGTGTCATCGGCAAGAACGGCAAAGTCCCATGGCACATCCCTGAAGACCTCGCACGATTCAAGCAGCTTACCACCGACCACACAGTCGTCATGGGCCGCAGAACATTCGATTCTCTCGACAACCCGCTTCCCCATCGAGTCAATATCGTCATCACGTCAAAAGTCATCAACGGTGTAAAATCCTATCCTTCGTTAGAATACGCTCTGCAAGCGTTAAAAAACGAAAAGGAAGTATTCGTGATTGGAGGAGGGCGGCTCTTCGCGGATGCTCTCAGGTTGGCTGATGAACTGCGCTTAACTCTGGTCGATAGAGAAGTTGACGGAGATACATATTTCCCTCCATATCAAGAATTGCTCCACACACATTTTCAACTCGTACAAGAAGAACGTCATACGGGATTCTCTTTCCTCGATTATGTGAGGAAGAGATAAAGACTCTCTGGGATAAAAGTCCATTCTTATACAAGATAGAGAAAAGAGAGAGGGGGACTCTATTCTATCTCACCAACAGAAAGAATGCGAGAATAGCTCCGCCGAGAATGATCCGGTAATACCCGAATGGTTTGAAATCATGTCTGCTGATAAATCTCATGAACCCTGCAATGACGAGAAGCGCGACGATAAACGAAACGACAAAGCCAACGGCGAGCACAACTGTTTCTTCTGACGTCATTGTGAATCCTGTTTTTAGCAATGAATAAGCCGATGCGGCAAACATCGTGGGAATGGCCAAGAAGAACGAAAACTCTGCCGCTACAAGTCTGGAACATCCCAGCAGCATAGCCCCGATGATCGTTGCTGCCGAACGTGAAGTGCCGGGAATCATCGCGAGACATTGTATCAGACCGATCAACAACACGGTCTTGTAGTCCAGCAAAGCAATCGTTGAAATTTTCTCTCTCTGCTTGCGGTTCTCTAAAAGAATCAGTGCAATACCTCCAACGATGAGCGCACTGGCAACTATGAGAGGATTGAACAACGAAGACTGAATCTGCTTTCCGAACATCGCACCGATCACTAAGGCAGGGAGCACACCGACAAGAGCTTTCTTCCACAGATCGGCGGTCTGACTTTGAAAGTACGAACCATTCACTTTTTCAAATGCGAACAGCCGTTTCCGAAAGTACACGACCACAGAGAGAATCGCTCCGAGCTGTATAACGATATCGAACATTTTTGTGAACTGTTCATCGAATGCAATGAACTGATTGACGAGTATCAAGTGGCCTGTTGAGGAAACAGGCAGAAATTCCGTTATCCCTTCAACAATCCCCAGGATTATCGCTTTGATGATATCGCTCATCTGAAAAATTCTTTCTCGAAGTGAGATCGTCTATCTATAAAAATCCTAATTTCTGCACAGACTGGACAATATGATATTGCAGAGAGGATGTATGAATTGTTCAATGGATTCCCTTTGCCGCGCTGCCGTCAACAAGCATATTCACTCCATTGACATAACTTGCCTGCTCGGATGCAAGGAATGCTATGACATTGCCAATTTCTTCCGGCCTGCCAAGTCGTGCAGCGGGAATAGCACCGGCAGTCTCTTTCAAATATTGCTCCATGGAAATATTTTTCGCTGCTGCATGTGAAGCTGCAAGATCTTCCTGCCGTTTAGTCAGAACGTTACCGGGACACACTGTATTCACGGTAATATTATCTTTTGCATACTGGTTCGCAAGCACTTTGGTGAGTCCGAGAATTCCGGGACGAATCGCAGAAGAAAGAAGCAATTCGTTGATCGGCTGCTTTGCGGCAATCGATGTGATGGTGATAATTCTTCCCCATCGCTGTTGAATCATCATCGGAAGAACGGCGCGGGTGAGACGCACCATACTCATGAGTGTCAGGTCGTGCCCCTTCTGCCAATCTTCATCCTTCAGCGAGAGAATGTCGCCCGTAGGCGGACCGCCTGCGTTATTGACAAGCACGTGCACAGTGCCGAAGCGCTGCTTCGTCTCTGCCACCAATCGCTCGATGTCTTCCGGCTTGGCAACATCGGCAACCAACGGTATGACGGTTGCATTCGTGGTTCTCTGAATTTCGTTTGCCGCTTCCGTAATTTCTTTCTGTCGCCGTGAGCAGATAACGACGGTTGCGCCTTCCTGCGCCAGCGCCAGCGCGGATGCTTTGCCAAGTCCCTGGCTTGCCGCAGCAACGATTGCTATTTTATTTTTTAGTCCCAGATTCATGTCATTACTTTACAGAAATCATTGCTGTCAGTCCAACGCGTATCATCATAATCGCAATGGCTGCCATGAAGAGCGCTGCAACTTTCGCGAATGCCTTCGATCCTGCTTCTCCCATGACCCGTATAATGAGATTGGAATTTCGGAAGATCAGCCAAACAAGAAAAAGATTTGCCAATAACGCTATCACTGCAGCCAGATACCCGTACGCATCTACTACAATCAGGAGCGTCGTGAGTACGGCAGGACCGATGATGAGCGGGATACCGATGGGAACAACGCCTACAGATGTTTGAGGTGTCCGATTTTCTTCGCCAGCAAAGACAAGCTCCACAATGGCTAGCACCAAAAGAACTATGCCGCCGCCAACACGAAAATCGTTTTCCGTGATTCCGAGGAAATTAAAAATCATTCTGCCGCCGAAAAGAAACACCAGTGAAACAGCAAGCGCAGTCAACGTCGCATCCGTGATAAGTTTCTTTTTCTCCTTAGGATTCATCTTGCCCGTGAGCGAAAGAAAGATCGGCACCAATCCCAAGACATCGATGGCAACAAATAACGGGATGAAGGAAAGAATAAATATTTTATAACTGAAGAGCATAGTGTTTTAATTCACAGGTAGACAACAAAGCATAACATCACAAGAATTCGGAATTTCTCATTCCTTTGTTAGGAAAACTTGATACCCTTTTCTTTCAGCCGCTTACTTATAACGGAGAGAATTTCTTCATCGGAAAGTTTTGTACGAGCTCCTGCAGCATGAATAGCTTGCAGCAGTGATCCACGGCGTTCGCTCAACCATCCCCACAGACAATAGCCAAGCCGATTGTTATCGTTCGGTTCTTGCGCTGGAATTTCCGCGGCAATGCTGTACGCGAATTTTTCCAGCGACTCGGTCGGAAACTCTACAATGGATGATGGAGGTTTTGTCGTCATATGTTCTATTAAATTCTATTATGAAAGAATAATACTATGAATATAGAGAGTTTTCGAGGAAAAGACAAAAAACAGGCTTGCCGTTCTTCTACTACTTAATTCCTCACAACCCCAAAAATAGGATAACCTATACTGAAGTAGGCTGCAAACGGCCCCCAACTTACTGAACGGTTTAAGAAATAGAAACTGCGGCCAAGCGAAAACTCTGCAGGACCAATAGGTGTATCCAATCCAATCGTTACTCCGACACCATGCTTAAAATCCTTCAACCGCATTTCTTCCGTTTTTGTCCAAATTGACCCAAAGTCATAGCGTGCTTTAAAATAGCTGTCAAAGAAAAGCGAGAATGGAAGCTTGTACTGATACTCCAAACTTGCTGCCAATAATTGTCGGCCGCGTGTATTATCTTCTCGAAACCCAAAAAAATCTTGTTGACCGCCAAGCGAAAATTGTTCGCTGATCGGCAAAGTTTCATCGGCCACACCGATCATGAATCGAGGATGAATTACATGTCCTGTATAAATTGTATGGTATGTTTCGTATGAAAAGTACATTTTCGTAAATCCCGGTGCATCGACCAGTTTCATCAATGCTGATTCATAGGAGAAATCGAGAACAATTCCATCGGTCGGATACGGAAATTTGTCCTGCGTGTCCACGCTCGTGCCAAATCGGATCGATGAAATGTTATATTCCTGATTGGTGATAGTAGAATTGAAAATATTATAGACATTGATTTTTTCTAATCGCCCTTCAACGGTAACGCTGCCGAGTCTTTCGAGTTGGGTGCCGAAACTCATTAAGCCGCCATAGCGCCGCTCTTCATATTCTCCTACACGATCACGTTCGAACCAGCTTAAATTATTTGTCGGTCCATCGTCATAAACATTTATATCGCGGACAATCGAATACCCCTTAACATTGAATGTCAGGTACGTGTTGAAAATGCGCGTTGTCTTGATCTCAGCGACAGAGCTCTGATTTCGCGTCCCTCCACCAATCAGCAAACCGATTTCTGCACCAGCACCAAACAAATTTTCATCCCGTACATCGATGGAAGGCTGAATATTACGTTCATTATCTACTCGGAGCCCGAAACGAATTAATTCCGTATTGCGTTCACGAGTATGAATCGTAGTGACATTCCATTGGCTGCTATCGCCTTCATGATGGACAGAAAGATGCATTTGATCGAAAAGACTTGTCCCATAGAGATTTGCCATTCCCTGTGAGACCTTTGAGAGAGTCAACAAATCGTTCTCATGCCATGGCAGTTCACGCCTGAGAACCCAGTCGCGAGTCTTCGTTGTGCCGTCAATATCCGTACGAGACACAACACCTTCGTCTAAAACAATGTTGACACTGTTTGATGTCGAATCAAATCGCACACGTACTACGCGGGCAATCGAGTAACCGGATGCTCGATACATCGCAAGGAGATGTTCGAAGGCGAGCGTTATTCGTTTGGCATTCAAGTGTTGCCCATATAACGGTCGGAATGGTGAAAGCAATGTATCGACAGGAAAAATAGAATTCCCTAAAATGTTTATGTCTCGTAAAACAGGATTGAGTGAAAGGACAATTTGTATGATGCTAGAATCGCTCTGTTGTTCAACAATTTCCTCCACAGCGGCATAGTCGCCTTCTTCATACATATCATTTACAAGAATTTGCAGATCCATTTTCGTTACCCAGCCTCGCTTCTCATACATTCGAAGGCTGTCCCGGTACTCCGACGGCAGTTCACTCGTCCAAGAAAACCGAGGCCGCTCGTACCGTATTGTGCTGTCCGCTTGATATTTCTTGAGCGTACATTCACTGATAAGTTTCTTGAACATCGGAAGTGATTCTTCGGCGGCAATTTCACCGGCACTAATCAAAGAATCAAGATTTGTAAAGTCGGAAGATAAATGATCATCCAAATTGGGGGTAATAACAATATTCGCTTTCGCACGCGCTAACTTGGTCGCCTCTTGCATCATAATAGTAGTAATTTGATCTGCAATTTCCCACGGTGCATTCAGTTTGCTCTTCGGTCTAAGCGGGCTGACCATATCAACCGCGACGATGATATTTGCATGATGCGCAATCGCCACATCGACAGGAAGATTATCTATCAAACCGCCATCAAGAAGCTGCATGGAATCACGCGGAATGCTGCTATAAAGCAACGGCACGGATAAGCTTGCACGGAGCGCCTCCGTCATATCTCCTCGATCAAGGACAATACGTTTTCCGGTTACAAGATCTGTCGTCACAGCCAGGAACGGAATACGGAGATCATCAAAGTTTGGTTCAGGTTTGTAGAGAGCTTGAAGCGTGAGGATGTTGAGATAATTCGTCAACCGCTGACCTGTGGAGAACGCCTCCGGAATGACCGGCGTTAATCCTTCAAATCGAAGCACCAGGACGCTTTTATCACGCGCAATTTTTTGATCCAAAAACATATCACGCCGTCGCGCTTCATCCGTATAGCTGAGTAAGTCTTCCCAATTTGTTGTATCAATCATTCGCTGAAGCTGGTCAGGGGAATATCCCATTGCATACAAACCGCCGATAACGCTGCCCATGCTTGTACCTACAATAAGATCGATGGGAATACCGTTTCGTTCCAACACACGCAGCACACCTATAGAAGCTACCCCGCGCGCACCACCTCCACTGAATACCACAGCAATGCGCGGGTGTTGCACAGATCGGTAGGAAAGCAATTGGGGATAGCGATATATACCTTCACCAAGTTCCGGCCGAATAATTGTAACACGGGTCTGCGGTTGAGCAGTGCTTTGTGCGCACATCAGAGTTGGCACCGTCAACAAGAGAATAAGAATTATACAAGATATTCGTAGATGCACAGAGATACTTATCAGATTATTTTATGAAACGGTACCGAAAAATGCGTCTAATTGCAACGGAACATCACCGGAAAATCATTGGAGGAAGGAAAATGGAACATTACTGAAGGAACAGGCACTATGAAAGTACTTCTGCCTACCCTTTAGATGCACGAAGAATTCTTGCCGGCAGGAGTATCAACGCGGTGAGAAATTCAAACAATCCCTCCATCGTCAAGCCGATGATGCGGAATGGCAGCATAAGAAGCCAAACAATTGGATAGAGTACGAGCGCCAGCAACGCTAATGGCCAGCAGAGCAAGAAAAGGATGAGCCAAAGGATAAAGGTTTTCATAGGTAATTTCCGTTGTTACTCATGTATTTACGATACTCTAGCAATTTAAGTTGCATGGATATTGACCATTTTCCCATCCAAATATTCATTTCGGAGACTTCTGCATTATTTCAAGAATTCTTGTACCTTTCACCGATAGAAGCAGCTGTTTAAGATGCTGATTCAAAATTCTCAAGGGAAACATATATGGCTCGCGTAAAACTGACACTCCCCGCCTATCTTCCGTTTAGAACCGAAATTCCAATCCGTATCAGTGACATCAACTACGGCGGTCATCTCGGCAATGATGCCGTGCTCTCCATCGTTCATGAAACACGTATTCAATTTCTCCAGAACCTCGGTTATTCGGAACTGAATATCGAAGGATTGGGAGTGATGATGACAGATGCCGTTGTCGTTTATTCTTCTGAAGGATTTTATGGGGACGTATTAACGATAGAAGCCGGGGTCACTGATTTTCAAGCGGCAAATTGCGATTTCGTTTTCAAACTCACTAATAAGGCAACGGGTAAAGAAGTTGCGCGTGCAAAAACCGGTATTGTATTCATGAACCCGCAAACACGTAAGATTTCTCCCCTGCCGGAGCCATTTCGCAAGAAGTGTGATATTGCATCTTGAGAACATTCCTCCGGCTCATTTCATTGGTTGCTTGAGCAGAAAAAAGGCAGTATATTTTTCGCAATGAAGTATACACCTCCAGGAACAACCGGATCATTGTGGCAAAAATAATCGTCGTAGCAAATCAAAAAGGCGGTGTTGGTAAAACCACAACTGCCATCAATCTTGCAGCCTCATTAGCAGCAGCGGAGAAGCGCACGCTGCTTGTTGATAACGATCCTCAAGCAAATGCCACAAGCGGTGTCGGTTCCACCGGCATTGATGGAAAAACCATTTACGAAGTTCTCGTTGGAGAAGTAGAAGCAGCTGCGGCAATTCAACCGACACAAATGCCGTACCTTTCCATTCTTCCATCGCACATCAATCTTGTCGGTGCCGAAATCGAAATGGTCGGAATGGAAAACCGGGAACGGCTGCTCACAACGGCGCTTCAACCGGTGCGTGACCGATTCGATTTCATTGTTGTAGATTGTCCGCCCTCGCTTGGCTTGCTGACACTCAATGCATTAACGGCAGCGGATTCTGTCCTCATTCCTGTTCAGTGTGAATACTTTGCATTGGAAGGACTCGGCCAGCTCTTCAGTACGATCAACATGGTCAAGAAAACACTGAATCCCAATCTCGATATCGAAGGTGTTTTGTTGACGATGTTCGATTCACGGCTCCGGCTCTCCAACCAAATTGTGGAAGAAGTAAAACGCTACTTTGGTGATAAAGTGTTCACGACGATCGTTTCGCGCAACATTCGATTGAGCGAGGCACCGAGCTTCGGCAAACCGATTATTTTGTATGATGCTATGTGCATCGGCACACGCAATCACATGGAATTGGCGAAAGAAGTATTAAAGAACAACAAATTTTTCTCAATCGAACCGCTATTACATCAAGAATCTTTCGGTAGGATATAGCACATGGTTGATCAAAAAAAATCGGTTCTTGGGCGTGGACTGAACGCTCTTATCCCGAAAAATTCAAGGATAGAAGTAAATGTTCGCGATGGTTCTGTCGGTCGGGATACCGGTGAGATGGGCATCATCGCCAGCATTGACATTGCCAAGATACAACCAAATCCATTCCAGCCACGCACCGATTTCGATCAAGAATCTCTTGCAGAACTTACGCGATCCATTCAAGAAAAAGGTATTATCCAACCGATCACGGTACGCCGATTCGATGGCGCATATCAACTCATTTCCGGCGAGCGGCGGCTGCGTGCGGTACAGGCTGCGCGTTTGCGGCACATTCCTGCATATATCATTGCCGTTGCAACCGATGAAGAAATGCTGGAACTCGCACTCATCGAAAATATCCAGCGCGAATATTTGAACCCGATGGAAATTGCCAACGCCTACCAGCGTCTCATGGACGAATGCCATATCAATCAGGAAGACATTGCAAAACGTGTCGGTAAGGACCGCAGCACGATTACGAATTTCATTCGTTTGTTGAAGCTGCCGGGCAAAATTCAAGAGGGTCTGCGTAAAGAAAATATCTCCATGGGACACGCGCGCGCCCTCATCTCGCTTCCGAATGAACGGATGCAACTACGGTTGTTTGAAAAAATAGTCGACAACGGATTGTCGGTGCGCAAAGTAGAAGATATTGTCCGTGCAGCACAACAGCCGAAAAAAAAATCCGGAACACTTAAAGAGAGCGTCGGCACACTGGCAGGCATCCAAAATTTAGAAGCACAACTGCGCCAGGCGCTCGGCACGAAAGTAAAAGTCCGGACAAAAGGACAAGGACACGGCGAGATTATTGTCGAATATTATTCTCTCGATGACTTCGACCGCCTGATGGATTTGTTCACAGGAAAATAGCTTGACAAACATAAGAAAAATTCTCACAGAGAAAGCTCCGGCTCCTATAGGTCCGTATAGCCAGGCAGTTCTTGTCGACGGTAAATTTCTTTACACAGCCGGACAGGGACCGATGGACCCGAAAAGCGGCAAACTTGTGGAAGGCGGCATCAAGGAACAAACACGACAGGTCATGAAGAATCTTGAAGCAATTCTTCTTGCCGGCGGTGCTTCGCTCGCGTCTGTCGTGAAGACGACAGTCTTCTTGAAAGATATGAATGAGTTCACCGCCATGAACGAAGTGTATGCTGAATTCCTCGGAGCCGCGGCGCCAGCCCGCAGTACCATAGAAGCAGCCCGGCTCCCCCGCGATATTCGCGTCGAAATTGAAGCCGTTGCCATCGTTGAGAAATAACAACCTTTTTGCGCAGACCTGTTGATGAGAAACCGATCATTCACTCCATGGATTGTTGCAGGTTTCACTTTTGTCTTTACATTATCAATAAACGATTCAATTGCACAAGCAAAAGTCACTTCCGCGCTCATCAAACCTGATACAACAGAAATACTTTCCCCTTCTCAAGACACGCTGAAATATGAATTCAGCAGCATGAGATTATCCGACGAGAAACATGCAAAATCGGGTAATCTTGCAATGTTGTATTCTGCAATTCTGCCCGGGTTAGGACAGGTGTACGCCCATCGGTATTATACCATTCCATTAATTTGGGGATTTGGGTACTATTTCACTTCAAGTGCGATCAAAGCAAATAATCAATACATGGATTGGCGGGGAAAATACGCAGAGTCTGTTCGTTTGGATACGATAAACCATACCGGCGATGCATACACATTAAGTGTTCGCGAATTTTATCATAATCAACGCGACGAATTTATTTTCTACCTTGCTCTCACTTACTTTCTAAATATTATAGATGCATACGTCGGTGCCACATTGTATGACTTTAATGTCTCCGATGATCTGGGCGGCAACGCTAAAGTCCGATTTCGGATTCCCCTTCGCTAACGCAAAATATCTTGTAAAGCATTTTCTAGATTCGGATATCGAAATTTGAAGCCCGTTTCAAGGAGCTTCTTTGGAATAATCTTCTGGCCCTGGAACAGCAACGGCTTCGCCATTTCTCCAAGTATCAATCGCAATGCATACTCGGGAACAGGAAGCCAAGACGGACGGTGCAGTACCTTCCCAAGCACTCTACAAAAATCCGACAACCGAACAAATTCAGGTGCGGAGAGATTAATTGCTCCTGCAATTTGTTCGTGCTCCATTGCGAAAAGAATTGCATTAACTTCATCCTGAACATGAATCCATGGAAACCATTGCCTGCCATTTCCTAATGGTCCACCAATAAACATCCTAAATGGCAAAAGGAGCTTATGCAATGCTCCTTCACTTTTATCCAAGACAATTCCAGTCCGAAGGAGAACGACACGGACTCCAAACTCAATTGCCTTCAGCGCTTCCATTTCCCATTGTTCGCAGATATCCGGGAGAAATCCATTGCCTTTTGGATATGCTTCTGTCACCTCATCTTCAGGCACATGAGCGTAGTAACCGACAGCAGATGCATTCAGTAAAACTGATGGTCGATGATGCATTTGTTCAATTGCATTGACGATAGCACGAGTAGAATCAATTCTGCTTGAGAGAATTTTCTGTTTCTGCAAAGATGACCATCGTTTTGCCGCAATCGATTCTCCAGTAAGATTAATAACAGCACCTGCCCCACCAAGAATATTTACTAAAACGCTGCCGGTCTTTGCATCCCAGAATTCGACACGCACTGCTGGAAAAGTCTTGTGGACATTTTCTGGCCTCCGCGAAAGCACAATGACTTCATGCCGAGTCTGAAGAAGTTCGACAATCAGCTTCCTTCCAATGAAACCGCTTCCACCGGCTATGATGACTTGCATGGTTTTAATCCTTTGTATTGTTCAGCAAACACTCTGCAAAGCTACGGAATATTGGTAAGGGTTTCAAAGCATTGACACACGAGGCAATGCTTCCTTGCTCTTCTAAGCATTTTCTGCTATCTTGCATTTGTCGAAGGAGTAAAGAGCGGCTCACAGTAGTTTTCCCTCTTTACTCTTTGTTATTTTAAGAAAAACGTCATTCCCGTCCGATTGAATCGGAAAAAATCGGGGTCCGTGTTAGAAAATAGACAAAAGTTTCTATGGAACATATCCGCAATTTTTGCATCATCGCTCACATCGACCACGGTAAATCGACACTCGCCGACCGCTTGCTGGAATATACCGGCACCGTTGCCGCGCGCGATCTGTCGAAACAAATGCTCGACGACATGGACCTTGAGCAGGAACGCGGCATCACCATTAAGCTGCATGCAATCCAGATCAAGTACCAAGCCCGCAACAAAAAGAACTATACATTAAATCTCATCGACACGCCGGGCCATGTGGACTTCACGTACGAAGTCTCGCGCTCGCTTGCCGCGTGCGAAGGCGCTATCCTCGTGGTAGATGCAACGCAGGGTGTAGAAGCACAGACCATCTCTAATTTGTATCTTGCCATCGACGCCGGACTTGAAATTATTCCGTTCATCAACAAGATCGATCTGCCAAGCGCTAAGACGATGATCGACATAGTGAAGAAGCAAGTAATCGATCTCATCGGGTGCACGGAAGAAGAAATTCTCTTGGGTAGTGCAAAATCCGGCATAGGAGTGGAGGAAGTGCTCGAAGCCGTCGTCTCGCGCATTTCCGCACCGAAAGGCGATCCGAACGCGCCGCTGAAAGCCTTGATCTTCGATTCTGTGTTCGATGAGTACCGCGGAGCAATTGCCTATATTCGTGTGATGGAAGGAACCGTACGGGAAAAAGATAAGATTAGGTTTTTCTCAAAGGGACAAGAATTTCAAGCAGAAGATATCGGTATTCTCGAGATGCAAAGAAAACGAATCGGTTCACTTTCTGCAGGCGACGTCGGTTACATCATTGCAAATGTCAAAGATGTGCACGACACGAAAGTCGGCGATACGATTACACTCGTCGATAATCCTGCTGCGGAACCGCTTCCAGGGTACAAAGAAGCCAAGCCAATGGTCTTCAGCGGTATGTTTCCATCCAATAGCGACGACTTTGGCGAGTTGCGCGACGCGCTTGACAAACTGAAATTGAATGATGCCTCGCTTATTTTTGAACCTGAATCCTCCGTTGCACTTGGATTCGGATTCCGCGCCGGATTTCTCGGACTTCTCCATATGGAAATCGTTCGTGAACGATTGGAACGCGAGTACAATCAGCACCTCATTAATACAGTACCGAACGTCGAGTACCGCGTTACAAAGACAGACAAAGATGTTCTCTTCGTCGATAATCCCTCGCTGATGCCGGATGCCGGTAAAATTGAGAAAGTGGAAGAGCCGTTCGTGAAGGCACAAATCATCACACCGACAGAATACATCGGCAACATTATGAAACTCTGTATGGACCGCCGCGGTATTCATCGTAACACGACCTATCTCAGCCCTGAGCGTGCCGATATCCATTTTGAACTGCCGTTATCTGAAATTATTTTCGATTTCTACGATAAACTCAAGTCGCTCTCGCGCGGTTACGCTTCGTTAGACTATGATTTTCTTGAGTATCGCGATTCTGACCTCGTAAAATTGGACATTTTGTTGAATGGGGAACCGGTTGATGCACTTTCCACCATCGTCCACCGTGTAAAATCGTATGAGTGGGGGCGTAAACTTTGCTCGAAACTTCGGGAGCTGATTCCACGTCAAATGTTTGAGGTGGCAATACAAGCCGCGATCGGCAGTAAAGTGATTGCGCGAGAATCACTCAGTGCCATTCGCAAGAACGTGATAGCAAAGTGTTACGGCGGTGACATCTCACGAAAACGGAAGTTGTTGGAAAAACAAAAAGAAGGTAAGAAGCGGATGAAACGAGTCGGCAGCGTAGAAGTGCCGCAGGAAGCATTCCTTGCCGTTCTATCATTGGAAGAATGAAAATGTGATTTGTGATTTTGCGATTGAGTGATTGAAATAATAACTAATATGGAAAAAACTATGGGCAACGAAAAAAAACAAAAAAAAGAAGAACAACCGATTTCACAAACATGGAAAGAGAAGACAATAGCATTTTTCAAAGAAACCGGAATCGTCATAGGTCTCTTTCTTCTTATCAATAATTTTGTCGTTGCATCCTTTCTAGTTCCTACCGGATCGATGGAGAACGAAGTGATGACCGGTGAACTGCTCTTCGTCAACAAATTTATTTACGGTGGAACATCACCGCGGAACATTCCTTTCACCAACGTACGCTTACCATGGTTTCGCATTCCGGCATTCAGAGATGTGAAACGCGGTGACGTCATTGTATTCGTCTTCCCGGGCATGCGCGACGAAGTCCAACCGCAGGATTTTACTTTCTATCTTAAACGGTGTGTCGGAACACCCGGCGACACAATTCAAATTCGTGACCGTGTTTTATCGGTGAACGGACAGATGCTGCCGTTACCCCGCAATGTCAGATTCGATCACGGTTGGTCGGTGCCGGCAAACGAACAGGACGATCGCATTTTCCCTGTCGGCTCCGGATGGAATGAAGATAACTTTGGTCCGCTTGTCGTTCCGAAACAAGGGATGGTGATTCCGTTGAACGCACAAAATTTTTCCGCATGGCAAATCTTCATCAAGCGAGAAGGACACACTATGGAAGCTGTCGCCGGAACAGTGTTGATCGACGGAAAACCTGCAACATCATACACCGTGCAGCGTGATTATCTCTTCGGTATGGGCGACCACAGAGACAATAGTCTTGACGGCCGCTACTGGGGTTTTATTCCGAAAGAAAACCTTGTCGGCACGCCGATGATCGTCTATTGGTCGTGGAACTCCGACCTCGCACTCTATGATATTTTTGGGAGACTTGCATCAGTGCGCTGGGGTCGTATCGGCTCGCTCATTAAATAATGCAGGAGCAGTCTGTTCATAGTACACCTCAAGATCACTCTGTTCACGCTCAGCAAAAAGAGAAGGGTCTTGCATCTATACTGATGGAATACGGCAAGACCATCCTGGTCACGGTGCTTGCAGCCCTCCTTTTAAAAGTCTTTGTGCTTGATGCATATCGCATTCCCTCAACTTCGATGGAAAACACGCTCCAAATAGGTGATTTCCTTTTGGTCAACAAACTTGCATATGGCTTGCGTACACCGCGTCATCTACCGGTTGTTGCACGAGCCATACCTTCGTTCACGCTTTCTTTTTTTCAAAACATCCATCGCGGAGATGTGATCGTGTTCGAATTTCCCGGCCGCATAAATAAAATTACAAGTCCGGAATATGTTCATTATATCAAGCGATGTATCGGATTGCCGGGTGATACGCTGGAAATTCATTCCGGTCTGGTCTATGTAAACAAAACCCTCATTCCCTTTCCTCCTCATGGCATTCAAACGGATCATTTGAACGGAAATTCATGGCGACAAAATCCAGAGATGTTTCCACAAGGATCAACATTTAGTAATGTCGACTATGGACCGATCATTGTCCCAAAGCAGGGTAATATTCTAAAACTTGAACCCGCAACCATCGCCCAATGGGGCATGTTCATTGAACGTGAAGGACACACTGTTCAGACTGTTGACAATATGATTCTGATTGACGGCACAGCGGCATCGACGTATCGTGTTCGCCAAAATTACTATTTCGTTCTTGGTGACAATCGTGATAACAGCATGGACAGCCGCTCTTGGGGGTTTGTACCGGATGATCATGTAATCGGTAAAGCATTGTTCGTGTACTGGTCGTGGGACACGGAAGTTTCTGTTTCAAATATCTCAGAAAAGTTATCGACAATCCGATGGAAGAGGATTGGAACACTGATTCGTTAATTGCCAAGTTCCAATTTTCAACTTGGAAATTGAAAGTCGCAAATCCCAAATG
The DNA here is from genome assembly GCA_050013655.1 of Bacteroidota bacterium. Lineage (GTDB taxonomy): Bacteria > Bacteroidota > Ignavibacteria > UBA10030 > UBA10030 > Fen-1298. The sequence continues at coordinate 167,492 of JBEKEV010000005.1, read as the reverse complement.
GCTTCCCTTTACCTCCATATTCCCTTCTGCGAACACAAGTGCATCTACTGCGATTTTTACTCCGTTGTTCCAGTGGAATCAGAAATAAGTCATCGTTCGCTGGAAGGCCAGTTTCTTTCCGCGCTGAAAACGGAGATTGAGGTTCGGGCAGAAGATCAACGTTTCCATGGACCATATGAGACGATTTTCTTTGGGGGCGGAACACCCTCTCTTCTTCATCCGTCTGAAATAGAAAAAATACTCAACCTCCTTTCATCCCGATTTGCAATTCAAACGAATGCAGAGATTACGCTGGAGACAAACCCAGGAACCGTAGACAAAGAGAAACTTCGCGCATTCCGATCTGCCGGTATTAACCGCATCAGCATGGGTATTCAATCATTCCATGACGAAGACTTGAAGTTTCTGACCCGTATTCATACTGCATCCGAGGCGAAGCAGTGCGTACGGGATTGCACCGCCGCCGGGTTTGAGAATGTCAGCTTCGATCTCATCTTTTCGCTTCCTCACCAGACTTTGGCAAAGTGGAAATCGAACCTGGAACAAGCGGTGGAACTTCAACCCGGACATATCTCGTGCTACAGTCTTATCATCGAACCGGAGACGCCGCTCTTTCACATGGTTCAATTAAACCAAGTGACACCGATTGATTCTGAACGCGATGCCGATTTGTACGAATTCACCATCGATTTTCTCACATCTCATGGCTACGAACAATACGAAGTATCGAACTTCGCCAAACCCGCCGCGGCAGGCAAGCCGAATTTCAAATGCCGCCATAATCTCAATTACTGGAATCATTCTCATTATCTTGGCTTTGGTCCGTCGGCGCATTCATTTTGGAAGGACGAACGCTGGTGGAACATATCCGATCTCACCGCATACATCAAACAATTGGGCGAGCGCACTCTCCCGCTTGCAGGCGGAGAGCATCTTACCGAAACTCAATTCATGGAAGAAGCGATCTTTCTCAGCTTGCGAAGCGAAGGAATCGACCTGGAACAGTTTCGCCGGCGATTTTCACGCGATCTTTCAACAGAGAATGTATCTATCATTTCTGAATTGATTCAACAAGGAAGTGCACGGATGGAGAGCGGACGCATCCGGCTCACCGCAAAAGGATATGTGCTCTGTGATGAAATCTGTCAGACGTTCCGTTGAGTTGCTCAATATTCCTTGAAGTTCAAGCCTTTTCCTTATACATTGATTGTGAATTTTAGCACAGTAAAATCCTTAGAGAATAAATGGAACACAAGAAGCTCAATCGACTTATCGCACTAACAGTTTTCTTTGTACCTCTGGCAGTATATATCAAGACCCTCTCGCCCACCGTCGTGTTCTGGGACGTAGGCGAGTTCTGCGCGGCGGCGTTTTCATTGCAGGTGCCGCATCCGCCCGGCGCACCGCTCTTTTTGCTCCTCGCGCGCCTTTCATCGATGATTCCGCTGATCCCCGATATTGCTGTCCGAATGCACATTCTTTCAGCGCTTGGCTCCGCTCTGACATGCGGATTGCTCTATCTTATTATTGTCGATGTGATGGTGATGTGGAGAGGAATTCCAAGCGCATTCTTTGAGCGGATTGCAGTGTATGGTTCGGCAATTATCGGAGCGCTTTCGCTGGCATTCACCAGCACCTTCTGGTTTAATGCGGTTGAAGCGGAAGTGTACGGACTCAGCATGACATTTGTGGGACTGATCATTCTCCTCGGACTTCATTGGTACGAACGCGCAGACAAAGACAGCGGCGATCACTATATTCTTCTGATAGCGTACATCGTCGGTCTTTCGGTTGGCGTACATCTGCTTGCCGTGCTTGCCCTGTTCCCTGTGATGTTGTTGTGGTATTTCCGGTACAACAAGTTCGAGTGGAAATCCTTCGTCAAGTTTGGCATCGGCGCATTGATCACTTTTTTTATTATTTATCCAGGCATTGTCACCGTACTTCCCTCCTTGCTTGATGGGAATATAAAATTTGGACACACGGAAATAAATAATCCTCTCATCAGTTATATTCCCGTTGTTCTTCTTGCCGGCGCCGTCTCTGGTGTGTACTATTCCATCCGGAAAAAGAAGCGGATGTTGAACGTTGCACTTCTTTCCTTTTTGTTCATCGTCCTTGGTTATTCAACATATACGATGGTGTATATTCGAGCAAATGCGCATCCGCCGATGAATGAGAACGACCCAAGCACATTAGGAAGGCTTGTTTCGTATCTCAACCGCGAACAGTACGGCAGCGCTCCGATAGTAAATCGACGCTGGGATACCGATCCTGAAAAGAAACGCTTCCATCAAAATTACACCAGCGATCTGGACTATATGTGGCGATACCAAATCCAACATATGTATCTTCGATATCTCGGCTGGAACTACATCGGCGCGGAAGGGGATTTCAAAGATGCCGGCGTGAATTGGAAACAATACTCTATGATTCCTTTTTTGTTGGGTTTGCTGGGTGCATACTACCAATGGCGTAAACAGCCGTATATCAGTTTCACCATGGTTGTTACATTTGTCATCATGGGTGTCGTTCTTGCACTCTACCAGAATCAGCAGGAACCGCAGCCGCGCGAACGCGATTATTTTTACGTCGGCTCGTTTTTTGTTTTTTCACTCTGGATTGCTTACGGCGTCCTCGCGCTGATTGATTTCGTAAAACAAAAAATTGCAGTACAGCAAACGGCTCAGATAACCGGATACGGTGTACTGACGCTTGCACTCATGTTTGTGCCTCTGAAGATGTTCGTTTCCAATTATCATCAGGCAAACCGCACCGGAAATTATGTCGCCTGGGATTATTCCTACAACATGCTTCAGAGTTGTGAAAAGGATGCCATCCTAATCACCAATGGCGACAACGACACATTTCCGCTTTGGTACTTGCAGGATGTCGAAGGCATTCGGCGCGATATTCGCGTCGTGAATTTAAGTTTAGTGAATACACCTTGGTATATTAAACAGTTGAAACATGAGACACCGTATGGTTCAAAAACAGTACGAATCACGACTTCGGATGTGGAGATTGACAGCATCCAACCGATGCGGTTTGAACCGCGATGGATGCAATTACCCGTCGGTCCCGATGTCATTCAGAAATATACCATAGAGGGAAACGACAGGACATCACTGCTTGATACTTCTATTATAAAGAGCGGTGTGATCCGATTTCTCATGCCCAATACGCTGCAGGTTGGAGATGTCAAAGCGATCCGTGCACAGGATATTATGGTGTACGACATCATCATGACGAACAATTGGCAGAGGCCTATCTATTATGCAATGACCGTGTCGGATGATGGGAAGATCGGTCTGCGCGACTATATGCAATTGACGGGATTGACATTTAAGCTGGTTCCGTTCAAAGCGCAAAACTATTGGGCAAACTTGAATGAACCAGTGCTGCGCCAGAATATTTTTACCGATATCAAACAGTTTTCCAAAGAACCGCAGTACGGATTCCGATGGCGCGGACTTCAGGACAGCACAACATACTACGACGAAGACACGCGCCGATTACTCACTTCAAACTACAGAAACCTGTTTATTGCCTACGCGTTGTATTGCGCTAATGTCAAAAACAAACCGCAAGAAGTATCGGCAATTCTCGATCGAATGGAGCAAGTCATGCCGCAGCGTTCCATCCCGATGGATTATCGTGTCAAGCATGACTTAGCTTCATTTTATAATATGGCAGGTAACAAAGACCGCTACCGTCAATTGCTGAACGAAATCATCCAAGAACTCAAACAGGTGATCAGCAACCATGTCACCGAACAGCTATCGCAGTACAATCCGTACATCATTCTTTTCTACTCCTACGATGGATTAGAAATGTACAAGGAAGCTGAGGATGTGCTGCCGCTCATCAAGTCCGCTTATCCAAACGAGCGAGGGATCGACCAAATACTCGGACAACTGCACTCTCAGATTCAGGTGAAACAAGCAGGCGCAGTGGCTGCAGAGCAGCCACCGTCAAAGCAAAAAAAATAAGGGATTGAGAACGGCGCTTCAGGAGAACGATGAAACAAAAAACTGCATTCGTCATTGGTATTACCGGACAAGATGGCTCGTACCTCACAGAGTTCCTGCTTGCCAAGAATTATCAAGTCGTGGGATTGATGCGCAAAACCTCTGCCGTGCCCAGTTCTCACGTGGCACATCTTGCGAACAAAATCCATATTGCGTACGGCGATCTGCTCGACACGTTTTCCATCGCAGAGAATATTCGTTCATATCAGCCGGATGAGATATACAATCTCGCGGCTCAGTCGTACCCCGGCGAATCGTGGCGGCTTGCCATTGAGACAGCGGAGATCACGGGCATCGGCGCTCATCGTGTCTATGAGGCAGTGCGATATGTAAAACCGGATTGCCGGATCTATCAGGCTTCCTCATCAGAAATGTTTGGCACACCGACTATAGTACCGCAAAATGAGCAAACACCATTTGCACCGGTAAACCCTTACGGCGCCGCCAAACTCTATGCACATACGATGGCGCAAATCTACAGAACGAGTTACAAGCTCTTTATCGCATGCGGAATTCTTTTCAATCATGAAAGTCCCCGGCGCGGGATTCACTTCCTGACGCAAAAAGTAGCGTACGGCGCTGCATGCATTCAACTCGGCATTCTTAATTCTCCGGACCTGAATGAGCAAGGTGAACCGATCGTCAAAGACGGGAAAATTGCGCTTGGTAATTTAGATGCAAAGCGCGACTGGGGATTTGCAGGCGATTATGTGGAAGCCATGTGGATGATGCTGCAGCACGATACACCGGACACGTATGTCATCGGCACGGGAGAAGTTCGTACCGTACGGCAATTGTGCGAAACGGCATTCAGCAGTGTCGGCATGGACTGGCAAAAATACGTTGTTGTCGACCCGCGATTCATCCGCCTGACAGAAACCGGAACGACCGTCGCAGATGCAGCGAAGGCGAAAACCGAGTTGGGCTGGTCGCCGCGCACATCGTTCACGGATCTGGTGAAGATGATGGTCGATTATCAGATACGACGACTTAAGAACCACTCGAACTAACCTGCGAATGAAAATACTTCTTCTTAATTGGCAGGATATAAAAAATCCAATTGGAGGCGGTGCGGAAGTCTATCTTCACCAAATCTTCAAACGAATTGCGGCATTAGGTCATTCAGTAACGCTGTTCAGCTGCCAATTTGCGAATGCTCTTCCTGAAGAAGACATCGATGGCATTCACGTAATACGAAAAGGAAATCGTAACCTCTTTAACTATATCGTTCCTCTCGAATACAGAAAAAGATTTCAGCATGAACATTATGATATCGTCATAGACGACATCAACAAAATTCCTTTTTACACACCGTTATTTATTCGGGAACCGTTGATGGGAATGGTGATGCATCTGTTCGGCAATTCCATTTTTAAAGAGGCCTCGGTTCCGGCAGCGGCGTACGTATATGGTGCAGAACGGCTTGTTCCTTCTGTGTACCGAAAGACCCCGCTTGTAGCAATTTCCGAAAGCACGCGGCAGGAATTACTTTCGTACGGCTGTCGGAAAGAAAATATTTTTCTTGTTCCGTGTGCCGTCAACCACACAACGTACCGGCAGCTTTCAGGCATACATCGAATCGAGTTATTAATCGGCTATGTGGGAAGAATAAAAAAATATAAAAGTGTCGATCATTTACTGCATGCTTTCGCAATCGTGCTGAAGGAACTGCCGCAGGCAAAACTTGCCATCATTGGGGAAGGCGATAGCAAGCCTGAATTCCAGAGAATAGCACACGAGCTTCACATCGACCATGCAACGACCTTTACCGGATTCCTTCCGCTGGAAGAAAAAGTGCGATTGCTGAACCAGATGCAGCTCGTCGTGAACACATCTGCAAAAGAAGGATGGGGATTAACGGTCACGGAGGCAAACGCATGCGGAGCGCCCGCCGTTGCGAGCGATGTCCCGGGACTGCGCGATGCCGTTATCGACGGTGAGACCGGATTGCTCTACGAATACGGGAATATCGAACAGCTTGCCGAAAAGATTCTTCTTCTCCTTCGGGACGAACATCTTCGCATGCGATTAGCGGCCGGCGCATTGTCATACGCACAATCTCTTACGTGGGATAAGTCCGCAGAAATTATGCTCGATGTGATCGAGAAGGTTTTGCACGGCGGTTATAAACGCAACTCCGCAATCCCTTACATCTCATAGTGTCAAACGTTATTCGACATTTTGACCTATGATCAATACGAATGAGACTTCGATAGAATGCGGGATATCATTCACACGCGGCCGATGGTTGCACAACGGTTTTGCTTTACAAGAATGGAAATTATAAATTAGATGCGAGCATTTGCTCGCATCGGTTATGGGTCGTTGGCTGCAAAAGTATCATGTAGTTTACACAGATAGTAAGCAGCAATAAAAGGCGCTTTGACAGCATAATTTCTTAAAACAATTCTTACTCGAATTCTTGATTATAAAGATTGCAGGGATGAATAATTTATTTTCGTTTTTAATATCAAGAAAACAATTTCATGCGCTTTTCATTTACTTATTTCTCGAGAGCATTTGCTCGTCGGGTCAATTCATATCCCATACAGATTCAGAACAGATCAGAAGCATTCCTATCGCGTATGTTCCGGCTTCCTTTCCGGTCAACTTTTCGCTGTTTACTTCCGGCAGCAGACAATATGTTGCTTTCTACGACTCAACGCACCACATGACGCTTGCTTGCCGCAGACTCACTGATTCAGTATGGGATTATAGCAGGCTGGATTCGAAAGTAGGATGGGACAGTCACAACTACGTAACTCTGGTAACTGACGATGAAGGGTATATTCATCTGGCAGGAAACATGCACTCCAGTCAGCTGGTCTATCTTCGCAGTTCCATTCCTTTTGATATTCATTCGATGCAGGCAATTCATACCATGACTGGAAACGAAGAGGATGTACCGACCTACCCCGAATTCATGCGAGGGCCAAAAGGTGAGCTTCTCTTTCACTACCGATATGGACGAAGCGGATCCGGATACGAGGTTTTTAATCTCTGGAACGCAAAAAACAAAAATTGGAAACGACTTCTCGACAAACCACTCACCGACGGACGCGGGCGAATGAATGCCTACATGCAGGGACATTCCTTGGGTCCAGATGGATTTTACCACCTTCTCTGGATGTGGCGCGATTCACCTGATTGTGCAACAAATCATACCTTATCATACGCCCGCAGTAAAGACCTTCTGCATTGGGTCAGCGTTCGTAATGAAAATGTGGAATTGCCAATCACTGTCGATGATAAAAAACTTTATGTCGATACAACCGCTGTCCATGGTGGATTGATTAATATCGGTATGAAGATCGGTTTCGATGCCGACGGAAAAATATTGATTGGGTACCATAAATACGATACGTTAGGAAATACTTAACTTTTTCTGACTCGTTTTACAAACGGTGCATGGACGAGTAAACAGGTAACGCAATGGAAGTATCGATGGGATTTTAAAGGGTATGGCACGATTGTCAATGAATTGCTGATCGAGCCGCCAAAACCTTCATCAATAAAGGGTTATATTGCATTTGGCTACCACCATATAAAATATGGAGACGGGCAAATTCTCGTCGATGAAAAAACTTTGGAACCTATTCAAATACAACCTCTCACAACTCTCTATCCGATGGAAGTGGACAGCATACGTTCTTCGTTTCCCGGAATGGTTGTGAATAAAGTTTTTGATTCCGGCAAGGCGCCGAAAGGCAGCCGGTACTTACTACGCTGGGAAACGCTATCACCCAATCGTGACCAGCAACGGCAAGACAATAAACTTCCGGATACAATGCTGGAATTAGTTACCTATTAGTTGTTGTAATTTTTGTCGCATTATATCCCATTATTATATTTTCGAGCATCAAGCACAATGGAATGACTACAATGTATCAAAGACTAAGCATATGCACTTTACTCAGTGTTGTTTTAGTTCTTCTTCCCGTAAAAATTCATGCTCAATCTGATAAAGAAGAACCTATCAAGAGTGTGGTAAATGGAGCTCTGGATTTTTCAGTACAGCAAAGTTTGCGCATGGCACGTTCATTACAGAACCAGCCGAGCTTATTACCACGAACAACCGATAGGTTTGGAACCTTACAGACCTGCCGTTCGGACTGGTGGGCCAGCGGTTTTTTTTTTCAGGCATACTTTGGTATTTGTACGAATACTCGGGCAATGAAGAGTTAAAGAAATGGGCGCACGAATACTCCTTGCGAGTGGAAGATCAGCAATTTACTACCACCAATCACGATGTGGGTTTTATAATTTATTGCAGTTTTGGCAACGGGTTCAGAATCACGCATGATACAGTCTATAGAAAAGTTATCCGAACGGCTTCGCATTCGCTCATCAGTCGTTTTCGTCAATCTATAGGATGTATACGTTCTTGGGATTATGCCGAGTGGAACAAGCAATGGCAATACCCTGTCATCATTGACAATATGATGAACCTGGAAATGCTCATGATGGCGGCTCAAGAGTTTGATGAACCTGCGTTGTTTAATGCAGCAGTATCACATGCCAATGTTACCATGAAAAATCATTTCCGGACTGATTATAGCAGTTTCCACGTGGTAAGTTACGACACGGTGACAGGTTTACCGGAACTGAAGCAAACTGCACAAGGGTATAATCATGGTTCAGCATGGGCTCGCGGTCAGGCATGGGGACTCTATGGTTTTACCATGATGTATCGCTTTACAAAGGACACAACATATCTTGCCCAGGCGAAGCACATCGCCGATTTTATCATTCACCATCCGCGTTTGCCCGAAGATAAAATTCCTTACTGGGATTTCGATGCACAAAATATTTCAGATTGTTATCGTGATGCTTCGGCAGGATCAATTATTTGTTCTGCACTGATCGAGTTGAGTCAGTATGTTGAGAGAAGATTAGCCAATACATTTCTCTCGATTGCCGAAAGTCAAATTCGTGCTTTAAGCTCATTGCAATACCGCAATGCACCGGGGAATAATGGAAATTTCATTCTAAAACACAGCGTTGGGAACATGCCCAACAATAGCGAAGTAGACGCACCCCTTATTTATGCTGATTATTATTTTGTGGAAGCTCTTATGAGATTTAAGAAGTTAAAGGGTTTATAATACCACTTCACTCTTCGTCCGAGAGGAGCAGTTGTGCCAAGAAAGGATAACCAATGGGTCAGTCAGTTCTAACGGATAAAAACCAATTCCCTACAGACGAGATCGTATTTTCATCCATCGGTAAAAATAAAGCTTCATGGATTTCTCTCTTTGATTATATTCACGACAATCACCCTGAGTTCACTGAAGAGTGGAGATATTACAATGATGGTAAAAGCTGGCTCTTAAAAGTCTCCCAGAAAGCAAAGACAATATTCTGGCTTTCAGTTATCGATGGAACTTTTAGAATTACTTTTTACTTCAATGATAAAGCTCGGCAAGCAATCGAAAGCAGTCATCTACCGAAAGAATTAAAGGAACAATATAGAGATGGAAAGAGATACAACAAAATACGCGGACTTACTCTTTCTTTTAAGAACAAAACAGATTGCACGTATGCTAAAGAATTAATAAGTATAAAAATGAATATCAAATAGAAATGGCTGCACACACCGGCAAATAATCCCAAGCAGAGTTACGCGCAAACACTACGATGCCTTTAAAAAAACGGAAAAGAGATAATCCTCATTCATTTTGCCAATCATATCTCCGAATTACCGTTCGAATCAAACAACGTGAAAAATGATGAAGGGTGTTTTACCGGAGGTATTAGATGGGAGATATACAGCGATCCCGGAAAACGCCATGTCGGCGCATGAGGAACAACCGGTGGATAAAGCCGGCATGTTCTTCTTGCATTTAATTTGTATCTCAGTTACTTTTATCGGGAAATAAAAAAATGAATATTGAGGAATGAATGCTATGATCAGAAAATTAGTTGTATCTATCGTTTCCGTTGCTTGCTTTATTTTTTTTGGACAGGCACAGGATGCTGCCAATACTTTTTCCAAAACTGTCGGGATTGTTACAGGCAAAGCTCAACGTCCGGTAAGTCCGGCATGGGTAGACAATGCGGTATTTTACCAAATTTATCCTCAGACTTATTATGATTCTAATGGCGACGGTGTAGGAGACTTGCAGGGAATTATCGAGAAATTGGATTATGTAAAAAGTTTGGGTGTCACCGCTATTTGGCTGAACCCGTTTTATGAATCACCATTTCGGGATGCAGGCTATGATGTGACGGACTTCTATAAGGTTGCCCCGCGTTATGGAACAAACAATGATGCCAAGAGATTATTTGCCGAAGTACACAAAAGAGGTATGCATATCATTATTGATTATGTTCCAAGCTATACAAGCATCGATCATCCCTGGTTTAAAGCATCTTGCGATCCTAAACCAAACAAATATTCCAACTGGTATGTTTGGACTAATAGTACATGGTTTCCCGGCATGGACAAGTATAAGGCCAACTTCATACAAGGATATTGCGAGCGTGACGGAATGTTTATGAACAATTTTTTCTGGCATCAACCTGCATTGAATTATGGTTATGCAAAACCCGATCCTCTGCAGCCATGGCAATTGCCGACAGACCATCCTGATGTAATGGCTTTGAAAGAAGAAATGAAAAATGTCATGCGTTTTTGGCTCAATATGGGGTGCGATGGTTTCAGAATCGATATGGCAGGTTCAATTGTTAAAAATGATGATGGATCAGAAACCAGTAAATATTGGAAAACGGTAAGAGAATTTCTTGATAAAGAATATCCCGGTACATTTACAGTTGCTGAATGGTCATATCCTAAAGATGCTGTGAGAGGCGGGTTTAATGCCGATTTTTTCCATTGGTTCAATGGCTACGATGATTTATTTCAAAAAGAAAAGATAAGGAATTCGAATCACGATGGACATAGCTATTTTGATTCTGAAGGCAAAGGCGATATTACTCATTTTCTTGAAGTGTATTTAGATCAATATTATGATAGCAGAGATAATGGATATATTGCTCTTCCTTTTGGGAACCATGATTTGGTAAGAATAAAAAACAATGGAAGAACGGATAATGATATAGCAGTAATCTTTGCTTTTATGTTAACAATGCCCGGTACTCCTTTTATTTATTATGGTGATGAGATTGGGATGAAGCAATTGGAAGGCTTGCCTCATATTGAAGGAAGTTATATGGGCCGTGCCGGAGACAGAACACCGATGCAGTGGAACAGCGGTCCAAACAAAGGCTTTTCCACGGTAAGTCCTGAAAAACTTTACAGAGCTGTCGATACATCGAACGACGCACCGGATGTAACCTTGCAAGAGAAAGATCCGAACTCTTTGCTCAATAGAGTAAGGGAACTTATTAAGCTTCACAATACAGAACCCGCACTGTTTGCTTATGCAGAATTTGTCCCTGTCTATGCCGAAAAAGACAAATATCCTTTCGCATATATCAGGGGAAATGGGAAGGATAGATTACTTATCGTTGTCAATCCTGCAAAGAGAGAAGTCTCGGGTTCATTTATCTTAAATTATAAATGTCAGAAGCCAAAACTGATTTCGGGTAAAGGGACAATTTTACTCAAGGAAAATAAAACATCGGTAATCCTGAAACCCATCAGTTATGCTATTTTCAGGATAAATGAGGTAAGATAATATATAAGCCATTCTCTCTGAGCTTAGTAAAAGTTGATAATCTTTTTGTGTGGGATCGGTTAGCACACAAATTTCATTTGGTGCTCCCCTGAAACCGTTCTTTTAGGAAGTCAGCACATTCTTTTGGTGACGATGCTCGATGAATATACTTCGTACAATCACCTGCGCCTTCCCAGAGCAATTCTTCCCGCAGTGTTTCTATAACGCCATTCCAGAAATCTCCGACAATCATGATCGGTTTTTCTTTCAGAAGTCCTTTATTGATAAATTCCCACACGGCGGCAAGTTCAAGCAGCGTGCCGGTCCCTCCTTTTAGCACAACGTACGCATTCCCTAATTCAACAAGCTTCATCATTCGCTCAACAAGCGTCGGCTGAAACATTTCTTCATCGATCCAGCGATTCACATTCTTCTTAAAGGTGTTTTTAAAGGTTACGCCAATCGTTTTACCGCCTGCCTCCTTCGCTCCACGCGCCGATGCTTCCATAATACCTGCATATCCGCCGTTGCAAACGGTGAAGCCATTGAGTGCAAGGTTTTTCCCAACTTCATATGCAAGCCTGTATTCTTCATCACCCTCACTTGGGCGCGAACTGCCGAAAACTGTTACTATTTTTCTCGCCATCTCCATTGCTCATTCCTTCAACGACCCTCCTTTTCGCCTACTTCACCTCTTATCTGCTCATCGGTTCATGTGTTTGACCACTCAATCCAAAAACACCCAATTCACACCGACCCGAAAATACCCTCCCGGCATCGGATAGATCGGAGAAAGGATGTATAATGCATTCAAAATATTCTGCCAGGAAAGCGAGATATGAGCATCGCCAATTTTAAGAATCATAAACAGATCCAAGGTTGTTGAACGTCCTAGGATACTTGTATTATTTTGGACATATGAAATCGTTTGCGGATCAAACTGCATTCCTCGCTGCCGGTTATAGAACTGTGAACGTACGCCAAACTTTGCATCAAGCTTATCTTTGAAGAAAGTGTTACGATAACTCACTTCGCCGGCAAGAATGACATCAGGCATCAAAGTCTTCAATGTATCAACTTCTTTATAACGCGTTAATGTCAAAACACCTAATACTTCAAATTTGTGATAGCGAATTACTGCGCTTCCGTTAATGCCCTGTATCACAACTTCTCGAATATTGGAAATATTAATGGCAGGAGAACCTCCCACGGTTACAGCCGGTTGAAAAACGATCGCACGTTTCACGTTCCGTTGAAAACCTGTGAGACTGACCTCGAGATTCGATCCCGCTTGAAAAGTAAATCCGCCCCGGATAAATGCATGCTGCTCTTTCTGGATTTCGCTTGCGCGAAGAAACGTCGAATCAGTCCAATATCGTTCTTGAAACGTTGGGAATCTGTCAAACCACGAGACGTCGGCAGATAGAGCCAACCAATCTGCGATTGCAGATTTCACTCCGGCACCGGTGTTCAGCGAACTTTCTCCATCGAGAGAGGTTGAACACAAAGATACTGATGGTACGAATATGTCTATCAAACGCAGCTCTGCTTGTATAAACAGAGACCGCTCAGATTCGAGATGTGATGCAAGCACCCTTGTGGAATCGCTCTGGCGTCGTTCCCATGATCCTCCAATAGTACCACGAACAGAATCCAGGCAAAACTGCTGCCGAAGAGAGGCGCCCCAAAAAGACGATTTGGTAAAATCATCAATCAAACTAACTGACGGATTATAATTATAATATTCACGTTCCAACGTACTGTAATATACATTTGCCTGTGTTGTGAAAGAGGAATCGGAAAAAATACGTGCAATGGTATTTAAAGTGACATCCCGTCGTGATCGTTTGTCCCATGCAAATTCACTGACAACCTTTGCATCTACTTCATCGAGACTTGTTGATCGCGATATATCCACGCCTCCGTTTAATCCGTTCCCTGCTTTTGTATAAAAATCCGTAAGTGAAATATTAAATCTGTCGGAAATATTATATCGTAAACGAGTGCGAACATTCCATGCATCCAAATTAGCATTGATAAAACGCCCATCGCTAACCTGTCGCGAAAAGCCAATCATAAGATTCAAACCACGCGCAACATTCTGTGTAAAAAGTCCATCAGTCAGTAATGTCCCTTTTGGATCCTGAACAAATCGAAGTTTCGTCAACGGGCGATAGCTGTTGTAGGAACGCGAAACGAAGTTCAGTGCTGTGCCGGCCGCATCGGATAAAGTCGTCATTGAGGCAGCGCCGGAAAGAATTTCAGCGTGATCGATAAATTCGAGCGGCAAGTCTGAAAGATTGTATGTACCTGTCACCGGATCATTCATCGGTCGTCCATCTATGAGAACACCGATAGCACGTCCATCTAACCCAAAGGCATTAAGCTGTCCCCACTTCCCGGCTTCACCCAAATCGCGATAGAAAAACCCCGGCAATTTCCAAATAATCTCACTCACAACTTTTGCATCGCTCCATAAAAATTGTTTCTGATGCAGTACGCTGAGTGAATCGACATCACCGGTGATCTGACCCATGCCGGGAATAAAGCGGACGCGAACCGAATCGACAGCTGTTGTATCTTTATGAGCGAGAGCCGTCGAATCTGTCGATTTACTCAGACCATGAACGACAGACGTGGGCTTTCCTTCTTGTACTGTGCCTCTCACCGTAGCAGTATCGACAGGAACATGCACCGGTCTTCTCTCGTCGTGATGTTGAGGATAAACAATGGTCCAAACTTGAAGAATCAGGAAAGCCTCAATGTAGAGAAAGGATTTCAAAGCGCAGCCAGCAAGAGATTAACGATCCGGTTTGAATGTCGGTGCTGTAAGAGAAGTCTGGTAGTTTTTCGGAAATGATCCAAGTGCATCGAGTGCTTTCTTTTCGCTCTCAAAAAAACCAAACACGGAAGAACCGCTTCCGCTCATCAATGAGAACACCGCTCCCTTCTCTTTCAGTTTCTCTTTGAGACGACCAATTTCCGGATAGACTTTTATGGCTGATTGCTCAAAATCATTTTGTACGAGCGATGTTACTTTTTTGGGATTCGCTATGTGCTTAGCGATCTTCGTTCGCAGTTCGGATCCTTTTCCATCACGCTGCAGTTTGAGATGGCTATACGCCCACGTTGTTGAAATATGAATCAGCGGCGTAACGACCGCTATCCAATAAGGTATGTCTAAAGAAAAATGTTCCAGGATTTCACCGCGTCCGCTGGCGTATGCATTTCCGCCTTCAATGAAGAAGGGAACATCCGAACCGATTTGCCCTGCAATCGTACGCAGTTGATGGTTGGATAATTTCAATTTCCATAGCTCGTTCAATCCGCGAAGAACTGCGGCCGCATCGCTGCTGCCGCCGCCGAGTCCGGCTCCGGTAGGAATGTTTTTTCGCAGCTGAATCATCGCTCCTTCCTTCACCTTTCGCTCTTTCCGAAGTATGTTCGCGGCTTTGAGACAGAGGTTGGATTCATCAATGGGAACAAGAATAGAGTCAGCATTCATTTCCAATGTTTTATGCGGCTCCAAGTCTATTTCATCAAACAGATTGATTTCATGGAATATCGTTTCGAGATCGTGATAGCCGTCCGACCGCTTGCCGAGGATATAAAGCCCGATGTTGATTTTTGCGTATGCTTGGAGTATCATAATATACTTAACCAATTCTAAAATAATGCAATAAGGTGGTAGATGCAAGGATTTGAATGAAATGGGTTTCTTTGATTGTTCCGCCATTTTTTCGTATGTTTTTCAATAGAAACACATCAGCGGCACTATGAATACCCCTGAAACGAAAACTATATCGGTCGGCACAATTCACATCGGCGGTAACCATCCGTTGGTGCTCATCGCTGGACCCTGTGTCATTGAGAATCGCGAAATGATTCTCCAAACGGCGAAGACTATCCGTTCTATTGCAGAGCGGCACCGGATGCCGTTCATCTTCAAATCTTCCTACAAAAAAGCGAACCGCACAAGCGGCAATTCTTTTACAACAATCGGTGATGAAAAAGCATTGCAGATTCTTGCAGAAGTGAAGCGTGAATTCCATGTGCCGGTTCTTACCGACATCCATTCTCCCGCCGAAGCACAGATTGCCGCCGAGGTTGTCGATGTGCTGCAGATTCCTGCGTTTCTTTGCCGGCAAACCGAGTTGCTCGAAGCAGCCGGGAAAACAGGTAAGGTTGTGAACATTAAGAAGGGGCAATTTGTTGCGCCGGATGATATGCATCTTGCTGCCGCGAAAATTGCTGCAACCGGTAACGATAAGATTCTTCTCACAGAACGCGGAACAATGTTCGGTTATCACAATCTTGTAGTGGATATGCGTTCACTGCCGATTATGCGCAAATCTGGTTATCCTGTTGTATTGGATGCGACGCATTCGGTACAGCTTCCCGGAGGAGAGAAGAATCAGAGCGGCGGTCAGCCGGAATTTATTTTTCCCATCGCCCGCGCCGGAGTCGCCGCAGGGTGCGATGCTCTCTTCATCGAAACACATCCGAATCCTGCTCAAGCGCTCAGTGATTCTGCGAGTCAGTTGAATTTAGAATTGCTGGAAGAACTGGTACAGCAAGTTAAAGCAATTGACGAGATAGTGAAAAATATTCTTAATAATCGATCATAACTTAAAGTACTAAATGCCAACAAATCATAAGCTCATAATTGGTGATTCAACTGAGTTACCTGAAATAGAAAATGGAAGTATCGATTTAGTTGTTACATCTCCACCATATTTCAACGCACCATTTGACTATGTAGGATTGTATAAGAATTATAAGCATTATCTTGATACAATAGAGGCACTTGCCAAAGAACTTTTCCGTGTAATGAAAGATGGTAGAATAGTCGTCCTCAATATTGACGATATGCTTGTTAAGGGTGAGAAATATCCAATTGTTGCGAATGCAACTAATATTTTTCTTGAAGCAGGATTTAGATACAGAGAAAGAATAATCTGGAAGAAACCCGACGGTTACATGAGAATCAGTCGACGTAGTGGAGTTCTTCTTCAAAATCCTTACCCAATGTATTTTTATCCTGATAATCTTTTAGAAAGCATGATTATATTCCAAAAAGGAAAGTTTGACTATAAATCTGTTGACTCAAAAGTGAAAGAAGAGTCAAAAGTTGATGTAAAAGAGTTTTCTCAAAAAAAATGGTATGTGAGTTTTTGGGAAATGACAAATGTGTTGCCTGGTTCTGACTTGGAAAAAGGAATTGCTGCTTTTCCTGAAGAACTACCATATCGTTTTATTAAGCTGTTTTCATTCAAAGGTGACACTGTTCTTGATCCGTTTGCAGGTAGTGGAACGACGATGAGGGTGGCAAGGATGCTAGGAAGGAATAGTATTGGCGTTGAAATAAAGAAACAGTTAGTTAAAGTGATCCGAAAAAAACTTGGATTTGATGGACACGCCGATCTATATAATGGAGAAGATAAGTTTGAAGTCCTGATGCGTAAAGGTAAATAATCTTGGATGTCACAGCAAAAATAACAGGAATAAAATATACACCATTAACATGTCGTGACTTAGATACGATCGCCTTAGCCGATTTGGAGAATGGACTACCTCATAAAGGTTCTTTTCTTCTTCAAGTAAGCTCTAAATCACAAATTGCCATGAGTTGGTGGACTTCTTCTAAGCGTACACGAACATATCCCTATGCAAGAGTCTATGATACACTCAACTTCCAAGGAAGAAAAGTCACTATCATTCCAATTTTCAAAGATGAAGGAGAAGATGGTGATCGAGATTTCCTTCAATGGGATACAATATCATTGATGAGTTTGCTTGGCGTTTATACTATTATCTCATACTACAATCAAGCATCTAAGAATTCAAAGTACAAGAACAAGATAACTGGACAGCATTATGATTACCAACATTTACGTTACGAAATTAAAAAATTATGTAGTTATCAATCGGATGCTTTACATTGGAATCTTGAGCAAATAGGAAATGCCGGGAAAGTTTGCCAAAAGGCTCTCGACGCTTCAATAAAAATTTCACGTAAGTTAAAAGTAAGAATGCATTCAAAATCGTCTGCGGAAGGACGTATAGATGAACTTTTAAAAGGCAAGAAAAGTTTTATGAGTTTTTCTCGTAAGCTTGCCAAGGAAGCACAAAAAAGAGAAAGTTTGACGAATCAGCCGAAAGAAAAACTAACAGGTAGCAAGGGGACTCTTACAGTATCAAATTATCTGGGCGGTAATTATTATCTCACTGTTGATGAGATTGAAATACGTGGCAAGAACATTCTGTTGATTGAAGGAAAGCATAGCAAGAAATCCTATCTGCCATCTATGGCTGACATAAAGGATGGATTTATTAAATTATTCTTGCTCACAAATCTGAAAAAAGTAAGGGTCGATGAACGCATTTACAATGTTAAACCCATTCTAAAACTGACAAGCGATAAAATTCTACCTGATCTTTCAACTAATAAAAATCTCCGGCATAAATTGAGACAAATCATTAATGAAGCGAAGGCTAACAATTTCAATGTCACTTTGAATCAGAATGATTTGGCTAATCTTTCTATAGGAAGTTGAACTCTATGAGATTTTCTACTTATCATTTATTTTCATGTCTTGTTGAGAAGAAAAAAGAAATCATAGCACAGGGTTCATTGAATCATTTCTGGAGTAAGACAGTGAACAATCTTCCTGTTACAGTTGGTAAAGGAAAAAATGCTGGCTCTTTATTATTACAGAGCGGAGAAATAGTGAGAAAAAGGTTAATAAAAGAATACAAAAAGACAAAATATGAAATAGGCGTGCCAAGTGCGAAGGCATATTGGAAGGTTAATGTGGAAAGAAATGAAGGGATTATGTCGGACACCGAACATCCTTGTTTTTATTTACTTGAGGCGAATTACAACCAAGCTAAGAAGAAGTTTTTTTTGATGTGTGGAGCTTTTTTTGAGAGTCTCTCTCCTATCGAAGTCCTCTTATCAAATCTTAATATAAAAGAAGAGATTATTAAACTTACGCCTCAGGAAAAAAGGTTCTTAAACAATCTGTTAGTCACTGGTGAATTGAAGCCCAAAGAACCAATCCATAATTCTTCTTTACATACAACTTTCTTCGTTGAATCAAAGATAAAACCAGATTCAAACCTTTTTGATTCCAACAAGTATCCCGAAATTGCCGACAACACGCTGAATTTTATCATTCCATGCCACACTCCAGAGGAAGAAGAGAAACAGAGACGATTGATGGCAAAGGCATTTGAGCAACGCGGCGCGAAATCATTTTTCAAAGAACTGCGAATCTTTACGCTCAAACATTTACTCAACGGACCGTTCCTTGTTTTTCAGTCACCAATAAAATAGCCGCGATGGCAAAGAAAATCTCATTATCCAAACTTAAGCACATCAAACTCCTCCTCCTTGATGTGGATGGTGTAATGACCGATGGTGGTATCTACTACTCCAACTCGGGAGATGAGTTTAAGAAATTCAATATCCAGGATGGATACGGTATCGTAAAACTCCAGCGCACCGGTATCAAAGTTGGAATCATCACCGGACGTGTATCAAATATTGTTACGAGGCGCGCAGAAGAATTG
Source organism: Bacteroidota bacterium (assembly GCA_050013655.1). GTDB lineage: Bacteria > Bacteroidota > Ignavibacteria > UBA10030 > UBA10030 > Fen-1298. The sequence continues at coordinate 148,267 of JBEKEV010000005.1, read as the reverse complement.
GGCATTACGGAAGTTCATCAGAATTTAGAAAACAAGTTAGACGTCTATGAATCGCTCAAAAAGAAATTGAATCTGACCAATGCAGATATCGCATACATCGGCGACGACGAATTTGATCTGCCGGTGCTGGAATGCGCCGGTTTTTCAGCTGCTCCGTCAGATGCCATCCCCAGTGTAAAGAAGCGGGTTCATTTTGTTTGCACTCGCGGCGGCGGAAACGGCGCTGTGAGAGAAGTAATCGATTTCATTCTACAAAAATTAGAAGTTACCTGAGAACACTATGAACGCTGATGCTACTATCCAAAAGGGAAAAGAGATTATCCGCATTGAAGCGGAAGCAATTGCAGCTCTTGAATCACATATCAATGGAAATTTTGCCGCAGCGGTCGACCTCATCTTCCATGCAAAGGGTCGTGTCGTTCTTACTGGCATGGGAAAGTCAGGCATTATCGCACGCAAGATTGCCGCGACCATGAACTCCACCGGTACACCTTCGGCATTTATGCATCCTTCCGATGCGGTGCATGGTGATTTAGGAATGGTGACACCCGATGATGTTGTGATATGCATATCAAAGAGCGGTGACACGGCGGAATTGCGGCAGCTTCTGCCTCGATTTCATCAACTCGGTGTGAAGGTGATCGCGATGGTAGGCAATTTGAATTCGCTATTGAGCAAGCAGAGCGATTTCGTTCTTGACACCAGCGTGAAAGAGGAAGCGTGCCCGTACGATCTTGCGCCGACTTCCTCGACGACCGCCGCACTGGCAATGGGTGATGCGCTTGCTATCACGCTCTTGCAAAAGCGCAACTTCACCAAAGAAGATTTTGCACTGTTCCATCCGGGCGGCAATCTTGGCAAACAATTGCTCTTGAAAGTCGATGCGATGATGATTACGGGCAGCGATATCCCGGTCGTGAAAGAAAATGTTTCTGTGTCTGATGCCATCGTGGAAATCAGCTCTAAGCGAATGGGCGCAACGTGCGTCGTGAACGATGCCGGCATTCTTTCCGGCATGCTCACCGATGGCGACCTTCGCCGTCTTCTTCAGCGAAGAATTGATATTTCAAATCTCACGGTCGGCCAAGTGATGACGCAAAATCCAAAAACCATTAGCCAAAACATGCTTGCTGCTCAGGCATTGGAGGTTATGGAATCCTATAAAATTACTCAGCTTGTTGTCGTGGACACTGGTCATCACCCGGTTGGAATTCTCCACCTCCATAGTCTGGTAGAGGCGGGACTGCACGGAGATTCCTCCGCATGAAATCGTTTTGCATCTGGATTTCGTTGCTCAGTACTACCATGCTTATGTTTTCTGGTTGCGAAGAAAAAATAAAACCATCCGTACTCTCTACCATTGACAGCCGGACACTCCCGCAGCAAGAAAGTTGGAACAGCACGATCGTCGTATCGGACTCCGGACATATTACCGCTATCATTCTCGCCGGATATATTCGTGTATTCGAGTCCGACCAGAAAACCCAGATGAGCCAAGGTGTCAGGGTGCGCTTTTTCAATCCGCAAGGCATTCAAACCTCCGTGCTGACAAGTGACGAAGGAAATGTTGATGAAGCGACCAATAATCTGGAAGCACGCAAGAATGTCATTGTCGTTTCCAGCGATTCATCGCGCATGACCACCGAGCAATTATTTTGGGACAACCAGCGCCAGCTGATCTACACTCCGGCATATGTACAAATTACTACTGAGAAGGATAAACTGCAGGGACATGGATTTGAGTCGGATCAAAGTTTAAAAAATTACCGCATCTTCCGCGTCACAGGTCAATCGCAAACCGAATGAAAGCAATGCAGCGCCGCCTGACATATCTTTTTCTGAACACACTTCTTGTGTTCATTTGCCGCTCACCCGCTCAAAAGAGCAACATCATTGACCTGCAACATGCGGACACGATGAAAGGAAAGATTCTGGACGGTGAAGAAGTCCGCGAACTCATCGGCAATGTTCATTTCCTTCAATTTCCCACTTCCGGCGGATTGGTGAAAATCTGGTGTGATCGGGGACTTCGGTTCATGGTACAGAACAAGATTGAGTTGTTCGGAAACGTAAAAGTCGTTCGCGACAGCGTTACGATCCGATCGAAAGAAGGCATCTATTACGGCAACCAACGAATGATGGAAGGTCGAAATGGCGTGGAATTAGAACGCGGAAAGACGCTTCTTACAGCAGTGAATGCAAAATATTTTATCGATGAAAAACGCTCCCTCTTCTGGGATAATGTAATTCTTGTTGATACATCTTCCATCGTTACATGCAATATTTTGAATTACTATGAAACAGAAGCTCGCTCTGTCGCGACCGGTGGTGTGCATATGTTTGAAAACGACAACGCCGTCAATATCTATGGTGATTCACTGATTCATCTCGAGCAGCAAAAATTTACGCTCGTGATGAAACAACCACGGTTAGTCAAAATCGATACATCTGCCGACGGGATCATCGACACGATGGTAGTGGAAAGCAGGATCATGCAATCGTTTCAAGACACAACGGAGCGCTTCGTCGCCATCGACAGCGTCCGTATGGTGAAAAGCGATATGTCTTCACGGTGCGGTACAGCAACATATTTTGTTCACAAGGACATTATTGCGCTCCAAACCCATCCTATCATCTGGAATGGAGAAAATCAAATCACCGGCGATTCTATTCGTGTCCTTATGGAAGATAAAAAACTGAGAAATCTTTGGGTCAAGAACCGGGCAATGGCAATTTCTCGTGTCGACACAGCACTTCCCAATCGGTTCAACCAATTGACGGGCCGGGAGTTGACAATGTACTTTCGTGCTGATAAATTGGAACAAGTGGATGTTCAGAAAAACGCAACAAGTCTCTATTATTTGTTCGATAACAAGGAACCGAACGGCGTGAATAAATCAAGCGGCGACCGCATCTTAATCGATTTCATCGGCGGCGAAGTAGATCGCATAAAAGTCATCAGAGGTGTCCAGGGACAATATTTTCCGGAAAAAATGATAATCCATCATGAGCCGGATTATAATCTTGACGGCTTTCGTTTATTTGAAAATCGTCCGAAACGTCAAGGCATAAAAATAGTCAGCGAGTAGGAATGGCAAAACGAATCAATAAACCTGTTACACGGACAAAGCGAGTCGTTTCATCGGCAAAACCGAAAGCAAACGTGCACCGCACAACAACACGCCGAGCACGAAAAGTCGAAACACCGCTTAACATTTCAGTTGCACAACACATATCTCCAATTGCGGAAGTTTCAACCGGCACACAGATGGCGCTCCGGTCTGACGGTTTGGTGAAACGCTACAAGAAACGCACAGTTGTCAATAATGTCAGTGTGCAAGTGCAGCGGGGAGAAATTGTCGGGTTGCTCGGTCCGAACGGTGCCGGCAAGACGACCACGTTCTATATGATTGTCGGGATGATACGCCCGAACGGCGGCAGAGTGTTTTTGGATGATGGAGAAATCACGAAGATGCCGATGTACCGACGAGCACGGATGGGTATCGGGTACTTGCCGCAAGAAGCCTCGGTATTTCGGCGGCTGTCGGTACGGGATAATATACTTGCAGTTTTGCAGACTACTTCGCTTTCGCGAAAAGAGCAGGAAGAGAAGTGCGAACGTCTCATGGAGGAATTTGGTTTAGCGCACCTTGCCAAAAACATGGGGTATGTCCTTTCCGGTGGTGAGCGGCGGCGGACAGAAATTGCGCGTGCTTTAGCACTGGATCCCAAATTCTTTCTCTTGGATGAACCGTTTGCCGGTATCGATCCTATTGCCGTAGAAGATATTATGCAGATCGTTATCAAGCTGAAGGAGAAGAACATCGGTGTCCTGATCACCGATCATAATGTGCATGAGACGCTCTCTATTACAGATCGTTCGTATTTACTCTTCGAGGGAAAAATTCTGAAATCCGGCACGGCGGAATATCTCGCCAACGATCCGGAAGCGAAGAAGCTCTACCTTGGCGAGAATTTTAGATTGGATAGATACGAGTAGAAGAGAGAAGGCAGAATACAGAAGTCAGAAGTAATTGTTTATGACGAACAACTGACAATCACTCAATCACAAAATCGCCTTTCACCAAATACTATGATAGTCGTTTTAGAATCCGGTGTAGCTGAAAAACAAATTGAAGAAATCATTCGCGTTCTGCACGATCATAAATTTGATGTGCATCGCTCCACCGGTGTGCAACATATAGTCTTAGGGGCTATCGGCGTTCATCCTGAGTTTGACCATCGGCAAATCGAGTTGCTGCCCGGCGTAGCAGAGGTTTTACGTGTCACGGAACCGTTTAAACTTGCCAGCCATGCCTTTAAACCTGAAGGATCGATCTTTGATATCGGCGGTGTAAAGATCGGCGGACCCGAAGTTGTTGTCATGGCAGGACCTTGCGCGGTTGAGACCGAGGAACAAATCTTTAAAATTGCAAAACTTGTAAAAGATGCCGGTGTCAAGATTTTGCGCGGCGGGGCATTCAAACCGCGTTCTTCACCGTATTCCTTCCAAGGGCTTGGCGAAGATGGATTGAAACTTCTGCGCGCTGCAGCAAATGAGTTTCAACTTAAAGTTGTTACCGAAGTGATGGACAAGAGCCAAATCGATCTGATCGAAAAGTATGCAGACATTTTACAGATCGGCGCACGGAACATGCAGAACTACTCATTCTTGAAAGACCTCGGCAAGGCATCGAAACCGGTGATGCTCAAGCGAGGTCTTGCTGCGACGATCGAAGAATGGCTCATGTCGGCAGAATATATTCTTTCTGGCGGCAATCAGCAAGTCATTCTTTGCGAACGCGGCATCCGAACATTTGAAACCGCCACACGCAACACAATGGATATCAGTGCCATTCCAGTCGTAAAGAAAAAGAGTCACCTGCCCATCGTTGCCGATCCATCGCATGGTATCGGAATTCGGGATAAGGTAATCCCCATGGCACGCGCAGCCGTCGCCGCCGGCGCGGATGGCATAATCGTTGAAGTTCATCATGATCCCGACCATGCATTGTCTGATGGCGCACAATCGCTCTATCCGGATCAGTTTTCACAGATGATGAAAGAAGTTCGCATGATCGCCCGAGCCATTGAGCGCTCCATCGCATGAGTATCTAAGATGAAACCACAGAAGCCGCTTCCTTTTCAGCACATCACCATTATTGGCGTCGGACTTATTGGCGGATCTCTGGCGCTTGCGATCAAGCAGCGTTTTCCCGCAATTCATATTACCGGCGTGGATACACCGCAAGTGCTCAAGCGAGCATTGGACCGTCACGCAATCGATCTCGCCAGCAAATCGATTGAACGATCTGTTCGTTCGGCAGACCTTGTTATTCTTGCGGCACCCGTTTCGAGTATTTCAAAGATGCTGCCTCTTGTTGCAAAAAATTGTTCTCCGAACACCATCGTTACCGATACTGGAAGTGTGAAACGAATGCTGGTCGAACAAGCACAGAAGCTCTTTCCGAACGGGAACTTTATTGGCGGGCATCCCATGACCGGTTCAGAGTTTTCCGGTATCAACGCGGCACATCCCTTACTTTTCCAAAACGCTCTGTACATTCTCACTCCAACACACACGACGAAGAAACAATCGCTACGTTTATTGGCAAAATTTTTTACTGCGCTCGATGCGCGCATTTTTATAATCGACCCGGCAACACATGATAGTGTTGTAGCAGCTGTCAGTCATCTTCCACAGCTTGCAGCCGTGGCGCTGATGAACTCTGTGGGCAAACATCATCGCAACGCTCCGGACCATCTGGCGCTGGCTGCAGGCGGATTTCGCGATATGACGCGCATCGCATCAAGTCCATTTAAAATGTGGAAAGACATTCTCTCTGCTAATCAAAAGGAAATTAGCAAAGTGCTTCGCCTTTACATCAAGCAGTTGAAGAAAATCGCATCCGTTGTAGATTCGACTCCCGCTCGCTTGTCGGAGGAATTCAAAACATCCCGCACATTGCGATCCCGTATTCCACGTTCGATGAAAGGATATCTTACACCGCTCGTCGAAATTGCAGTCTTCGTTGAAGACAAACCCGGTGAGCTTGCCCGCCTTACGTCATCGTTGGCAACTCAAAGAGTCAATATCAAGGATATGGAATTATTAAAAGTTCGTGAAGGACGTGGTGGGACATTCAGACTGTCTTTCGAAAATAGGGTTGTCGCCACTGAAGCTGCACACATACTTCAAGGTGCAGGATTTGATGTTGGAGGAAAGTGGTAAAAAAAAGAATAAACAAAGTATTTCCGTGCCAATATATTGGCACGGTATTGTGTCCTGTCATTGATTGTAAGTAAAAGTTGTCACGCCATTTGTAAGTTCAAAAATAATCAGAAAGAATTTATCATGGTTGATGTATACCTCTACGGCATGATATCGGCAAGTACGGTTCATGTCCTCGATAATGACTTTTCTTTTCCACGACCGAATGATTATGCGGAAATAATGCGAACAATGAATTCCGTCGGGGGCGAAGCGGCTAATTCCGGCATAATGTTATCCAAGTTGGGAAAAACGACGAAACTTGATGGCAACTGGCTGAACAAGAATAAAGCCCCAGAGATTTTTGATCTGTTAAAACCATATGAAATGGATCTTTCACGTTTAACGATTCGAGAAAAGTATGGTACGGAAGAGGTTGTCATTACTGATAAACACTCCCGCACAGTTTTCGGAAATTATACAGCGTTCCACCGAGGTGAAAAACAGTGGAACGATCCGTCGGAAACGGATATAAAAAATGCATCTATGGTTTCTCTGGATCCATATTTCAGAGAAGATTCACTCCTCGCTGCTCAATTCTGTGTTAAAAATAATAAATCGTACGTTACGATCGATTGCAAGCACGACGATTTCATGGCACACCATGCCGAGGCGGTGATTCTATCGCATGAATTACGAAATACGGCTTATCAAGATGCCGACATGAATTTCATATTTCAGAATTACTTGGACTCGTGTAAAGGTCTAATAATTTTCACATTTGGAAGCGACGAATTATGGTATTCACGACCGGGCGGCAGGATCCGAAAATTTAAACCGTATACGATAACGCCGATCGATACCGCAGGGGCAGGTGATTCTTTCCGTGCAGGAATTATATACGGATTGTTGAATTCCTGGGACGATGAATCGACAATCGAGTTTGCTTCTGCCGTCGCTTCATGTGTATGTCTCACAATGCCGCATACGCTCAATGCCCCCGGGTTGGATGGTGTTCGAGCGTTTATGGAAGAACATAAACGTTGATACAGTCATAGACAGAAAGATACCTTCCTGGGGAGAGAATCGAATTCTGTTCATCGATTCTCAACTTTGGTCTCTATGGGATCTATTTATGTTTGATTTTCATTATGAGAATATAGAACGCCATAATAAATGTGACACAATTTGCCAGCAACACCGGGAAAGATCTTATAAGTACACCATAAATAATCCAAAGAATAGTGCCACCGCAGAAAAGTAGAAACATTCCCAAAGACAGATCTTCAGTCTTTTTCGTCTTGAAAACCCTGTATGCTTGCGGAATAAATGAACTTGTAGTACCGATTGCTGCGAGAACACCCACCATCTCCACAAAAATCATTTCGTTTTCTCCGATAAAAAAATCGTTTACCTCGGTTTAAATACAAATGAGAATCATTTATATTTGTAGAATATCCCTTGGGATATTCAGGTTCTTATTCGAAGGTCCTTTTATTTGTCCGTCCCCGATGATGAATCTGTCGAAGGTTTTGAATCGGGTTTTGATTTCGATTCTGATTTAGACTCTGATTTTGATTGAGGTTCTGATTCGGGTTTTGACTCTGATTTTAATTGAGATTCTGATATAGGTCCTGACTCGGGCTTAGTTTTAGGCTTCGATTCAGTTTTCGATTCTGATTTCGCGCTTAATGAAGATGGAGAGGAATTTGACTTTTTATAATCCGTTTGGTAAAAACCGCTTCCTTTAAATACTAATCCCGCCCCGCTTGACATCATTCGTTTCAGTGACGGTTCGGCGCATTTTGGGCAGATAACCAGCTTTTCTGAGGACATTGATTGAAACTCCTCAAACTTGAATCCGCACGATTTACAGCGATAATCGTATGTCGGCATTTTTCCTTTACTGCTTCCTACTTTGTTGCTTGATACCTTGTGCTCGCTACTATAATCAATATACTTTCGATTTACCAAGATTTCAATGAGATTCTATGAGAACATTTCGGAACCCTGAGATTGAGAAATTTGTTGTAATAAAACAATAATCACTCAAAGGAGACAACTCATGTTAAGCAAATCTTTGCAGGATGCCATCAACGAACAAATCAACCTTGAACTCTCTTCTGCCTATGTCTATCTTTCGATGTCGGCGCATTTCGAAGATGAAACTCTCAGCGGATTCGCGAATTGGATGCGTGTGCAGTATCATGAAGAAAACGGACATGCGATGAAGTTTTTCAAATACGTGTACGACCGCGGCGGCAAGGTACACCTGAAAGCTATTTCACAGCCTGCCGCAAAATTCAAAACACCGTTAGATGTATTCAATCTGGTTTTGGAACACGAGCAAGAAGTCACTGCATCTATAAACAAACTCTATGAGCTTGCTGTGAAAGAGAAAGATTACGCATCACAGTCCTTTTTGCAATGGTTCATCAATGAACAGGTAGAAGAAGAGAAGAACGCCACGGACATCATGAACATGCTGAAAATGATTGGAAGCACTCCGATCAGTTTGATGATGGCTGACCGCCAATTAGGTGCTCGAAAGAGCGGTTAATTGATCGGTCCTTGCTCATTCCGTCAATGCGTTTTTTTATTTACCCGACATGATTTTTGGCGTGGCATGAGCCGCGGGCTAGCCAACATTTGCTTCTTATTGCTTCACGTTCAATTCCTCTACCCACTTTGGAACATTCTGGATATCTATCGGCAGGTTATCCGGACCGTATTCTGGTTCGTACTCGGCGATCAGCCGCCCAGTAGCGACCTCCCGCAATTCGTAATGGATGCCTTGGCTGCCATGAGTTGTTTCCTGTTCGAAAGCGACCTGCTTGCCCCTCGCAGTAAAATGCCATCGCCAAACAGGCTCTCCGATACCGGTTAACGTACTCAGATCGCCGCTCGAGTAAATCATTAGCTTCAATGGAATCGGGTATGAAGTACTGCTATTGGGGTACAGCGCGACCCAACCAACAGAGTGACCGTCCTCTGAAATCACGACTTTATCAAATCCAACCTGTCCGGAATCCTTCTGCAAGACAATTTCTCGTGCATCGCTGGTGAAGATGCGGAGGTGACCGCTTTCGTCGACCGACGCTCGGACGTACGTATCTGCCTTCTTGAATTCTTGACCTTGTGCACTATCACAAGAAAGTTTGTACTGACTTTGAGAAAAGACAGAAAAAGAAAAGAAAGAATAAACAAATATGAATAGTGCTAATTTCTTCATTAATCCGATCCATTCAATTATCTATCGATATTCTTTAATGCCGCCTAACGGATGGAGCCCTATAACTGTAACACGCGAAGCGTGCTTCTTCTTTTAAAGTTCATTCTGATAACTTTCAATCCCGTACTGCACCATTGCAAGCCATGAATTTTGTAGTGTGCTGCTTAATAAATTTAGTATCACTCTTTGAGTGATTCATTCTTCTAGACAAGCCGAGCTTGCCTGTCCCGACGCTCTAGGTCAGGGATCGCCTGGTTAGGTGGCATGTACTTAGAGCCAACGACGAACCTTTAATTTATAAAGAATAAAAGCTTGACCGAATTTTAATTCAAGAGCTTTTTCTTCTGGTTTGATTTGGAAATAGTTTATAAAAAGAATAAACAATGGAATAAAAACCATTGCTAAAATATTTGAAAGAAATAAAAACCATCCAAGTAAAACAAAGAGCAATCCCAAATACATTGGATTACGAGTAAAAGAATAAACCCCAGAGACCACAAACGATGAAGAATAATTTAATTGCACTGAATTTATAGTCGTCTTTGCCGAATAAAATGAATACAGAGCAAAAACACTTATTATGCCACCTATAACCGAAATGATGCACGATAATGTTTTACAATATGGAATTGCGAACGAATAACCCGGAACAATATTTGTAACAGCCCACATACAAGCAGCAAATATTACGGTAACTATTGGAGGCGGTATTTTTAATTGTAATGCCTTCATTGATGTATGCGCCCTAACGGACGGGCGCTGAGCTTGTCCCCAAATATTTTTGTTGGGGGACTGCCGCACTGATAACTTTCAAATTGTACTATCTGAAGCGAGTACATTATGATGACTTTCAAATCTGTAATGCACCTCTACTCAAATCATGTCTTAGAAAATATTCAATTCTGTCCATTTGACTTTGAAGACATACAGTAACTGCCTGCCGCTAAGACCTCCTCCTCCCAGTCATAAGGTCTGTTCCGAATTGGGTCTTCGTCTTGCTGATCTTCTTGAACCCGGCATCCTCCATCCAACCACGCACCTCCGATTCCGTGTACGAATCGCCTTCACGCGTGCCCACCAGCATGTTGAGCGAGAAGTATGCCCCTACCGCCGGTGAGGTCCGATCGCCGTTCATTATATAGTCCAGCACTACCAGACGTCCCTCTGGGTTCAGCGCTTCGAACGCCTTCCTGAACAATTGCCTATTTATCTCTGAGGAATTACTATGGATAACCGCGGACATAAATACGAGATCAAATCCGCTCACCAAGGGATCCACCGTGTAATCACCCCCAACAACGCTGACCAGATTGCCGAGGTTCTCTGTGTCGATATAGGTCTTTGTTAGCCTTGTAACATTCGCCAGATCAAAAACTACCGCGTTAATTCCCTTTCTCGCACGAACGAATGCCATCGAAAACACTCCCGATCCCCCTCCGACATCGAGGACACGTTTTACTCCCTTCAGGTTGATCAACCTGACGATAGCGGGAGCCTGGCGGATCGCACGCATATGCATCGCCGCTATGAAAGCTTCTAACCAATCCACCCGCTGGCCTCTCCCCGGATCGCGCTGAACTACTGATGACCCCGTGCGCACAGCATCCGTCAGAGTGCTCCAAGTGTTCCACAGGCTGACCTGATGCATTAACCCTCCAAGGTAATCAGGTTCTCCCTTGACAAGGAAGCGGGATGTGAGCGGAGTGTTCGAAAATTCCCCTTTCTTCTTGACAAGATATCCCGAGGCACAAAGGGCGTTCAGCAACCTGTCGGTTGCCCGTGGGTTCGTTTCCGCCAGCTGTGCTGTTTCTTCGGAAGACTTCCACCCGTCGCCGAGGAGCGAAAAAAAATCAAGCTCGAAAGCAGTCAACAGAACCCGCGCCTCTCGAAAGGCATATACTGAATCCATTATTGTGGATGGAGAGAGTTTTGCTTTTTCTCCGGATGTGCGTCTTGCCATGATTACCTCATCCTTTCCAGATTTGCTTTGTCAACATCAACTTGCTTACATCTCAACTTACTGAATCAGAAGAGCAGAAGCAATTTACCACCTATGACCTGCCACCTCATTAGGTACGAATACAAAGTTAGTGATCCGTTTGGGCATTGGCAGGTTGGTACGGTTAAATACGCGCATGCCTAACAGAGGCAACGAAGCTGCAACAAAGAGATTGTTCCACTGCACAGCCAGCGGCCTAATAATGTAACACGCGATAGCGTGTTACAACTTCTATAGTTCCATGTAATTTACTTTCCAATTTAACAAGATCTCTGCGCGCCATGCTTAACGTATCCATTTATCCCGTGATTTTTACGGGACGCTCATCCGGTCAGCTTGAGCTTTCTCCATTGATTCATCTTTTCGACGTCAATACTATTTAGCTTCTGCCACTCGAAGAACTGGGTCTTCTTCAAGCTGTAAGCTCTTCTCGCCTTGAGCCGCGTTAGACTTCTTCAGTTCTTCTGGGTTTATATGCTTATGATACTTTCTGTTAATTATATCAGTCTAATGGAGCCGCGGGACAGGTTGCCTACATGAATTATTTTATCATACACCTCTTGAGTTTTCTTGGATTGAAAGCCAAGTTGTTTATAAAACATCCTCGTTTTCTTTCGTAATATGTTTGTACGAACACGAATATGATAACATCCCTTCTCTTGAGCCCAACTTTCAGCCATTGCGACAAGTTGCGTTCCGATTCCTGTGCCACGAGAAGACTCTGCTACAACAAGCCCACAAATTTCTACAAATGCATTACTTTCTAATGTCTGAATAAGCGCAACATGAATCCAACCAACGATAGAATCAAGTTCGGCAACATAAATACCATTTTCAGATTTAGAGAACAATTTATCAAAACGGCTTTCCATTTCGGTCGTGGTTGTAGGATAGCCGAGTTCTCCAGAAAGCTTGGCAAGTGCAACGGCATCGGATTTCTTAGCTTGTCGGATATTTATAGTTTGATTCATTTACACAAAATACCTTTGAGGCTGCCTAACGGACAGGTGCTAAGTCCGTTCCATTGTTACACAATGGAACGCGATCGCGATCCCGCTTATGCGGGATCGGACTGCGGCGCTGATAATTTTCAAATTGTTGAAAACGAAACAAGTTCAAATTGATAGCTTCCAAAATATACTAAACCGTTGCACGCCACGGTCGGAGGCTGAACCGCTCAACTGCACATATAGTGGCCTTCCCGCGACATCGCTTGAATGAAAAGTTTGACTAGGAGAAACATTTAGAAATATTGTTAGCAGGAGTAATAGAGACCGTAGGGTTTGAGACACCAAGCACATATGATGTGTGTTCACACCAGATCTCCTTTATTGTTTTCAGTCTGCGTTATAGCAGATGCTCATAGATTCCTTTTCCAGAATTCGAGCATAGTCTTGTAGAGGTGTATTCTCGCTGGGTCATCATCAATAGTATGTTTTCGCATCGGATACACCATGACTTCAAACAGGATGCCCACTTTGATCAGTTCGTTCATGAACGCCTGGCTGTTCTGTGGATGCACATTGTCGTCGTTCGTCCCATAGACCATGAGAAGCCGACCGTGCAAATTCGCCGCATCTTTGATCAACGAGGTCTTTCGGTACCCATCCGCATTGTCCTGCGGCTGCTTCATGATAAGCTCAACCCACTTTGTGTCGTAATAGTGCCAGTCAGTTACGGGGGCTACCGAGATGCCGGCCTTAAATTCCTTCGTGTGGGTCATCGCAAGCAAGGTGTACGTGCCGCCACCACTCCATCCCCAGATACCAACACGTCCAGGATCCACAAATGACTGGGCTTTCAACCATCTCAATGCTGATACCAAATCGTGGAGCTCTACGTCACCATACATTTGCCCTTTGATGCTCTTCTCAAATTTCTTTCCTCGGTAGGCGGAACTGCGATTATCGACTGACATAACGAGAAATCCTTGGTCGAGCAAGATCTGGTCGAAGTAGATCGATTCAGACCACCAATTGGAATTCCAACTGTTTTTCACTGAGGGGGCGCCGGGACCGCCATAGACATAAATTATGACAGGATACCTCCTCGTTGGATCAAAGTCCTTTGGTTTGCTTAGCTGAGCCGGTAGCAGGAACCCGTCATCCGCGCGGATCGTAAAGAATGCCGGATATTGTATGTCAAACGATGTAAGGAGATCATTTCGTGGATTTGAAACCGTCTGCAGTCTGGTGCCGTCAGCGCGATGGAGGGAAAGCTCCGGGGGTGTCGAGCAGTTGGCATATTTGTCGAGATAGTATTGTGCATCTGGACTGAAATACGCCGTGTGGCTGCCATCGTCTTGGGAAAGCCGTCGGAAGCCAGTCCCGTCTAGACATGATCGATACACATGTTTTTCCTGCGCCGACTTCTCAGACGCGGTAAAAAAAACCAGCCCATCGGTTTCATTCACAGCAAGAATAGGCGACTCATACCCGATGGAGAACGCACCATACGGTTGAAGAGACCATTCTCCCTTCGTGATCTGATTGATCAATTGGCCATCCATCGTGTAGAGGTATAGGTGAGCATACCCTGAGCGTTCTGAAATCCAGATGAAGGACTTCGCGTTCTTCAAAAAATACGGGTCGTAATGGTGTACCCATTCATCGTCGGTCTCTTTCAAGATATTCGTGACGATCCCATTCGACCGATCCACAAAGTAGAGATTGACTTCTGTTTGTGCTCGGTTCATCGTCTGGATACTCACCTTATCGCTGCTCGGAAGCCAATTGACTCGCACGAGGTACTCGTATGACGTTGAGGGCAAGCGCATCCATGTGATTTCGTCGGTGCTGATATTTGCAATACCTAGAGTGACGATGGGATTCGATTGACCGGCTTTGGGGTATCGTTGTTTTATCACACGCGGTTGATATGGTTGAAAATCAACAAAGTACATAGTGCTCACAGGAGACTCATCCGTGTGCAGGAAAGCAATACTCCTGGAGTCTGGCGACCACCAGTAAGCAGCCTCCTGATGGCCGAACACTTCTTCCCAATACACCCATGAAAACGTTCCATTGAGCAAGCTGTCGGAACCGTTCCGCGTAATACGTTGCTCCTTGTTCTGCTGGAGATCGTAGACATACAGATCATTGTCGCGAACGAATGCAACATGATTACCATCTGGCGAGATCGTAGCTGCTTTCTCTTCAGAATCAGTGTGAGTAATCCACTGAAACTTCGCAGTGCCAAGATCGAGCACAAACACATCTCCGTCAAATACATATACTCCGTGTCTGCCCGTTGCATCAAGTGAACTGGGCCATGTAAAGGTGGATGGTGCATGGTTTTCGGCAAAGAAGCCTTTGAGGCTCGCTAGTGCCTTTTTCATATCAAGCGCAGGTTTGCGTGTGCCCGACCGCGGATCCAACAACTCAAATATCTGTTCTGTTTCTGGCTTTTGAGTATCGAGCAAGAGAATCGTGCCGTTCTCCAGCCATGCGTGGAACGGGACCGTTGAAATCATGTTTGCCGTGTCGCTGTACATCCATTCGACCGTCATGTCCTGTTTCTGTTGTGCGAGGACTGACAAAGTGAAGAACGTTTGCACGACGGATACAAGAACCGCAGCTTGCAATAAATGAGTTTGCTTCATTGATCTTTCTCCTTACATGCGCTTCACATCCAACTCGATGCTACACCACCGCTAAGTTACGTGAATGAGGGGGCTACAACAAGATCCCGTTCATTTGTTGGCTCTTGAAGGCATACGAGTTATGTTTCCGTTCGGTATCCACTTTGCGATATGCACTATTCATTCTTCTATATTTTTGAAATTGTCGTACTCGATTGCAGTGCACGGAACGATGAAACAAATTACCCCAGGGACTAGAGGCACGGACGGAAAGAGAGGAATGTCTTCTTTGTCCCAAAATCGAGTTTATATTTTTTTTTCTTAACATTGTCGTTTATATAAGCACAAATGCCATCTGACTTTTTTCAAAAATGCTGCATAACGATTAGCGCTAAGCTTGAGCGTATGGTTAGGCGGACAATTAATAATTCACACTTAAACCAAATAAAACACTCTGCCCGGAAAGCGACCAACTCGACGACGAACTTGAAGAATTACTTTTACCGGAGTAGCTGATTGAATTAACAGAACTGGATTGACTATTGTTGCTCGATTCTGTTTTACCCCAGTTATATTGAGCAGACAAACCATATTCTGCATGGATTGAAATATGTTCTGAGAAAGACCATTCGACCCCCGCAAGAGCCAAGCACACCGACAAAATAATTAGAATTAGAATTTGTTGAGCCATACTGGTTTTGATAAGAACTAGGATCACTTGAGACAGCATTAGTATTTTGTTTAGACCAAGATATTCCAGCAAGTGGACCAATCCCGAAATAAATAGACGTCTGTGATTTGGGTGTTGCATAACTAATATATTGAATTGTAATCTGAACAGAATACATGCTATTATCGTTATTACCACTTGATACACCTGTAAGTGTATCTGCAGCATAATTGTTTCCTGATTGATCCCCTGAGTAATAATTCAGATTTGTGCTAATTCCAATTCGATATTTTTGATAATCCGAAATAAATTTGCTGAGAGATATTGCTGTTCCCTGAAAAGTCCTCAGAGTGAGATTTGAAGAGATGCCGAAATCCATTGTCCAAGAATGACCATCAATGAATTTTCCGATGACAGAGAGACTGTCTTGTGCTAGGAGAGTTGATGCATAGAAAATAGTACAAATAACTAGTTTACCATAAATTGCTTTCTTCATACAATCCTCCTTTAGTTGTTTGTATTGATCGCCCAGCTAACGGACGCGCGCTAAGTTTATCCCCAAATGTTTTTGTTGGGGACTGTGGCACCCTGCTTGCGTGCCAAAGTTTGCTTTGTAACGTCGGCGGGCTCATTCCGTCAGCTTATCCCAAAGGGATCCCTTCGGGGAGCGCCTGGTTAGGCGTTTTTGCTAAGAATCTTTTGCGAGCATCGTTGTCTTGTGTGTTATCGGATGTTATGTTTTTTATTCCAATCATTTATAACCCTGATCATATGAGGAAGTAATTCTTTTCCTCCTTCCTTTCCATGACCAGGAATAACAATTTGACAATCTTGAAATCTATTCATCACATTTTCAACAGAGACTGGCCAAGCGATCATGTTTGCATATCCGGTAAAGCCAGGATTATCAAATTCCAGTCCCTTAATCATACAACCTCCATATAATATCTTTCTTTTATGAAGATAAACAACCGTGTTATCTATGGTATGAGATTCTCCCGGAAAGTACACTTCAAAAACCTCGTCGCCAAATTTTAATTCTAAGCCTTCTTTAATGGGAAAGGTTTTATTGGGCGGCATCAAATTTAGTTCCTTGTAAGAATTGAAGTAGCGCTTATTCTCATCAGAAGAAACTGAATTCAGAATGACCATTTTTAATTCTGCGCCCTTTTCTTTTACAAGTTTCACTGTTAAATCAGAACCATATACCGGAATGTTTTTGGAAAACAAAACTTCATCGCCCCCAAGATTATCCTGATGAAAACCAGTAACAATTGCCGTTATTTTAAGATGCCCAAAACTCTTTTCTATCCAGTTTAATAAAGAATCAGTACCGGTTCTCTCGCATGGCGTGTTAATAAGCAATCCTTGCGTGTCAGGTAGAAGAATAAACATACCATTAGAACCCCAGGGGAAATAATGAGTAAATACATAGACGCTATCTTGAATTTTTGTATAAAACAAATCTTCACTTATCTTGGTTTGATTCTTTTTTTTGTCAGACTGGCAATAGCTATTGACTCCATACAGCAAGATGATAAGGAGAATAAGAATCTTGTTTTTTCGCATGTTGAGTCCTTCTATAACTAATGTATGTTTGCTGCCTTTATAATAATCGCTACCAATAGCAAAAACGCCTAGCGGATCGGCGTTAAGTTTATCCCCAAATGTTTTTGTTGGGGACTGCGGCGCTGGTAATTTTCAAGTTGCTGAAAACGAAATGGCGCCTCACATTGATATATTCCACGCCATGGCGCTTCGCGCCACAAGTTCATTGTACAAACTTTCAAATTAAAACAAAACCTATGCGCGCCATGTGCGTTTTTTGCATCCCGCCGATCTTTGGCGGGAATGTTTGTAGTGCGCTCCTTGATAAATATAGTATCACTCTTCGAGTGATTCAATCTTCTGGACAAGCCGAGCTTGTTGAGCGTTGTCTGCGAAATCCCGCTGTATTCGCGTTTTTTGCGGGATTTGCGGGGAGCGCCTGGTTAGGGCGCAAGCGATCATCTTTTTTCAAAGGCAAGTTTTAAACCTATCCCAATAAATATCATTCCGCATAATTTATGCATTATGGTGCTAATTTTATTATTCTCTCTCAATATTTTTGATAAAAAAGAAGATGCATATGCTAATAACAGGCACCAAATTGTTCCTGTAGTTAAAAATGTCACACCCAATATAAGAAAAGGAATAGGTGTATTATTTATGTTGGGATTAATAAATTGTGGCAGAAAAGATAGAAAAAATAGTGCTACTTTTGGATTAATAAATTCGTCAGGAAACCTTGTTTATAGATTTGCCTATAATCAACTAAACTTTCGATATTGGTTTGATTATTAAACGGACTGCTTTTTGAAATGATAGTTTTAATTCCGATATAGACAAGATAAATAACACCAATATATTTTATAACATCGAACAGCAATATCGATTTACTTAAAATGACAGATAATCCAAGAGAGGCCATAATTGTGTGAGCTAAACAGCCTGTTGAAATACCCAAAACTGAAATAACTCCAGCTTTCCTACCTTGAGCAATACTTCGTGATAAAATATATATTGTATCATTTCCAGGAGTAATATTTAAGATTATTCCGGACACAATGAATACTAAATAGTTTTCAATCCCAAACATGATATACACCTATATTGTTTTTACGCTTGCGCCTAACGGACGGGCTCCCGATAAATCGGGATGCCAAGTTGAGCGTTGTTTGCGAAATCCCGCTGTATTCGCGTTTTTGCGTCCCGTGTTTTTTACGGGATTAGCGGGAAGCGCCTGGTTAGCTGCACTGCCAGAAATTCAAGGTGTAATGACCGTGTACGAAGTTGTGAAAATGATAATTTTATCATCTACAGAGAACTGAGGATACCCTATAGACTTCGTTGAATCCTGTTCAGTATAGATTGTTTGTTGATTACTGCCATTTCCGTTCATCGTACATATTGAACGTCCATTGCTGTAGACGATCTTGGATCCATCGAATGAATACGATGCATAGAATCCTTGAGTTAGAGTGATAGTACTTGATGCATAAATGTCTAGAACCTTTATCATACCTAGATCGGCAAATAAAAGCTTTCCGTTTACTAAAACCCTGCCATACTCTGGAAAACCCGCTGAAAGAGTTCCAATGAGTTTGTCTTGATGATTCGTCTTATCAAAAAGCCTTATTGAAGATATAGAGTTCGTATGCTCAAAGTAAAGAATGCGATCTTCGTCGACGTATAGATCGTACGTGCAATTTGTTGAATCAGTTTTTATTCTGATGTATTGTAGATTAGTGCCATCGACGTTGATCGTGGCAATGCCACCATCCCGATAAAATACAATTTCATCAAGATTTGGAGATATATGGGGATATCCGTACTGACCTTTCCCCGGCGCTAATGGTACTAAATTGCTCCCATCTGAATTCATAAGGTAGAGATTGTTCAGGTACTGGCTGTTCTCGAACAATCCTGATGCGAGCAATATTTTGCTTTCGTCCAAAGAAAAAAATCGATCTCCCCAGGATATGTTCGGATACAACCGGCTTTGATTTGATCCATCATAATTCATTGTGTAAAGAGAGAAATTACCATTTTCATAGATGATACCATACTTAGTTGGTAAGATGTTCGAAGAGTAAGATCGATCACCTAAAATAACTCGATGACCACTACCATCTATGGAGACAATATTTATATCTGAATACAAAACACTCGTCGGCATATCTTTAGTTGGCATATTACAGGAAATGAGAATAAAACTAACGATTACTACAAAAATGATTAATCTTATTTGAGTATTATTTTTCATGCTTCTCTTCACAAGGCAGTGCAGCTAACGGACGGGCTCCCGATAAATCGGGATGCCGCACTGCAAACTTTCAAATTGTTGATTACGAAACAAGTTCATGCTGAAATGGTTGTTATTAAGAACAGAAACCTATGCAAGCCATGCCGAACGCAACACGCTCATTCCATCAGCTTGCCTGCCCCGCTGTATTCGCGTTTTTTGCGTCCCGTGTTTTTTACGGGATTGGCGGGGAGCGCCTGGTTAGCTGGCCATCGTGATCTATTATAAAATAAAATATTTAACACCGATGCTGATCGAAAATAGATTACTATGGAATTGATCATCCATTCACATATGTTCATACTTGATTGCAGGTTCTAAAGCTGCCGTTTTCGAAATAAACACTTCTACTCCTCCAATAAAACTATAGTTAGTCTGTGTTAAATAGGATGATCCATTAATAGAAGTCCAACCTATAGAACCATTAGCTCCAATAAAAGGAGCTACCTTTCCACATGGAAAATAGTATCTAGATCCAAACTCTAACGAAAGAATCGTCCATTTATTATCAGGTGAATCACTATATGTTGCAAATTGATAACTATAACCTACACCAAATGACAATTCAAGCTGATCAACAATAAAATATGAACCACTCGGTGCAAAATAAAATTCAGTCATATCGCTAGTAAATGAGCTTGGTCCAATAGAATTCGATGAATAACCTATTGATCCACCGAGGGAATATACACCTTGTTTAATTTGATCTTGGGCATGAATTTCTACAAATGATAGCAAAACGATAAAGATAACAGCTGTGGTTTTCATGAAACCTCCTTGATATGATTTATTTGAAATGGCCAGCTAACGGACCGGTGCTAAGTCCCGATTTGATCTTCGATCAAATCGAGGATCCCGTACAGCGGGACTGCGGCACTGATTACTTTCAATACGCTGATAACGAAACAAGTTCATTGTACTAACTTTCAATTAAACACAAACCTCTGAGCGCAATGAATTTTGCAGTGAGCTCTTTCATATTTAGTATCGCGCTTTGCGCGATTCAGTTATCTGGACAAGCCGAGCTTGAGCGCCTGGTTAGGCAACACTATAAATATTTTATTGACCAGATAGATCTAACGATTAAAATTATAACGCCTAATGCTAAAGTAATAAGAAAAGTATATTGAGCGAACAAAGCACAATTATTCCAAATGCACTACACGAACTAAGTTAATCCACTTATTACTATTTAAAAATTCTTACTGACGAGTTCCTCGACGGTATTATTCACTCCTGAGCTTGAACTTGTTTGAAATATTTTAATGGGACCTATATTCTCTACAAGCCAATATGTTTGCCTACCTTCTGCTGAGGATATTAGTTGTGTCCCAATTTTTGTACTATCCACTTCGGTAATTTCCAAACGATATGCCGAAAAAGAACCGGCAGAGACTTGTACATTTTCTTTCTGATTCAATACTCCTGTCAACTTGGCTGATTGGTGGTAAGAATTTCCTTGCTGTGTGATTGTTGAGTCAAAAGTAAGAATGTTGTACACATTACCAATTCCTGCGGCTGGTTGCAAGAATGGCATGAAAATAACCGAGTTAGACATAATGCTCACTGTTCCATTAGTCTCTTTAGCTATATATATAGTGTCGAGGCTTTGTAATGCTCCATTGCTATCATAGACGCTATCAATGATGAGATTAGCAGATTTAGCCATGATTGTTTTTGAAGGACCAATTACCATCGCCTCTCTATGATCTGTTCCGGATATTTTATTGTTTTGCCCGTCAACCATGTAATCATTAAATACATACGCGTGGTTCTGAACCAGTGGAAATAGATCTCCAACACTTGGAGTATTTGGTCCCGTAGGCGACGAATCTTTGCTGCACCCAGAAATGAATAAAAGAAAAAAACTAATAAGTAAGATTGAATTACGGAATAAGTAAGTATTCATGCTGTTCTCCTTTATAATATAAGTTTAAAGTAAAATGAATATACAAAAAGCGTTTATAATTATCTTGTTGAGTGTGTTGCCTAACGGATCGGCGCTAAGTTTATCCCCAAATGTTTTTGTTGGGGACTGCGGCGCTGATAAGTTTCAATATTTTGAAAACGAAACGAGTTCATGCTGAAAAACCGAATTAATAAATACAAAAGTCATAGGTACTAAAAACTGAATAATAAAAACGAAAACCCACCACCAGCAATGGTTAACGTACCCGGCTGGCAACCGTCAGCTTGTCCCAAAGGGATCCCTTCGGGAAGCGCCTGGTTAGGCAGCACACAAACAAATTTACTTAACTTTCGATTCTGTTTTATTGACCTCAGAATCGTTAAATTGGTCTTCGTCATCGTCTTCTGAAAAGCGCTCAAGTAAATGAAAAAGATGATACGGGCGTAGAACAAGATACAATCCAATGACGAGCCAAAAACCAAAATTTATGAGATCGTGTTCAATGCTATTATATTGCGGCTTCATATACCCAGTCCAATGGCCTATAAGAAAGACAAAGTTATTAATAGCTCCGAGTAGCTGCCATACTCCTAATAGTCTTGCACCAACAACAAAAATATCTTTCCTCACGATGACTTCTCCGATAAATTATGGTTTAATGTACAATGTCAGTCCGTGCTGCCTAACGGATGGGCGCTAAGCTTGTCCCCAAATGTTTTTGTTGGGGACTGCGGCACTGATAAGTCCCAACTTGCACCCAACGAAACAAGTTCATGCTGATAAAGAAATTATTAAGACTAAAACCTTTGCACGCCATGCTTAACGTACCCAGCTGGCAACCGTCAGCTTGTCCCAAAGGGATCCCTTCGGGAAGCGCTTGGTTAGGCAGCAAGCACGATGTTATCGATAGAAAAGCAAAACCAAAAGAAAGATAATAATAGCGGCAATTGGAATTATCGCCAGTCTATTTCTTAATTGGTTTACTTGATTTAGTCTGCCTTCATCGAGATAATATTTATCGTCTTGTATTTGAACTACGACTTTGCGCCGAACTTGTATCCGTAAACGGTTTGAATCCAATATACCAATTTCAGAAAGAGTCTTTGCGTTGCCCGGCGAAGTAGCCGAGGAAGTACGAAACGCCGCAAAGAACTCCCGCCATTTTTTTGCATTGACGGTGGCAATCATTGAAGCACTTGAATCTGGAATCATAGTCTTTCAAAATTATATTTGTGGAAATAATTGTCTACACACCATATCACTTCTTGCTGCCTAACGGACCGGCGCTAAGTCCCGATTTGATCTTCGATCAAATCGAGGATCCCGTACAGCGGGACTGCGGCACTGCAAATTTGCAACATGCATAAAACGAAACAAGTTCATTGTAAGTACTTTCAAATTAAAACAAAACCTCTGCTCGCCATGCTTAACGCAGCAACGCTCATTCCGTCAGCTTGTCCCAAAGGGATCCCTTCGGGAAGCGCCTGGTTAGGCGGCGAACCAATTATTCTAATAACTAGATTTCATGAATCCATGCTAAAGCATCTTTCACAGATCGAAAGACAGCGACCTGTTTAGCATTTCCTTTTTGCAGACCCCTATAAGTTTCGTACATTCGTCCTAAACCATAAGAGAAATCTTTGGAAACAACGATAGCGAATTTAGTGATTGCTTTTGTTACGTCCATTGACGATGCGAGCATAGCTATATCTTGTAACTTGGCTCCAGTCATATCTAAAGCCTCTTGTACCTGACCTGCGTCTAGCAACTCGTCGTAGCCAATGACGTCTTTTCGTGACCAGACTTCACGCTGATAAGCAATAAAGTCCTGCACTGTAACAACTCCAAATGCCCTGGCTTGAACTAACCGCTGATCATGGTCAATCTGATACTCAACAGGCATTATGAATCCTAATAAGCTATATTTTCTTGCCGCCTAACGGACGGGCGCTAAGTTTATCCCCAAACTTGTCCTGAAATGTTTTTGTTCAGGATGTTTTTGTTGGGGACTGCCGCGTTAATAATTTTCAATGTGCACTAAACGAAACAAGTTCATTATACCAACTTTCAATTTAAAATAAAACCTCTGCTCGCCATAAATTTTGCAATGAGCTCATTCAAGTTTAGTATCACGCTTTGCGTGATGCCTTCTTCTGGACAAGCCGAGCTTGTTGAGCGTTGTCTGCGAAATCCCGCTGTATTCGCGTTTTTTGCGTCCCGATGTTTTTTATCGGGATGGCGGGGAGCGCCTGGTTAGGCGGCAGGTTTAATGCTCTTTATATGTTTAATATGGTGATCGGTATGCCAAATAAGAAATTCAACCAATTGTTTCATGCTCATAACACCACGACGAGAATGAACACCTTTTATGTTTGCATACTTCTTCAAGTGCATCTCAACAATTTCGACAATCGACTCCCTTGTGATTGTGAAAACATTTTTTGCCAATAAAATATCCTGCTTAGTATAATTAAGTTTCTTTTGCCACAAATCTTGCTCAAAGAACCAAAGAACAGGATTGTCTTCTGATATGACTCTTCTAATCCTGTCATAAGCTACGGTCTCAGCATCCTTAATGTGAATCAATACCTCCTTTCCTGTCCACCCACCTTTTCGATATCTCTTATTGTAGATATCCTTTCTTTCAAAGAGGTCACTCAAGATCTCTTTTTGCTTTTTTAGTTTAGAGATGTATTTCATATTTTTCTTTCCTGCCGCCTAACGGATGGGCTCCCGATAAATCGGGATGGCGGGGAGCGCCTGGTTAGGCGGCATTGTCTATTTATTTATCCTAATGTTGTCGACCGAAAATCGATATAGTTCAGTTGTTGTAGTATTCTCAAGCATATCTAATGTGTTCGGAATTTGAATTAATTGGATTCTGCTGTCTTTTGAAACATCAACAAAGAATCCCTGATAATTTGAAGAATCTTGAAAGTGCCCGTCACAATACGTTTTGCTGTTCGCATGGATGAATAGGCACCTCAAACCATTCTTATTCCTATAGTCCACGATTGAATCAATTTTATTAACATCATGACATCCGTCTGCGTCTCCAACTGCGGGCCCATCAAGTGTACGAGCCATAGCAAAACCTTTAAACAAATCTGTGCTATCAAGTTTCTTTGTTCGACGTAAATAATAATCATCAGGAGACATAATATTCGCGGAGAACAATTTTTTTTCCTTCTTCAAAAAATCAAATCCATCCCCATGTTTCCAAAGACGAATAGAATAACCAGTCAGAGAATCAATCGAACAGAGACTTTGAGAAGATTGTATTGAAGGATTTGTCTGGGCCGCACTTCTATAGCCAGTGTATAATAGAATAGAAAATAAGATTAATGTGTAATTCGTTTTCCAATTCACACATTTTATTTTCATGATTTTGCCTTTAAAATGCGCCCTAACGGATGGCAACTAAACTGCCGCACTGAAAACTTTCAAAATGTACTAAACGAGACAAGTTCATGCTGATAGCTTCCAAAATATACTAAACCGTTACGCGCCATGCTTATCGTACCCACTTGCCCCGTGATTTTTACGGGATTAGCGGGGAGCGCCTGGTTAGGCCGCCATAGATTCATTCTTTACCAATTTCCCAACGGTCCACCATAAGCTCCTTGATCATTACGAGTTCTATTAATGTCGTTGTATTGTGGATCAGGATTTCCAGCATCAATGCAAGGAGAAGAAGATGATAAATGAAAATCCGTTGTCGAAACAAAGTAGGGGTTATTACTACCAATCGGGAGAAAGTTATATTGAGTTATAAAGTGGCTGGAATCGGTATAAAGAACCGATATTCTCGGATCGCCCATTGTACTGGTATTCGCATAAAATATATTATTCTGAACGCTATCTAAAACTGGACTTAAGAGAAGAAGACCGCCTGCATCATTGTTTGAACTATTTTTATAAAAGGTGTTGTTGATAATTTTATTCGAGGATGATGAGGAAAGCAACGCTCCCCCAAAGCCAACAGAATAATTATTGACAAAAAGATTATTTGTTATAATGGATTGTGATTGATTGATAGCAAGAGCGCCCCCATTATTCGATTTATTGTTTCGGAATATCGAATTATGAATCATAACATTGGCGTTTGTAATCTCCACAGCCCCATCTCTAATTGTATCGTACGGGATTGTTACATCGATGTTTTCTATAATCACAAATTGGATAATAGATTGGATGTTCGTTCCTGTGATTTGAATTCCCCTCCATGACACATTCTTTGAAGTGAAGAGAATCTGATGTGTAGAATTACCTATACATGAAAGTTTACCATGAACAATGATCTGAGTTGAATCTTCGAAATATATCCGAACATCAGCCTCGATGTTAAGCATGCTGGAAGAATCGACAAAAAGAGTATTAGTAACTCTATAGGGTGACTCACTCGCGGTAAGAAGAGTATTTAAATGACCACCAATAACAGTATATTGTTCAGAAGTAGGTTGAATTGGATTTTCTTTTTTTGAACAGCCCAATATCAATGAACTAACGGTAATAAAGATGAATAAGGATATTAGTCTATGCATATTATCTCTTTCTTATGGCACCCTAACGGACAGGCTCCCGATAAATCGGGATTAGCGGGGAGCGCCTGGTTAGGCTGTGCTTACTCTTTCATGGCAAAAAACACTCCAACAAAAAAATTCTTATAGACACAGTCGACATTCATAAACCCAGCTTCTGTTAACCATCGAAGTTGATCCTTCAACAATGCATCCCGATCATATTTTGTACGTCGGTCTATACTTTCTTGAATCCGCTTTTCAGAGGACTCAGCATGCTTAACTTGTGCCAGCCAATGGTTCCAGTATAAGTCCTGCAAGAAGGAGGTTTCTCCGCGAATTTGATCAATGTTGATGAATATTCCTGGCTTTCGTAGGACACTATAGATAGAGCGAAATAATTCTTGTTTCTCTTTATCGGTCAGATGATGAACGGATAAACTAGAAATAACAAGGTCATATTCGTGCGCAACTTGAAGTGCTTTATAATCACCAATCATAAATTCAAATTGTTGTGGAAAAGAATGGAATCGATCTTTTGCCACTTCGAGCATCTTGTCAGCCAAATCATAGAGAAGAAACTTGGCATTTGGGTATTTCTCAAATACATGTTTTGAAAATAACCCTGTTCCAGCACCTAAGTCCAGAACATCGATGGAAGTTGTCGGCGCAAATGGAATTATTTCCTTGGCCGTATTAAAAAGGTCGTTATAATTCGGCAATGCCTTCTTCATCCAGTCATCGTAATAATCTATAGAATCATTAAAAGCTTTATCAATGGTCATAATTTCTCTTTGAATAAAAAAAGTAGGCAGCATTGCCTAACGGATCAGCACTCCGCCAAAAAGACGGCGGACAAGTAAGCTTGTCCCTCGAATGTTTTTGTTGGGGACTGCGGCGCTGAATATTTTCAATATTTTGAAAACGAGACAAGTTCATGCTGATAAGTTTATTATTAGGAACTGAAACCTATGCAAGCCATGAATTTTGCAGTGAGCTCATTGAGATCTTGATATAAATATCTATTCAGATTTATTATACAGCGTCTGAATTTCCGACTCGCTAAGCTCACGGTTATAAACATAGATATTGTCAATTGATGCTGAAATGAAATACCAATTCTCATAATTATATCCAGCCCCTATGATTAACTGTAAGCCGTCCGAATTTAAAAGGGCGTGATTAAACACCGGATTCCAAGTAAAAACTTTTATTCCATTTAAATAATGAACAACCTGATTGTTCTTTATTATGATCGCATGATGTTGCCATACATGTGTCTGGATCGGAACTGATATTTCATTGATATATTGCATACCGACAGAATCATCATGTGTCCTATAAAAAACCTTTCCATCAGTCCAAAAATGCCACCAAAAACCGTCTGCATTATATGCTGGGGTCGATGTTAGTAGTGCGAATGCGCCACCACGGTTAAGACTATCGATGTTTACCCAAAGAGAAATGGACCAGACATTTGAACTTTTTAGTTCATTTACATCAGAAATAATATATTGGTCGATTCCGTTAAATTTATATGCACAAGACGGTTTTCCAAATTTATCGGCTGTCAAGTATGCACCATGTACAATACCATTATGACCATTTCCACTTTGATCGTTTGCATTCCCATTAAAAGGATAGTATGCAATTAATCCTTCCATTTGGTTTTTAGTTAAATTAGTTAACTTACCAATGCAACCCACCAAATAATTACAAGACAATATTATAATTAGAATATATATTATTCTATTCATCTAAGTCCTCTCTAGGATATTTTTACTTGCCGCGCCTAACGGACCGGTACTAAGTCCGTTCCATTGTTACACAATGGAACGCGATCGCGATCCCGCTTATGCGGGATCGGACTGCCACGCTGAATATTTTCAAAATGTACTAAACGAACCAAGCTCATGCTGAAAAGGTTATTATAAAAAACAAAACCTATGCTCACCATGTGCGTTTTTTGCATCCCGATGTTTTTTTTCGGGATGGCGGGGAGCGCCTGGTTAGGCGGCGCTTATATCTTTATCGTTTTTTTGTCGTTATAAAATAGAATAGACGCAATAAGCTTCCAGGAAATTTTTCCACAACTTCAATTGCTTGATTAATATCCATTGAAAAATCATGATTAATAAGAACTTCGATTTCTTTACCTTGGGCGCCCAACGTAGAAATTAAATCATTGACTTCTGATTTCGTCTTGTCACTTTTAACATTTGTGTAAACAAAGAAAAGAATAACCAAGAGAAATACACCCATGAATACTTCTGATAAGTGAAATAGTCTGGCGAAGGCCGATATTGGATAAAAATCAGTTATGGCGCTATTTATTATTGTGCTGAAACTATAGTAAATAAAAAATAATAATCCTTTATGTGAAGGATTGGAAAAAGCGGTTGCATCAATCTTCTGCAAGGCATAATTATTAAGTGCAAAGATGACGACCGTAAGACAAAATGAAAAGAGAAGTCCAAAAATGAAATAGAGTATAACCAACCTTCTCTCCTGAAGTTCTCTAAGCTTCGAAGCAACATAATAAGACACTCTATTAATAAGCAACAGCGTTTGAAGCGTATAAGACCACTTATTTTTTTGTTCTTCCGTGTATTTTTCTATTGCTGTCGTTCGCAACTCTTCTGGAAGTTTCAAGTTGCTTTTTGTTCTTTCAAGTAAGGTTAATACAGCCTGCTTCGGAAGAAATAAAGCTTTTGAGGGAACGAATGAATAGAATAATCGCCTTGCAAAATGAATTAACAGAATGGATGATAAAACTATCATTGATGCGATTAGATAAATTTGCTTATTCGTAATTATTATGAGAATTGATGAAAGAGTAATCAAGGTGAATGTTATATAATTTCGTTTAAGAGATCTATAGAATGAAATTCCGAAACCAATAGCGCCAATGATTGCAAACCAGTTACCAATAAATAGATTGGGGATCCGCCAGAATAAAAGTATAAATGGATAGAACAAGACAAAGGCAATGGCTTTAAAAAAGTTTTTATCACCAACAAAAATCCAATAAATCATGATTAAAACTAAGAAAAGAAGAAACTTGAAATATACGAGCCAAGATAACGATGGAAAGTATGTGTCAACTATATAAACATCGAAATCAAAAACAAATAACTTGATAACCATATACAACCAAAGAGTGAAAGCAAATAGTTCACCTATAGTCTTTTTCAAGGTTAACATTATTCGACTTTTTTCCTTTTTGGCTTCCATAACATGAGCACCGCCTAGTGGTTAGGCGTGCGATTACTTTTTATCTATTATTGTTATTTTTGGATCGATTGAAGCGCCAAAAGAATTATTGAGATCATCAATCTTCTTTTGCAAGTCATCTCGTAAATTATTATCTGTTTTTCCTGTTAGTAAAATCAAAAAATAGCCCTTCCAATCCTTGAATTGCACAACTTGACCAATTAGTCTTTGGAATTCGGAAGTATCGTTTAGGTCTTTCTTTATTTCAATTGCCAGCTTATCTGAAATTGCAATATCCGTTTTAGCACGACCAAATGCATATTGGGGTGTAACGACTATACCTGGAAGCGAACTGCGTAAAAAATTATACAAAGAGGTTTCATAGTCCTTTTCAGTTTTGCATTGTGCAGGTTGCCAGTCGTTTATTAATTGTTGGATCGTTCCAACAGAATCCCAATAATTGAACTTAAACGAAGTAAAACCTGACATTATTTTTTCCTTAAGATCGCCCGCCTAACGGATGGGCGCTCCGCTGCTTTTGGCGGGGAGCGCATGGTTAGGCAGCCAAACTTTATTTTGCTTTGAGCTATTCATTGTACTTTCTAATAGTTATGACTTTCATTTTTTCTGGATCATAACTATATAATTTTGTTAAACCACTTTTGGATGAGCTATCTTTTTTTAAGACAACCCGCCACTTTGAAGGCAATTCGTATTCGCACATATTTAAACCATTACTTGTTGTTTTTCCTATTTTCAAAACTTTTATCCCATTATCCCCAATCTTCACACCTTCCGGAGTGACGAAATTACTATCAGCAGTAAAAATGCTAACAATTTTTCTATCAGCTGAAACTTCTAAATAAAACTTTAAACCGCTGAAAGAATAAGTATAGATTCTCGTAGAATCTTGATATTGCGGATATTTAAAAGCCTTATGATAGTCAATTGCGCTATCTGGAATTTGATCACCTACATTTGGGAATTTAGGATTATCATGTTTTGAACAACTCAGAGAAGAAAAGAGTAATGAATAAAAGATTATTGATAATAACAGGATTGTAACATTATGCTTGATATGTTCCAATTGCAATTCCTCGTTTTATTCGTATTTGTGAAACATCCTGCGCTGCCTAACGGACAGGCGCTAAGTCCCGATTTGATCTCCGATCAAATCGAGGATCCCGTACAGCGGGACTGCGGCGCTGCAAATTTCCAAAATGCACCCAACGAGACAAATTCATGCTGATAGCTTCCAAAATATACTAAACCTCTACGTGCCATGTGCGTTTTTTTTTGCGTCCCGTGTTTTTTACGGGATTAGCGGGGAGCGCCTGGTTAGGCGGCAACTAATCATTTCATTTTTGATAAATTCATTAAGCTTATAGCAATAATTATTGCAGGAAATAATAATGTATATATAATCCATGTTCCTCTCTCAGCCATGACAACCTGATGAACCGCTACAAGACCAATGTATACAAAAACTGCCCACTTTCTCATTTTCCAAAGACCAACCATACAGATAAAATCAGCCACGACGCAGAATATAACATAAAGTGGAAACCAATTACTAAAATAATATTCGAAATGTGGTGGTATTAATAAAATATAAATACTTACGAAAGCTTGGATAAATCCAATGATACATATAACGGTGATGGCTGTAGGGCGAGGGATAGTTAACTTGTCGAAGTTCTGTTCAGCAATTTGAGTCGATATATATTTTTTATTCGCATTGTAATATGTATGTTTTATGTTGCCGCCTAACGGATGGGCTCCCGATAAATCGGGATGCGGGGAGCGCCTGGTTAGGCAGCGCTATAGAAATATAGTAAGCACTATAATAAGGCTTTGCTTTCTCGTTTATTTCTAAATAATTGAATAACCCCGCTTAAATAAATAAAACCTACACAAAGGTCAATAATAGAAAAAATAAGATAATGAATAAACATCAACTCAGGATATTTATGGTAGATTATCCATGCATAAATTGTCATTAAACTCCGAAGAAGGAATATGGCAGTAATCGTTACAATAATTGGACGTAAGAAAGGTAACCGACGAATGTATCCTGCACCGGAAAGAGCGTACAAGCCACAAAAAGCGTCCAATACACCAAGAAAGGAACGAACAGTAGCAAAAATTGCTGGATGTGTCGTTTGTAGTTTGACAGACTCACCGAAGTTCTCCATTAGTTTCGGTGGCCAAAATATTGCACTGATTTGAAATACAGCAAAAGACAATGCGAATAATCCAGCAATAAGAAGAAAATAATTATGTTTACTAATTAACGATGAAGAATCTGAAGAGACCATTTTAGTAAAACCTTTCCATACTTAATTTGATCGCCGCCTAACAGGCGGAGCCCGCGTATAATACTATCCCGCAAAGCGGGATACCTAAAGCTACGCAGATATACTTCCGACGCTGTAACACGCGTAGCGTGTTTCTTCTTCTATAGTTCATTGTACTCACTTTCAAATTAAAATAAAACCTCTGCTCGCCATGTGCGCTGTTTGCATCCCGCCGATCTTTGGCGGGAATGTTTGCAGTGAGATCATTCCGTCAGTGCGTTTTTTGCGTCCCGATATTTTTTACGGGATTAGCGGGGAACGCCTGGTTAGGCGCAATTGTATTTGTTTTTATTTGAGCAACAATAATTTTTTAGTCTCTGAATATTTATCTGACTGCAAACGATAAAAATACACGCCGCTCGGCATATTTACTGCATTCCATTGTCGTGTATGGTTCCCGGCGGATAATTCTTCGTTGACAAGTGTTGCAACTTCTCTTCCAATATTATCGAACACTTTCAGCGATATGAACGACCGCGACGATAGATTGAATGATATAATCGTAGAAGGATTGAATGGATTAGGAAAGTTTTGAGATAAACGAAAATTCAAAGAACGTAGCCCTTCTTGGCGATCGGTAATACCAGTAATAATCTCACTACGGAGAGAATTCTCACCACTATAACCCGATAAGCAAGTACACCCGTCGCTGACAGTAACCAAAGAAAGCCCTATGTCTTTTTTGAAGGTGAAATTAAAGACACCTTTTCCCTGAGTATTACGTGACCTAAATGTTTTAACACCCGCTGAATCAACAATGGCGTATCTATAGATCATAGTATCAAGACATGGAAGAAATGGAAATTCAGATGTAATGATTTTATTAATATCGCCTGTATTGTATAACTGATGATTCCCTTTAAGTAGTTCAACAACTTCAATCGTGTCTATAGACAAGAATCCTATCTGATCAATTTCTTGTATCATCCATCGTATTGAATCGTTTGTTACTATCTTATCAATGATATTAGCCGTGACCGTACCGGAATCGTGATAACTAGCTATTTCATCATATGAATACAAATAATATTCGTATGTCCATTGGTTCCCAACTGCGAGGGGAAAGACATCAACAAGAGAATCGTTTCCAGTCGTTGTAGGCCCATAGAAATTCTTGTTAGAAGTTTGTGCTACCACGACATAATGCCAAACAATATGAAAATGGATAATTTATACATGCTATATCCTCCTATCGAACGGTAACCTAACGGACGGGCGCGAAACCCCGCCGCTTTCGCATTTTTTGCGTCCCGATGTTTTTTATCGGGATTAGCGGGGAGCGCCTGGTTAGGCAACATACCTTTTATTTAATTGCAGAAATAACTGTTCCCAAAACAACTATCAAAAATCCGGTTATTTGTCCTCTAATTCCACCAACAGCCACATCTGTAATGAGTGTTTTTAATTCAGAACTAGTTGTATTCACCGCAGCTATTTTATTTTGGAAGTCCCTTTTTTGTTCATCCATTTTTGTACGAAAATCGTTTATGCAATTGTCTAGCGCTTCTTGTAGATGGCTTAATTGTCTTTCTAGAAATTCAACTTTCTGAGATAAATCAGTGTAAGTTTGACTGGCTCTGATATTAACTTGTTGTTTTGGTATTGTTAAGTGAGCAGCCCCAGTTATTATTGTGACATTCTTTTTAGACCAGAGAGGAAATGATCTAAACAATTCGATCGTGTCTCTCTTAATTGTCTGCACAATTGTCTGTCCCTTGAATCCTCTCAGATTCGTATCTATCGACCAGACAAGTTGGAAGCCCCCTATTATTTGAAGAGCCACGCCATACCAATTATTGAACAATGATTTGTTTGCATCTAGATTAGGTCGCAAAATGAAATACATAATTAATACCGTTGGTATAGGTAGCAATGGCCATAAGAATTGTCGAAACCAATTATAGTATTTCTTCATCATCTGCGTCCTTTGGTATGTTGCATAACGGACCGGCGCGAAATCCCGTCGCTGTTTGCGGGGAGCGCCTGGTTAGTGCGCAAATAAACTATAGAAGGACAATTTCCAACCGACCATTATGGACATTTACTTCACGCACATTAAAGAATTTGCAATACTTCATCGTAGTTTTGTCTAATTGAGCGAATTCAAGTTTTGAAAACCAAATAGGCAACAACTGATTAATAATCTTGGTAACCTCTTCAAGCCATTCTTTCGGGACAGCATTGATTTCGATATTTTCAACTTTGATTTGAGATGCACCTAAACTTCCCTTTGCTGGAATATAAAAAGGAACAAAGGAAAGGTTTGTATTCATTGGGATGTTTATTTTGCCAGAATAAAGAGTAAGATGAACAAGAACATTGGCATAAATCCTATCAGATCGATCTTTAAGAATAATCTGCGGTAGGTCAGTGATTGCAACCTCAAGAATATTGGAATAGGTTCCTTTAACTGGTAATTCAAGAAATTTTGGTAATAAACCCTGTAGATACGATTGAGATAAATTGATTGTTAGACTTCCATCTTTTAAAAAGCTAATTCTGCAAGCAGATAGACCAGTGTTTGGCATGGTTTGTCTAAGAGTATCATATCCATCTCCGCCAATAAAATAATTATCGTTATCATCAAAACGAAAACCTTGAGCCCATCCAATTTCTTTCGTCTTTCCTGCTGGGATGAGAAAGGTGGCATTCTTTTCTCTAGCATCTAACCAGATATTCAATTGTTCGGTTGAGGTGTTTTGTAATTGCAAAACATATGAGCCGCCTAAGAAAGATTTTCGACAAGTGATGATAAGAGGAAGAGGTTGGGTTTGCGAATGCAGAAATTCGCTTGCAAAGAAAGAAAAAGCGGCAAAGACGAAAAATAGCCATCTAACTTTTAATTGTTTCATTTCTTTTCCTTTTATTGCCCGCCTAACGGACGGGCGCGAAACCCCGTCGCTTTCGCGTTTTTTGCGTCCCGATGTTTTTTATCGGGATGGCGGGGAACGCCTGGTTAGGCTGCAACCCATATTAATCACGTGATATTACAAACATGGGCGAATAACCAGACGAGACAACTCGACCACTAGAAGCATCAAACAATACAGTATATTTTCGCACTACGAGATAGTACTTTTTTGCATTTGAATCGATTTCTGTCCAAGAACGCGTTCGAGGTCTGCTTTCATTTTTAATATTTTTTGGAATATTAATAAAACCAGAAATATTCTCATATGAATTTTTGGAAACCTCTTTACCATCTACATAATAATGCAGACCGACTATTGTATCAGTTTGCGCATGAACAATGCGATTTTCATAGACAATATAGTGTGTATCTATTCGCGAACGCTCATACACCCAAGCAACATAAATTAAATTGCCAACTGTTTGAACGGAATGAGGGGCAGCCCAAAACATTGAATTAACCTTACTTTCTCCACGCATGATTGACAAGTCATTATTTAGAATATCTATTTTGGTCTGACGAATTTCATGTTCTTGGTTATCGCTATTATCAGAGGGATTTATTTTAGGATTGAAATAGGATATTTCGAGCAAAGAAAGTTTATCTACATCTAGTTTAAGTTCATTGGCGCCACGGTCAATTGAAATTGGTTTTCCAAGAAGGCTTTCCACTTCTTCATATGTCATACCAACTTTTATTGCTTGAGTATTATCCGTTTTGTTGCATCCAAGCATAATCAGCGACGTGCAAAGAATGCTGATAGTAAAGATATATATTTTCATTAAACGCCTTTTTGTATAATTGTTGCCGCCTAACGGATGGGCTCCCGATAAATCGGGATTTGCGGGGAGCGCCTGGATATTCCGCGACGGTAGGTTCTCAGATATTAAGCGTTCCAATATAGAAATCACGCTCTGTCATGCCTTCGTCGTCAAGAAAATCGACCGAGTAAGTATCACTTGACACGTAAACATGTACTTTCTTTCCATCGCAATCGAAAGTTATGTCGCCAGCGCTATTTTGAGTGATCGTATTGTACCCATCATAGTAATTCAAGTGTTCAGAATCTGCTTCTCCAATTACTATAATGTCAGGATTCATTTCTTCTAGCAATTCAGAAGGAACTGTTCCGCTATCTCTGCCGTGATGCGGTGCAAACAGAACGTTGACTTTCGGTAGGTCCAAGTCATCTTTTATATTTTCCATGAAATCAGTTCCCAAATCACCCATCCACAAAACAGTTACGCTGTCGATGACTGCGTACCTGATGATTGTTGAAATGTCATTTGGGCTTTCTCCTTGCTTAGCGTCTTCAAACGCTTGCATGTAGTACTCATTGCTAGTTATTGGCCACAAAATCGTAATTCCTGCTGCGTGTCTAGTGTCATCATCTTGATTCAACCATTTTCTTGTAGAGCCTTTTTGTAAGAAGAACGCCTTTGATGAATCTCTAAGCTCGCAATACTTTGTGAAGTCAGAAGTTTCTTCAGTTTTGGTGACCTCGTTCTTAACACAATAAAAATTCAATATTTCTTTTTTACTATCTAGATATTCGATTCCGCCAAAATGATCCTCGTCGGGGTGAGTGGAAATAAACCTCGAAATACTTTTTGACGATGATTCTCGGACTATTTCGTCGACTATCCTTTTTTTGTTGTCATCTGTCAAGCAGCAGTCAATGATTGTGAAACTATCAGTGTTGTGTTGGATGTAGAACATATCACCTTCGCCGACCGATAAGGATTTGATTATACTCATGCAAGACCCCCGTTAATTGTTTTTGATAACGTCTATTCTCCTTCGGATATAGCTCGTTTGTTTGCGATATGACAATAGAAAAATTAAAAGGAGTAGAACAATTGCAATAAAAGCCGATAATTTGGTTGGGACGTTCCAAAGAACTTCGAAGTGGTGGTAAGCTTTCAATAGAAGCAACAGAATAAACATTGCCGTAATGGTGCGATAAGTGTTATTGATTTCCGAGAACAACTCAATCTTTTCATCTTTCTTTGACGCTGAAACAAAGCTTTTGTAGTCGGCAAATGTTAAAAATGATATTGATTTTAGAATTGGTTCAAGAACCAAAGAACCGAATCTGCTGATCACCATTCCAAGAAAGTAACACAGAAATGCGGAAATCACATTGTTGTCCTGAACAAAATTGTAGCCTGAAAAAAAATTGGCAAAGCAAACGAAGAGTATTCCTGGCAGCAAATAGTTGAACAGGTTGTAGGATGATATTTTGTCAAGTAGATCTTTCATAGAGTTCCTTTGATGAGAATTCGATAGTTCTCGCGCCCTAACGGATGGCGGCTCCTCTAATTATTAGCGGAAAGCGCCTGGTTAGGCGGGCACGCTGATCTATTTAAGAATGTTTAGATTTATTTCTCTCTGAAGCATTAAATCTTCTTGACGGTTCCAGTTGCCACTAAAAGATAGAGAGATTATCGTTGATATTGGTGAACAGTTTGCTGCTCCAACGATGAGCTCAAATCTGTACTCTCCTGGTGGAATATTATTATATCCATTGCTTGGTTGTGTGGCAACTTCAAAATGAAACAAGGCTTGGGCGTTAGGTATATTGGTCAACGCTGGATTTCTCTCGCTAAGAAATGCCCGCCTGAAATTGGGATCCATTATGTGTCCCAAATCCAATTTCTTTTCAGTCTTTGGAAGTAACATTGGAAGATATTGCGTTGATATATGTGTCCATTTTAGATTGCTTGGTAAGAATGGTGAATATGTTTCCCATGTATTGTTATTCTTTCGTTCCATATTAGAAATAATAGCCTCTAAGTCCTTTGCGGAATTTCGACCTTTGTTTGAAGCAGTCAAACGAAACCAAAAAGCATCAGGGTTTACAATTCGTCCATCGTCTCTCTGCGCAACAGTAATTATACGATGACAATCTGGAGGATTGAACTGAAGGGAAATCCCCAGGTGTGGTTTGTTCCACCACTCACGAATTCTTTCCCAAAAAAAGAAAAATAAAGCAACGATTACCGCACCGATTGTTCCGATTGCTTGTAGCCAATCGGTGATACTTGGGCAAGAATTTCCGGAGAATGTTATCATATTATTTCACCATTTAAATTATGCGTGCCAGCTAACGGAACGGCGCTAAGCTGCGGCGTTGATAATTTTCGTAATGCAACCAACGAAACAAGTCCATGCTATCAACCAAATTAATAAGTATCAAAGTTATAGGTACTAAAAACTGAATAATAAAAACCTCAACCCACCATTAGCCATGTAAATTGCTCCCACGCTCATTCCGTCAGCTTGAGCGCCTGGTTAGGCAACGGCAAGGAATGGTCAATTCATGAACATTTCAAATCCATTCTGGTGCTTCGACTGTCCTTGCGCCACCTGCACTTCCTGTATTAGTTGTTGACGCCGGCTCGAAAAGGAGAACATGAACCTC
This sequence comes from Bacteroidota bacterium, assembly GCA_050013655.1. Classification (GTDB taxonomy): domain Bacteria; phylum Bacteroidota; class Ignavibacteria; order UBA10030; family UBA10030; genus Fen-1298. The sequence continues at coordinate 110,397 of JBEKEV010000005.1, read as the reverse complement.
TTCCTGTGCCTCAGGATAATGCTCCACTCCATGAGGTACAATGATGAACTCCCCTTCGTTGATTTCGACTAGCCGATCAAGAAAATGCATCGTGAGCTGCCCATGGACTACAAGGAACAACTCGTCTTCAGTCTCGTGATGATGTGAAACAAACGGTCCCTTAAACTTTACTAGTTTGATGTGTTGTCCGTTGAGGCTGCCGATGATCTTCGGATCCCAATGCTTCGAGAAAAGAGACAACTTCTCGTTTAAATTGACCTTATCTATTTTCATATTTTCCTCTATTTCTTTTTTCCGTTGCCTAACATGTGATTAGATAGACTTTGTCTATATTTTGTTCGTAATAGCATGATATATAGACTTCGTGTTTAATATTGCATCCACGAATTGCTAATCCCCGTGCTCAATGTGCGGCTGCGATTTCCATCCAAAGTTTGGAATATTAAAAACAATTACAGGCATATGTACATTATCCGTAGGGACGTTTAATTAAACGTCCCTACAAGAGCAATAAATTTTGATTTCTCAAGAACTGTCATTGGCGGTCCCCCAATGGTACGAATCAGAGATTTGAGATTTTTGCTGCTATAATATACATGTTTCTCGATGGGAGGGCAAGATAAAAAGAAGAGAAAGCAGCAGATCGTTAAAATCCATCACCAGAGTGGAATGTTCTCCGGGCTATCTTTTTTGAACGCCCATTGGAGAATATTATTAGTAATGTAATCCCTCATGGTATCTAATTCCTTGTCATTGCGGATGACGCGATCATAAAACCCCTTCTGCCAAACAGGAAATGACGGTGTATGCCGCTTTTCATTAATTCGTTTTGTTGCTGCCGATTTAAATCCTGCAATGATAGAACCCAACGATCGGGGTTGTCTTTGTAGGGACGCACAGCTGTGCGTCCCTACCTTTGGAATTGGAGATTCATCTTTAATCATAATGATACCATGGATATGATTGGGCATTATTACAAACACATCCAATTCTATTCCAGGACGTATATTTGACGTTCTTAACCATTCTTCTTCTGCAATCTTTCCATTCTCAGTCAATCGCTGTTCTCCGTTTACAATTTCACCCAATATACATTCGTGATGATATGTACAAATGGTTACAAAATATTCACCGGGCTGGGAGTAATCGTACTCCTTTAAACGAATGGATTTTCGGTTTCGTCGGTTTATTGTTTTCACTGGCGCTTCGTCATTTCCACTATGCGTTCATAGTGAAATAACTTTAATCAAATTACGCTTTTCTTAAATATAAATACGCGGAAAGCACCCGCCGACAGCAGCAGCAGGAGGTAATACCGATTCTGCAGAATGAGCGGCCCGGTACGACAACCTCGATCGATCTTTATCCGCGTAAAAGACTGGAGAGAAGCTGCTCGCGAATAGAATTCAGTTCTTTCGGCAGCTTATCCTGAAGAGTGAGGAATAATTCTTCATGGAGCTGGATTTCTTTTTTCCATAACTCCGTATCCACTTTCATCAAATCGTCAAATTGTTTTTGGGAAAATTCCAATCCATTCCAGTCAAGGTCTTCATACCGGGGCATCCAGCCAAGCGGACTTTCAAAACCCCGTGCAGTTCCATTCACGCGTTCCACGATCCATTTCAGCACGCGCATATTCTCGCCATAGCCCGGCCAGATAAAATTGCCGTTCTCATCGAGACGGAACCAGTTCACTCCGAAGATTCGCGGCGGATGTGCGACACGACGTCCCATTTCAAGCCAATGGTTAAAATAATCTGCCATATGGTATCCGCAGAACGGCAGCATTGCAAACGGATCGCGGCGCACCTGCCCGACCTTGCCCGCTGCTGCCGCTGTTGTCTCAGAGCCCATCGTCGCAGCAAGATAAACGCCACGCGCCCAGTTCACCGCCTGACATACTAATGGCGTTGTATTGCTCCTGCGCCCGCCAAAGATAAATGCTTTAATCGGGACACCGTTCGGATTTTCCCAATCGGGATCGATACACGGACATTGATTTGCCGGAGTTGTAAAGCGTGCATTGGGATGCGCAGCTTTGCGTCCGCAATCGGGAGTCCACGGCTGTCCGGTCCAATCGATCAATTGAGGGGGCGGCGTTTTCGTCATCCCCTCCCACCATACATCGCCATCCGGTGTGAGTGCAACGTTGGTGAAGATAGAATTCTTTTTAATCGTTGCCATCGCATTCGGATTCGATTTTTCCGAAGTGCCGGGGGCAACTCCAAAATATCCATTTTCGGGATTGATGGCATAGAGTTGACCGTCTTTTCCCGGTTTAATCCATGCAATGTCATCTCCTACTGTCGTGACCTTCCATGCTTTCATAGCATCCGGCGGAATAAGCATGGCAAGGTTGGTTTTACCGCAGGCGCTCGGGAATGCAGCCGCTACGTAAGTTTTTTGTCCTTCTGGAGATTCAAGTCCGACAATGAGCATGTGTTCAGCCATCCAGCCTTGATCACGCGCCATCGTGGATGCGATGCGAAGTGCAAGACATTTTTTGCCGAGCAAAGCATTTCCGCCATACCCGCTTCCGAACGACCAGATCGCATGTTCTTCCGGATAGTGGACAATATATTTTTCTTTGTTGCACGGCCATGGAACATCTTTTTGTCCCGGCGCCAAAGGCGCGCCGACCGAATGAACGCATGGCACAAAATCACCGGTACTGCCCATGACATCCCATACGGCTTTCCCCATGCGGGTCATAATGCGCATGTTGGCGACAACATACGGCGAATCTGTCAGTTCAATACCGATGTGTGCGATATGCGATCCAAGCGGTCCCATGCTAAATGGGATAACATACAGGGTGCGTCCGCGCATGCAGCCGTCGAATAACTTATTCAGAGTTGCTTTCATCTCCCGCGGATCAGCCCAATTATTTGTCGGGCCGGCGTCGCTCTTCTTGACACTGCAAATAAACGTGCGATCTTCCACGCGCGCCACATCGCTCGCATCCGATCGCGCCAGAAAACTATTAGGCCTTTTCTGTTCGTTCAACTTTAAGAACGTTCCCGACTTCACAAGCCGCTGACACATCTCGTCGTATTCGGATTGCGAGCCGTCGCACCAGTGCACATTGTCTGGTTTTGTTAATGCAGCAATTTCTTTTATCCAGGTAATTGCTTTTTCATTTTTGGCGTATGCCGGAACATTCATAATTCATCCATTCATTAGTTAATAAAAGAACAAAGATTTTTCTCTAAAGGTTTCTTACCAATCGCGTGTAACTTTACGATTGCCGATTTGGATCTCCCGCGGCGCATTCGGATCCAAAGCCCATTTGATGCGCGCTAATCCATCTGCAACCTCGCTCGGCGCACCGGCATAACTGAGCCGCAAGTGGCCTTCCATACCGAATTCTTTGCCCGGCACGGTCACCACGAGGGCTTTCTTCAATAAGAAATCCGCCAGCGCCATAGAATCTTTATTGAACGCGCTGAAATCAGGGAAACAGTAAAATGTTCCTTGCGGCTTTACGATTTTCATCCCGGGAATAGACTGTAATTCCCGCATGACGGTATTCCGGTTCTTCTCAATTGTATCGAGCAGCGTATCAACACCACTCTGATCGTCATTCAATGCCGCTTCTGCGGCGACCTGGCAGATCGGTGAATTGCATGTAGTAATTTGTCCTTGAATATTTGTCATAACCTTCACGAGTTTTCGGTTCGCAACAACCCAGCCCACGCGAAACCCGGTCATGCCGTACGTTTTTGAAATACCGTTAATCACAATGACATTGGTCGATTCGATATCTTTTTTTGTAAAGTTATAGACGGGTGCAATTTTTTTTCCGTCAAATATGAGTTTGTGATAAATATCGTCCGTCAGGAGATAGATATTTTTTCGTTCACAGAACTCGACAATCTGGCCGACAAACTCATCCGAGAAAATAACACCGGAAGGATTGTTCGGGCTATTGATGATAATAGCACGGGTCGATGGAGTAACTGCTTTTTCAATCTCCGATAGTTTCGGATAAAAGCTTCCATCGGCCGGCGTTACGATCACAGGAACACCGTTGACCATCTTGACTATTTCCGGATAGCTCACCCAATAGGGAGCCAGGACAATGACTTGATCTCCCGGATTGATAAGGGCATAGAGCACATTGAATATGGAATGCTTGGCACCGTCAGAGACAATCACATTTGCCGGATCGATCGTTCTCCCGTAATTTTTTTCCGTGTATTGAACGATAGCTTTTTTCAACGAAGGCATGCCGTCGGAGGGTGCATACTTTATTTCACCCGAGTTCAATTTTTCGATGGCACTCGAAATTGCGCTCATCGGGGCTTTGTTTTTGGGTTCGCCAACCCCGAAATGAACAATTGCCTCGCCCTGTGCACGCAGCCTCATAGCTTCTGCATTGAGTTTCACCGTCGCTGATTCAGCGATGGATGCTGCTAACTTGCTGATATCCATACATGATACTCCAATTATTTAATTACTGACTCACGAAGAAATGGATTCGTCACAGCGAATAACTGTGTCAATAATAGAACAACACATTCTATTGATAAGTTACATGTTTTTCAGAATAATTCAACGGAAGGAGACTGTTTAATTTTAATTTTTGAAAAAATTGGTAGTGTCTCAGTTTAGTGCGGTCAGGACTTACGTCCTGACCGATACCATTGAATGTCAGGAATCCCGCTTTGCGGGACTGACATCACTAACCAACTATGTTACATTGAGACACTGCCAAAAAATGATTGAGTTTGTTTGTGAAAGGATTCTTCCGTATTTTTTATATGAATTTATCAACAAGAACAAATCCAGAATATGAGAGCAATCATCCCCGTCGCAGGTGTGGGCAGCAGACTCCGCCCGTACACATTCACAGTACCGAAAGTACTCCTGAATGTTGCCGGCAAACCGATCATCGGACATATTCTTGACAAAATTATTGAGACCGGCTTTACCGAAGCTACCATTATCATCGGGTATCTCGGTGAGATGATCAAAGAATATGTGCTTACAAACTATAGAATCAAGGTCGATTTCGTGGAACAGGAAGAGCGCCTTGGTCTGGGTCATGCCATCTACATTTCCCGGCATACCTTTTCCCGCAGCCCTATTCTCATCATGTTGGGCGATACGATCTTCGATGTTGATCTGAAGTCGATGATTAAGAACGAACAAACGCAAATTGGTGTTAAGAATGTGGATGATCCGCGGCGGTTTGGAGTTGCCGAAACAACCGGCGGCCTGATAACACGACTGGTAGAGAAACCGGAAGTGCCGAAGAGTAACCTTGCCCTCGTCGGCCTTTATTATATCACACAGCCGCAGCTCTTAGTGGATTGTCTGAAGGAAATGATTCAAAACAACACACGTACACAAGGCGAGTTCCAATTGACTGATGCACTTCAAATGATGATTGACCGTGGCGAAAAGATGAAGACGTTTTCCATAGAAGGATGGTTTGACTGCGGTAAACCGGAGACGTTGCTTTCCACCAACCGACATCTTCTGGAACATCAACCTCTGCCTCATCCATTGAAAGGCGTCCTGATCCAACCGCCTGCTTTTATCTCACCAAAGGCAAGAGTTACCAATGCTATTATCGGACCGCATGCCACTATTGCCGAAAATGCAACGGTGGAAAATACCATTGTCCGCAATTCTATCATTAGTGAGGGAGCAACAGTGCTCAACTCGCTCATTGAAGATTCTATTATCGGCAACAATGCTATCGTCCGTGGAAATTATAAACGAATCAATATCGGCGATTCATCTGAATTGGAATTTTACTGATTAACAGAGCATTGCAATCCAACCAGATCATTTTTTCGATCGAAAATAAATTTTATTTACTGAATCATCAACTTAGCACGGAGAAACAATGAGAAACTTATTTACTTCGGAATCGGTATCCGAAGGACATCCCGACAAAGTCTGCGACCAAATTTCCGATGCAGTACTTGACGCATTGCTTATACAAGACAAAACATCGCGTGTGGCATGCGAAACATTCGTCACGACCGGCATGGTACTCGTCGGCGGAGAAATCACTACCAAGGGATATATCGAAGTCCAAGAGATCGTCCGCAATGTTATTCGCGATATCGGTTATACAAAAACCGGAGTCGGGTTTGATGCCGATTCATGCTCGGTCCTCTCTTCCATCCATTCTCAATCGCCTGACATTGCTCTGGGAGTGGATACCGGCGGCGCAGGCGACCAGGGAATGATGTTCGGATACGCCTCTTCGGAGACTCCCGAGTTGATGCCGGCACCGATTATGTACGCTCACAAATTGGTGTTTCAGCTTGCTTCTGTTCGAAAGAAACAGCCCAGCCTGATGCCCTATCTTCGCCCCGATGCAAAGTCTCAGGTGACGATCGAATACGACGGCAACGGAAAACCCGTTCGTGTGGATACGGTTGTTGTCTCCACTCAGCATGATCACGATGTGACACAAAAAAAGATCAAAGAGGATATCATCGAGTTGATCGTACGCAATGTTATTCCATCCGGAATGCTCGACAATAAAACACGCTACTTCGTCAATCCTACGGGTAGATTTGAAGTTGGCGGTCCGCATGGCGACAGCGGTTTGACCGGGCGCAAAATTGTTGTCGATACGTACGGCGGGCGCGCACCGCATGGCGGCGGCGCGTTCTCCGGTAAAGACCCGACGAAAGTAGACCGCAGCGCTGCATATGCGGCACGTCATCTTGCAAAAAATATTGTCGCAGCAAAGCTTGCCACCGAATGTCAGATTCAGGTAGCGTACGCGATCGGTGTGATAGAACCTGTGTCCATTCAAATCAAGACCTTCGGCACCGGCATCATACCTGATGCACGGCTCTCGGATTTTGTGATGAAGGAAATCGATCTCACGCCCCGCGGAATCATTAAACGGCTCGATCTGCGCCGTCCGATCTATCGCAAGACAGCAGCATACGGCCACTTTGGACGCAATGAAAAAGAATTCACATGGGAAAAATTGGATTTGATAAAAACACTGCAGAAAGCTGTACGGTAAAGCCGGTGAAAAGTTCATTGGTGAAGTGTGATTAGTAAGATGAGTGGATATGGTTTCAAGGATCTTGAAGTTTATCAAAAAGCGAGAGAGCTTCGGAAATATATTTACGCATTTATTAAACAATTGCCTTCTGAAGAAAAATTCAACCTTGCATCTCAGATGCGAAGGGCAGCAACATCAATTACCAACAACATTGCTGAAGGACACGGAAGGTTTCATTTTCAAGAGAATATTCAATTCCTGCGGCAATCACGAGGTTCGCTTGAAGAATTGATGGATGATTTGAATGTCTGTCTTGATGAGCACTATTTACCGGAAGACGAATACATTAAATTAAAAGCTGAAGCAAAAGAAGTTCTCCACAGAATCAATGGGTATATAGCATACCTACGGAAGAGGAAGCAAGAAGACATTGCAATACATCATTAAGACAAATTAACCATTTAAATAATTAACTAATTAACCAATTACTTATTTGAAAAAACAATGAACGAAAAAAAGAATAAATACAAAGTAAAAGATCTTTCACTTGCAAAGGCCGGCAAGCTTCGTATCGAGTGGGCGGAATCACGTATGCCCGTGCTCATGGCACTGCAGGAAAAATATTGCAAAACAAAACCGTTTCAAGGCTACAAAATTGCCGGATGTCTGCATGTAACGAAAGAGACGGCTGTGCTTGTGAAAACATTCGTCCAAACGGGAGCCGAAGTGAGTTGGAGCGGCTGCAATCCGCTTTCAACGCAAGACGATGTCGCAGCGGCGCTTGCCGACGAGGGCGTCAGCATTTTCGCATGGCACGGGATGAATGTGAAAGAATTCTACTGGTGCATTGAAGAGACATTGAAATTCAAACCGAATCTCACGCTCGATGACGGCGCCGATCTTATTTTCACTGTGCATCATAAACACAAAGAATTGATTCCGACTGTTCTTGGAGGCACGGAAGAAACAACAACCGGTGTTCATCGGTTGCGTGCCATGGCGAACGACGGTGCGCTCCGGTATCCTGTCATCGCCGTCAATGATGCAGAAACAAAGTGGGACTTCGATAATGTGTACGGAACCGGACAATCAACGCTCGATGGTGTTCTTCGAGCAACAAGCGTCCTCTTGGCCGGCAAGAATATTGTTGTTGCGGGATTCGGACATTGCGGTAAAGGTGTTGCGATGCGGGCGAAAGGTCTCGGTGCAAATGTCATCGTAACGGAAGTGAAACCGACGGCAGCTCTGAAAGCGACACTCGAAGGGTACCGTGTCATGAAGATGGATGATGCTGCAAAAGTTGGCGACATCTTCATCACAGCAACGGGAGTGAAAGACATCATTATTGAGAGACATTTTAAGTCCATGAAAGATGGCGCGATCGTCTGCAATACAGGACATTATGACTGCGAGATTAACATCCCCGATCTTGAGAAACTCGCCAAGAGTACGCGCGAAGTCCGAAAGGACAATGAAGAATACACTTTGAAGAATGGCAACCGCATCTTTCTGCTTGCGAAGGGACGCCTTGTCAATCTTGCCGCCGCTGAAGGACATCCGTCGGAAGTGATGGATATGTCGTTCGCGAACCAGTTCATGTCGCAGCTCCGGCTTGTGGAACTTCATAAAAAGGGGAAACGGTTGGAAAATAAGGTGTACGATATTCCGGCAGAGCAAGATCAGGAAATCGCCGGTGTCAAGCTCGCGACGATGGGCTACAAGATCGATACGCTCACAAAGAAGCAAGCAACATATATCGATGATTATTCAGCTGGGACGTAAAGCCCTTTATACTATTTTCTTCGAGTACTACGCATAAGGTAAAGGCATCTCGTGAAGAGCGGGATGCCTTTTTATTGTCTCACACCAATAAAAATTTTGATGGTTTGAGAAAAACTATTTTGACTTCGAGAAAAAGATAATTACGTTATACTATATGCCGCATGAAACTTGAACCTGCAGCGATGTTCTATATTTGAGAGGAATCAATCATGGGAAAGAATCCAGCATCATACAAATTTGAGAAGCGAAAGAAAGAGATTGCCCGTCAGAAGAAGCAAGAAGAGAAGCGACAGCGACAGTTAGAAAAGAAACAAGAGAAACCGAATAATCCACCATTGATCTCCCCCGATGGAATCCCTATCACTCCAATTGAGGAAATTGATGTTGATCTTCACATCGATGACAGCGATGATCCACTTGTATAATTGACAGTCACTTTACCTATGAAATTTTTAAGGTCGACATGGTACGTCGACCTTTTTTATTGGAGATCCTGTCTCAATCTACAGTGTAAGCTATTCTCTTTTATTGTGAATCCTTTTCCCATTGCCTGCATCCTATCCCTTGAAGAGTCATTCACCACTTTTAATTCAAGGAGAGTAGTATGAAACAAAATATGGGTTCTCTTGACCGAGTTCTTCGCCTCAGCGTTGCTCTGGTTATTGCTGTTTTGTATTTCACCGATCAGATGAGCGGAACCGCAGCTGTCGTTCTTGGTTTATTCGCTCTCATCTTCGCAATGACGAGCTTTGTCGGATTCTGTCCACTCTATGTTCCACTGAAGTTTTCGACAAGGAAAAGTAAAAAACAGCAGCATAATCTTTCACATGAACCAAGGATAGTTGAGATTGGCATGAAGCCGTCCCGCTCTCCAAGAATGTCTGCAGGATGACCTGCTATGACAATCCGCAAAAGAACATCGATCTTGCCTTGTTCCAAAGTGCTAAGACACATACGGACAGAACTTGATTCAAGGTTGAATCTGGCAGCTTATCGACACATGAGAAAACACCTGGAAAATTGTCCAAACTGTTTGTGCTATTTGGACAGTCTCAAAAAGGTTGTGTATCTTTACAGACATCTTCGTGATTCACGCCCCGGCATGACATCGCACAAAAAGTTATGGACAGCCCTGAGATGGGAAATGCGGTCACATTAACTATACAGAATTAGAAATGAATAAAAAATCAATCACAGAGAAACAAGCCCGTGTATGACAAAAGAAATTCACCTCAGACAAATTAAGGGCAATACACTTGCCGCTAAAGCGAATTCAAACCATTGGGTCGTCATGGACACAAAAAATGAAGTCGGGGGTAGCGAAGCCGGCTCAACTCCTAAGGAACTCATGCTCATGGCGCTTGCTGGCTGCACATCGATGGATGTCATTCCGATTCTAAAAAAGAAACGCTCTCCTGTTGTCGCGTACGAATGCAATGTCAAAGGAATCGAACGAGAAGAACATCCGAAGATATTTACCGAGATACATATCGAATATGTATTCTATGGGGACGGCATCAAAGCAGATGACGTGGAACGCGCAATCGATCTTTCAATAACGAAGTATTGCTCGGTCTCTGCCCAGTTAGCTGCAAGCGCAACAATCACGCACTCATTCCGTATTGAACCGGCAGCAAAGGCAACCGAATAGCTTAACCAGAGTATTCCCTCATCACACGCTATGTGCATGGGAATGAAACCTACGGAACGATACCCGGCAGGTATGCAAAATTATGGAACGCATCCTGATTCGCAAGCAGACTGTCTATCGCTCAGTTGAGAGCAGGAATGGAAGCTCAACGATCAAGGTCTTCCAATGAAAATAATGAAGAGTTGACAATCAATCGCTTACAGAATCAAAAAGACACCGGAGAATTCCAATGTTTATTGTATCTACAACTGTTCCACCATGTTTATTAACGTATCCACACCCACAGGTTTTTGGAGAAAGACATCGATATTGGCGTTCGCAATTTCTGCCGGCGAGTGTAAAGCAGCATGCGCTGTCACCATAATCACAGGAAATTGAGGGTTCTTTTCTTTCACGCGTTTTGTAAACTCAAGCCCATTCATCTGCGGCATTTCTAAATCGACAATGGCAAGATTGATAGGAGTACTATCCATGAGCGCAAGCCCTTCAAGGCCATTCGACGCCTCCGAAACGCGGTACCCAAGATATCCGAATACTTCCCGAACTAATTCACGGAAAGATTCATTATCTTCTACAATGAGAATATGAGATCCACTTTTCATAAGTATCCGCCTTTCGATTCACTATAATAGTATGTAGCAAACCGAATGCAAGAAATTTGAGCTCCTATTTCCCGCTAAAAAAGGCAAACGTGTACACTCGCAACTTTGAATTTCTACAAAGCTTCAGTATCTTGTAATCGATTATTTCACATTTTACTATAGAAAATCCTCGGAGAAAATATAATGGCATCAATATTGGATCAACTATGTATTAATACGATTCGCACGCTTTCCATCGACGGCGTCCAAAAAGCAAAATCGGGCCACCCTGGCATGCCAATGGGCATGGCACCGACCGCTTATATGCTTTGGACAAAACACCTGAACCACAATCCGGCGAATATGCACTGGCATAACCGTGACCGCTTTGTCCTTTCAGGAGGACATGGATCAATGCTCCTCTATAGCCTTCTGTATCTCACCGGTTATGATCTTCCACTTGAAGAATTGATGAAATTCCGTCAACTCGGCAGCAAGACACCGGGTCATCCGGAATACAGACACACCGACGGTGTGGAAGTAACCACAGGCCCGCTCGGACAAGGATTTGCAAATGGCGTTGGCATGGCGATCGCACAAAAATATCTCGCCGCACATTACAACAAACCGGGGTTCAAAATTGTCGATTATACTATTTATGCAACTCTCGGTGACGGCGATTTAATGGAAGGCATCACAGCAGAAGCTGCATCGCTCGCCGGACATTTAAAATTAAGCAATCTGATTTATTTTTATGATGACAACCATATCAGCATCGATGGTCCCACTGAATTGTCCTTTACGGAGGATCGCGGGAAACGTTTTGAGGCGTACGGCTGGAATGTGTTGAAAGTAAAAGATGGAAATGATCTCAAAGCAATTGACAAGGCAATACAACGGGCAAAAGAAGAAACCGGACGTCCTTCCATTATTATGATACGGACACATATCGGTTATGGAAGCCCGAACAAACATGACACAGCCGAAGCACACGGCTCGGCTCTCGGTGAAGAAGAAGTGAAGCTGACCAAGAAAGCATACGGCTGGGATCCTGAAAAACAGTTTTATGTCCCGGAGAAAGCGTTAAAACAATTCCGAAAATCGGTTGAAACCGGAAAGAAAAAAGAAGAAAAGTGGAATACGAAGTTTGCAGAATACAAAAAGAAATATCCGGAATTGGCTGCAGAGCTTGAAAACATCCGCAGCGGAAATTTTGGCGAAGAATGGAAGAAAGCATTGCCGACATTCACCGAATCCATGGCGACACGCGATGCATCCGGAAAAATATTGACTGCCATCATTCCGCATCTTCCATCGATGATCGGCGGTTCTGCCGATCTTACTCCCTCAAATAATACACATGTAAAAAGTATGAGTGACTTCCAGGCAAAGAGTTATGGGAATCGGTATATGCGGTATGGCGTACGTGAGCATGCGATGGGTGCTATTTTGAATGGTATGGCGGTCACGGATGGTATTATTCCTTACGGCGGAACATTCTTCGTCTTTTCGGATTACATGCGGCCTGCCATTCGGTTGGCATGTATTATGGGTATCCGCCCGATTTACGTCTTCACACATGACAGCATCGGCGTTGGCGAAGATGGTCCGACCCATGAGCCGGTTGAACAACTTGCCGCACTTCGTTGCATTCCCAATATGACTTCCATTCGTCCGGCTGACGCAAATGAAACCGTTGCCGCTTGGAAGTTTGCTATTGAATACAAAAACGGTCCTGTTGCGTTATTATTGACGCGACAGAAGCTGCCAACCATCGATAGAGCGAAATATTCCTCTGCTGAGAATCTCGTGAAAGGTGCATACATACTTATCGAGAATTCTTCAACACCCGATCTCATTCTTATCGGCACTGGTTCCGAGGTTCAGCTTGCACTTAGTGCATACGACCAGATGAAGAAAGAAGGTGTAAAAGTGCGCGTGGTCAGCATGCCGTCATGGGAATTATTCGAGCGGCAATCGCAAGAGTATCGCAACTTCATTCTGCCGCCAAACGTGAAGAAACGCATTGCTGTTGAAGCTCTCGTTCCGATGGGTTGGGAAAAATATGTCGGTGATAACGGAAAGATCATCGGAATGACTTCTTTCGGCACTTCAGCTCCTGTGGATGCGATCTTCAAACATTTCGGATTCACAGTAGAGAATGTTTTAGCAAAAGCAAAGGAAATACTTTCCTAATTATTTGTCAACGAAACTCTTACGATGAACCGATTTCTCTATTATCTTATTCCACTTTTTTTTATTGGAACAGTTTTCGCCGAGAGTCGTGATCCGAAAGAGACTTCTGTTGATCCAGCACATTCTGGCAAGATAATCATTGATTCCATTCCAACTTTCTCGCAGAATGGACAAGAAGGAAGTTCGAAGAGCAGTCTCTATGTACAGTTCAACACAAGCGGGCTCTTTTCTTCTCTTACTGATTGGAAAAATCAACTCCATATGCCCGATGGAACTCATCCATCTTCAAATTGCTTTGTACTGGGTGCAGAGAGTGGATGGGTCATCAACAAATATTTTCAAATCGGCATCGGATACGAGTTTTTTTTCACGACAAAAGTATCAACGATAGAAAACTCAGGTGATCAAGTAAACTGTACATTCTTATACGGATCTCTCAGGGCAGGTACGATACTCGAATCGATTCCGGAACTTTACCTTTTTGGTAGTATGGACATCGGGTCGATCACAGCTACAGAAGTAATAGAGAATTATTATTACTCTGGCAGGAATTTTAATAGAATCGGGACAACGAGCGCTTATCGATTGATGATCGGTGCACAATACTACCTATTAGACAATTGGTCAATAATGGCTGGAACAGGATATCTCTTCGGCAAAGTGAACAACGTAACTGGCGCCGGTCAAACCTGGTCCAATTTCTCGCTGGACTTGTCTGGTTTCGCGCTTCGTTTTGCAATCAATTACCATTTCCCGTTGTAGAAGAACAGCATGACCATGTCGCCGCATTCCGACACACCACCATTTTCTCGATGCCTGCTGACAATCCACTCCGTCGAAGTTTCCTCACCGCAATGACTCTATGAATCCTTCCCTCGATGTTCCCATGCACAATCCGGAATTTCGCCGGCGGCGTGTAATTAATTGGTTGTCTCTTGGCATGCTGTATGCTTTTTTTTACGCTACACGGTACAACTATACGGCAGTAGCGCCCGTTCTTGCCGATACGCTAGGCTGGAAGAATACAGAGATCGGCGTCTTTGAAACGATAATGCCGCTCGTGTACGGACTTTCCGTCGTCTTGAACGGTCCGCTGGCTGACCGTGTCGGAGGCAAGAAGGCATTTCTCTGTGGCGCGGTGGGCGTTGCTCTCATGAATCTTCTCTTCGGACTTGCCAGCCTTGTCGTTGTCTCCCCGGCGGTTTGGCAGGGAACGGGAATGACACGCTGCGTAATCACACCCGCTATTATGAAATTCGGCATTTCGGGCGGAACGTTGCTGACGCTGATGGCAATCGTCTGGGGCATCAATGGATATTTTCAATCCTTCGGTGCACTTTCCATTATCAAAGTGAACGCGCAATGGTTTCACGTTCGCGAACGCGGAACGTTTTCGGGAATCTTTGGCGTCTTGATCCGCTTCGGTTTGCTGCTGGCATTTCAGGGAGTGCCGCTCATTCTCCTCGGCCTGCCGTGGCAATACGCCTTTTGGATTCCGGGCGCGTGCGTCGCGGTGTTCTTTCTCGTGAACCTCCGATGGATGGAGAATTCTCCGAAAGACGCCGGTTTGGGAGAATTTGACACCGGTGATGACGTCGACACCGGTGAGACGACATCGTCGGTTCGGGAAGTGCTGAAGAAAGTCTTCGCCTCGCGCACGATGTGGCTGATCGCTCTTGGCTCGATGATGATCGGGTTTGTGCGCCGTAGTGTGGTCGATGCGTGGTGGCCGAAGTATTTCGTGGATTATCACGGCGCGAATAAGGCACTCTTTGCGACGTATCTTCCGTACATCATCTCGACGTGGGGAATTGCGCTTGCAGGAATCGCAGGTGGATTTGCATTCGGTATCACCTCGGATAAAAAATTCGGCGGAAGACGTGCGCCCGTCGTCACGTTCGGCTTTCTCGGTATGGCAGTGATCCTCGCGATGTTCGGTGTTTCCGATATGCTGCATTTCGGTCCGGTTGCTGCGGCGTGGTGCCTCGTGCTTCTTTCGTTCTGCGTGAACGGTGCACATGGAACCATCAGCGGTGCGGCTTCGATGGATTTCGGCGGGAAGAAGGCAGCGGCAACGGCAGCAGGATTGTTCGATGGTATGCAATATCTTGCCGGCGCCTTTGTCGGTGTCGGCGTTGGTTACATCACCACGAATTGGGGCTGGGATTTATGGCACTGGGCGCCGATCCCATTTGCTCTTTTCGGTGCCTGGGTAATGTCACGTCTGTGGAATGTCATGCCGAAAGGTAGAGGCGGGCATTAGTAGAATCCAGTCACCGACCGGATTTATTCTCGCAAGTTTATCCGATCTGATGATCGGAGGCTACTTTAACGACCAAATTTTTTGTGTCACCCGTTCCAGTTCTTCTCCAATCAATTTCGGATCGTGTGTTTTTTCCGGCATGTTCTCAAAAACCGCATACGGAATTTTATGCCCTTTCACATCGATAAAGTTCGGGTCTTTGGCTTCCAGCTTCTCCCAATCATTCGTCTTGTAATAATACTCCATCTTTTCATCCGGCAGCGAATGATAGAGAATGGAATCTTCCTGTCCGAGTTTTGCACGTCTGCGATTCTTGCGCAATGATTCTTCATACGGAACTTTGACATAAACAAGCGACGCTTTGTTGAGCATTTCATCAGAGAATAATGTCAACGCATGATGAATTGCATCATCGCCTCCGCGTGCAAACTCAACAAGCGCCGTCATTTTTTCATGATACATGGGATCTTTCAGGATTTTTTTCTTATAGTCCAATGCCAGACGGTCTATGTACAAATCCCAAATGTACTGTTCTTTGAACCAGTACTTTTCGTCACTCCACACCCGCGGCTTGCCGAACCGCGTCATGAGATCATCCAATTCAAATGTCTCCCATACGTACACAAAATCGTCGAGTTCCTCAAAGTTGGCAATATGGTACTTTTCAAGACGAATAGTCGGGTCGCATTTCTTCAGAAAGTCAATCACTTCTGATTTACCTGCCGCAGGCCGGCCGGTAAGAATAAGAATCGGGAAATGGCCGCACATGCATAGTCCCTTTCACAATCGTTATTTCACTTCGTGAATTCTATCTTCAATTTCTGACGATATTTCTTTCATCGCCCGCACCTTGTTCTCAATGGCAGAAAATACTGTTTGGTCCAATACCGTCATCTTACCGAGTTTAATGCCGAAGTATTTTTCTGCCTCACCCATCATATAGTCACTGGCGACACCAGTGTAGGTTTTCGAATCTTTCAATGGTTGACCATTCACAAGAATTTTCAGAAATTCAATCCCACCGTTTTCTTTTTTCTGCCACTCACAGCGAATCCCTGATGTTTGTACATTGCCATGGTCTTTGATAATTGTCTCAATCATAGAGCGAAGCTGACTTCCGGTCACTCGAAATGTTGTAAGCAAATTACGGAAAGGAAGAATCTCAAAAATATCTTTCTTGGTGATCGGCCCGGCAGACAAGTCTTTCCGAATTCCTGCCGAATTCATAAATCCCACATCCGCATCCGCCGCTTCGCGTTGCGCATCAGCAAGAAAGTCACCGATACCGCTTTCACCATCATCGCCCCGTATCCAATCCGTCTTCAACGTGCCGATGATCGTCGAGTACTCCTGATCGATATTGGTCTTGATGGAATCGATAAATATGGAAAGCTTTGTTATCGGTCTATCGGAATCATACCACAACTGAAGCAATTTGCCTTCGTACGCAATGACGTGGTGTTTCTCAATGGTGACATCAAGAACACCAAGGTTTTCACAATTTGATCCCGTCTGTACAATAAGCACATTGTTGACCTTTTTCGGTTGTTCGAGCCGTGTGTGCGAATGTCCTCCGACGATAATATCGAGACCATGCACATTCATTGCCAAGACAGAGTCTTCATCCACGCCTTCATGAGTGAGGGCTATCAATACATCTGTTTGTGGATCAAGTAATTCAGCGAGTCGTTGTACTGTCTCAATCGGCGGCAGAATTCTAATACCGATACTGCTATTTTGGTTCACAAGATTATAGAAGTCACTCGACATCAATCCTATGATGCCTATTTTCATTCCATTCTTCTCGATAATGACATATTCCTTATTATTCACCGGGAACCGGTTCGCTGTGTCGACAATATTAGCAGAAACCGTTGGAAATTTTGCGATGTTGGTCAGTTTGTAAAGATTTGCCGACGAGATGTCAAAGTCATGATTTCCCGGTGTCCATGCCTCATACCCGATGCGGTTCATCATTTCAAAGAGCGCACCACCTTCAGCGCCGCTATAAGTATATTCAGTAATCGGATTCCCGGTCATGACATCGCCGGCGTCGAGCAGGAGCGTTGCAGTTTTCACGTGACGGATGCTATCGACGACGAACGAGAGTTCGTTGAAACCGCCAACAAGCGGTTTTGGGTTTTGTTTCACCCAAAATGCTTCATGCGGAAGAAAGCTGGCGTGTATATCGTTGGTGTGGAGGATGGTGATGGTTCTAGGCTGAGCGGG
Organism: Bacteroidota bacterium; assembly: GCA_050013655.1. GTDB lineage: Bacteria > Bacteroidota > Ignavibacteria > UBA10030 > UBA10030 > Fen-1298. The sequence goes on along the minus strand of JBEKEV010000005.1, from coordinate 92,710 downwards.
GAGCATGATGGATGTAAGAATGCCCCAGATGACCATCGTAAGAAATCTCACAGGGATTCGGGCTATCTGAATCATATCGCACCTCTCAAAGAAGTATTAAAATTATATGAGATAAGATAAAGAGAAATAACGTCTTTCGGAAGAGGGCTATCTATCCTTCAAGCTTGTTACACCTTCATTCACCAGGATGAACAACAACCGGACGTATTCTCCCTAGCCTACGGATGCTCTAAGACGAAATACTTGATAGTATCTTGGGTTGATGAGTTCGAAAAGAAATGTGAGGAAGGATTTTTTAAATCGCGATAAATATGCTATCAGTCAGCTCGTATCAGAGACCTTGCGAAGGTTTTCTCGGCATTATCGCCGGCAACCTTCGCAAGGAGTTCTCAATATTACTTTCCGTTATCGTTACCAAGTTTTCCGGCAAAGTATGCGTCGTAGGCACTCATATCAAAATGACCATGACCGCTTAAGTTGAAAAGAATAATCTTCTTTGTTCCTTCGATCTTTGCCTTCTTCGCTTCTTCAATAGCAGACTTGATTGCATGGGATGATTCCGGCGCCGGAATAATTCCTTCCGTCTGAGCAAACAGTACGCCGGCTTCAAACACTTCTGTTTGACGATACGCTTGAGCTTCGATCAACTTATCATTATACAATTTGCTGATAATGGGCGACATACCATGGTAGCGTAATCCTCCAGCATGAATAGAGGGAGGCATAAATTCATTACCAAGTGTGTACATCTTTAAGAGCGGAGTCATACCTGCAACATCGCCAAAATCGTATTTGTATTCACCCTTTGTTAACGATGGACATGTCGACGGCTCAACTGCAATTGCACGCAGTTTCTTTCCTTCGATCTTATCCTTAATAAACGGAAGTGCAATACCGCCAAAGTTCGATCCGCCACCGACGCATCCGATAATTATATCCGGATAGACACCTGCCTTTTCCATCTGTTTCTTTGCTTCCAACCCAATAATTGTTTGATGCAATAGGACATGGTTTAATACACTGCCGAGTGAGTAATTGGTATCTTCACGTCCGGCGGCATCTTCCACTGCTTCACTAATTGCAAGACCAAGACTGCCAGTTGAGTTTGGATTCTTTGCCAGAGCATCCCGTCCCGCCTTTGTATCATTGCTCGGACTTGCAACCACCTCAGCACCCCACGTGTGAATCATCGAGCGGCGATACGGTTTCTGCTCATAGCTCACTTTCACCATGTACACTTTGCACTGCAAACCAAACATCTTACATGCCAGCGACAATGCACTTCCCCATTGTCCTGCTCCAGTCTCTGTAGCAATGCGTTTGATGCCCGCCTGTTTGTTGTAGTACGCCTGCGCGAGTGCCGTATTGAGCTTATGACTCCCTGCAGGGCTCACGCCTTCATATTTATAATAAATCTGTGCGGGCGTGCCAAGTGCACGTTCGAGATCAAGAGCTCGGATAAGCGGAGTCGGCCGAAAAGTTGCGTATGCATTTCGAACTGCATCCGGAATTTCAATGAAGCGCTCTGGGCTCACTTCCTGCTTAATTAATTCCATCGGGAAGAGGGGTGCTAAATCCTGCGGACCAATCGGCTGCTTGGTCCCGGGATGAAGCGGCGGATCCAGCGGTGTAGGCAGATCGGCTGCTATGTTATAGTAGTGCGTTGGGATTTCCTGCTCTTCAAGCATGAATTTGCGTGGCATAATGACCTCCAATGGTTATTTGTTAATAGTATTTTGGTGAATCACACTTTTAAACGGAGGATTCCACGATTATCCGATTCAGCATGAAACGAAAAAAGGCAGGAACGCTCCAGTCCGCGTCTCCACCTTTGTTTGGGTAATCAGTGTAAATGAGCTACCTCAGCGGAAGCGCGGACTTCATCCATCGCCACCACCAAGCCTGTTGTTGATTACAATATTGCAGCTCGTTACTCATTCTGATAGTAGAGTACATTTTTATTTGAATAAAGTCAACAAAGTAAAGCAGGTTACTATCCTTTTTTTATTGAAGGGTCCTCACACAACTCTAGTAGCACCCCACCGGTGGATTTTGGATGAAGAAATACAATATTCAACCCCTCTGCTCCTTGGCGAGGTTGTTTATCGATGAGTTGGAACCCCTTTGCCTTAACTTCCCTGAGAGCATGTGCAAGATTCTCCACTGCAAATGCAATATGATGCACTCCTTCTCCCTTTTTTTCAATGAATTTTCCAATTGGGCCCTCTGGATCGGTCGATTCCAATAGTTCAATTTTTGTTTGACCGATTCGGAAAAACGCTGTTCGAATCTTTTGATCGGAAATTTCCTCAATGGTATAGCAGGGTAAACCAAAAAGATCTTCGTACATCTTTATGGCTTCCTTTAAGTTCTTAACAGCTATACCAATATGTTCAATGTGCGAAATGGTCATGGAGAAAGTTCTCTTATCTATTGTTCTATGGAATAATGAGTGAGCATTTAAAAGACTATGAACTTGTACTCAACCTTTTTTCAAATAGTAGTATGCTCCCGGTATTCTCCAAAGACAGAACGAAGGGTGTTGCAAATTTCTCCGACACTTGCATACGCTCGTACTGCATGTAATACGAAAGGCATCAAGTTGTCCGTTCCCTCTGCCGCTTTTTTTAGTTCTGCCAATCTGGTATGTACCTCGGTCTGATTTCGTTCGGTGCGTATTTTACGAAGAGATTGTATTTGTGCGTCCTGTACTGAACGATCTATCTTCGATAATCCTTCCAACTGCTTCTCTTCAATGCGGTATTTGTTCACACCGACGATGATACGATTTCCCTCTTCTATCATTTTTGTTGATCGATAGGATGCCTTTTGAATTTCACTCTGGGGATATCCGGCTTCGATGGCTGGGATCATTCCACCGACTGCATCGATCTTTCGGATATATTCCATCGCCTCAGCTTCGATATGATCGGTCATTGCTTCCACATAATAGGAACCAGCAAGCGGATCGACTGTATCGGTAATTCCACTTTCATGAGCAACAATTTGTTGAGTACGGAGGGCAATGCGAACAGAGTCCTCCGTTGGAAGCGCAAGCGCCTCGTCGCGTGAATTTGTATGCAGACTTTGTGTTCCGCCAAGCACCGCCGCTAATGTTTGAATGGTTACGCGCACAATATTGTTATCGACTTGTTGGGCTGTGAGAGTAGAACCCGCTGTTTGTGTGTGAAAACGCATCATCATCGATTTTGTCTTCTTTGCACCAAACCGTTCCTTCATAATATTCGCCCAGAGACGGCGGGCAGCACGAAACTTCGCAACCTCTTCAAACAAATCATTGTGTGCATTGAAAAAGAAAGAAAGCTGGCCGGCAAAATCATCCACATCAAGGCCGGCATTGATTGCCGCCTGCACATATGCAATGCCATCAGCTAGAGTGAATCCAACTTCCTGAACTGCCGTCGAACCGGCTTCCCGGATATGATATCCGGAAATTGAAATCGTATTCCATTTTGGTAATTCGCTCTTGCAGTACTGAAAAATATTGGTAATCAATCGCATGGAGGGTTTCGGTGGAAAGATATACGTACCACGCGCTATGTATTCCTTGAGAATATCATTTTGCACTGTCCCGCCGATTGTCTCCTTCGCGACACCCTGTTTCTCGGCAACTGCAATATACATTGCCAGCAAGATAGCAGCCGGCGAATTGATGGTCATAGACGTAGAAACTTTATCCAACGGAATCCGATCAAATAGAATTCCCATATCTGCCAACGTATCGATCGCTACACCAACTTTACCAACCTCACCATCTGCAAGCTGATCATCACTGTCGTAGCCAATCTGGGTTGGCAGATCAAACGCAACAGATAAACCGGTTTGTCCTTGTTCGAGCAAATAGCGGTACCGTTCATTCGATTCTTTCGCAGTTCCGAATCCTGCATATTGCCGCATCGTCCAGAAGCGGCTGCGGTACATTGTCGATTGGATACCCCGCGTGAATGGATACTGTCCCGGAAAACCAAGGCGCTTTCCATAATCTTCGTCTGTTATATCCAGAGACGTGTACAACGGTTTGATCGGAGAAAATGAGACGGTGGTAAATTCTTTTTCCCGTTCCGGAAATTTTTCGATTGACTTTCTATACGTGCCTTCAATCCATTGTTCGCTTTCGCTTTGTAAAATATCCCGTGACTTCTCAACAGACATTCTTTATCCTCTTTCTTTATTCAACTATTATAATGTACCATGTTAATTTAAATCTTATCTTAGTATATATAAATATGCTCAGAAATTCCCCGAGAATGCTCATCCTGCCAAGTGTTATAGATAAAAGAGAGAGCTTGAACACGGACGAAACATGAAAAATGGTTAATGAACCATCCAAGACTTGACATTTCACTATTTGATTCGTATTGTTGAATAAAGATTCATTAAAGGAATCGCTTCAATGAGAAAACGTGAAGGCAACAAAGAGAAAGCGATTCTCGAGGCAGCAGTAAAAATCTTCGCTCAGCGCGGATATCACAGGGCGAAAATATCTTTTCTTGCTGAGCAAGCAGGAATAGCAACAGGCAGCGTCTACCTGTACTTTAAGAATAAAGAGACTATTTTGCTTACAATTTTTGATCGGCTGTGGATAGGACTCACAGATAACCTTCGGAATATTGTCAAACAGACCGACATCGATCCATCTACGAAGCTCGATTTAGTGATAGATCAATTCTTTGACAATTTTATTACAAATCCCTCCCTCGCATCTGTGTTTGTCAACGAACAGCATCATCTCATCAAAGACAAGCGTGGCAACGTCGCAAAGCATTACAATGACTTTCTTGATCTCGCAGAAGATATTATTCACGAAGGTGTTCAGAAGAAGGTGTTCAACCCGGATCTCGACATTAAACTCTTTCGTCACTTTATTACAGGTGGATTGCGAAGCGTGCTTCTTCTTTGGTCGCAACAATCACATTCTCTACCATTACAACACGTTCGACAAAACGTAAAGTTCTTCATCAAACACGGACTCCTCTGATTTTCAATTCTACTTCTTATCGATTTTATACTCATTGTTTTGAAAAATATTATTTAGAAAATAACCGTTGATTTTTACGGAATTTCCGTGCATTTTAGTAAAGTTTGAGCATAAGCGGAGGTTTTACTATTACCCGTTTAACACACTAGCTCTATTGACAACCATTTTATTCACTTTATAGGATGTACAATGAACACCGTACGTAATCTATTCATCAATTCCTCGAAGACGACTCGCCGCAATTATCTCATTGCGATGATGATCTTCTTCGTCGCCGCATATGTCTTCATGCCATATACCGGCCACACTCAAAGCACCGACCAAACGGTGGCTCAAGAATCATTTCACCCATTCGCTCTTTTCAGCAGTGATAGTAACTTCAAGCCCATTGAAATCTATGGACTTCTTATGGTGCTTTGCATCGCCATTGCCGGTTTGCTCTATGCTCTCTTGCTTGTAAAGCAGGTGCGTAAAGCCGATCAAGGTACAAAGAAAATGCAGGAAATTGCTGCCGCCGTTCGTGAAGGCTCAAACGCCTATCTCGCAGCGCAGTTTAAAAAGATCGGACCATTGATCATTATTATCACCCTGTTCCTTTATTTCACTTACACGGGAACAATCGACGCCTTCCGTTGGGGACGTTCAGGTGCGTTCCTCGTAGGTTCAATCTTTAGCTTCCTTGTCGGATTTGTCGGTATGCGTCTTGCCACACAGGGAAACCTTCGTGTTGCAACAGCTGCAAAACGCAGTTATGGCGAAGCTCTTCAGCTCGGCTACCGTACAGGGACCATCACCGGTATGCTCACAGATGGCTTGGGTCTGCTTGGTGGAACGTTGATCTTCATGCTGTTCGGTGAACATGCGTACGAAGCCTTGTTGGGATTTGGATTCGGCGGGACACTGATCGCATTGTTCATGCGCGTTGGCGGCGGTATCTACACGAAAGCCGCAGACGTCGGTGCCGACCTTGTCGGTAAGATCGAAAAAGATATTCCAGAAGACGATCCGCGCAACGCCGCAACAATTGCCGATAACGTCGGTGATAACGTTGGCGACTGTGCCGGTATGGCAGCAGATATTTTCGAAAGTTATGAAGTCACCATCGTTGCCGCTATGATTCTTGGTATGGCAAGCTTTGGACATAAGGGCGTTATCTTCCCGCTGCTCGTTCGCGGTATCGGCGTTCTTGGTTCCATCATCAGCACATACACGGTGAAAGCTGGCGCCGATGACACTTCAGATACAGCTCTGAAAAGTGTCCATCGCGGATTCTGGATCGGTTCTATTATTAGCATTGTTGGATTTGTTGCACTCGGATTTGGTTATCTCTATTTTGATGCAGCATACCTCGTAAGCAACCCAACAGCCGTTGCAGGATTCTTTAAACCAGATGGCACTGCAATTTCTCTCCCCTACATCGCACATTTTGGCATCCCGAATCTTGATCTGCGTCCTGCTATTACCTGCATGATCGGTATTTTCCTTGCTGTTGCGTTGAACAAGGTAACCAGTTACTACACACACACAAGTCATGCGCCGGTGAAAGGTCTTGCAAAAGCTTGCACAACTGGACATGCAACAAACATTATTCAAGGAATTGCACTCGGTTATGAAAGCACAGTTGCGGCAATCGTCGTTATTGCCGTTGCAATTTTTCTCTCCGTGCTTGTGTATGCCGGCACTCCTCCTCTCTTCATCGCCTATGGTGTCGCTATGACCGGTATCGGTATGTTAACATTAACAGGCAACACCATTTCTATGGACGTGTTTGGACCAGTGGCAGATAATGCAAATGGGATCGGTGAAATGGGTTATGAAAAAGATGAGATGGAAAAAGAAAAACCGGGAAGCTACAAACGCGCCCGGCAGATTCTTGCCGACCTCGATGCCGTCGGTAATACCACGAAAGCTGAAACAAAAGGTATTGCCATCGGTTCTGCCGTTATCGCGGCGGTCTCGTTGTTTGCAAGCTTCATCGCTGTCATTGCGGTCGGCAGTGAAGATAAAATTAACCTGATGAAGATTTCAGAGTATTTCGAACAGGCAGGTAAGATTACCGTTGCAGATCCGACCGTGTTTATCGGATTCATGCTTGGTGGGGCAGTGCCGTTCCTCTTCAGCGGAATGCTTATTCGCGCCGTCGGTCGTGCCGCATTCTGGATTGTCAAAGAATGCCGCATCCAATTCCACGATCCTGAAATCTGGAAAGGCACCAAGAAACCAGATTACGGCCGTGTGGTCGATATTTGTACAAACACTGCCCAGAAAGAACTCATTGGACCGGGCATCCTCGCCATTATGACTCCGATTCTTGTTGGATTTATCCTTGGACCGTATGCGCTCGGCGGATTCCTTGCCGGTACGATCCTTGTCGGCCAACTGCTTGCCGTGTTTATGGCAAACGCCGGCGGTGCATGGGATAATGCTAAGAAAATGATTGAAGACGGATTGTATGGCGGTAAAGGTTCAGAGGCACACAAAGCCGCTGTTACCGGAGATACCGTTGGCGATCCATTAAAAGATACTGCGGGACCTGCGCTTAACCCGTTAATCAAGGTTATGAACATGGTCAGCTTGCTCACGCTCGGATTAGTGCTGAAATTCAACATTACAAAGCCAAATATTGCCGGGACTGATCTGCTCACCGGTATCGTTGTTGCGGTTGTTGCGGCAGCAGCGATTGGCTGGGCAATCTATCAGAGTAAGAAAGAATCAGGTGATCTCGTTGCAGAAGAGACCAAGTAGCATTTGATTCTTGAAGTCTTTTCAAAAGCCCAATTGAGCAATCAGTTGGGCTTTTGTTTTTTTCATTTCACACTTTGTACAAGTTCGCTTCTGGTAAATACAATGCGTCACGGACCCCATTTCATGACACAATAATGTTGAATATAAATCAGATTCAGTGTCGCGGTACGGACCGTGGCGCACGTGTTTAAAATATATTTTCTCCATCGGGAACTTGACAAACAGTTGCCGGTGTTGTATATTACGAAGGTGATAGTCACAATGATTATCGCACGGATTAAATAACAAACGATATAATCCGAAAATATGCCTCTTATTCAGAAAGGCTGAGGGAACAGGCCCGTTGAAGCCTTAGCAACCGGTCCCGATACATCGGGATGCTGGTGCTAAATCCTGCCCGCGACACTTAGGTCGTCGAGGGAACGATAAGAGAAGATGCTCACAAGCCTCTTCCGGAAATCTTCCCGACGAGGCTTTTTCGTTTTATAGGCGTTCACATAAACAACCTATAATAAAGGAGCATCACATGTCACAATCACCAAAGTATCATTTTGAAACCCTTCAACTGCATGCAGGCCAGCAGGTTGATCCCACAACAAAATCACGCGCAGTACCCATTTACCAAACAACATCGTATGTTTTTGATGATGCCGACCATGCAGCACGATTGTTCGGGTTACAGGAATTCGGCAATATTTATAGCCGGATTATGAATCCGACTGTCGCCGTGTTTGAAGAACGCATCGCGGCACTCGAAGGAGGCGTCGGCGCACTGGCAACTTCATCCGGCCATGCAGCACAGTTCCTTGCACTCACAACTATTCTTCAGGCAGGTGAGAACATTGTTTCCTCCAGCCGTTTATATGGAGGTACCTATAACCAATTCAAGGTCACCTTCAAACGACTTGGTATTGATACACATTTTGTGGACAGCAATAACCCCGAGGAATTCAAGAAGCAGATCAATGAAAAAACAAAAGCTTTGTTTGTGGAAACCATTGGAAATCCCGGACTTGATGTTCCAGATTTTGAGACGTTGGCAAAGATTGCGCGCAACCATGGAATTCCATTAATTGTCGATAACACGTTCGGCATGGGCGGATATGTGTGCAGACCAATCGATTATGGTGCAGATATTGTGGTGCATTCAGCGACAAAATGGATTGGCGGACACGGAACATCGATTGGTGGTGTGATCGTGGACTCCGGGAAATTCCCGTGGAACAACAGCCACTTTCCGATTTTTACAGATCCAAGCCCGGGATATCACGGACTCAAATTCTGGGATGTGTTTGGGTCGCAGAGTCAGTTCGGCAATATCGCATTCATCATTCGTGCACGCGTGGAACAACTTCGCGATATCGGCGCGGCTCTTTCGCCGTTCAACGCCTTTCTCTTCCTGCAGGGACTGGAAACTCTCTCTCTCCGCGCAGAGCGTACGTGCCAGAATTCACTTGCGTTTGCACAATGGTTATCTAAATCGCCCAATGTGAGTTGGGTTTTATATCCGGGTTTGGAAAACCATCCTGCACACGCGAATGCAAAAAAATATCTGCGTGCAAATAATTACGGCGGCATTGTCACATTCGGCATTCAAGGAGGTCGTGAAGCTGGGAAAAAGCTCATTAATAATCTCAAACTTACAAGCTTGCTTGCCAATGTGGGTGATGCTAAAACCTTGATTATTCATCCGGCGTCAACAACGCATTCGCAGCTTTCGGAAGAGGAACAGCGCACTGCCGGTGTTGCACCGGAGTTGCTGCGTGTTTCTGTCGGTATTGAGCACATCGACGATATTATTTCCGATTTTGCACAGGCATTTCAAACAATCTCATAACTATACTCATCTAATAACGATGAAGTAGCGCATATTCCACTAGGGGGGAAGAGCAAATATCTCTTCCCCCCATTGTGGCGGCAACGAAAAAAGATTACAAATAAATTAGGAGTTTATATGAGCGTTGTACTCCCAAACATATATCGGCATCGTGAAAAATTAGAACAGCGGGGTGTGCTGTGCATTTCGGAAGACGAAGCCAGCCGTGCAGATATTCGTCCCTTGCGAGTCGGCATTCTCAATATTATGCCGAAGGGAGAAACGTACGAACCGTATGTTCTTTATCCACTCAGTCGCTCCATTATTCAGATCGAACCTGTATGGATTCGATTGCATTCGCACAATTACAAGAGCAGCGATCAGAACCATCTTGAATTATTTTACGATTACTTTGAGAATGCGATTGTGTATGCACCATTAGACGGATTGCTTTTGACCGGCGCCCCAGTAGAAGAATTTGCGTACGAGGATGTGCATTACTGGGACGAGATTACTAAAATTCTGCTGTTTGCGCGGCAAAACATTACTTCAACTCTTGGCATTTGCTGGGGTGGTATGGCGTTGGCAAAAATGCTTGGCATTGAAAAAGAAATGTACCAAGAGAAACTATTTGGAGCATTTGAAACTCGTAATCTCGACCGCTCACATTTTGTTAGCGGAGAATTAGATGATATATTTTGGTGCGTACAAAGCCGGCATTCCGGAATATCGGACAAAGTGTTGGAAGAGGAAAGTGCGCGCGGGTCTGTTAATCTTCTTGCCCATTCTGAAAACGGCGGCTACACCATCTTCGAGAGCGTAGACCATCGGTATCTAATGCATCTGGGACACCCAGAGTACGAAGCACAGCGTCTTGTGGAAGAATATCACCGAGATGTTTCGCTTGGCAGAAAAGATGTATCGCCACCTGCAAATATTGATTTAGAAAAGCCGATAAATCGCTGGCGCAGTCACGGATTAGAATTCTTTGCACAGTGGGTCCGGTATATCTTTGAACCGATAAAGTGGGGAAGAAAATGAGTGCAGAGTTGTGTTGAAGGTCGCCTTCAGCCAAACTTTATCGTTATAGAAAACAATCTCTTATTGCGCGATTCGTACTGCAACGCTTTTTTCTTCCAACATATTTTTGCCATACTCAAGTCCTTTGAGGAAAGCACGCAAATTAAGATCCTCTGTCCCTTTCGGCACAGAGACCTTCACTGCCTCAATCATTGCTTGTTCATGAACCACGTTGGAGATGGCGGTAGTAAACCCCATCATAACAATGTTGAGCACCATCTTCTTCCCGAGTTCTTCTGCAAAGCGGGTAGCAGGAATGGAAAAATGTTGAACGTCTTTGCGAAGATTGCTCGGTGTAACAAGTTCTTCCTCGGTTATGAGCGTGCCGCCAGCAATCAGTTCTGAAGCAAATTTCGTATATGCTTCTTGAGACATCAGCACCATTAAGTTGGGGGCGGTAATGTATGGATACGTAATTGTTTCATCGGAGATGATGAGTTCTGCACTCGCGGAGCTGCCGCGTGCTTCTGGTCCAAAAGCTTGAATCATTGTCGCAAATTTATTGTCATAGATGGAAGCCGCGCGCCCGATGACGTAACCGCCGAGGATTACACCCTGTCCGCCAAATCCGCCGATCTTAATTTCTGTTCTTGCCATAGACGTTCTTCATTTCTGCGGAGGGTATATATTGATCCCCGAGTTTTTTCCTGAGATGATCGTACATTAATTGTTGATATGAAGGTCGTTCGATATCGACAAATTTTCCAATTGTGATTTTACTCTGGAAGTCGAGCGCAACCGATTTCGTGTCGGCGCCGTTCTTAATTTCGCTCTGCTCGCGAAAATAAACCATCTGATCAAGACCATCGCCGAGTTTATTACGGCGGCTGTATAATGTGGGACACGCCGCAAGAATCTCGACAAATGAAAATCCTTTCTTCGCCAATGCTTCTTTGATGGACTTCGTTGCATGACGCACGTGAAATGCTGTCCATCGGGCCACATACACCGCGCCGCATGATTCTGCAAGATACGGTAAATTAAATGTTTGTTCGAAATTTCCATACGGCGTTGTCGACGCAGTAGCAGAAAGAGGGGTCGTCGGTGCAACTTGCCCGCCAGTCATTCCATAGATCATATTATTGATGAGGATAATAGTCAGATCCACATTGCGACGCGCTGCATGAATGAAATGGTTTCCGCCAATAGCTGTCAAATCACCGTCACCACTATAGACAACGACCTTCAATTCCGGATTTGCCAACTTCAATCCGGTCGCAAATGGAATAGCGCGACCATGTGTTGTGTGAAACGAATCCAATTTGATGTACCCGGCAACACGTCCCGTGCAGCCGATACCGGAGACAACCGCAACTTTGTCCAGATCCAATCCGTTGGTTTGCAAAGCACGTACGAAGCAGTTGACGGTGGTACCGATCCCGCAGCCCGGACACCAGATATGCGGAATGCGATCCATCCGTAATAAATTTTCAATTGGATTTGGAGGAACGACATTGTCAATGGTATATAATGCATCTTCTCCCATCGGCATTATCCTTTCACCGAATGTTTAATTGTTGCATAAATTTCTTTCGGATTGTGCACCGTACCGCCGGCGTGCGGGACAAGTTCGACTCTTGCTTTACCGCTAGTAATTCGCTCGACTTCATAAACCATTTGTCCGAGATTAAGTTCAGGTACTACAAATGCTTTCACTTTGGATGTTAATTCGCGAATCCGTTTTTCCGGGAACGGCCATGCGGTTACAAGACGTAAGTGACCGATACGCACACCTTCCTTTCGCGCTTGCTCAATAGCGGGAATTGCAGTGCGCGATGTAATGCCGTACGTCACCACAACAATGTCAGCACCTTCAACACCATCTTCCCGATAATCAACAATCTTATCGGCATTGACACGAAGCTTGTTCACCAACCGGGTCACAAGCTTTGCCTGTGCACCGACCGTCATGTTCGGATAACCCTTTTCGTCATGCGTCAGGCCGGTCACATGTATCTGATATCCTTCGCCCGCTTTCACCATAGGCGGAACAAGATCTTTATCTGGCTGAAATAACAGTAACTCATTCTTTGGACCATGATAGTAGCGCCGTTTAAAAACTTGAATTTCATGCGCAGGTGGAATGACAACGCGTTCGATCATATGACCAACGCACTCGTCCATCATCAGCAGAACTGGGACGCGGAATTGTTCAGCAAGATTAAATGCTCTGATCGTGAGATCGAAACATTCCTGTGGTGAGTTTGGACAGAGCGCGATGATACCGTAATCGCCATGCGAGCCCCAACGTGCCTGCATCATATCACCTTGCGCCGGCATCGTTGGCAAGCCCGTAGAAGGACCCGCGCGCTGCACATCGACAAAGACACAGGGAGTTTCCGTCATTGCTGCATATCCGATGTGTTCCATCATCAACGAGAAACCGGGACCCGACGTGACGGTCATCGCCTTCTTCCCCGCCCACACTGCACCTTGGATTGCAATGGACGAAGCAATTTCATCTTCCATCTGAATAAACACTCCGCCGACAAATGGGAACCGTTCCGCGATACGTTCCACAATTTCTGTGGATGGTGTAATCGGATAACCTGCAACGAATCGACAACCCGCCGCAATAGCGCCTTCGCTGCACGCATGGTCGCCATCGATGAAGTGGGCACCCGTCAACACTTCTGATACATCGTGCACGTTATTTCTCCTTCTTTTTCATAAAACCATAGATGGCAAAATCCGGACAAACCATTCCGCAAATATCGCAGCCTGTGCAATCATCCTTCCGCACAAGTACCGGAGGATGATATCCCTTTGAGTTGTACTGACCGGAAAGTTCTAAACACTTTGTCGGACAGAACTCGACGCAAAAGCCGCAGCCTTTACATCGTTCCGCCGCGATAACAACAGTCCCTTTTACTTTCTTCATGGCCTTATCACTCATCACACTTCTTTCAAATGAGACTGGAACCTCTATATCATACTTTGTTTAACTTTATGAAATATTCGACCATATTCAATAACCGACCTGGATTATTCTATGCAATATTTTCCATCGAATTCAACGATATCCCGGTAATTCATGGTCCTCAAAACCCGGCGGTATATCTCTTTTCTTTCCTCTTCACGCTGAAACGGTGTTTTCAGTGATAATTCACTTACATCAATTTCCTGTACACAATCAGATATACCTTACAAGTTTCTACGGTAGAATACGTAGTTTCTACGGTAGAACACGTAAATAGAAAAACACGGAACGTGCTGTATTGATTTAGGCGGATGCCGTTATTAAATTGTTAGTGAAACAAATAGGATACACTAACTCATATTCTCACAAATAAAAGGAGTTACAAATGAAAAACCTAATTCTCGTAGCAGTTCTTCTGCTAACAGTTTCGGCTCTGTCGTTCGCGCAAACTGCGAACATCACTGCCAACGTGAATGCAACGATCGTCGTCACCAGACTTACCGATCTCGCTATTGGCAACCTCAACCAAGGTCAGGTTGTATCGATTGCCTCCGCTTCGGCAGCAGCAGCGTCTTTTTCCATCACAGGTGCAGCTAATGCAGCAACAACGGTAACGGTTACGTTTCCACCCACATTGGCTTCCGGTTTAAACACCATGACGTTCACAGGCAATATACCCACCTATCATACTGTAGCCGGATTTGCCGGATCCACAGCATTTGGCGCTCTCACGGGCGGCCAAACAAATACGAGTGGCACCGGCGCTCTTTGGATCTATATTGGTGGCGGAGTTACAGCAGACCCATCACAGGCAGTAGGTTCCTATACCGGAACACTTTCAGTTGCTGTTACTCAACCGTAACAATATCCGGTTAGTTTGATTTTTCGCAAGGGGCTATCGGAATACGGTAGCCCCTTCGTTTTGTACGCTTGTTGATAGTCATACATCCTTTTCATAACTTATCATCGTTATGAAATACATCATCCTAACACTGTTGTTCGTTTTGCTTTTTTGCGGTTTCAGCACCGCTCAAGAGACCGCATCGGCAACTGCGATGGGCACATTTTCGGTATTAGGATATGCGACGGTTACAAAACTTGCCGATCTTAATTTTGGTGATTTGATCGTAGGGGTGAACACGACAGTCCAGCCGACAGATGCACAGGCAGCAGAGTTTTTATTCACTGGTGATGTTAATACCGTTGTGCAGGTCACCATAACTTTCCCGAGTGACTTGATTTGCGGAAGCAATACGATGAAATTTCATGAGATATCTCCTATTTACAACACAATTCCAGATGCGGCATCGGCAACGCTATTTAAACATACTTCCGGTGGATCGGCAACTACCGGCGCTGATGGAAATCTTTATATATGGGCAGGCGGAAGAGTAATGGCGAATAAGAATCAGGCAGCCGGAATTTATACTGGAATTATGCAAATTGTGGTAGTACAGCCATGAAATCATTTTGCATTATATTTCTCTTGATGCTTGCAAACGCAGTACTTTATTGCCAGTCAGATCTGACCGTCGTCAAGTTAAACGATATTTCGTTTGGAACGGATTTCGGCGGAAGAGAAAAACGTCTTGATCATTCAGATGTCGGAGCGGCAAAATTTCAGATTCAATCGAAGATTGAAACAAATGCAACTATCACCATAATGCTTCCCAGCTTTTTCATAAGCGCCGATGGATCGGAGAAAATTTCCGCGAGTTTTAATGATAGAAGCGCCGCATGGTCCATGATAGATAATGTGTCTTCCCGCACATCGTTCGACCCGCGGCAGCCTTTGTCGTTGTCACTGAAGCAAAATCAGATCGTCTATGTTTGGATTGCCGGCACCTTGCATCCTTCCAGATCACAGCGCGCCTGTAAATATTCCGGCAGTATAACACTCACTGTTCACACACTTCCAAAGAATTAATTATGCGTACACTTTATTTTTATCTCTTGCTCGCACTATTCATGGCTGAGGCACGAGCACAAATTTCCGTTTCGCCGCCTGCATTATTCATGAATTCGAACAATCGTTTTAGCACATTTACAGTTGAAAACAAAACCGCCGAGACACAGGAAGTCTCGATTACGTTCCGTTTTGGTTATCCGGCGTCGGATTCCATCGGTACTATGTCAATGCAATATAATGATACCATTGCAGAGGTTCAGCACTCCCTAATCGGATGGATCAAAGGATTTCCTCGTAAATTTATTTTGCCCCCAGGTTCTCAACAAATTGTTCGTTTAAATACGCAGCCTCCGGAAAATTTATCGGATGGAATGTATTGGTCCCGTATCGTCACCAGCGCTCAACCGCAAGCAAAGCGCATCGACACGGTGCGCACAGGAATCACAACGCAAATTAATTTTGTATTCGATCAGATTACCACAGTTCTCTATGCCAAAGGAGCGCTCAATACAGGCATCGAAATCACAGATCCGTTCATTGTTGAGGATTCTGCAAGCGTACGGCTTGTTTGGAAAACAGTGAAAAAAGGAAATGCACCGTATTTTGGAACTGTTACTGTTAAAATCTTCGATGAAGCAGGAAATGTCGTTGATGAAACCATTGAGACACTCGGCATCTATGTGACGATGAATAAAAAAGCATCGTTTGATCGAAACAAGCTAAAGCCGGGAAAATATACTGCGGAAATTACGCTTGTCACAGAAAGAAACGACATCGCACCTGATAACATTATCCAACTGCCTCCCATTGTAAAGAAGGTTGCATTCACGATCAAGTGAACGGGGAGGCGATGAGACGCAGAGATCACAGAAAGTCTTTATGAATGCCTACCAAAAAGAACGCGTTATGCCATTGAAGCAAACCTGTAATGGCAGATGTCAAATCACTTTGAAATGCATCCTTGCGTGATGGGCGTTTTTTTCCGGCACTCAACTATTTATGTAAAGTGCAGATGGCTGTTGCTGTTACTAACCACAGCCATTTTTATATTTTTCACGCAGCCACTTCACGCACAATCTCAAATCTCTTCTGATTCTACAGCTCAAGAAGTTTATCTCAACTTCAGTTATTCTCTCGGTTTGGTGAATACAGTTGTCACGGCTCTCTACGCCGAGCCGAACGAGTATTTACCACTCGGACAAATTTTTCGTCTTTTAAAGATTAATTATCAATTTGACAACAAGTTAGATAGCGTGAAGGGCTTTTATAATACAGAACCCCGCACATATGAAATCAATTTTCGTACAGGAAAAGCGCGCGTCGATACGGCGACTTTCATACTTCACCCCGGTGAATTTATCCGTTCCACATTCGATATTTACGTGACGCCAAGTGTTTTAGATCGTTTGTTTGGACTTCATTTCATAATTGATATGCGGCAGTTGACATTGTGGCTGGAAACAAACGAAGAGCTGCCGATTATTGCTGAGAGAAATCGAAAGCGGCGGCAAAGTATGATCGAAAGCCAGAACGCTGTGAAGGAAGAGTATCCACTTCTGTACCCTCGGCAAAAAGATCTCTTCAACGGCGGATTCCTCGATTATTCTTTAACGGCGGCATCAACGAAGAAATATCAAAGCTATGGATACAATCTGCAAGGCGGGGGAATTGTTGCAGGAGGCGATTTAGAATTGACTGCAAACGGCGATTACACTACTTCCATGCCATCGTCAGCGACAATGGAAGGGCAATGGCGGTATGTGATCGATGATAATCCATTCATTACAAATGTCAACGCAGGATATGAAAATACATCGGGAATTTTCTTACGTAGTTTCAAAGGAATTCAGGTGTCGAATGAACCAGTGCAGATACGAACAATGTTTCAATCATACGTAATCGAGCAAAAGACATTTCCGGATTGGACGGTGGAACTCTATCTCAACGAAAAACTTGTCGGCGTCACCAAAGCGGATGGGTTAGGCAACTACCGCTTCGTTGTTCCCTTAACATACGGTACAACATTTTACAGTTTGCGTATATACGGGCCGACAGGCGAAGTGATCGAAGACCGGCAGCGCATACAAATTCCGTTTTCATTTATTCCTGAGGGCGAAGTCAATTATACTGTCAGTGCAGGGGCATTGCGTAATGACAACAATCATTTCGCACAGGCATCGGTGATAGCAGGACTCACTTCTTGGCTAACCGCGACAGCCGGTATAGAATATATTGACGACACGCTCTATGCAAAACCCATTGGTTCTCTTTCGTTTTCTTCGTGGCTGGATAAGAATTATATTTTTACCGTTGATGCCGCTCCGGGAGCTTTATATCGCGCAGATCTGAGCGCGGTGTACGCTTCGCAAGCTTCGGCAGACATTTCTGTCACCAGACATGAAAAAAATGAGTACTACAATCCATCGCACATCGTAACGGAAACGCAGGCAACAATGTCTCTTCCGTTGAAGCTCACTTCAGCGCTTATCACGTATCAGTTTCAGGCGAACCGGCAAAATTATGAACACAGTGCGGCAACATTAATGACAACAGGGGCGACTGCATCGTACAAGCAGATCAACGGAACAGTAGCATATAATTATTCGGAAGTAAAATCTGATTCTACTGGTGCCACACGCGAGCCGATTCTTTCCTCGTCCATTCTCTATTCGTTTACTCCAAGAGGAAAGTTAGCTTCACTGACATCAAATATATTGTTTGGTTCGTCTTTCACATATAATCTTGAACGAAAAAGTGCAAACGAACTGCGGCTTGATCTTTCCAGCAACGTTACATCGTCAGGGAGATTACAATTTTCGTACTCACGCAACTTCATTCAAAATCAGTACACTGCAAGTGTGCAATTTGTATATGAGTTTCCGTTTACACGCTCAACGACTACTGCATCTTCTTACACCGGCGATGTGACTCTAACTCAAAATGTGAGCGGAACCATCGGGTATGACAGCCGAGAGAAGACCTTCCACTATCACAACCTTGCAACAGTCGGACTTTCTGCTCTCACGATGCGTATGTTCGTTGACAAAAATGGCAATGGAGTCTATGATCCCGGAGAGCAAACGATTAATGATGTAGCCTTTAACTTTGGACAGGCGGCATTGATTGATAAAGGCGACTCTGGCATAACTCGGGCAAACCGGTTGCTGCCCTATACACGATATAACATTGATATCGTTGAATCCTCGATCTCAAATCCGCTCTGGATGCCGAAAGCGTATGCCTTCTCTGCGATCACAGAGCCGAATATTTACAAACCGATCGATGTTCCTTTTTACGCAACAGGTGTGCTGGACGGATCGGTATTCATGCAGGTCGGCAATAAGCTAGAGGCTGTGCCGGGCATCGAAATCCACGTTCAGTCAGTCAACGATAAATATCGTAAGGACATTCGCGTATTTGCAGATGGTTCTTTCTACCAAATGGGTGTCCCTCCCGGTAAATATATTGCCTATGTGGATTCAACACAACTAGGTGTTCTTGGAGCTTCATGCGATCCTCCGATCCGTTCGTTCGATGTGAGAATTACAGCCGAAGGAGACTATATTGAAGGGATGAAATTCTTGCTTAAGAAACGACTAGAGGAGAAATCTATTCCAACCATGATGGACAGCATCAAAGATCAAGGAGTCATTCAGATTGACACCCTTGAACACAAACACTAGATCTTGACCCATGAAAAAAAAGAAGTTCGAATAAAATTTAGTAATCAAGATAATTGTTGAAAAAGTTGTTGTTGATCGAAAGTCAAACTACGCTGTACGCATAGAGTTTTCTCAAACAAAGAGAAATCATTAGTTATTCTATTCTCCGAAAGCTCAATGTAAACGGATAAATCGTGCTATTGTAGAAATTACCAAAGAGGTGACGCTAGAATCGTTACTGCCGGTTTTCGAACTGCCGTAATTCATTGCTATATATATAGTTAAAGAGAGGTTACTTCAGAAATATGAAATAATTTGCTGGCATCGTTCTCGAAGATTCATTTGGTATGAGAACGATGTTAACCATAGTGAGTGCACTCATAATAATTTATACAGCAGCGCCGCTGAGAGTATGCGCACAGGCAAGAGCAACGGCAGCAGTCACAGCAACCGTGATCCCTTCCATTTCCATCGAATTAATGGAATCAAATGCCGTCATCACAAAAGAAGAAACATCTCCTCTTACCATAAACTTTAGAGGAACCGGAAACATCCTTGTTGTCGTGGATTCGAAAGAAGTTAAATCGGCGAATATCCTTCAGCTGACAACTGAAAAACCTACAAAGGTCATTATCCCTTCTTCGCCACAAGCAGGAAAGACTTCTATTACCTACCTAAGCAGTTGAACGCCTTCATTACTAACAGAGTTCTTTTATCTGGGCAACTGATGTTACGCAGAGAAGATAAATTGCCACGAACGTTTACGTCGTGGAACTGAAAAAATAAAATGGAGCAGACTTTAGTCCAATAAAATTGTCGAAAATGGGGTTAAAACCCGATCATACTTTTGATTTTCTAATCCACGAGCTAAAGCTCGTGGCAATAAAGGTATTTTTAGTCCACATTTTTTGCAAACCGCGTAACGTAAGTTTGTAACATCCCAATGGACATATGACAACACCATCGGTGTATAACCTTTACAGGTGAACGAGCTTGCCCGAAAAAGACATGCCGGTAGGAACAACAAGAGCGCGATATATTTCATTCGCTCTATCATTTCAATCTAAGAAGTGTACAAACAATCCGTCACGGAGTTTCGGTTCGAACCACGTTGATTTCGGCGGCATGACTTTCCCATCATCGGCAATAGCCATAAGCTCATCGAGAGAAGTGGGATACATGGTGAAGGCGATCTTCATTTCACCGGAATTTACTCTTCGTTCCAGTTCGCCTAATCCGCGTATGCCGCCGACGAAGTCAATTCGTTTGTCGACACGCGGATTTTTAATGCCGAGAATCGGATCGAGAAGATGATTCTGCAAAACAGAGACATCAAGCCGCTGCACCGAATCGGTGATGTTTCGCAAGGCAGGCTCGGCAGTGAGCATATACCACGCAGCATCAAGATACATTCCGAAGTCACCCTTCTTTGCCGGCTTGACAGGAACGGAAGATTTAACGAAACTGAAATGTTGTTGTAGCTTGTCAAGAAATTCTTCCTTCGTCAATCCATTCAGATCTTTGACAACACGATTGTAATCCATAATCCGAAGCTGGCTTGATGGAAAATATACTGCGAGATAGAAATTGTACTCCTCATCGCCTCGATGGTGGGGGTTTGCTTTCGCTCGTTCTCTTCCAACCCGCGCTCCTGCAGCCGAGCGATGATGTCCGTCTGCAATATACAGGCTGGGAATTGTCTTAAAGATAGAAGTGATCTTCTCGATCGTCCCTCTGTCTTTGATCGCCCAGCTTTGATGCCGGATGCCGTCAATTGCAACATGATCATTCTCCGGCGGCTTGCTTACAACGCAGGCAACAATGGTATTGATCTCTGCATTATCGCGATATGTCAGGAACACAGGCCCGGAATGAGAATTCGTTACGTTTACATGATTACAGCGATCCTCTTCCTTATCTTTCCGTGTGAACTCATGCTTTTTAATGGTTTCATTCCAGTACTCTTCCACCGATGCACATCCGACAAGACCGTACTGTGTGCGATTCCCCATAGTCTGTGCATAGACATACAGTGAAGGTGCCGAATCTTCCACCAATATCCCTTGAGAAATAAGTTTCTGAAGATTCTCTTTTCCTTTCTCATAGACTTGCCTGTCATGAATATCGATTTTGGGATCGAGATCGACTTCCGGTTTGCCAATGTGCAAAAAAGAGAAGGGATGTCCCTTCACCTCTTCGCGTGCTTCATCGGAGTTGAGCACATCGTACGGTCGAGCAGCGACTTCACCGGCAAATTCCGGTTTCGGCCGAAATGCTTTAAACGGTCGGATTGTTGCCATATACTTCCAAAATTTACTATGAGTGTTCTTGAGCGCTGAATGCTTTCACTACTTTTTGCGCGATCTCTGCGCCAACACGTTCCTGAGCTTCGACAGTCGAACCGCCAATATGCGGCGACACACTCACGCGTGGATGATTGATCAGGGCTTTTTGAGCCTCGGTCGGCGGTTCATTCATAAACACATCCAATCCTGCTCCAGCAACTTTACCAGAGTTCAATGCTTCCAACAAAGCGGCTTCATCTACTACACCACCGCGTGCGCAGTTAACGATGACCACTCCTTTTTTCATCATCTCAAATTCCTTCTTCCCGATAATTGGTCCCTCCTTCTTATTGTACGGGAGGTGAAGCGTGATAAAGTCGGAATTAGCAAGCACTTTTTCCTTTGTCGTAATTTCGACGAAGAAATCCATTGGCGTGAACGGCGGATCGTATGCCAACACATGCATCCCGAACGCTAATCCGCGTCGTGCAACTTCTTTCCCGATATTGCCGAGACCGAGAATGCCAAGATTTTTTTTGTACAGTTCAATGCCCTCTCCATATTCTTTCTTCGGCCACTTGCCTTGTCGCATTTCCATCGTGCTGACATTCAGGAAACGAGACACAGCAAGCATGTGCGCAAGAGCAAGCTCTGCAACGGACACAGTTGATGCGGCAGGTGTATTCAAGACTTTAATACCCTTACTCTCGGCAACCGGCACATCGATATTGTCCAGCCCGACACCGCCACGAGCAATCACTTTGAGTTTTTTCCCAACTTCTATTACTTCCTTTGTTACTTTTGTCGCGGAGCGGACGATGATGCAATCGTATTCACCGATCTTTTTCAATAGATCTTCAGGTGTCAGCTTCACTTTATCTACCTGGTGTCCGGCATCTGTAAGAATCTTTGCGCCTTCGGACGTAATACCGTCAGTTACGAGAATCTTCATAGGATACTCCTTAAGATAATGATGAGTAAGAATTATAGTTGTTTATCCTGTCCAACCACCGATTGCCACGGTTTGCCGAGCAGATCGAAGGGAAAATCAAACAGTTTTGGTTCTTTGATTATACCAAAAAATATTCTAACCAGCAACCGTACAATTTTTTTTCCAAATATCTTTTACTATCATCGACGATTCGTTGCATTATGAGACTATTCCGCTGCAACGATATGGTAAAATTCAACGCAGCAACAACTACCCCTTCCTCTCTCTTTCTTACCGGAGAGAACCCGCTTCCTCTAAAAGTTTATTTCTGAAAAAGAATATAGACACTGAAAAATAATATTAGTATATTGAGACAACAATTGTTTCACCCACCGAATATACTTGAATAAATAATGTGGAAAGGATCATAACGATGGCACGTGCACACAACTTCTTTGCTGGACCGGCAATTCTACCTCTTTCCGTCGTTGAAGAGACGCGAGACGCCGTAATGGATTTTGCCGGACTTGGCGTTTCAATTATGGAAATCAGCCACCGCGATAAAACGTTTGAAAAAGTAGTAACAGAAGCGCAAGCAGATGCTCTTGCTCTTCTGGGACTTTCGGCAGATGAGTATGCCGTGGTTTTTCTCGGTGGCGGCGCAAGTATGCAATTTGCGATGGTACCGATGAATTTTCTCCAAAAGAAAGCTGATTATGTCAATACAGGTGAATGGGCATCGAAAGCGATAAAAGAAGCAAAGCTTCTCGGAGAAGTAACGGAGGTCGCATCTTCAAAAGCAACGAACTTCAATCAGCTGCCGAAGAACATCAAATATTCCGGCGATGCGGATTATGTCCATATCACCACGAACAACACAATCTTTGGAACACAGTGGAAAACCGATCCTGAAGTCGGTAATGTTCCGCTTATTGCTGATATGTCTTCCGACATGCTTAGCATGAAACGTAATTTCAAAAAATACAATCTCTTTTATGCCGGTGCACAAAAGAATCTCGGTCCTGCCGGCGTTGTTATGGTAGTTATCAAGAAAGCATGGATGGAAGCGAAAGCAAAACCAAACATTTCGTCCATGTTAAAATACAAAACACATGTGGATGCAGGCTCGATGTACAACACGCCGCCCTGCCTGCCGGTATTTGTGGTCGGCAGAACATTAAAATGGATTATCAAAGAAGGCGGATTAGATGCGATTCAGGCGCGCAATCAAAAGAAAGCAAAGCTTCTTTATGATATGTTCGATGCACATCCTGAATTCTACAAAGGCTCCGTTGTTAATAAGGAAGACCGTTCACTCATGAATGTTACATGGAATTTGCCGACACCGGAGTTGGAAGAGAAATTTATTGCCGAGGCAAAACCCAAGAAGATGCTCGGACTGAAAGGTCACCGCTCGGTTGGCGGTATGCGCGCTTCAATTTATAACGCCTGCCCGATGGAATCGGTCGAGCTTCTGGCGAAGTATATGGAAGAATTCTACAAGGCAAATAAATAGCAGTCAGACCTGCAATTCTAAAAAAAGGCGGCTTGGAATTCAAGTCGCCTTTTTTATTTCAATTCAATTTTCTATGTGAAGGAATTTCCCATATATCGGAGAGAAACAAGGGTTGCTAACAAAAAAATAATCTCCATTCTTCTGCATGTTCCAGCCAAACGAAGAAGTATTCGACAACCAGAAAGGAACAGGTTTTTGATAATAATTTAACTGAACTGTTCTACAAAAAAGTTCTTTTTTGTTATTTGGTGATAGAGAAAAATCAATGCACTTGTAAACAATAATGCAACTGTGCCCCCTAAAAAAGTTATCTCAAAATCAAACACACGAAAGACTGCTTGTTCATGTTGTGTTTTATAGAGAGAAAGAACTGCGAGAAGGTTGTTTGTAAAATGTGCGAAGATACACGGTACAAGACTTTTACTTCGATAATAAAAGTATCCGATGAGAATTCCTAGAAGAGAAAGTGACACTAAATTTAACGGCTGCATATGATAAAGTCCAAAAATTACGCCCGTAATAAATACGCTTTTCATCCCTATTGTACGTTCCAATGTCCGCTGAACATACCCACGAAAAAGCATCTCTTCACACACTGCCGGAGTTATGCACACGACAACAATCAGCCAAAGTAATTCCTGTGTGCTATACGATGTAAATATTTGAGCATTCACCTGAGCTAAGAAATCTGGAATATTCAATTTCCGAATAAAGAATTCGCTTATAGCTCCACTCACAGGAACAAAACAGACGGTGGCGGCGACGGCAACGACGAGTTCGAGAATAGAGATACGAGCAATCCGAGCATATGACAGTACATGAATCGTATGCCAGCGCTTGATAATCCATACTATCGGTACAAGCATAAAAAGGAACTGAGAAACGATCAAGGAGTAACGCAAAGGATTTTTTAATACTGACATGGTGTGCGAAATTCGTTCAAAAAATGTTTTCTCCTTTATTATTTCCTTCGTTCCTGATGCGTTGAGAAAAAACAATATTCCTGTAATAATTGCTTGTGCGTAAAAATATACTACACCGGTGATGATCAAACCTAGAAACGCTGCTGTAGTTATATTGCGGTGTGCGCGTTCCCAAGAGCCATCGAAGATCGGCGGTGTTGATTCTAAAGATACTTCATTGAGACGTTCCATCAAAACTGCCCTAAGTCAATCGGTTCATGGGAAGCATCTTGAATTTTTGCTGGATTTTGCTGACTTGTTATACCACTGTTTCCACGTGCCTGCAAATCATAATAGAGTACGACCATATAGACTGGAGTAACCAACAAGGAGAGTAAGGCGCTGATACCGCTACCGAGAGCAATCCCAGGCCCAAATGATTTTTCTAAATTTTTCAACATTTCGGGGTTAATATTTCCGCCAGTTTTCCCGAGCATGGTAAAATACTCTTTGTATACATCCCACATACTTCCGAAAGTAATCGGCAGTGATACAATAGAAATAGCGAATTGCGTGAGAATGGAAAGAAGCACTAGTATCCCCAAGGTTCTCCACCAATAACCTTCGACTAAATACCAGCTCGCTCGCAATGATTCTATGACAGTGAGATCGTCCACTGCGATAGCGGTAAGTGAAAAGTACCACTTTAAAGTAATATACGCGATGGCCGGGATGAGAACGAGCAAACAGAGAACAACCATAATTCCCATAAGCAGTTTCGATAGAGCGGCAAAAATTGCCAGTATGATACCCAGAATTATTATCCCGCCGACGAAGATGAAAAATTTTAGAACTGCCTGTCCGATGCCATACAACCATTTGAGATTAAACAATTCACTTAATGCATCCCAAAATGTAATTGGATAGGAAAATATTTCCTGGCTTACAACAATACTAATGGCGATCTCTGCAAAAAGAACACCAAGTGCGAAAACAAGAGTTGCTATTAGGAAAAAAGCGAGCGTACTGAGAATCGGTAGTATCATATCTAATCCAGGCGCACTTTGCACTTGGTGAACTGAATCCTGCATGTCGGCAAGAGATGAATACAGATCATCTGTAGCAATTGCCATGAGAATGATTGGAAACAAAAGAATGAGTACTGCAATACAAAGATTGCGAAAAAAAGTCTTCCCGATGAGTGAAAATGTTTTCTCGAAGATATCGCCTAGGGTTAATGGTGGGAACGGAGGATTCATTGTTTTACTCCTCTTTGCATGTGATAGTGGATACCTTTATTATTGGTGATAGTTCAACATCCATTTACGAACGAGATCTATGAATCATTGAAGCATGCCTCAATAATGCCTCTTTCCTCATAACACAGATCCTAAATCAATACTGTAGAACTTACGAATGCATCAACGCAGAATCAAGTCATTCTCACATGCAATTGATTTTCGAAAATATTCTCGTACCTTTTGCCACACTATATATCTCACCAAAGTTTAACGAGGTGCCTTATGGATAAAGAACTTATTTCCAACGGAAAAAAGAAGATTTTGAAACCCGAAACTCTGATGATGGGATATGGATATAAACCCGAGTGGTCGGAAGGAGCCGTAAAGTGTCCCATTTTTCAGACTTCTACTTTCGTATTCGAAAACGCAAAAGACGGTAAGGAATTTTTCGAGATGGCGCATGGAGTGCGCGAACCGGGTACCCATGGCGCCGGACTCATTTACAGCCGCATCAACAACCCAGATCTGGAAATTCTCGAAGACCGTCTTACCGTGTGGGACAATGCAGAAGCATGTGCTGTGTTTGACAGCGGAATGGCGGCAATCAGTACAACAGTGCTTGAGCTGCTGAAGCCAGGTGATGTTCTTTTGAGCAGCGAACCTATTTACGGAGGCACGGAATATTTTTTCGAAACCATGCTGGCAAAATTTGGCATCAAGACTATTAACTTTGGTGTACAGCACACGCGGCAACAAATCATCGACATGGTGGAACGAGGTGGCGCAACAAACAAACTCGGGATGATCTTTCTTGAAACTCCCGCCAATCCGACGAACTGCCTCATCGATATCGAAATGTGCGTGGACATTGCAAAACATTTTTCTACTAAGGACCGCAAAGTTCTGACGGCATTGGATAACACTTTTCTTGGTCCCGTTTTTCAACATCCCTTGAAGCATGGTGTTGACCTTGTTTTGTATTCGGCAACCAAGTATATCGGCGGCCATAGCGATGTTGTTGCCGGCGCATGTCTCGGATCAAAAGAATTGGTCAACCGTATCAAATCGATGCGCAGCGTTCTCGGATCAATGGCGAGTCCGCTGACGGGCTGGCTACTCTTGCGAAGTCTTGAGACGCTCAAGATGCGCATGACGACTGCAGCACAGAGTGCACAAGAAATTGCTCTCTGGCTCTCAACACACCCCAAAGTTGAAAAAGTATTATACCTTGGATTATTGAAAGAGGGCGATCCGCAATACAGTATCTATAAGAAACAATGTCTCTCGCCCGGAGCAATGATCAGCTTTATCGTCAACGGTGACGAACAAGCATCGTTCCGTTTCCTTGATTCATTGAAGATGGTGAAACTCGCTGTCAGTTTAGGCGGCACCGAATCGCTTGCTGAACATCCAGCGGCAATGACGCATTCTGCCGTTGAACCGAACAAACGGAAAGAATTTGGGATCGCCGATAATCTTGTACGTCTATCGGTGGGAGTAGAAGCAACGGAAGATATTATCTGGGATTTGGATCAGGCACTAGCACAAGTATGACAGTCATGAAATCCTGCCCGACTGCTGATGCAGCCAGCAGACGGTGGTTCGTGACTGGCGGGAAAGAATTTTTCCGCAGTGGTTCAAATTGTAGAATATTTACTGAAACCTATGTGTCAATGAGAAAATGATCCGCCAACCGCATGTTCAAGCTCATATTTGCTGATGACGTAGCGATAGAGCGCTTGTAAACTCATAAGCTTTGATGTCGATTCGGCAGTCTCTGCATCCAGAAGATCAAGGTTAGTAATAGAACCCGTCTCGTACCGCGTTCGTGCGATAGCGACCGCTTCATGTGCCTGCTGTAACTGCACTTTCGTAATTTCTACTTTCATTGCTGATGCCTGCAGATCGGCAAGAGTTTGTTCAACATCTGATCGAATTTGCCGCTCCGTATTTTGTGTATGCGCCTGCTCCGCACGTATCTCCGCTTGTGCTTCTTCTTCCATATGATCGACGTGATAGCCATCGAACACGGGCACGCGTACTTGTGCGCCAAGAGCCCAATTACCGCGAATGATGTTAAGGTCGGGAAAATAGAGCCCATTCTTTACACCGTATTCTCCGCTGATATGAAGCGACGGCATATTGCCATGGGATGCAACCTTATACTGGAGGTCGGCAGTCATCTGAGCATCGTGATCAAGTTTCAGTTCCACGCGCTGTGCGAATGCTTGTTCTACAAGTGAATCAACATTTAGCGTTACAGGGGTCATTGTAAATTCACCGACAAGTGTAATCGGAGTCGCTTCTTTTTCACCGAGCAACTGACGCAATATAGATTCTTGCTGATGCAAAGAATTTTCCAATTCTACTTTTTGATTCTGAGCAGAGGCGACACGAACTTCGGTTGTCAGGACATCGAAACTTGTCGCCGTTCCGACGTTGACCTTTTTCCGAGTAAGAGAGAGATGTTCGTTGAACGTTTCAATTTGTTCATCCGCCACCTGGATTGATTTTTGGAGAAACAATATTGTATAAAATGTTCGAATGGTCTGATAACCCAATCCGTTTTTTGTTAACTCAACCATATTCCGCGCAGATTGAACGTGAGATTGTGCTGCGTCGATGGCAGCACTTGTCTTCCCGAAATCGTACAGCATGTAACCGGCTCCGACATGAGCGTCATAATTATTGTTTGGATAAAACTGAAATGGCCCCAAAACTCCGAAATAAAAAGGAATAGGGGGACCGAGGTAAGTATACGATGCTTCAATGTCTGCGTCCGGCATGCGCATACTTGATGTTTGCTGGGCACGCGCTTCTGCGGCACGAGTATTAGCCAATCCTTGTTCAATGGCAGGATGCGTTTGGAGAACTCGTTGAACGGCTTGTTCAACCGTCATCGAATCCTGCCCTACGGCAACACCGGTGAGAAGAAAGACTACCGATAAAACTATTTTCATTCTATTCATATTTTTCAATCCTTGTATAGTTCTGTCTGCACAATTGATAAATTTTTATTCCATAACAAGTTCGGATTTTTCTCGTTTTCGTACACGAAGAAATAAAATTGGAATGACGGCAACAATGGTGATGATCGATGCCACCAAAAAGTCGTCGCACACGGCACGTATAAACGCCTCAGTAGAAATATGCGATGCAATTAACGCTGTGGCGCGCATCGTCGCAAGAGCTTGATTTCCCCCAAGTGCATTCATACTAAAACGCGTCAAATGCTGTACAACCTGACGAAATGCATCCGATTGTTGATTCACGACCTGGCCGTATGTTGCCGAATGATAAATAGTACGCCTCAGCAGCAATGTGCTCATAAAAGCAATGCCGAAGCTCCCGCCTAATTGCCGAATGACATTAAATAACCCGGATGCCTGTCCGATTTTGTGCCGCGGAATATTGGAAAGCGCCGAAGTCGAAAGAGGCGTGAACATCAAGCCCATGGCAAATCCGCGGATGTACAGTGAAAGCATAATCTGATAATGTTCCGAATACAAAGACAACGAACTGTTTATGAAAAGGCTCAATGCTAATAATATAATGCCGATACCCGCAGGAATTTTAGGATTTACCTTATCCGACAGCAAGCCGGAAATCGGAGCGGTGATCGCTTGAAGGATGCCGACAGGCAAAAATAGCGAGCCTGCCTGAAATGCAGTATAGCCGAGCGACATCTGGAGATACAGAGGAAGTAAAAATGTGCTGCCAAACATCCCGAGTCCAAAAATGAAGAGAATACCGTTCGCTATGCTAAAATTAAAATCCTTGAACAAGCTCAAGTCAATGAGCGGATGTTCAACGGTAAATTCCGTCATTAAGAACACAATAAGCGCAAATGCTGATATAACAAAACACGAAATGATAAAGGGCGACGTCCATCCGCCGGTATTCCACGAAGCATTTCCATCTGTTAATGCCAGAATAAGTGCACAAAGAAACGTTGCCATCGATACGAATCCAACCACGTCAAACGACCGCGTGCGCTCCGTTTTATATTCACGTTGAATGACCATCGTTGCGAATAAACCAATTATTCCGACCGGTACATTCACGTTAAAAATTGAATTCCAGCTAATATTATCGATAAGATACCCGCCTATCATTGGACCGAGCGATACAGAAGCCGCCGCTGCAATAGACCAAAACCCGAGCGCAACGCCGCGCTGCTCTAGCGGAAATTCACGGGTTATAATCGCCATGCCGGTCGGCATCAGCAATCCTGCGCCGCTTGCCTGAACGATTCTGAAAATGATGAGCATATTTTCATTCCACGCCAGCCCGCAAAGAAACGAACCGGATGTAAACAAGAACAACGCTAGAAAATATGTTCTCTTGTATCCGAAGTGGTCTGCGATCCATCCAGACGTCGGCAGCATGACAGCAAGAACGAGCATGTATGCGGTAATAACCCATTCGGCTTTATCAACAGTTATTCCGAATGACGCCATAATTTTCGGTAAAGCAACATTCACGATCGTGGAATCGAGAACTGCCATAAAGGTTCCGATCATTACATTACCGAGCACCCACCATTTGTATGAAGAATGCTCATGATGAAGCGATGGTAGACGGCTGATAAAACCTTGCTTCAACCGATGTGTTTTTCCTGAAAACATGATCAGCGAACCCTCACCTTAACCTCAACCGACATTCCGGGCAGTAATTCGAAGGACTCTCCGGATGGCTGGTTCGACGGTCATCGAATCTTGACCTATGGCAACACCGTTGAGAAGAAAGACTATCGATAAAACTATTTTCATTCTATTCATATTTCTCAGTCCTCGTATAACTTTATTTCTATTAATAACTGATGCTACACAACCTTATGAAAATATCAATATCGAATATTCTTTTGCATTATTGCTCCACCACCCCTCTATCCCCTCCTCCACGAGGAGGGGACATGGGGAGGAGCGCTTTTAATAATTATCCTCGCAGTCCCGCATAAATTTTTTATTCCATTACCGATACATGTTCGGATTTATTTCGTTTTCGTACACGAAGGAATAAAATGGGGACAAGCGCAGCAATAGTGATAATCGATGCCACCAAAAAGTCGTCACCAACGGCACGGATAAACGCCTGAGTAGAAATGTGCGAAGCAATAAGAGCGTTGGCACGCATCGCTGCAAGAGATTGATTTCCTCCAATTGCATCCATACTAAAACGCGTCAAATGCCCTGCAACCTGACGAAATGCATCCGATTGAGGGTTCACGACCTGACTGTATGCTGCCGTGTGATAAATAGTACGGCGCAACAGCATTGTGCTCATAAATGCAATGCCGAAGCTTCCCCCTAATTGCCGAATAACATTAAATAACCCTGATGCCTGTCCGATTTTGTGCCGCGGAATATTGGAAAGCGCCGTCATCGAAAGCGGTGTGAACATCAATCCCATAGCAAATCCGCGGATGTACAGTGCCAGCATAATCTGATGACGTTCCGAATACAAAGACAATGAACTGTTGATGAAAAGGCTCAGTGCCAATAATGTAATACCGATAACCGCAGGAATTTTTGGATTTACCTTATCCGACAGAAAGCCGGAAATCGGAGCGGTGATCGCTTGAAGGATACCGACAGGTAAAAATAGCGAGCCTGCCTGAAATGCCGTATATCCCATCGATAGTTGGAGATACAGTGGAAGTAAAAATGTACTGCCGAACATCCCGAATCCGAAAATGAAGAGAATACCGTTCGCTACGCTAAAATTAAAATCCTTGAGCAAGCTCAAGTCAATGAGCGGATGCTCAACGGTAAGTTCCGTCACCAAGAACACGATAAATGCGGATGCCGATATAACAAAACACGAGACGATAAACGGGGACGACCATCCGCCGGTATTCCATGAAGCATTACCATCCGTCAATGCCAGCAGAAGCGCACAAAGAAACGTTGCCATCGATACGAATCCAACCACGTCAAACGACCGCGTGCGCTCCGTTTTATATTCACGTTGAATGACTGCCGTTGCAAACAGACCCATAATGCCAACAGGTACATTCACATTAAAAATTGCATTCCAATTTATATTATCAATGAGATACCCGCCAATCATAGGGCCAAGCGATACGGAGGCGGCTGCTGCAATTGCCCAGAACCCGAGCGCAACTCCGCGCTGTCGCACCGGAAATTCACGGGTGACAATCGCCATGCCGGTTGGCATTATCAATCCCGCACCGCACGCCTGAACGATTCTGAAAATGATAAGCATATTTTCATTCCACGCCTGCCCGCAGAGAAATGAACCTAAAGTAAACAATGACAATGCTAAAAAATATGTTCTCTTGTATCCGAAGTGATCTGCGATCCATCCCGATGTCGGGAGCATGACTGCAAAGACCAGCATGTATGCAGTAATCACCCATTCGGCTTTATCGACAGTAATTCCGAACGATGCCATAATTTTCGATAAGGAAACATCCACGATTGTGGCATCGAGCACAGCCATAAAAGTGCCGATCATCACGTTCGCCAAGACCCACCAGCGGTACGAGGTATGTTCATGATGAAGCGACGGCACACGATGAGTAAACCCTAATTTCAAACGATGTGTTATGCCTGAAAACATCGTCAACGAACCTTCACCTTGACTTCAACCGACATACCAGGCAGTAAATTGACATTTTGAGAACGATTGCTGTTTGTCCGTTCGATAGAGATCTTTATTGGAACACGCTGCGTCACCTTCGTAAAATTTCCCGAGGCGTTATTAGGGGGAATCAAAGAAAACTGCGATGCTGTGTTGGAACCAAGAAGTAAAATAGTCCCGGAAAATTTCATTCCGGGATAGGTGTCAACGCTTATGTCCACTTTATCGCCGAGGCGCAAATTAGACAGACTCGTCTCTTCCAGATTCGCTGTCACCCAAATGTCTTTTATATTATAGATAGTGAAAATAGATTGACCGGGCTGCACGACGTCACCTGTCAGAACCCAGCGCTTGGAAATGACTCCTGTCATCGGTGATTCGATCACGGTGTTCGTCAATTGTGTCTGGATCACGCCAAGTTGTGCTTGTGCGGCCGCTGTCTGTGCATTGGCAATATTGAGCCGCGCCTTGGTCGATTCAAATTCGCTTTGCGCGTGGTCATACTGCTCTTTTGGGATAATCTTCTGGTTAAATTGCGACAATGCCCGTTGATAATCCATCTGGGCTTTCTCCAGGTTGACTTTCGCAAGCGATATATTTTCCCGGGCAAACACGAGTGAAGCTTTTGCTTGCGCTTCCTGTGCACGTAAGTCGCTGTCATCTAACCTTACCAGAATTTGTCCTTGCCGAACTGAATCTCCTTCGTCGGCTGTCAGCAGGTCTATTCTCCCGAGTATTTTCGCACTGACAGAAACCCTGTCTGCGTCTATGTATGCATCGTCCGTCGAGACAAAGTCGCGCAGCGTCACATAATACTGCCATGCAAAAATGGCAATCGCCAGTACTACAAGAAAAAGCGGTATAACGAGTTTTACATTTCTGTAGAGGGGCACCGATTCAATCGGCGCTGCATCGTCTCCGTTCGTTGTATTGATTTCACGTTGCTCGGATAATTGAGGTTTTTGTTTTACAACTTTGTCGTCTTGCTGTGGCATAAAAGAATATCCTTTCGCTGTATTAATGTTTTAATTTCTTGCAAAGACCAAGAAGAATGGTATTTACAAAAAGGAGAGTTTCATATTCAAATAACTCATGTTCCGATTCATTGATTGCTTGTTGATCATATCCTTGAAAGAATCTGAGATGAAGTCCTTGCAGAACATGCAGAATCATGGATGCATTTTTTTTGGGTTCTTCAAGATGAAACTCTCCTGATTTTTTACCTTCCTGAAGGATTTGAGTCACATATTGAAGTTCATGCTGAATGAATGTCTTAAAGAGTTCCTGAAAGATCGGCTTGACATCGTGCCATCCCTGCTGGTGGATTTGGCTGAGATTGCTGAGCCGTTCGGTCAACTTCATCCGGAGCCGAACATATTCAACCATCTTATTGCATGCTGAACCGTTGTGTGCAAGGACTTCTTTTGCCTGAGCAAGAAATTCTTCCTGTTCGTGCTGAACCACTGACCGGAAAATTGCTTCTTTTGTAGGGAAGTAATAATAGAGGGAAGCTTTTGCCATGCCGATGTCTTCAGCAATCTCGTCCATAGTCACCTTTGAGTAACTATACGCGGCAAAACGGCGCTGGGCGGCCTGCAAAATGAGTTCTTCTTTGTCCCTCGAAAGCTTATTTTCCATTATTGACCTTTCGACCATATGAGTTAAACAGTCGAAAGATACGAAAAGTTTCCTTCATATTCACATTGAGGTTGGATAACGGGATCCGTATCCTGTTCTCTGTTCCGCGAAGCTATTGCTTCGCGATACACGCTTTAACATAACTGGATTTTCCCCTTCGCGTTATTTTGTCATGCCCGCGGATTGTTAGCGGGCATCCAGGTCTGAGGTTTTCAATGTTCTGGATTCCCGATTACAGCATTCGGGAATGACAATGCAGGTCTTTTTTTCTACCCCTTTTGTATTTTCTCCTCCGCGTTATTTTGTCATGCCCGCAGATTATATTTTATATTGCTTTTGCGCGTTGTGTGCGTCCCGTGCTTTTTACGG
Source organism: Bacteroidota bacterium (assembly GCA_050013655.1). Taxonomy (GTDB): domain Bacteria; phylum Bacteroidota; class Ignavibacteria; order UBA10030; family UBA10030; genus Fen-1298. The sequence goes on along the minus strand of JBEKEV010000005.1, from coordinate 58,091 downwards.
GATAAATGGGACGTATAGAGCTATACGTCCCTACGAGGTTTTCCTCTCCACAAGGGGAAATGTGCTTCCGACAGCCGATGGTTCATTACCGTTCGCCGATTCCATGCCGCCTCTGATGTATAACTAACATAAATTTATTCAATTGAGTGCCTTAAAAAAAGGCGTGTCATACAATATTTTGGATCTGTATCCGTCTTACTATGAAAGAAGAGGAAAAAGATTTTGGTCGATGCTGTAACACTTGAAAACCAGTCCCATGCAGCCGCAGCGGCAGATGCTGCGTTCCGGTCCGAGCGGAAACGGCTTTTCGATTTTATCCGCCGCCGTGTTCGCACCGAAGCCGATGCGGAGGATATTCTGGCCGATGTGTTTTACCAGTTGGTTGCAAGTTACAGTGTTAGCGAACCGATCGAAAAAATGACATCCTGGCTTCTGACCGTGGCGCGGAATAAAATTATCGATTGGTACCGCAAACGGAAACCCGAATCATTCCGGCAGCGGGCAGATGAAAGCGCACTGCCGCTGAACATAGAAGACATCCTCTTCGACCCCGGTCAAAATCCCGATGTGCTCTATGCACGGTCGCTGGTATGGACGGAACTTGCCGATGCGCTCGAGGATCTGCCGGACGAGCAGCGGTACGTTTTCGTTATGCACGAACTGGAAGGAAAGAGTTTTAAGGAAATTGCGGAACTCACAGGCGAGCCGGTCAATACACTTCTTTCCCGCAAGCGGTACGCGGTTCTATATTTACGCGAGGCGCTGCAGGATCTGTACGACGACTTTCATAACGTATAACTAAATTACATATACTATACAAGGAGAATCTTATGAGATACTATTGTGGATGTGGACCAAGAGCAGCCAAATGTATTGCGGCTGCTGTTGTCATGTTTGGAGTATTCGGTTTCGCAGCGATGCTGTTGTGGAATGCTCTTATCCCCGATCTTTTCCACGGGCCGTTCCTCACATTCTGGCAGGCGATCGGGCTGCTTGTTCTTTCGCATATTCTGTTCCATAGCTGTGGCGGACGGCATGGCGCCTGGGCGCATCACCACTGGAGGCACCGGTTTGAAGCGAAACTTGCCGCAATGACTCCGGAAGAACGCGAAAAGTTCAAGGAAGAATATCACCACTGCTGCAGGAAAGACTCTGAGAAAGAGCCGGATAAAACGAAATAAAAAGGTTTGTCATTCCCGCGAAAGCGGGAATCCATTACAATCAACCGGACTCCGAAGAACAACGGGGTCCGGTTTTTTTTTATTTCAGCAAAGGAATTACTTAGACAACATGATTGGCCAGCGAGATTTGCTAGTATGTCTTCTTTGGCTTGGAAGCAAAAAGAATATCCTATAAATTTACATACATATGAATACAGCGAAAACAAAGCTCTCTGACCAAAAAGGAATAAGACGACGCATGGTTAAATCAAAGCGTTCAAAAAAGCCGCTTACGCTGATATTAGTAGAAGAAAGAGCCGCCGAGAGATTTAGGGAAGAGGCAAGAAAAAAAGCATCTTAAATTTATGAAATAATTTTCTTGCAGATATTCAAATTTCTCGTCGTAAAGCTTTGGATTAATTCTGACGATGAATTGCAAGAGCAGCTGCACCAACACTGATCCAAGGTAACAATGCCATTATCTTGTCTGATTTTTCAAGATTATGTCTTGCACAAAGTAGTCTGATATTTTCTGATGTCAGACTACTCCCACCTTTTGAAAATGGGATAACGTGGTCATAGTGGAGATTTTTATTTGATTTGCAAAGTTGACACTTTCCCTTATCTCGTTTCCATACTTCGACTTTGACAAGTGTTAGAATGATCCTATTATGCGGTAACTCGATGTTGCCATGAAGCATAGTTTTTACAACAGGAAGTAGATGGAATTTAAAAACTTCTCTTTTACCATCAGGCACTTTCTCAACATCAACTAATTCAAAGAAACCTTTATAACACCAAATACCATTTGCAATTTTTTCATATACTTTTATTAGCTCTGCGTTAGGAATGAGGCCAGTCTTGTAATCCGTTGCTGCTTTAAAAAACTTTCCATTCTCTGTCCACGCACCGGTTTTGGTTATCATAGGTTGATCTATGGCCTTCGGATCAGGGACAGCTTTTGTTTTCGGATGGTCATGCCCTTCGTACAGCAATGCACCCGATGTGTTATCAATTTGATCCGCATATGGTGCGTTTTTTCTTATTGACATAAGGAAGACTGAATAGTTCTTCCCGACCCTGTAGTTCATTCCCTTTTGCAAATGAGCTTTTTCCTCATTGACAAGCTCTAAGTAAGATATAATATCATCTGGTTTCAGATGGTTTTGTCCTTATAATAGACAGCGAACTAATATTCCGTACACCTAACTCAATAAACTTTTTAAACAATGTACACTATTTATTATGGCAGGGCAAGATCAGAAATACTCAAAGCCTATATTCTTTCCTTTCTGTAATCCATCCCGCCGGCATAATACGCGATGAACACATTGCCTTTTTCCTGTCATTGCGATCCCGATGTGTTTTATCGGGAGAAGTGCGTTTTTTGCATCCCGCTGATGCGGGGCAATCTGTCCGTTCCGACTTTGTCGGAACGAGATCTCGTCTCAACATTCTTGAGACGGACACAATCAAACTTACCTGCGGAAGCTCTTTTTTAGCAGATTGTCCCGTTGTACGGGATGCCTTCGGCACTTCGTCACTTGCCCCTTCGGGGCTTCGCTCCTCGCAATGACGGTGGCTTAAATTAATACCTTTCGTCTTCCTGCCTATAAAATCGAAAACCGCCATCAAGACAATGATGACGGTCCTCGATTCACAGGAATAAATAATTGCGACTGGTTGCTTTCTGTTTCTCATCCCAAATGAATCTCCAAGTTCCATCCACTTTCAGATAGGATGAACCCTCGGAGATTTGTCGACACATCACTTACTCTTATTCCGGATATGGAGGCGGTGGAGCGAGCTTTGCCGGCTTCGTTTTCATTTCATCCAACGCCTGCTGGATCGCTCTGTTCAGTTGTTCGTCTTCGCCGGCAAATTCTTTTGCCGGGTCGTTATCTACGACGATATCCGGATCAACACCGTGGCCTTCTATAATCCACTCCTTTCCCTCGATATCGTAGCAGGAGAACTCCGGTCTGTAGAGGAAACCGCCGTCAAGGAGCGGCAGCGACTCGCGAATTCCTACAACTCCGCCCCACGACCGTTTGCCGATAATCTTACCCAGCTTTGCCTGCCGGAACCGGTACGCGACGATATCGCCGTCGGATGCGGAGAATTCATCGATGAGCAGCACTTTGGGACCGAGCACCGTTCCGTCCGGGTCAATTGTTGGAGATCCGTTGCGCGCAATATCGATCATCGCGATTTCACGCCGCAAGCGCTCGATGATTTGCTGCGACACATCACCGCCGCCGTTGCCGCGGCAATCGATGATGAGCCCTTCCTTACGCAGCTGCGGATAGTAGTACTTTACAAATTCGTTCAGGCCCGGCACTCCCATATCCGGCACGTGCATATACCCAATCTTCCCATTGGTTGCCCTGGAGACTTTCGCTATATTTGCCTGCACCCAATTATAATAATAGAGCTGCTGTTCATCACCGGTCGGAATCACGGTCGTCTCGTGGGCACCGGCTTCTTTTGGCTCGGCATTGAGTTTCAGTTTTACCTGCTTGCCAACCGTATTGACGAGCGCCTCATAGATATCTATCATCTGGTTGGCCGGCTTGCCGTCTACGGCAAGGATATAATCGCCCTCCTTTGCATTCACTCCGATCTCCGTCAATGGCGAACGGACTTCCCGATCCCAGTTCTGCCCTTTGAGGATTTTGGCGATACGGTAGTATCCCGATTTCGCATCACGCTCGATTTTTGCACCAAGCAATCCTGTCTGAATGCGTTCTACTTTTGGCTTATCCCCGCCACCCACATAGGTGTGTCCGGAATTAATTTCACCGATCATTTCCCCGATGATATACGTAAGGTCGGCACGATGATTGACAAAGGGCAGCAGCACTTCGTACTTTTTCTTTATTCCCTGCCAATCGACACCGTGCATCGTAGGAGCAAAGAAGAAATCGCGCATCTGCCGCCAGCATTCGTTGTAGATTTGTGTCCATTCGGCGTGGTGGTCAAGTTTGACTTTCATATCGGAGAGATCCAGTTTGTCCTTGATCTCAATCTTCGCTGTCGGGATATCAATGATTGCGTAAGAACTGTCCTGTCCAATAAGCATTTTCTTCCCGTCGGCAGAAATTTCAAACCCATTCGCCTCGCCAAGTTCTGTCTCTTTTTGTTTCTCCAGGTCATAGAGGAATAATTTTGACTTCTCATCTTTTATCCCGCTGCGGACGTAATACACTTTTTCTCCGACTGATTGGACATTTCGATATCGCGAGGCAGTTATAGGCAGGACTGTTATGCGCTCCTGAATTCCATCCGTATCTACCTTGACGACTACCTCTTTCTTCTCGTCCTTTTTTTCATCTTTCTTCTTATCAGATTTATCTTCCGACTTGCCGGACTTTTCATCCTTCGTCTTCACTTCGTCGCTCTTCGGCTCGAACGGCGACTTTGTTTCCTTCGAGAGTGTTATGAGATAAATCTTCGCCATGTCGAAGTACGCATGGTTCCATTCGGTCTGGCTGAACAATGGATTAAATGTTCGGTTGGATATTATGAAGAGGTACTTGCCATCCGAGCTGAAGGTCGGCGCATACGACGAAAACCAGCCGTCGGTCACTTCAATGACCTGTCGAGTCTCAAGGGAATATAAGCACATCTTCGTCATCGTTTCTTCTTCCGGCTTGGCAAACGCGATCCATTTGCTATCGGGCGACCACGAATAGTCAGTAAACTCCCACACACGCGATTGCATCACGAGAGTTACCTTTTTCGATTCCACGTCGACATACAGCAGCCGTTGTTGTTTGTCTGCCCACAAAATCTTTTTGGAATCGGGAGACCACGCGATTGCATACTTATAGACATCTCCTTTTGCGGTAAGCTGGGCCGGTGTCCCGTTTCCATCCTGAGGCATAACATAGATTTCGTCCTCGCCGGTCGCATCGGAAATATAGGCGATCGACTTTCCATCCGGCGACCACTTGGAATTGCGTTCGTGAACGCCTGGAGTCTTCGTCAGGTTGCGAACATTTCCGTACTTGAGCGGCACAGTGAAGATATCGCCGCGCGCGCCAAACAACGCCCGGTTGCCATCGGGTGCAATCTCGTAATTCGTGATATTCTTACTCACATCCGCGAGAACGCTCCGTCCGCCATCAAAATCGTCATTGATAGAAATTGTAACCTTCTCGGTTTTTCCACTGGTAAAATCATATGTATAGATGAAGCCGCCGTTCTCAAACACAATCGCACTATCGCCAAGCGAAGGAAACTTGATATCATAGTCGCTGAAGTTCGTAACCTTCTTTGTCTCCTTGGTGTTCAGATCGTAGGAGTAAAGATTCATTCTTTTATTTTCATCCCGATCAGAGATATAGTAGACTGTATTCCCGCTCCACATCGGGAAAATATCTTGTGCCGGGTTATTCGTGATGTTGGTGGTTTGCCTGGTTTCAAAATCGTAGATCCACACATCGTCGGCTTGGCCGCCGCGGTACCGTTTCCATGTGCGGAATTCGCGGAAGACACGGTTATATGCAATTTTTTTTCCATCAGGAGAATAGGAACAAAATCCTCCGCGCGGAAGCGGCAATTGTTCAGGAATGCCGCCGTCAACAGATGCAAGATAGAGCTGCCCCTTGAAAGCATTAAATTCAATCCGACGCGAACGAAAAACGATGTGTGTTCCGTCCTTCCAGCCCATGACAATATTGTTCGGTCCCATCCGGTCGGAAACATCGTCGCGGTCGATAGTCGCTGTAAATGTCAACCGTTTCGGCACACCGCCTTCCGCCGGCATCAGGTAGACTTCGGTATTGCCGTCGTACTGTCCGGTAAATGCAATTTGTTTTCCATCAGGCGAGAAATGTGCGAACATTTCGAATCCGATATCGGTTGTCAACTTGCGGGCAACACCGCCGGAGGAGGGAACCGTGTAGAGGTCTCCGGCATACGTAAAGACGATCTGATTTCCATGAATTGCCGGGAACCGGAGAAGACGCGCTTCTTGCGCAAACGCAATCGAGAACATACACAACAAGCACGTGAGGTGAAACATGATGCGATGTATCATCGAAGCACCTAGAGAAGTTGTGAAATAGATTATCTGTGGTTTAATCTACGGAATAGTATAGAAAAACAAAAGGCAGCGCCGAGAAAGGCACTGTCTCAGTTTAGTGCGGTCAGGACTTACGTCCTGACTGATACTGTTGAACGTCAGGAAGAAATTCCTGACATCACTAACCATATGCTAAACAGGAAAGTAGCCGAAAACGTCTTATTGCGGGAATAAATTAATTTGCAGAAACCGTTCTCTCTTTTGCCCAGTCGCGCAATGCCTCAACTTGTTCCGCCATGAGGACAGACAACGGCCGGGTTGCCTTCAATTCGGTTATAAGAATATCGTTCGTTAGAATTCCAGACCCGCTTGCCATCGAATAAAGGCCGGACACAATTGCCTGTTCGATTTCTGCTCCCGAAAATCCATCGGATACCTGAGAGAGGCTGTCCAGATCAAACAGAGCAGGATTAAATCCTCTCTTTTTAAGATGGATAGAAAAAATCTCCTTGCGCATTTTTTCATCGGGAAGGTCGACAAAAAAAACTTCATCGAACCTTCCTTTGCGCATCAGTTCGGGCGGAAGGTTTTGCACGTTATTCGCAGTCGCTACCACGAACACCGGCTCTTTTTTTTCAGCCATCCACGTCAACAAGGTGGCCAGCACGCGCTGGGATACTCCGCCGTCATTCTCGCCGCCGATGGAGATTCCTTTTTCAATTTCATCGATCCAGAGCACGCACGGCGACATCCGTTCAGCCGTTTTCAACGAATCCCTCGTCTTCCGTTCGGTCTCGCCTATATATTTATCATAGAGTGCGCCGAGATCGAGCCGCAACAGCGGTACTCCCCACGTACCCGCAACAGCTTTCGCAGCAAGGCTTTTCCCTCCGCCCTGCACGCCTAAAAGAAGAATGCCTTTCGGAGCGTCAAGGCCGGGCATATTTTTTTCACCGAGGAATATCATTTGCCGTTTCTGCAGCCACTCTTTGAGGGTTTTAAATCCGCCAACCTGCGACAAATTCGATGTTTCACATTCATAGGCAAGTACGCTGCTTTGTTTGAGGATGTCATACTTGAGCTTACCAATTCCCAAGATGTGATCTTGAGCGCTGGTTTCCCTCAACGTTTGGTTCACTGCCTTCTTGACTTCCGTTGTCGATAGGCCAAATAGGACGCGCGACATTTTATGAATTTCATCATTCGTCAGATTCGGATTCTGTCCCCCATTCTGAATGGACCAATTCTTCACCTGCGAGCAAATGATCTTCTCAATAATCTCTCTCGTTGGAGGCTCCAGCTCAAAACGTGCAGCAAAGGTATTCAATTCACCGGGCAGGTCGAATTTCACGCTCAGAAAAACGATGATCTGTTGAGATTGATCCGTACGTAACGCAATCTCTTTGATCATTCGAATATTTTTTGGGTCGTTGATAAAAGGATGGAAATCCAACAGAACGAATACTCCCGGATATTTCAAACTCCAGATGTAGCGCAGCAATTCCATCGGCTCTTGATATCCTCTATCGGTTTGTTGGACGTTATTCGCCATGGTCAGTCCATCAGTCACACTCCATCTGTAAAAACTCTGTTTGAGATGTTGTGTTGCATAGCGGATTAATTCATACGTACGAACTTCATCCTCCGTCTCAACAACAATGATTGGAGTGCGTGACTTTATAAGGGTAATAAGATCATTGAGTTCGTTCATGTTCTTCTCAAATCAAGATGATCGATGAACGACTAAGATCCCTTGATAGATTTAGATTAATAATTTCCCTTAAGCCGCCGCTTGCACAATCGCTGCAAACGAATCCGCTTTCAGACAAGCGCCGCCGACGAGAGCGCCGTCAATATCTGGCTGATGTAAAAGTTCCTTTGCATTGTCCGGTTTCACGCTGCCGCCGTACTGAATGACAACTTTCTCTGCCGTCGCAGAACTGTATAATCGAGCAAGAAGTCCGCGGATGAGTTTATGCACATCCTGCGCTTGCTGAGGGGTCGCGACTTTGCCGGTACCAATTGCCCAGACAGGTTCGTACGCAATAATCGAATTTTCGATATCGGAAGCAGGAATGCCTTTTAAACATCCGGTGACTTGAGTTGTTACAACAAGATTCGTGATATTCTTTTCGCGTTCCTGCAGCGTTTCACCAACACAAATAATCGGAATCAATCCCGATGCAAGAGCTTTCTTTGCTTTTGTATTGATGAACTCGTCCGATTCTTTAAAGTACTGACGGCGTTCAGAATGGCCAAGGATGACATATTTGCATCCGACCGATTTGAGCATTTTTGCCGAAACCTCTCCTGTAAAAGCGCCTTCGTCTTCAAAATACATATTCTGTGCGCCGAGTTCTATGGGCGATCCCTTGAGCAGTTCCTTTGCAAGTGCAAGAGATATACATGGCGGACAGACGATGGCCTTCACGCCATTCGGCAATGTTGCAAGTTTCGATTTGAGACCATTGATGAGGTCTGCTGACCCGTTGAGGTCTTTGTTCATTTTCCAGTTACCGGCGATGATTTTGGTACGCATTGTTATCCTTTATGTAAGTCTATGAGTATGAAAGCCTATGAGCCAGTGAGCCTATGAGCCCTTGAGCAGTTAAGCAATTGAGTTAGTTTTTAATAAAGATTTTTTTAAACCGTAAAGCATAGCAATAATTTCATTAACATCGGATAAGAGTCTCTCGTAATTTTCTTTTTCCATATAATCATTTGCGACGGCGATGTCCAAACAGCCGATGCATTCAAAACCCGAGCGGATAGAAAAATCTAAGAACCGTGCAAATTCCTTTTTTGAACTATTCCCTGCACCTTCTGCAATGTTGAGAAGAATAGAATCCGATGCCCGACGGAACTGAGAGATCAGACCAAAAAGTTCACCCTTTGGAAAACTTTTCCAAGACTGCCTCCCTTATCTTATCGGCTCACATGCTCATCTGCTCATTGGCTTAGCTGCTCAGTTTCCTCTTCAATAACTCATTCACCACCTTCGGATTCGCTTTCCCCTTCATCGTTTTCATTGTCGCACCGACAAAAAATCCAAAGACCTGTTGCTTTCCGCTTTTATACTGTTCTACTTGCACCTGATTGCTCGCAAGAATTTCATCGATCACTTTTTCAATTGCAGATTCATCGCTCACCTGCATGAGACCTTTCTTTTCCACAATCGATTTGGGCGAATCCTGCGTTTTCAACATTTCCTCAAAGACATCTTTGGCAATCTTGCCGCTGATTGTTCCATCTATAATCAAATCGATCATCTCGGATAAATTCTTGGGTGAAACTGGAAAATCGGAAACCGAGATATGCTGATCATTCACGACCCGCAAAACATCCACCATTGTCCAATTGCTTGCGAGCTTGTACGTTTCTTCATTTTTTTTGCTGAGACAAGTAATAACGCCTTCAAAATAATCCGCTAGTTCATGTTCGGCAGTAAGGATGTCGGCATCGTACTTCGGCAATTTAAATTCACTGACATAACGATCACGGCGTTCCGTCGGAAGCTCAGGCAGCGTTGCTTTCACGGAGTCGATCCATTCCTGACTAACCAATACCGGAACGAGATCGGGATCGGGAAAATAGCGGTAATCGTGCGCTTCTTCTTTCGAACGCATCGGAATACAAATCCCTTTACCGGAGTCCCATAATAATGTCTGTTGGACAATCGTTTCGCCGCTTTCTAAAGCTTCTATTTGTTTCTCGATTTCATACTCCAATGCTTTTTCGACAAACCGGAACGAGTTCAGATTTTTCACTTCCCTTTTTGTTCCAAGCTTTACTTCTCCTTTTTTTCGCACCGAAACGTTAGCATCGCACCGTAAACTTCCCTCTTCCATATTGCCGTCGCAGATGCCGAGATAGGTCACAAGCTGGCGAATTTTATAGAGGTACTGATATGCTTCGTGCGGTGAGCGCATGTCCGGCTCACTCACAATTTCAATGAGCGGAACTCCGCAGCGGTTCACATCCACGAGCGTGTCGATATCCTGATCGTGTATCGACTTGCCAGCATCTTCTTCCATATGGATGCGTGTGATTCCGAGACGCCTGGTTGAGCCATCCTTCAGTTCAACATCCAGCCAGCCGTTGATGCAGATGGGCTCTTCGTACTGTGAAATCTGGTAGCCCTTCGGAAGATCGGGGTAGAAATAATTCTTCCGTGCAAAGATAGATTTTGGCGCGATCGTGCAATTCGTCGCCAATCCCATCCTCATAATATATTCCACATGATTCTTGTTCATCACCGGCAGCACTCCCGGCATTCCAAGGCAGATTGGGCACACATTCGAGTTCGGCTCGTTCCCAAATTTCGTTGAGCAGCTGCAGAATGTCTTCGACTTGGTTAAGAGTTGTGCGTGGACTTCAAGGCCGATGACCGGTTCGTAATTTTCATTCCAGAGCATAAAAAAGTCTATGAGATAATGAGTATTTGAGTCAATGAGATAAAGGAAAAACAGTTAATGAAAAAACTTATGCAGTAATTGCACGTGTTACTTTCTGAGCCGCTTCTTTTAAGTTGTGTGCAACCAAGAATTTCAATCCGGAGTTTTGCAGAATCTCTGCAGCGAGTTCTGCGTTCGTTCCGGCAAGACGAATAACAATCGGAATCTGCACATCAATTTTCTTTGCCGCTTCAACCACACCGGTTGCAACACGATCGCATCGTACAATCCCGCCGAATATGTTAATGAGAATCGCTTTCACATTTTCATCTTTGAGGATGATCTTGAATCCCGCTTCTACGGTTTGCGCATTTGCCCCGCCGCCGACATCGAGAAAGTTTGCCGGCATCCCGCCTGCGAGCTTGATAATATCCATCGTCGCCATCGCAAGTCCGGCACCGTTCACCATACAGCCTACATTCCCGTCGAGTTTAATATAATTAAGATTTGAAGCTGATGCTTCGACCTCCAGGGGGTCTTCCTCATCGATATCTCTTAAATTCTCATAGTCCGGATGACGGAAGAGAGCATTATCATCAAAGTTAATTTTTGTATCAAGCGCAATGACATGCCCTTCCTGTGTAATCACAAGCGGATTGATTTCCGCCAGCGATGCATCGGAAGCTTCGTATGCTTTGTACAGCGCCATGAGAAATTTTACGCCGTTCTTTAGTGCATCGGCTGTCAAGCCGAGGCGAATACATAGAGAACGCGCTTGAAATTGCTGAAGTCCAACAGTTGGATCGACTGCTTCTTTTAATATCTTCTCCGGAGCCTCCGCGGCAACTTTCTCGATCTCCATTCCGCCTTCCGTGGAAACCATCACAACGTTTTGTGCACGTTGACGATCAAGTGTAATACCGACATACAACTCACGAGCGATATTCATCCCCTGTTCAACAAGAATCCGTCGGACGATACGCCCTTCTGGACCAGTTTGATGCGTAATGAGTCGCATCCCGAGAATTTCTCCCGCTCGCTCACGGACTTCTTCGAAACTTCGTGCAAGCTTCACACCGCCGCCCTTGCCGCGGCCGCCGGCATGAATCTGCGCTTTCACAACCCACATGCTGCCGCCGATTTTTTCTGCAATCTTCACTGCTTCATCAATGGTGAAGGCAACTTCTCCTTTTGGTACGGCAACACCATATTTTTTAAGAATCTCTTTTCCCTGATATTCGTGAATCTTCATAAAAGACTCCGTCTCTTCGTATGAACTACATTCCCGTTTCGTCAAACTGTATCACTGCCTGCGATGAGCGCCAATCATATATAACTTCCATGGCTTGGAGATATTCCGGAATCGGTACAAATACTTTTGCAGGTTTATTAATATTGCTGCGTGAGATTGGCGAATCACCGCCGCCATCCCATACAAAACCGATCGAGTTAAAATTTTGACAGAGAACTTTATGGCCGGTCGATTCCAGCAGGGATTTTACCAATTCTGCATCTGCAACTTCAGTGGACCGAAATACTTCAGCCCAATCCTCCTGCACTTTTGCTTTGCGATGTGCCTGGCAAAAAGTGCGCCCGGCAACTTTCACTCCACAATCTTCACAGCATACTTTTCGACAGATAATACACACACCTATCGCTGATTCCTGCAAATGTTCATCACAAAAAACTTCTCCAGCTTCGGCAAACAACACACCGCAATGAGGACAGAAATCGCTGTCAACTGTAACCTCATCTCCACAGTAATGGCAATTGATTAATTCAGACATTTATATTTTCCGGTTGTAGATTTTCGATTTGAAAATCATCAAATCGCCCATCTCAAAATCTCTCAATCTCACTTGACTTTCTCCGACAACGCTTTTGCCTGCATAAAGAGGAGTAAATAATCTCTTCCACCTGCTTTTGAATCTGTGCCGGACATATTAAATCCGCCAAACGGATGCACACCAACGAGCGCTCCGGTGATCTTACGATTCACATAGAAATTTCCAACGTGGAACACTTTCTTCGCTTTACCAATTTTCTTTCTGTTCCTTGTCCACACACCGCCGGTAAGTCCAAACTCGGTATTGTTTGCTATCTCAAGTGCGTGATCGAAATCTTTCGCTTTGATAACGGCAAGCACCGGTCCGAAAATTTCTTCCTGTGCAATCGTCGCCATCGGATTGACCACAGCAATCACGGTCGGCTGTATGAAATATCCTTCTCCCGCCGCTTTGGCCCCGCCACAAATCAAATAACCGCCTTCTTGTATCCCTTTCTTAATATAAGAAAGAATTTTCTCTTCCGAACTCTTATTAATAACCGGACCCATATAGTTTGCCGGGTTATCTGATTTACCAATTGTAAGCTTGTCCACCTTGGTTTTCAGAATTTCGAGAAATTTGTCGTACACTTTTTCTACCACGATGAGGCGCGAAGCCGCAGAACATTTCTGCCCTTGAAAACCGAACGCAGACACCATCGCCGCTTGCGCCGCTGCATCGAGATCCGTTTGATCATCGATCACGATGGAATCTTTCCCGCCCATTTCAATAATTACACGCTTCAGCCATTTTTGTCCGGGCTGCACTTTCGCTGCCAGTTCATTAATGTGTATGCCGACTTCCTTCGATCCGGTGAAAGACACAAAACGCGTCTTCGGATGCCCAACCAGAACATCACCGACCGATGCACCGGAACCGGTAACAAAGTTGATCACACCCGCCGGCAAACCGACCTCACGCATCAGATTAAAAAACATCCAGCCGGTCAATGGGGAATCACTGGAGGGTTTCAACACCACAGTATTGCCCGTGACGACAGCGGCAGAAGTCATGCCGGTAAGAATCGCCAGTGCAAAATTCCACGGCGGCACAACAACCCCGACACCGAGCGGGATATACCACAATTCATTCTTTTCACCCGCATATTTTGTAATCGGCTGCTTTGCGGCAAAGCGGAGCATTTCGCGCGCATAAAACTCGAGAAAGTCGATCGCCTCGGCTGTATCTGCATCTGCTTCGGGCCAGGTCTTGCCAACTTCATAGATCATTACCGCACTAAACTCATGCTTTCTTTGACGCATCAGCTTCGCAGCTTTGAATAAATATTCGGCGCGTTTCTTCGGATCAATCCATTTCCAATCATCGAACTTGGCAACCGCGGTCTCGATTGCTTTATTTGCCAATTCCGGATTTGCCTTCGAGAATACTCCAACTATTTCGCCCGGCCGCGAGGGGTTGATGGATTTCAGTTTATCATCTGTGAAAATTTCTTCTCCGCCGATAACAAGCGGATATTCTTTACCCAGCATCGCCTTAACTTTGGCTAATGCTTTTTCCATCGCTTTCCGATTAACCGGTTTGGAAAAATCGGTCGGCGGCTCATTCTTAAAAGGTTTGATCGGCATAGTAATACTCCGGTTACAAAGAACTAACAACAGCGCCTGAATACATAATTCTTTGTCTCATATACTCAACTTCTCTTATACTCATCTGCTCATAGGCTCATCAACTCATATACTTTAATAACTTAGTGATTTTTTGGAATAGTTGCCTTCAGGAAATGAAAACCTTTTCATCTTTCGTCTACTGATTAAACCGAAAGAATTCCGTATTTTTATGAAGTGTTGAACAACAAACAAAACTGTTATTTTATCTTTGATACATCGATCTTTAAAAAATTTGCGAAGTTACTATTATGAATAAGCGTCTTGAACCAAAACTTTTTTCCATTCTCCGTAAAGGGTATTCTCTAAAAGATTTCACCTCCGATCTGACGGCAGGTGTCATTGTTGGCATTGTTGCGCTGCCGCTGGCGATTGCATTTGCCATCGCATCTGGTGTGAAACCCGAGCAAGGCCTTTACACTGCCATCATTGCTGGATTTTTTATTGCCATATTCGGCGGAAGCCGTGCACAAGTAAGCGGTCCAACCGGAGCTTTTATCGTAATCATCTATGGTATCGTACATCAGTACGGCTACAGTGGCTTGATGATCGCAACCTTCCTTGCTGGAGTAATGCTTGTAGTGATGGGTATCGCGCGCGCGGGTGTATTCCTAAAATTTATTCCCTATCCTGTTGTTGTCGGATTCACCAGCGGAATCGCGCTCATTATTTTCTCCTCACAAATGCGTGATTTCTTTGGCTTGCAGATGGACGATGTGCCAGCTGAGTTCATAGATAAATGGATGGCATACGGAGAAAGCATCGCTACAGTTCACTTGCCGAGTCTCCTTGTCGGATTAGGTTCGCTTATTATTATTATACTTTGGCCGCGTGTAACAAAACGCATTCCTGGTTCACTCATAGCATTACTGATTGCCACAACGGTAGTAGCTATCTTTCGTCTGCCTGTTGAAACAATCGGATCGCAGTTCGGCGGTATGCCGAGTCATTTTCCTTCACCGCACATTCCACAGATAAGCTGGAAGTTAGCTACTAAAATGTTTTCGCCCGCCATTACGATCGCGTTACTTGCCGCTTTGGAATCGCTCCTCTCTGCTGTCGTTGCTGATGGAATGCTTGGCACGCGTCACCGTTCCAATATGGAATTGATAGCGCAAGGCATCGGCAATATTCTATCGCCAATATTCGGCGGTATTCCAGCAACAGGCGCCATCGCGCGCACCGCGACAAATATACGAAACGGCGGCCGCACACCGGTTTCAGCAATCATTCATTCTCTCGTACTTTTACTCATTCTTCTTGTTGCAGGCAAATGGGCAGCGCTCATTCCCATGTCGGTGCTTGCCGCTATTCTCATCTATGTCGCCTACACGATGAGTGAGTGGCATTCATTTGTGAAACTCCTTCGCGGGCCGCGAGGTGACGTTGTCGTCTTGGTATCAACATTTTTGCTTACTGTGTTCATCGATCTGACCGTTGCTATTCAAGTCGGAGTTGTATTTGCGGCATTCCTCTTCCTGCAGCGCATGTCGAATGCAACACAAATCGGCCTTATCACAAAAGATTTGAAGGACGAAGAAAAGGAAGAAGAAGAACCGACATTAGCACGACGGAATGTACCTGCCGGTGTTGAAGTGTTTTCTATTAGCGGTTCGCTCTTCTTTGGTGCCATTGAACAATTCCGCGATGCTGTCCAGCGCATTGAGAAAGCGCCGAAAGTGCTCATCCTTGAAATGCGCAACGTCATCACGATCGATGCAACGGGACTTCAGGCATTGGAAGATTTATTGAAACGTCTTCGGAAAGGAAAGACCGCCCTTCTGCTCGTCGGTGTGCATGCACAGCCGCTGTTCGCAATGCAGCGGTCGCAGTTTGTTGATACGATTGGCGAAGACAATCTCATCGGCAGTCTCGATGAAGCCCTTGCCCGCGCAGCAGAAATTATTGCACTAAAGAAACCAGTCACAACCTAAAGTATGTTGATGCTCAGATTGAAAGCTATCTTTCCAATTCTGGTGTTCTTTACTTTACAAAGTGCAACTGCACAAACCCATATTTCTTTTTCCACAAGCGACAGTATAACTCTTGCCGCCAATCCAAATCTCCAAGCAAGCGGACTTCATCGATTTCTTTTCGGCTCGTTCTGGCGTGATGTCTGGGCAACGCCGGTAAATGTAAGGATTCTTTATACGGATGATTCCATCGGCAAAGCATATTCTTTCACTCCGTTCGATCAAGATTCTATTCTATCACTCCCTATCGAACTTGCAGAGTTGCTGCCGAAAAATATTGTGATCGATCAAATCAGTGCATTGAATCCGTTTGCATCAATCATAGTCGTTCCAATTCTCCGTGCCGTTAATCTTCCTTATCGAGAAAATCAACTCGCTGCACTTTCCGAAAAGGGGCATTTTGAGAAAGAGAGTTTGCAGGTGAACACTCGCCTTGGAATTCTTGAAGAACCATGGCGTAATATTCCTTTCAATGAATATGATTCTATTTCATATAAATTTGTCGGCACTCTACAAATGCTGGATTCGCTGGAAGAGAACAATCATACCTGCGTTGATGAACTCCAATATTTGAAAGCCCGCTTCATTGACATTCTCCTCGGTGACTGGGAGCGTTCGGCAAATCAATGGCAATGGGTCAGTGTTTATAAGGATGGACGCACTATCTGGAAACCTGTACCACTCAATCATCAGCGGGCTTTTATCCGGCTGAACGGTATCCTTCCCACTATCGCAGATATGGCTCTTCCACAATTAGAACATTGCGGTGAGAATATTTCCGGCATCGACAATCTCACGCTCACAGGACGATCTCTTGATAGAAGGCTTCTGGTCTCTTTTACCAAGCAAACATGGGACTCGCTGGCACTCTGGATTCAATTCCAGATATCTGATTCAGTTCTCTTGCAGGCTCTTAGACAACTTCCTATTTCAATTTTTGAAAAAGAAGGGACAAAGCTTTTCCATCTTCTTCAATCGCGACGAGCACAATTGCCGAAAGCTGCTGAGGAATTTTATAAGCTGTTGTCGGCAAACGTGGAGTTGCATGGCAGCAACAAAGCAGAACGCGCAGAGATACACCGGATAGGACGACACATCGTATCTGTAACAATATTCGATCGCGAGGATACAACGCGAACACAACTCTTTCAAAGAGTATTTCATGATGACTACACGGAAGAAATTCGAATCCTGCTCCTTGGCGGCGATGACATCATCACTCTGGAAGGCGAAGAAAGCAGTACCATCAAAATCATTATTGATGGCGGCGACGGAAAAAATGAACTTATAGATAAGACCAAGAATAGAAATATATTTGCCTCTTTGAATCCACTTTCGCCGCGTGGAACGATCTACTATACGAGCGATCCGGAATTTCGCATAACGTCACACAGCGACATTCAAATTATTCATGATCAAGCAAGCAACGTTTCAGGTGAACAAAACAAACCGATGCGCCTTTCATATCGCGACTGGGGCAGCGAATGGAGTTTCAGTCCGTGGTTCGATATCAATCCGGACGACGGCCTCTTTATAGGCGGTGGGCCGGTGTATACACGATATGAATATCATATGGATCCTTATGCACAACAAATGAGTGTACGCGCCGGATTGGCAACCCGTACCAATCGGTACCGACTTGACGCCGCTGGAGAATTCCGAGATTGGTTCCGTGGCATCCGCACATTTCTCCAACTCCATGCATCTCAGCTCGATTTCTCAAATTTCTTTGGCCCCGGAAACGAGACCCATTATAATCAATCGCTCGATAATGCAGGTTTCTATAAAGTCGACCAACGGCAGTTTTTTCTCCATGGTGCACTTGATTTTACACTTATGCCTTATGTCACCACACAAATCGGCAGTACTCTGAAACTCATTGATAATAATCCACAGCATGGTACCTTATTAGACTCCTTGAAGCTCCCTCTCTATAATAGAAGTCTCACCTTCCTCAATTTAAATGCTCACATTCAAACAGATACTCGAAATAGTAGGGAGCTGCCAACAAAAGGAATGTACCTGTTCGTGGAAACCTCATTCGTTCCTAGTCTTCTAGATAATGAACACTCGTTTTACATGTTACAAAGCGAAGTACGAACATACTATACCATGAAAGAAATTCCATCTGTAACCGTCGCGTTTCGAGCTGTCGGTGAAAAACTATGGGGGGAGCATCCTTTTTTTGAATCAGCATTTCTCGGTGGGAACGAATCACTTCCAGGATTCGAGCGCCAACGTTTTTCCGGAGATGCCTCTATTTTTGGCAGTGTAGAAATCCGTGCATCAGTAACTCGGATTCCCTTTATCGTTCCATTATGGTCAGGTATTTCTACATTTGCAGAAACCGGCCGTGTATTCCTCACTGGCGAACACTCCAATCGTTGGCACAATGTCATCGGCGGCGGACTATGGTTCTCCATTATCAAGCCTGAATATATCGCTAATTTCTCTCTCGCACGTTCGGAAGATAAGATCGCATTCTATGCAACGACGGGATTCATGTTTTGACCATTCTTCACCATTGATTATATTGAATCTATGATGATACTGCAGCACCTTAAAAAAAAACACGAAAAAAGGACTCAGGATATTCTTCAACTGCACCGCGCCGGCGCCGGAGGAATTCAAGTTGCGCTTGCGCTCACACAACGACTTGATACACTTCTCCAAACGATCTATCAACAACTCGAAAATATTTCTGGGCATTTGACAGTTGTTGCTTTGGGAGGATACGGCAGAAAAGAATTATGTTTTTTCTCTGATACCGATGTGATGTTTCTTATCGCCGAGGAACGCTTCCGAGATTATACCACGCCCATTGTACAGGAATTTCTGCATCAGCTTTTGGACATTGGCCTCGATGTCGGTCACAGTTTTCGCACGACGCATGAATGTGTCACGCTAGCGGGAGAAGATATTGAGTCATGGATGTCACTCATCGAAGCACGCTATGTTTGCGGTGATCAAGAAACATTCACAAAATTCCAGACTGCATTGAAACAAAAAATCCGAGAAGAAGATCGGGTCGCTTTTGTACACAGGGTATCGGAGATGCAGCACGCTCGCCATAAGAAATATGGGAGTTCTTCAAAATTACTGGAACCGAATATCAAAAATAGCGCTGGAGGTTTACGAGATATTCATTCTGCACTTTGGATGATGCGAGGAACAGGTGCGATCCCACTTCCCAAAACTCTTCGTTCAACAGAAACGGCGATTCTTCATCTTCTCAAGTCACCGCTTGTCAAGCAACAATTCACTTCATCATTTCTCACAGAGTCACGAATTGCCTTTGATACTCTTCTCCGGGTACGCAACGAGATGCATCTCCAATCCAAAGCGCTCCACGATACGCTTGAATTTGGTCTTCAGCCGCGCATTGCTTCGCATCTGCGTTATCGGGCGAAGTCGAAAAGAACGCAAGTTGATCGTTTTATGCAGGACTATTATATTGCATCGAAGACAGTAGCTCTCTTCTGCTCACGGATCCTTGATTGGGCAAACCACCGTTGGCCTGCGGAAGCCTCAAAGACAAAAACAACCAAGATCGGCAGCACATTTATTCTTCGTGATGGACGCATTCATTGTGCAAAACGCAGCATACATATCACCAATGAAATTCTCCTCAACGCGTTTTTACTGAGAAGCGAACGGCGTATGGAATTTTCTTACGCATTAGAAGATGCCATTCATAGGCGCTTGCATTCCTTGAGACCTTTGAAGACGCAAACAGAAACAAATCTCTTCCGGCTTCTTCTCCACCGGCCGAATGGTGTAGCCAATGCACTTCATAAAATGAATGATCTTGGATTACTTGAACGATGGATACCGGAATGGAAACCAATGGTATCATTCTTCCAGCATAACCAATACCATTTTTATACTGCCGATGAACACACATTGATTGTTCTCGCCAATGCTGAAGCACTCGAACAGTCTTCCTCCTCCTTTGGGAATGTATTTCGTTCCTTGCCTCGAAGAGATACATTGTATCTTGCATGTTTGTTTCATGATATAGCAAAGCCTTCCCTCCTTGGAAAGCATGAAATCAAGGGAATACCGATCGCCCGGCGATTTCTCCAACGTATTATGTACGACGATCTCATCGATGACGTTTCATTCCTTGTCCGTCATCATCTTCTCATGGAACAGATCGCATTCCGCCGCAACCTCAACGATCCGCAAACCATTATCGATTTTGCACACATGTTCGAACGCATAGAACAACTCGATTATTTATATGTATTGACCTATGCCGATCTTTCAGCAGTGAATAAGAACGTCTGGACAGAATGGAAAGAACTTCTTCTTTGGGAACTATATCGAAAAGCCAGGAATATCTTGGAAGAGCGGATGACAAGCGAGCAGGTTCACGAACGCTCTATGCAACAAGCAGAAGCGACACGTGCCGATATTCTTCGGAGCCTCATTCCAGAATTCCCTCCCGAAGAAGTAGACACACATCTTGCACTCTTTTCGGATACATCATACCTTGCAATGTTCAAACCCGAAGAGATTGCTCAACATCTTCAGGCAATCCGTACAGACGATCAGGCCACAGTGCTTTTTCAGCAATCCGGCAGTTTCACCGAAGTTACATTTATCTCCCGCGATTCTCCCGGTGTGCTTTCAAAGTTTTGCGGTGTACTGACAGCAAATGATGCAAACATTTTTGATGCGCAGGTATTCACCCGGCGTGACGGTATCGTCATAGACAAATTTCGGGTAGTGGAATTTGTCTCGCATATCCCTCTTTCGGAAGAACTGTGCGAACGAATCTCTCACAATATCAAAGAAGTTTCAGAAGGCCGTGTTGAAATTTCAAAGTTGATGGAGCGCCACCGAATGCGATGGAAACGCCGCACTCAGCCAATGAATCTGAATGTTCGTTGCGATGTGGAGTTTGAGGATCATCCAAAGTTCACTATTATTGATGTTTATGCACCGGACACACTTGGCTTTCTCTATCGTCTCACAGAAACGATATCGCGACTTGGACTCAATATTACATTCGCAAAGATTTCCACACGCGTCGACGGTATCGTTGATTCGTTCTATTTGCTGGATAACGACGGAAAAAAACTTGATAATCCGGAACGAAGAGAGCAAGCGAAACAAGAAATTCTCACAACCATTCGAAGTCTGTCTAAATCGGAATTAGTACCATCAACAATAACTTAAATGATCATGAATAATACACAACCTATTGGTGTATTTGATTCCGGTATTGGCGGCATGACTGTGGTGCGTGCATTAATGCAGCACCTGCCGCATGAAAACATTGTATACTTTGGCGACACCGCGCGCGTTCCCTACGGCCCAAAATCGCCGCAGGTCGTGCGCGAGTATGCACTGCAAGATACCGATGTCCTGCTTCAACATGATGTCAAACTTATCGTCATCGCATGCAATACAGTTTCTGCAGTTGCACTCGATATTGTGCAGAAACGTGCGAAGATACCGGTGGTTGGCGTGATCCTTCCGGGAGCAGAGGCAGCTGTCCAGGCTTCAAAAAAGAAACGGATTGGTGTCATTGGAACATTGGGCACGATTTTTAGTAACGCCTATACGAATGCCATTCGCCAGCTCAATCCAGCAATCAAAGTATTCGGACAACCATGTCCGCTTTTTGTCCCTCTTGCTGAAGAAGGTTGGACTGACCATAAGGCGACTGAATTGATCGCCAAGGAATATTTGTTTCCTTTGACTCTTGAGAAAATTGATACGCTCGTGCTTGGATGCACGCATTATCCCATCTTGCGGAAAGTCATCAATAAGGTGTTGCACAACGACGTCATGCTGATTGATTCCGGAGAAGCCACCGCTGTCATTGTGAAGAACATGCTGACAGAATTACATTTAGAAAATACGAGCACTATGAAACCCAACTTACAGTTTTTCGTCAGCGACGTACCGCATAAGTTTGCGGAGATAGGCGAACGATTTCTCGGTACAACGCTTGGTAAAGTGCATCGTGTTGAAGGATTTTTGAGCTAAAGTCAAAAAAAATCCATACGGCATTTCTTTTTCAAAGAGCGATTGGAATTCTTGTCGGTAAATCAAGAAAATTATTATGAACGCATCTGTTTGACGATGGACAATACTTCTTACATTTTTTTGGATTTCGTATATTTGAATAACCATTCTGAATCGATAGAAGAGGTAAGATATGGACAATGTATCCATACTTCCGGCAAATAGTATCGGAAGAAATTTCATTCCAAAAGAATTTATTCCAAGCGGCAAAGACGAGTATTGCCACCGCAACACACAAGTTCCGTGGCCGCAAAATCGGTGGCGCCGTCTGCGGACAGACGAAGTGGAATTGCTTGTCCAAAACAACAATACATCCGACAACTGGAATGAAATTTTCGTCACAGACCCATTCGATCCAAAGAGAATCAAGAACACTGCTTTTTTCGGTCTAGTCCGGATTGGACATATCCAAAACGTACTTCTCGAACATCATGATCTGCAGGTACCGGTTGGAATCACGAACAGTACCATCATCGCCTGTGATATTGGAGATAACGTAGCTATTCATCACGTACAGTATCTGGCACATTACATCGTCGGTGACCAATGCATGCTGCTCAACATCGCCGAAATGCATACTACGAACTATGCAAAATTTGGAAACGGCATTATTAAAGAAGGGGAACCAGAAGACGTCCGTGTATGGCTTGAACTCATGAATGAAGCCGGCTGCCGCCGCGTGTTGCCGTTCGATGACATCATTCCGGCAGATGCCTACCTCTGGGCAAAGTATCGAGACGATATTGTCTTACAAGAAAAACTTTTAATCATAACACAAAACAGTTTTGATAACCGCCGTGGATTCTATGGTACAGTTGAGAATCAATGCGTGATTAAGAACTCCGGTACTCTCAAAGATGTGAAAATCGGCTCACATTGTTATATCAAAGGTGCTAACAAGCTCAAGAATCTCACGATTCACTCTTCCGAAGCCGAGCCAACACAAATTGGAGAAGGAGTTGAACTCGTCAACGGCATTATCGGTTACGGGTGTCACATCTTTTACGGTTCCAAAGCAGTTCGATTCATCATGGGCAACAACTCCAATCTCAAATACGGAGCCAGGCTGATCCATACTTTCCTCGGAGACAATTCCACAATTTCGGGATGTGAAGTACTGAACAATCTCATTTTTCCAGCGCACGAACAACATCACAACAATTCATTTTTAATCGCTTCAGTTGTTTTAGGACAGAGCAACGTTGCCGCCGGAGCTACTATCGGCTCTAATCACAACAGCAGAGCCAATGATAATGAGGTTCAAGCAGGCCGCGGGTTTTGGCCGGGATTGTGTTCCAGCATCAAGCATTCTTGTCGATTCGCATCATTTGTGTTGCTATCCAAAGCAGACTATCCGGCAGAGATGGATATCCCGCTGCCGTTCTCTTTGCTGAACAACAACGCAGCGAAGGACGAGCTTGAAGTGCTGCCGGCTTTCTGGTGGCTGTACAATATGTATGCGCTCGCGCGAAATACATGGAAATTCCAGAACCGGGACAAGCGAAGAAACAAAATCCAGAATATTGAATTTGATTCGCTCGCACCTGACACGGTTGAAGAGATGTTTCATGCTCGCCACATCTTAGAAATCTGGACAGCGAAAGCCAAACTTCGCCAACAGAGTTCTTCAATCAAGAACGATGAAAAAGAACTTACCCGAATGGGTCGAGAACTCCTTTCCGGAGCAGAAAAAGAAATTGTCCAGTTAGACATTCTCGGCGAAAACATGGAAAAGTCAGATCGGAGAATTGTCATTCTCAAAGCACATAAGTCTTATCATGCATATGCAGATATGATTCATTATTACGCTGTGAAGAACCTGCTGGACTATCTGAAAGTCAATCCCAGCAATACGTTTGCAGTTATGTGCAAGACATTGAGAGGCAACCGCCAAACAAAATGGATAAACCTTGGCGGACAACTGATTCCGGAAAAAGATGTAGATCAGATCCGGTCGGATATCGGATCAGGAAAGCTTGCCGGATGGAAAGATATTCATGATCGATATAACACATTGTGGCAACAGTATCCCCTTGAAAAGCAAAAACATGCTTTTGCTTCCCTCTGTGCTTTGCTCGGAACAGATGATCTGACACGAGAACAATGGAATACTGCACTCGATCGAGCGATGACCATACAGGAATTCATCCGTGATCAAGTGTACATCTCCCGGAAAAAGGATTATGACAACACATTCCGACAGAACACGTACCGAAATATGGCAGAGATGACTGCTGCTATCGGTACTATTGAAGACAATAGCTTTATTAAACAAGTGCGAAACGAAGCAGAAGAGTTTAAAAAACATATTGAAAAAATAAAAAAGCAAAATTAAAGAGAGATCAGTTATCAATCCGAAGGATGCGAAATATTCCAAATTTTTACTGGTTCAGGAAATGATGGATACCGTTGGTGTGGTAAAGAATTTTAATCCAAACCAAACGCAACAGATTGCACAAAAGGTTAAATCTATTGGTAAACTGTTTCTTACTGGTGAAGGATCCAGCCGCATCTTCCCCGCCAAGAACGCCATCCGAAAAGCTCTTCGATGGGGAATGGATCTTCGTATTGCAACTGATGGTTCTCGACAATCAGCACAATACGATCTTTCAAAATTTGCTGTGTTCTGTTCTTCGAACTCCGGCAGGACCAAAGAGGTTATTACGTTGGCAAAGAAATTGGCCGCTGCTGGAAATGAAAATCGGTTCGGTCTCTCTGCCAATAAAGGAACTCTTTTAGAGCAAACCTGCAAAGAAACGTTTGTGCTCACGTGCGGATGGGAGCAAGCCGTTCCTGCTACAAAAAGTGTCGTTGAACAAGCTCTTTTCTATGAATCCATTCTCTGGCATATCGTTAGTAGGAAAGAATTTGTCTCTGCAGATCTATCAGGCAAGATCGAACAAGCTCTCACTATGACGATCGATCCGGCTATCATCCAGGCCGCAGTGAAAGCATCAACAATTTATTTTGCCGGATATAATGATGGCGTGGCTGAAGAATTGACTCTTAAGACAAATGAAATCACCAGAAAGAAATCAGATTATCTCGAAGGCACTTATGCTGTGCACGGCATTGAAGAGGTCATGAATTCAAACGACATAGTTTTTATCGTGGATCCTATTGATGAGGAAATAGAGAAATTCCAGGAAGTGCTGGTTAAAGGTGTAGGACTGAAAGTCGTAGCCATTGCAAACCGGAACACTCCACTTACAACTATCCAGGTACCTGATGCAGGCGAATTGACTCCCTATGTTTATCTCTGTGCGGGTTGGAATCTGTTAGTAGAAATTGGCATATCCATCGGCATTAATCTGGATAAACCAGAACGCGCACGCAAAGTTGGGAATGAGTTTGTTCAATAGCGCGTGACATTTCTAGATATCTCAAACAACGAAGTGCAGTTTAGGATATTTGTAATCTTGTCGCGATGAGTGGCCGTTGACGCAACTTCTTTCCTGATTACTGTGTTAGAACTTAATAAGTTAAGGTTTCAATGAGAGATTATCAACAACCATGACGATGTGAACAAATGGCGAGACTGAATAACACAAAAATTCAACAAGAACTGAAACATTTGTCGGGTTGGGTAAAACGAAGGATCGAGATAAGAAAAAAATTCGAATTCAAAGATTTTGTTCGGGCGATGGGTTTTGTCAACTCAGTTGCTTTACTCGCGGAGCGCGCAAATCACCATCCAGATATCGACATTCGATGGAATAAGGTTCTGCTCGTACTTTCTACACATAGTGAGGGTGGAATCACCAAGAAAGATATTGCATTGGCAAAGGAAATCCAATCCCTTCTGAAATAATCTCCCTTCATCGTTGTATCTGTAAGAAAACAACCTTCAGTAAATTGCGCCTTATACGAGTTCTTCGTATCTTTTCAACAATCACAAACAAAGCACAACACCAATGAAACTGCCCAAGGAACAAATCCTCGACATTTTCAGGGAGACAAAAGCGCTCCTGGAAGGTCATTTTCAACTCACTTCAGGTTTGCACAGTCCGCAATATTTCCAATGTGCCCGCGTACTACAATTTCCCAAGCATCTCCACCTCCTCTGCGGAGAAATTGCGCGGCACTTTGAATACAACGAAGTCGAAGTTGTGCTCTCACCTGCGATCGGTGGTATCGTTGTTGGAACAGAAGTCGGTCGAATGTTAAACGCCCGCACTATTTTTGCCGAACGGAAAGACGGCAAAATGGAATTGCGCCGCGGATTTGAAATCATCCCGGGTGAACGCGTTCTTGTTGTTGAAGATGTTGTAACAACCGGCGGTTCCACGAAAGAAGTAATCGACCTTGTCAATAATGCAAAAGGAAGTGTTGTCGGCACCGGGTGTATTGTCGATAGAAGCAACGGTAAAGTAGAATTTAATACGAAACAATTCGCTGTTTTGTTAATGGAAACAGTGGCTTACGAGCCGCAGGAGTGCCCCATGTGCAAATCCGGAAGCACGGCAGTGAAACCGGGAAGCAGAGGAAATTATTAAAATAAAACCCATTCCGAATGTCTCTGCCAAAAACGATTAAATCCGAACGACTGTACCATGGACGAATCTTTGATCTTGTTATCGAAGATATGGAAGAACAGGATGGAAATATTCGCAAGTGCGAAATAATTTCTCATCCGGGCGGAGGCGTTGTTATTCCGTTGCTTGACAATGGCAACGTCCTTCTTGTGAGACAATATCGGTATCCGCATAAAAAGTTCGTACTGGAAGCTCCCGCAGGAAAACTTGAGCCGAATGAAGATCCTCTGGACTGTGCAAAACGTGAACTCATGGAAGAGACTGGGTATAGTGCAGAAAAGTTCGTGAAATTGACTGCGATGTACACAACCCCTGGATTCTGCAACGAAGTGCTGCATGTCTATCTCGCCACCGGGTTGAAAAAATCCGAGCTCGGACAAAATCTAGATGATGGCGAGCAAAGCCTTACCGTTGAATCACTCCCGCTGACGCAATCAATCGAGATGATTACAAAGGGAGAAATTGTGGACGGTAAAACGATTGTGGGAATATTGTTGGCAGAACGAAAGATGAAGCAAAGCCTCCATCATTGAGCTTTTGAGCCGATAATCCAATTATGAACATTGTTGAGTCAATACGGAAAAAACGCGAAGGCGGATCGCTCAGCGAAGAAGAATTCCGCTTTCTTATTACCGGTTATGTCCAAGGTGAAATTCCGGATTACCAGATGTCCGCATTCCTGATGGCATGCTATTTCCAGGGAATGAGCCGGGAAGAAACATCGAGCTTTACACGATTGATGCTGCACTCCGGTGAAGTAGTTGATCTTTCAGAAATCCCCGGCATCAAAGTAGACAAACATTCCACCGGTGGCGTTGGTGATAAAGTATCGCTCATTCTCGCACCATTGGTTGCAGCGTGCGGTGTGCCTGTCCCAATGATTTCCGGTCGCGGCCTCGGGCACACAGGCGGTACACTCGATAAATTAGAATCTATTCCCGGCTTCCGCACCGATTTGACGATTTCTGAATACAAGCGTGTCATTCATGATGTCGGAGTCGTGATGATCGGACAGACGAAAGAAATTGCGCCTGCAGACAAGAAAATGTACGCTCTCCGTGATGTAACGGCGACTGTTGAATGCATCCCGCTTATTGCCGGAAGCATTATGAGTAAAAAATTGGCTGAGGGGATCGATGCATTAGTATTAGATGTCAAAACCGGACGCGGCGCATTTATGCAAACACATGAGCGCTCGATGGAGTTAGCAAAAACGCTGGTCGACATTGGTAATGGATTTGGAAAAGAAACCATTGGCTTCATAACCAATATGAATCAACCGCTCGGTGTCGCTATCGGCAATTGGCTGGAAGTGGTCGAGGCAGTGGGATGCTTACGCGGAACAATCGGGAATAACGATACATCAGCAGATTTAATGGAAGTGACCTATGTGCTTTCCGGTGCAATGGTCTATCTCGGAAAGAAAGCTGAGTCGATTGAAGAGGGAATTGAGAAATGCAGGAAAAGGATTGCCGATGGTTCTGCATATCGCAAACTGCTCGACCTCATTCGTGCACAAGGAGGAAACGTTGACGCGATAGAAAATCTCGAGCGCTATCCTCTTCCGAAGTTTGCCATAGAAATCAAATCCGGTGAACGCGGGTTTATCGGCGAGATAGATTCCTTTGAACTTGGCATGACGAGCATTTCACTCGGTGCCGGCCGGGAAAAAATGGATGATATCGTTGATATGAAAGCGGGAATTGTTTTAAAAAAGAAAGTTGGTGACAGTGTAGATATCGGCGATTCACTCGCCATTTTCCATACTGATCGTGAAGATGTTCTTGCTGCCGCGCGTAGACGGATATTAAAGGCATTCAAGGTTTCACCTGCACAATCGGAGCGAACGCCTATGATTTTTGATATCGTTGATAAAAATGGTGTGAGGAAGTGGAATTGAACAAAAATAATTCTATTAATTTATCAATCCGTTTTTTGACAACTCAACTGCTCAACGGCTCAAAGACTCATCTACTTACCGGCTTTCTTCAACACTCCCACCATCTGTTCATGAATAACACCATTTGTTGCAAGCATTTGTTTGTTGTATACACTAGATGGAAATCCGCGATAATCCGTCCATTTGCCGCCTGCTTCTGTTACCAATAACACACCTGCCGCCATATCCCAAGGATTGAGCGATCCCTCCCAGAAACCATCGAAGCGGCCGCAAGCAACATACGATAAATCGAGTGCCGCCGAACCGAGCCGCCGTACCCCCTGCGCTTCAATAACAAAATTCCTGAAATGAGTTATATCTGGTTCAGGATTTTTGTTGACGGTATAAGGGAATCCTGTGACAACAAGGCTTTCAATCAATTTGGACGATTTCGAGACTTGAATACGTTTCTTGTTCAACCGAGCGCCTTTTCCTTTCTCAGCGGTAAAGAGTTCATCAAGATTAGGATCGTACACAACACCAAGCACGATCTCTCCTTTGTGTTCCAGTCCTATCGAAACACAGAAAGTGGGAAGACCATGAGTGTAGTTTACCGTTCCATCCAATGGATCGATGATCCATCGGTATTCAGATTTAATTTCTGCAGATCCTGACTCTTCACCAAGAAAGTCATGACTCGGAAAGTGTTTCTTGATTCTGCCGATGATTGTCTCTTCCGCCTTTTTGTCAATCTCAGTAACCAGATTGGTTTCCTGCCCTGCCTTTCGCTCAATATGGCGAATTCTTCCAACGTTCTTTTTGAGATATTTTCCTGCTTCAAGAGCGGCTTCAATTGCGATTTGTAACATGTTGTTCTCCTTTTTTCCTGTCATCAAGATATGAAATATTTAGTAACCTTCCGAAAGCATTGTCACTTTCCGAAAGTCTCTGAAGCTTAAATCGAGTGAACTTTCGGAAAGTTATGAAGGTTCTCCCATCTTCTTGCTTTTCGCGCATCTTCGGATTAAGTTAGTACAGAAATTGTATAGAAGAAGGACACACGTTGACTTTTCTTAATCCCTTTGTACTGTTCGGACTTGCTGCAGCGGCAATTCCTATCGTGCTTCATATCTTCAATCTC
Organism: Bacteroidota bacterium; assembly: GCA_050013655.1. Taxonomy (GTDB): domain Bacteria; phylum Bacteroidota; class Ignavibacteria; order UBA10030; family UBA10030; genus Fen-1298. The sequence goes on along the minus strand of JBEKEV010000005.1, from coordinate 28,490 downwards.
CGCAAGCTGCAGACGATTGAGTTCAGCACATTGTCGTTCCTAAAAGAATTGCAAAAAACAAAAATACGCAGACTCAAACTTCGGCAGCTACTTCTCCTCTTCCTCCGAACATTATTGGTGATTCTCATTGTCATGGCATTCTCTCGTCCGACAATGAAAGGATCACTCCCCGGCGGCTTAGCTGAACAAGCGAAGACAACGGCAGTAATTCTTCTTGACGACTCACAGAGCATGACTGCTAGCGATGAGCAAGGAGAACTTTTGCGGCAGGCAAAAAACTCTGCCGCATCAATTGTCAATCTCCTTAAAGACGGAGATGAAGTTTTCCTCGTAAAACTGTCGGACGTTCCTGCCGATGGAACAAAAGAGATACCATCGTCGCAGCGTAACCTCCCCGCGATTCGCAGTGCTCTCAAGGATATCAAGCCGTCATCTATTCACCGTACCATAGAAGATGCACTTCGCTTCGGATCCAGACTGCTTGCCTTATCGAAGAATTTTAACAAAGAAGTGTATGTCATCTCGGACTTTCAATCAGGATCGCTCGAATCAAAGTTGAACGTATCGAAAACTGCTGAACGACTTTTTGCAGCGACGACTCAATTTTTCCTCGTCCCGCTGGGTAAACGTGAACTGCAAAATGTTTCTGTAGAATCCATTGAAATTCCGAATGCAATTTTTGAAGTGAATAAACCCTTTGTCGTAAAAGCGAAACTGGTGAATCATGCCACTTCTGATGTGCAGAACCATGTGGTTAGTATTTATCAAGATGGAAACCGTGTGGCACAAAAAGGAGTTGACATTCGCGCAGGTCAATCAGTTGAGACAGACTTCACACTTGTTCCCAAACACGCGGGGTTTCTTGAGGGGACAATCGAACTGGAAGATGACGAACTCGAATTTGACAACAGGCGTTTCTTCACCGTGCATATTCCGGAAGAGTTCCGCGTCCTTCTTGTCGGGAATTCATCCGATCTTACATATCTCCGGCTTGCTCTGAGTACGAGGTTTTCTGACACCAGCGCCAGTCTAAAAATGACAGAGTCCTCATTGGACCGTTTATCGACATCGCTCTTGAGCAATACCGACGTCATAGTTCTTTCCAATCCGCCGGAACTGACATCGAGCCAAATGTCCATTTTAAAAACATATCTTCAAAATGGTGGCGGTGTATTGATCTTTCCCGGTGCTCATACGACAGTGAGCGCATTCAACATAAGCATTGCCGCTGCACTCGGTATCTCGACGATTGCTGCAGTTGACAGCCAATCCGGAACATCACAAGGAACCGGCTTATCTGTTGAATTCGAAAAAGTCGATCTTCGTCATCCGCTGTTTGCAGGAATGTTTGAAAAGGACGAAACAAAGCAGTCGGCAGGAACACTCCACAGCCAGCGAATTCTGGAATCGCCGCGCGTGCTGAAATCACTCCACTTCATACCGACTCCGCATTCAAAGACAGTGATTATACTTTCGAACGGATATCCTTTCTTGATCGAGGAACGCATTGGCAATGGCCGCGCCTTGGTGTTCAGTGTCTCTGCAAATACGGAATGGTCTGACCTCCCTTTAAAAGGGTTGTTTGTGCCGCTGATACATCGCTCGCTCGCATATCTTGTGCAAGAACCAACAACCGATCTTTCGTTGTTCGTTGGTGATGAAAGAACAATCCGCATTCGTACTTCGGTTGCACCTGCACTCACGGTAACGAAACCGGGAGGAATGGAAGTTCTTGTCAACACACAACAGCGGCCGACGGATAAGAGTATGCGTTTTTCTGACACAGATTTGTATGGTTTCTATACCGTTAAGTCGGGTAATTTCATAATCGACAAATTCGCGGTCAATATCGATCCCGATGAGTCCAATACGACTCCGTCAGACGAGAAACGACGGGAGAAAATGTTGATGCATCTTGGCATTGCCAGCAATGTCGTACATATGGTACATCAGCCGCAGGAAGTACAGCGCATGATTACTGAATCGCGTCTTGGTGCAGAACTTTGGAAACAGTTCCTCATCGCCGCGCTGCTCATCGCCGTTGTCGAAATGTTTATAGCACGAGATAGCAAACGATCTTTGACAACAGCATCCACACGCACAGATGGATAATCAAATACGCCTATGATTGAATTAGCCCAAGGTGGAAAAGAAAAATGCATTCTCGTCGGAATGCCTTCACGTCTTACTTCCAAAACAGAGGTTGACGAATCTCTCACTGAGCTCGCATTACTTGCTGATACAGCAGGAGCAGAAGTTGCAGGCAAAATAACACAGGATCGTGATCATCCTGAACCTGCAACGTTTATCGGAAAAGGAAAAGTCGAGGAGTTACACAAACGACTGCAAGAAGAAAAGATACCGCTAGTCATTTTTGACGATGATCTCACACCTGCGCAGGTACGAAATCTTGAGACCCTTCTTGAATGTAAGGTGGTCGACCGCAGCGGTTTGATTCTTGACATTTTCGCAACACGCGCAAAATCCAGCGAAGCGAAAACACAGGTAGAACTTGCACAGCTCGAGTATCTCCTGCCTCGCCTGACACGTCAATGGACACATTTGTCGAAACAATTTGGCGGCATTGGTACCAAAGGACCCGGTGAAACACAGATTGAGACGGACCGCCGGTTAATACGCACACGTATCAGTCATCTGAAAGAAAAGTTGGAACGCATTTCGCAACAGCGCGTAACGCAGCGTAAAGGACGGACAAAACATACACGCGCTGCGCTCGTTGGGTACACCAATGTTGGTAAATCTACGCTTTTGAACCTACTTTCCGGTTCCGATGTCTTTGTGGAAAACCGGCTCTTCGCAACGCTCGATCCGACAACGCGACTCGTCCCGCTCAATTCAGCCGTCTCTATTCTTATGACGGATACCGTAGGGTTTATCAAAAAGCTCCCACATCATCTTGTGGCGTCGTTCAAGAGTACACTGGAGGAAATAAACGAGGCGGACATTCTTTTGCATGTGGTGGATATCTCAAATCCGTTTTACGAGGATCAAATTAATGTCGTGCAAGAGACTCTAGAAGATCTCGGCGCAGGCGACACTTCAACTCTCATCGTATTCAACAAGATCGACCTACTCCAAGATCGAAGCATTATACCGACGCTTGCAGAGAAGCACCCGAATCGAGTTTTCATTTCTGCAACACGAGGAATTAATATCGTCGGACTTAAAGATGAAGTTGCCAAACTGCTGGAAAAGGAATTTACTATTGAAGAAATCGTCTTGCCAAACTCGCGTCAAAAGCTCATCGCGCAATTGTATGATATCGGCGAAGTACTGGAACGAACATACGAAGAGGAACGTGTGAAGATAAAGATTCGACTCCATAGACGGGAGCGGGAACGGTTTTTGCAGATGAAAAAATGATTAGTTGATAGCTCAGATTCAACACAGATTGTGGATGCCACAGATTATTTTGTCGGTGTAAATATCTTTCTTCTTATTTGAACGCTTTCACCAAAATTAATAAGTAGTCCGACTTCTATACCCGAAGATTTGAGATAGTTCAAGAGTTGATTTTCATGTGAACGATCAATCGCTTTATTCGCTTTGAGTTCAACAAGGACACTTCCTTCGATGAGTAAGTCGGCGATAAAATCACCAACAGGTTTGCCACCGTACATCACCGTCAAAGGTTTCTGTTGTTCTACACGCAACCCGTTTGTTCGTAACTCTTCTACCAAAGCATTCTCGTACACTTTTTCTTGAAATCCCTGACCTAAACGATTATGAACTTGAAATGCCGCACCAATGATCTTTTCGGTAAGATTACTTAATGGATACTCTTCTTTCGCCATACATCAATGCCTTTTCATAATTTTCCAATCAGCGAAATCTTGTATCAGTGAACAATCTGTGTCATCAATATAATCGCCTCAGCGCTCTTGTATCATTATTACCGTTTCCCCTTTGAAAAGCTTTTTCACTTCCTCTGCATCTGCCCTTGATCCGACGATATCTCCCCAATGCATGGGAATAAGAACTTTCGGCTTGAAGGTGTTGGCCGCTTCTGCTGCTTGTTGAGCTGTCATCGTATATGTACCGCCGCATGGCAGCAAGGCAATATCAGTTACGACTTTCCGCATCTCCGGGATAAAATCTGTGTCACCAGCGTGATAAATCTTTTGACCGTTCGATAATGTGATGATATACCCAACCCAATTGTTTTCTTTAGGATGGAATTTCTTGTCGAGATTATATGCCGGCACCGTCATTACTTTCAGACTTCCAACGGTGTAATTCTGTCCAGGAACGACGGTTACTGTTCCTTTGCCAATCTTAGATGTTACATCTTTCGTGGCAACGATTATCGTATTATCTTTTTTTATCCTGGCAATATCCTCTACCGAGAAATGATCATAATGTGCATGTGTAATAAAAATGATATCTGCCTTGGGAAGATTTGCCGGAAGTTTGAACGGATCAATATAAATTTGTGAACTGCCATCTTCGATGCGAAAGGCTGAATGCCCCAGCCAATGAATATGCTTGGTTTCCATATGTCCTCCAATCAGAATCAAATTGAACAAATAAATGAAGAAAACATTTATCATCGATGATTGCTTCCTACTACGGTTCCGATACTGCATTCGAAGAATCGTTTGAGTTGGTATAGAGACCAAACTGTCCAACTTTACCAGGTAACATATTGGAAAACAAACGAAGATTGTGCATCAGACGTTTTTCCTCGGAGGCCTTTACCGCATAAAACGAAACAACATTACCACCACAAACGACATTGTCATTAATTTTCCATTCACCGACTTTTATCCATTCAGACGGGACTCCCTGGAGATTCTCAAGCTGGAACCCTGTATCATACACTATTGCAATTGCGACATCTTTGTTCCTCGATAGTTGATGAATCTGTTGTGTGGTATAGAAACCTTCCGTCTTTAACTTGAGGACATCCGCACTTGCCAGTCCGACCAAATCCAACAAATGCACATCTCCTAAGAATGATACTGCTCCAATATCGTTCACCGCCACTGTTGATCCCGGATAAAAGTATCGCAAGAACAACCCCATTTGATATTGTTGCTCATATATATTACGGCAGGCCAAGGGAATTTGTTTATATGAATTTCTGCTACGTTCGATGAGAGGATGTAATCCTTGAATAGAAAAATACAGCCCGATGACACCAATGACAATTCCGATCTGAAGTTTTTGTTTCCATGGAGTTACTGAAGGTATGATTTCTGAAGATGCATACGCGATGACGAATAAACCAAGGGCGATGAGGTATGCTTCATAACGAAAGAAGTGACCGATCTTCCCAAATTGAAGATGTGCCAAAGCCGCAAGAATAAAGAGTACGAGCATTATATGTCCGTTGGTCCATAATGATTTCGACCATACCCATCCAACGACGAGAAGAGCGCATGATGTTACAATCAATACGCTTATATAAGGAGTACACTCAAAATTTCTGAGACCATTCAAAAAAAACACAGAAAAACCCGAAAATATGGAATTAACGACTACTGCTTGCTGACTATTAAATACTTCTCTTTTCGATGGATCTGCCCGGATGAGAATGGAATTGGGGAGCCAGAACCAACCCTTAGAAACCGAAATGTATTGATACAGAAAAAGCGGCAGGATTCCTGTAAAAGCAAGTACTAGTGAACGCTTCCATTTTTTCCGAACCAATAAAAGGACGCAGCCTACAAGCAATAGAGAATAGCTTTCAAAGCGTGTCATGAGCATTCCTGCAAAAAGCACGCACAGCATTGCAAAGTGCGAAATACTTTCTGTAGAATCATTCTTCACAATTATCTCTGAAAGATACCACACACATACTATTGTTAAAAGAATATGAAGAAGATGCTCCATACCGCAGAAGATCATGGCTGGAAACGGAGTAAAGAACGCAACTGCGAGAAGTGCTATAAACATTAAGCCAGTATTCAATGCAGCCCTTCGAAGGATAAAGTAGATCGCAACAAGAATAGTTGACGCAAGGAGCACATTGAGAACAAACGGCATCCATTCACGAATACCGATGACAACGTAGAAGGACGCAAGGAGCAATGTCCATACGGGTGAGGAAGAAGACGAACTGAATTCGTATTTTGTAACACCGTACACGCCATGCTGGGAAATATTCTTTGCCATTGCCATATGGATATATGCATCATCTAGTGTATATATTAGATGTCCCCTTGTTTGCTGAAGAGATGACAAGGTCAGCATTGCCATTATTACCCATAGCGCGATGAGTGCAACAAGGATAGGCCAGTGGGTTTCAATTCTATCTCTCATAGAATGGCAATCCTGAACCGTTTAACGACTTGTTTACTGGAGTGCTTTTCTCGCATCAACGAATCCTGGTTTGAGAGTATTATAAATAATTGCAATGCGTTGTTTGTACGGCGTGAATGCACTTTTCATCGCATTGATGGTCAGTTTTTCCAGGTCTTCCAGATTCAAGTCGAACATGCCCGCTGCAGTACAATACTCATCTGTCAGCGTGATGTTGCTCATCAAACGATCGTCAGTATTAAGCGTACAGCGGAATTTATACCGATAGAGAATACCGAACGGATGTTCTTCCAAACTTTTGATGGCACCTGTATGCACATTGCTGGTAAGACAGATTTCAAGCGGGATACGTTTGTCCAGCACGTATTGAGCAAGCGTTCCCATATTCAATACTTCACCATCTTTCACGCGCATATCTTCGATAAGCCGTGTTGCATGACCGATGCGATGAGCGCCGCACCATTGAATCGCTTGCCAGATAGATTCCTTTCCGAATGCCTCGCCGGCATGAACAGTGATGTTAAAGTTTTCCCGTTGAATATAATGAAATGCATCGACATGTTTCTTCGGCGGATATCCGCCTTCCTCACCGGCAAGATCGAATCCTACGACACCGCGGTTCCGGAAATCCGCTGCGAGTTCTGCCATCTCCAAAGAAACCGAAGGGTCCATATGTCGCATCGCACAAATAATGAGGCCATAATGAACACCGAAGTCTTTCTTACCGCGCTCAAGCCCCCGTAAGACTGCCATCACTACTTTGTGGACATCAAGTCCCTTACCGAGATGAAACACAGGAGCAAAACGCGTCTCAACGTACACCACTCCATCGTTCTTCATGTCTTCCAACGTTTCGTACGCAACGCGTTCAAGAGCTTCTTCACTTTGCATCAAACCGCAGGTATGTTTGAAACCTTCCAAAAAGAGCGGCAAACTCCCGCGCATGGCACCTCGGTGAAACCATTTTGCTAATTCGCCTGCGTTGGTTGTCGGCAGTTGATCATACTTCTGATCGTTCGCCAGATCAATTAATGTTTGCGGACGCACACCACCATCGAGGTGATCGTGAAGAAGAACCTTGGGTAAGGTGCGTATGAATTCTTTTTCAAATTTCATAGAATGTCCTTCTCTTTGAGGACTTCTTAATTCGTCAATCCAAGAATCCTATTCTTCTCTCAACTGTATTGAGTACACTTCCATTCTCGATCAATCCGAGCGCTTTCTGAATATCATCGTACAGCACTCGATCCCGCTCGAGATGCTTGATATGTCTTCGAACAAACCGATACGCTGCTTCCGTTCCTGCACCGGACTTGAGCGGTTTCGAACGTTTCAGTGCCCGGGCAAAATCCATCCCCTGGCAAGCACAGAGGAGCTCAATAGCAAGAACCGTTTGTGTATTCTTTAACACACGCCATGCCTTTTGTGCACTGATGGAACCCATGCTATTATGGTCCTCTTGATTGGCAGATGTCGGAATAGAATCCACACTTGCCGGATGTGCCAGTACTTTATTCTCAGACACAAGCGAGGCAGCGGTATACTGCGCAACCATCAAACCGGAGTTCAGTCCGCCATTGGGTGTGAGAAATCTAGGCAGGCCGCTGAGTGAACCGTTCACCAATCGTTCAATACGGCGCTCTGAAATATTTGCAAGCTCCGATAGTGCGATAGCAAGAAAATCCATCGCAAGAGCCATCGGCTGACCGTGAAAGTTGCCGCCTTCAAGATGGATGCCGTCTTTCGGAAAGATAAGCGGATTGTCGTTCGCCGAATTGATCTCGATGGAAACCTTGTCGTAGACATAGTCGATTGCATCGCGTGAGGCACCATGCACTTGCGGAATACATCGTATCGAATATGCATCCTGTACTCGCATGTCATTACGACGATGCGATTCGCGAAGCTCGCTGTTACGCATGAGTCTCCGCATATTTTTCGCAACCGCTAGTTGTCCTTCATAAGGACGAAGTCGATGAATACGTTCGTCGTACGCCGTATCACTTCCCCGCAGAGTTTCTACACTAATCGCCGATGCAATGTCAGCGATCTTTGCTAAGCGTTTCGCCTGATGAACCGCCAGTGCTGCATACGCCGTCATCATCTGCGTACCATTAATCAGTGCAAGCCCTTCTTTCGCCGTCAGCTTGACCGGTTGAAGTTTATTGCGTCGTAATGCTGTTGCAGCATCCACCACTTCTCCTTTTTCACTTCTCCCTTTTCTTTTTTCCCATACTTTGCTTTTTTCATTTGTTCCTTTTTTATTTTGAATTACTTTTCCCTTTCCCATCATAGCCAGCACCAGGTGTGCAAGCTGCACAAGATCTCCGCTTGCGCCAACGGATCCCTGCGATGGAATGATCGGAACAATATTATGGTTCAACATTTTCATCAGCAATTCTACGGTCGAAAGCCGGATTCCAGAATATCCTTTCGCCAGCGCATTGACCCGCAATACCATCATCGCACGCACTATTTCTGCCGGTAGCATATCCCCGGCGCCTGCAGCATGGCTAAAAATAAGATTTTCTTGGAGCTGTTCAATATCTTCCCTTCTCACGCGTACATTGGAAAACTCTCCAAAACCGGTCGTCACACCATAAACTATCTCGCTCTTGGTTATCCAACGGTCAACAAGTTTTCTTGCTTGAATAATTTTTCGCTTCGCAGTTGGACTCAGCCTCGCACGGGCTGTTTCGTGTGCGAGGTCAAATACTTGAGGAATAGTAAGCCGATTGCCATCGAGGATGTGGTTTTTCATAACAAAACCGTAGGTGTTATTGAAATTAATGGTCTAATGTAGTAGTGTGTGTCGTCAAATTCAACTCTTCTTTGAGACCGTAAAGAGGAGAAAGCAATTGACTTTTCAGCCGAATCTGGTTATACTCTCCAGCAGTTGAAAAACTTACAAAACGGTCTTTTTGACAACTATAGGGTTCTAGGTTTTTCAACAGAATGGAATAATATATGGGTGAAGAAAAAATCCAGGTTCTCATTGCTGACGACGAAGATCCCTTGCGAATGACAATTGCAGCATGGCTGAGCGATGAAGGATTTGAAGTTGAAGAGGCTGGAGATGGTATCGAGGCGATTAAAAAGACACAGGCAAAAGATTACGACATAGCACTCCTCGACATCAAGATGCCCGGTGCAAACGGGTTGGAAGTATTGCGGTACATCAAAAAGAATTCAGCACAAACAGAAGTTGTCATGATGACCGGTATGAGTGACGTCGGTATGGCGGTGGAAGCAATGAAGCTTGGAGCAAAGGAATATCTTACCAAGCCCATCGATATGGACCAGCTCGTTCCACAGCTCAAGGGCATCATTCAGGCACGTGACGCTGAAGACCGCATTCGACGTCTGCAAACGGAACATACTGCTCGCTTACTCTTCGATCTTCACAATCCTATTGCAGGACTTCGCCAAAGCATTGGGTACTTATTGAAGGGAATGGCTGGTTCACTCGGCGACCACCAGAAGGAACTCCTCGGGTACATGACCACTTCCATCGATAAGGTGATCGGTCTTCTCACCGACATGATGGACTTGACAAAACTTGAAGGCGGAAGAGTACGATTGAATAAAGGCATCGGCAATCTCGGCACATCGGTACAGAATGCCACACATGAATTTCGCGTTCCTATTCAATCAAGCAAAATCACTCTGGATTTTTATACCGAACCTGATTTGCCGCCGCTGGAGTACGACTCAGAAAAAATCGACCAAGTGTTGCATAATTTTTTAAGTAACGCTGTTCAACACACACCGTCACAAGGTGCAATCGTCGTGCAAGTGCGTAAGGTTGCAATTCTACTTGAGGAAGGACAACAACCAACGGATCATGAAATCGTTTCGGTATTTAATAGCGGATCCGGGATCCCGAAAGAAAGACTGTCGCTGATCTTCGACCGTTATCGCGATCTTGTTTCTGGCAAATCGAGCAAGGATAAGTCGACAGGTCTCGGATTGATTATTTCACAACGCATTATTGAAGCACACAACGGAAAGATTTGGGTAGAATCGGAAGTCGGCAAAGGAGCAACCTTCCATTTCGCGCTTCCGATTCGATAACGATGTACTCATTCTCATACTCTTATGAAACCAGAAACCATTTCCATTCTCGCTGTCGATGACGAAGAAACGTTTCTTCAAGTCCTCGAGACCAAGCTCATCCAAGAAGGCTACAAGGTCGAAACAGCAAAAGACGGCGTCATGGCAATTAACGCCCTCCAGCAGCGAACATTCGATCTTGTACTGTTGGATATCAAACTTCCTCGCGTGGATGGTGTAGAGGTATTGAAATTCATCCGCGAGCATTCCTATGACACACAAGTCATTATGCTCACCGGTGTTCATGACGTGAAGAGCGCAGTCGAGTGCATGCAATTGGGGGCATACAATTATATCACCAAGCCATACGGAAGTGAGGAATTGATAGCGGTTATTGAACGCGCAGTCGAACGCAAGCGGCTCAGTATCGAAAATAAAATTCTCAAATCCGAACTCGCACGCCACACATTTACCGACAATATTGTCGGCGAAAGCAAAATAATGTTGGAATTACTCAACATCACTGCGAAAGTGGCGCCAACCGATTCTCCGGTACTCATTCAAGGAGCAAGCGGCACAGGGAAAGAACTCATCGCCAACTTCCTGCACAAAAACAGTTATCGCAAAGATATGCAGTTCGTTGCATTGAATTGCGCCTCCATTCCAGAAAATTTGCTCGAAAGCGAGCTGTTCGGCCACGAAAAAGGTTCGTTCACCGATGCACATGCAATGAAACAGGGACTTGTCGAAATCGCAAATGGCGGCACACTCTTCCTCGACGAAATCGGCGAGATCAGTTTAATGATTCAACCGAAACTCTTGCGTTTCCTTCAAACAGGAGAATTCCGGCGCGTGGGCGGCAACAAGAATCTCAAATCGGATGTACGGGTTATTTCCGCCACGAATAAAAATTTGCACGACGAAGTAGGCACCGGAGATTTTCGTGAGGACTTGCTGTACCGCATTAATGTCATTACACTGTCGGTACCATCGCTGCGTGAGCGGCCGGAAGATATTCCCATGCTGGTAGATTACTTTTTGAAAAGCCGTGTGCATCCTCGCGAACTCAAAATGATGGAACCGAAAGCTCTCGAACTTCTGATGAAGTATGACTGGCCCGGCAATGTTCGCGAATTGGAAAACGTCATTGAACGCGCCAGCATTTTATGCAAAGATAATCTGATCTGCATTGAAGACATCTCCCTCCCCATCGGCAGACGGCCTGCTTTGCTGAAAGAAACTGGGGGAACGGCAACCGGTCCGCAAATAGGAAGCGCTGTCTCGATTCGCGAAATAGAAAAAGCACACATTGCAGGAGTCCTAAAAACCGTTGGATGGAATAAAAACACCGCGGCACAGATTCTCAGTATCAGTCTCAAAACACTTTATACAAAAATCCAACAATACAATTTAACAAAAGAGTAACAGGTCGACTTACCTGCTCTTTCTGTATACATACGCGGCATCCAAATCATCGGCAACACATTATGCTGATCTATTTCCTGCGACATGGCGATGCTTCTTCTCATTCCCGCTTCGACGATAGCGAGCGTCCGCTGACCGATCTTGGACACAAGCAAGCCGCATACATAGGTAAATTTCTTCAGCACACCAAAACACATATCAACATTATTCTTACCAGTCCGCTGAAACGTGCTTGCGAAACAGGAGCAATCGTGCAATCGCTCATCAACGCGCCACGTATGGAAACCTCCGAATATCTCGTGAACGGCACTCATCCTAAACAATTGTTCAAACAGATCGCTGAATTCGATGTTGAATCTGTGCTCCTCGTCGGACATGAACCATTTCTCTCCGACACAATTTCATTGCTTCTTGGCGGAGATCATAAGACTGATATCGAAATGAAGAAATGCAGCATGGCACTTGTCGAAGTTCTTGAACTTCTTCGTCCGGGAACAGGGATATTGAAGCAACTCATACATGTTGAGACAATTTCAAAATTCATCACACTGTAGAGAGGGGATTACTGTATGGAACTGAAAGTCATAAAAATTGACAAACCTGAGAACACTAATTTTATCCTTGGACAATCGCATTTTATCAAGACGGTTGAGGACATCCACGAAGCTATCGTCCAGACAAACCCGCAGATGAAGTTTGGATTGGGCTTCTGCGAATCTTCCGGTATGGCACTTGTTCGTTGGACCGGTAATGACGACACGCTCATTGAAATGGCAAAGAAAAACGCCATGGCGCTTTCATGCGGACACTGCTTTATTCTCTTTATGGAAAACGGATTCCCGGTCAACATTCTTAACACCATCAAGAACATTCCGGAGATTTGCACCATTTTCTGCGCTACAGCAAATGCTGTGGAAGTCATTGTCGCAGAAACCGAACAAGGTCGCGGTATCCTCGGTATCATCGATGGAATGAAAACCATAGGCATCGAAACTGATACTGACATTAAGTGGAGGAAAGATTTCTTGCGGAAGATCGGGTATAAACTTTGATACAATGCGAAACTCTCGTCTCCAATTGCAAATCATAAATCGTCAACAAAGAACACTAAGTTTTTACTGAGGACATCTATGAGACAGACGCCTCGCACCATTCGCGCTCCACACGGCACGAAACTCACATGCAAGAGCTGGATTCAGGAAGCTGCACTGCGTATGCTGATGAACAATCTCGATCCGGAGGTCGCCGAAAAGCCGCAAGAGTTGATTGTTTATGGCGGAACTGGAAAAGCCGCCCGCAACTGGCAGTGTTATGATGCTATTGTGGATAGTCTGAAGAATTTAGAAAACGATGAAACGCTGCTCATCCAATCCGGTAAACCTGTTGGTGTATTTAAAACGCATGAGAACGCACCGCGCGTGCTCATTAGCAATTCCATGTTGGTGCCAAAATGGGCAACATGGGATGAATTCCGCAGGCTGGAAGGTCTTGGTCTGACAATGTACGGCCAGATGACAGCCGGAAGCTGGATATATATCGGCACACAGGGAATTCTTCAAGGAACGTACGAGACATTTGCGGCGGCAGCGGTAAAACATTTTCATGGAAGTCTTGCCGGTAAATTTCTGCTCACTGCCGGGCTCGGCGGCATGGGAGGCGCTCAGCCGCTCGCTGCAACGATGAACGGCGCCGCTTGTCTTGTCGTTGAGGTCGATCTCCACCGAATCAAGCGCCGCCTTGAAACAAGTTATCTCGATACTATGACAAATAATCTTGACGATGCGCTTGCGCAAGTGCGTGCCGCCAAGGAAAAAAATTTACCGATCTCCGTCGGCTTATTCGGCAATGCTGCAGATATTATTCCGAAGATTGCCGCGGGGAAGTTCTTGCCGGATATCGTTACCGACCAAACATCCGCACACGATACACTGAATGGCTATGTACCTGCCGGAATGCCATACGCACAAGCGCTTAAACTTCGCAAAAAGAATCCGCAAAAATATATTGCACTTTCTAAGAATTCCATTGCCGAACACGTTAAGGGATTACTGAAGCTGAAGCAGAGAGGCGCGGTCGTTTTCGATTACGGCAACAATATCCGCGGTGAGGCGTTGGAAAGCGGAGTAAAGAAAGCATTTGACATTCCCGGGTTTGTACCGGAATACATCCGTCCCCTTTTTTGTGATGGCAAGGGTCCATTCAGGTGGGCAGCACTCTCCGGCGACCCGGAAGATATCTATCGTACCGATCGTGCAGTGTTGGAAACTTTTGCCAAAAACAAGCAGCTTTGTACCTGGATTGAAAAGGCACAGAATGAAGTTGATTTCCAAGGACTGCCGGCTCGTATTTGCTGGCTTGGATACGGCGAACGCGCAAAGATGGGAACGATCTTCAATGACCTTGTTGCTCATGGTGAAGTAAGCGCTCCCCTCGTTATTGGCCGCGATCATCTTGATTGCGGCAGTGTTGCATCGCCAAATCGCGAAACCGAGAAGATGCTTGACGGCAGCGACGCCATCGCCGATTGGCCCATTCTCAACGCGCTGCTCAATGCTTCAGGCGGTGCAAGCTGGGTGAGTGTTCACCACGGCGGTGGAGTCGGTATTGGGTTATCGATTCACGCTGGAATGGTTGTCGTTGCCGACGGAACAAAGGAAGCGGAAGCACGATTACAAAGAGTGTTGACGTACGATCCCGGCATGGGTATCATTCGTCATGCTGATGCTGGCTACAAACGCGCAATTGAAAATGCGAAGAAATTTAATGTTCACATTCCAATGCTCAAATAGCAATGGATCAATTTTATACGGAGGAACTTATGCACGCATTTGGTCATATCGAAATTCCAACAACCAATCTTGAGAAGTCGAAGAAATTCTTCGGCACTGTTTTCGGCTGGACATTTTCTCATATTCAGGATATCGATTATACAATCATCCATACTGGTAAACATCCCAATGGCGGATTTGAACTCGTGAAGCGATTGCCAAAGAAGGGACAAGTCATTCCCTATATCGAAGTGGAAGACATCGATATAACAATAAAAGTCATACGAAAAGCACATGGCAAAATGTTGACGAAGAAATCTCAGGTCGGATCGATGGGCTGTCGTGCACAATTTGAAACACCTGATGGTGTTCAATTAGCATTGTGGCAAAGCACTCCGCGGCAATAAAAAATACAACACGTCTCCCTCATTCCAAGGACACTTCCATAAGGTATATTTATACGTGCGGAAGAATGATAAATCTGGCAATGTGAACTCATCTCGATGAACTTGCTTCCGAAGCATTATCTTTGTTATTTGCCCTCCAAGAAATTCATTGTCTGTCTATGAATCTGCTCATTAAAAACATCAAACAGCTTGTCACCGTTCGGTCGGACGGCAAACCGTACAAATCCGGCAAAGAGATGCGCGAGCTCGGTATCATTGAACATGCAACGGTCTTGATTCAAAATGGACTATTCAGCCGAGTCGGACCGAACGCAGAATTCTCACAGGCTGTCGATGATACCATTGATGTTATCGATGCCTCCGACCTTATTGCATTACCCGGTTTTGTTGATTCGCACACACATTCTGTTTTTGCAGGAAGCCGCGAAAATGAATTTGCAATGCGTACTGAAGGAAGAACATATCAAGAAATTGCCGAGGCAGGCGGAGGAATTCTTAGTACGGTGTGCGCAACACGAGCTGCTTCTAAAAAAGAATTGAAGAAGCTCGCCAGCCGTCATCTCGAAGCAATGTTTCGTCAAGGAACTACAACTGTTGAAATAAAATCCGGGTATGGATTAAACGAAGACACCGAGATCAAGATACTTCATACAATCAATGAACTTGCGGAAGAAAGCTTGATGGATATTGTGCCGACATTTCTTGGAGCACATGCAATTCCGCACGAATTCAAAGAAAACCCAGACGGCTACGTCGATCTCATTTGCAAACGGATGCTTCTGTACATCGCCAAGCACAAGATGGCAAAATTCTGCGATGCATTCTGCGAGCAAGAATATTTTTCCATTGATCAATGTCGTAAAATCTTCGAGACAGCAAAATCGCTTGGGCTCGGAATTAAAATTCACGCCGATCAACTCTCACAAATCGGCGCATCAAAGCTCGCCGGAGAAGTCAACGCAATCTCAGCCGATCATCTGGAGCACATCGATGATGCGGGAATTTCCGCGTTGAAGCATTCAGGAACTATCGCTACAGTACTCCCCGGTGTCTCATTTTTTTTACACTATGGATATCCGCCTGCACGAAAGATCATCGATGCCGGTATTCCACTGGCAATTGCATCGAACTTCAATCCCGGTTCCTGTATGTCCTATTCGATGCCGTTGATGATGACCATTGCCTGCACACAGATGTCGTTGACGCTGGAAGAAGCGGTCTGTGCAGCAACAATCAACGGCGCAGCGGCGCTCGGACTTTCAAGCTCGCTTGGCAGTATTGAAGTCGGAAAACAAGCCGATATTATATTATACAATGTTCCGAATTATCGATATCTTATCTATCACTTCGGCACAAACCATGTCGCCAAAGTGATCAAGCACGGAACGTATTTGGATTTTTAAAACTGAAAGGAACATCCATGCGACAACTTGTGGAATGCGTGCCCAATTTCAGTGAAGGAAGAAATAAGGAAATCATCGATGCTCTTGGCGAGAGTATCACGCACGTTCCTGGTGCACACTTGCTTAGTATCGAACCGGATACAGACTACAACCGAACCGTGGTAACCTTCGTCGGCGAACCGGATGCTGTGGTGGAAGCTGCCTTTCAGGCAACCAAGACCGCTGCTGAACGCATCGATATGACACAACAGAAAGGCGAGCATCCCCGTATCGGCGCTGCCGATGTTGTGCCATTTGTCCCCATCAGCGATGTAACGATGGATGATTGTGTAAAACTCGCCGAGAAATTCGGCGAACGCGTTGCACGAGAGTTGAACATTCCGGTATATTTATATGAATTTGCGGCACGTTCACCGCAGCGAAGAAATCTTTCCGATATCCGCAACGGTGAGTATGAAGGATTAGCAGAGAAGCTGAAGGATGCAGCCTGGAAACCTGATTATGGCGCACCTCTCTTCAATGCGAAGTCCGGTGCTACCGTTACCGGAGCACGGAAAATCCTCATCGCGTATAATGTGAACCTCAACACACTCACTGATCGCCATGCACATGAGATTGCTCTACGCATACGTGAAAGCGGCAGACCAAGAACGGATGAACGCGGCAACACGATGAAGAATGAACAGGGCGAGACAATCAAAATTCCCGGCACTCTCAAAGCAGTCAAAGCCATGGGCGTTTATCTTGAGCGTTTTAAGATCTCACAAGTCTCCATCAATCTTGTGGATTATGAAATAACATCCATGCATAAGGCATATGAAGAAGTGAAGAAGCAGGCTCACTTACTTGGAATCGACGTCGCCGGAAGCGAACTTGTGGGACTTGCTCCATTGGATGCAATAGTACAAGCAGGAAAGTTCTATTCGGATGGCAAAGAACTTTCTGAATCGGAGTATGTTTCACTTGCTGTCAAGAAATTAGGTTTAAACCGACTTGAACCGTTCGATCCAAAGAAAAAGATTATTGAATATATGATTTAAAGGATGTGGCATGCTCAATTCACTTTCAATCTCTAAATTTCTTGATGAAACAGCGTCCAACTCTCCTGCCCCCGGCGGCGGAAGTGTTTCCGCTCTTGCGGCATCGCTTGGAGCTGCATTAGCATCGATGGTGTGCCGTCTCACCATCGGAAAAAATTCAAATGCCACCGTTCAGATTGAGTTGGAAAGCGTCTTAATAAAATCCGAAAGACTTCGTGCAAAATTCACAGCTCTTATAGATGAAGACACCAATGCTTTCAAAAAGGTCATCGCCGCCTATCGGCTTCCAAAAGAAACGACAGAACAGAATGTGCAGCGTGCAGCCGCAATTCAGGCGGCATATAAAGAGGCAGCGGTTGTTCCTCTGCAGCTTCTGGAATTGTGTGCTGAGGCAGTCGCGCTATTAAAAATTGTGGGTGAAAAAGGAAATAAAAATTCTCTTACGGATGCCGGTGTTGCCGTCTTGATGTTAGGAGTCGCCTGCGAAGGAGCCGCAATGAATGTACGCACCAATCTTGCAGGTATAACAGACCTGTCATTTGTTGAAGCCAATAAAATATTGACGAACTCATTGCAGGTAAGCATCAGCGATTCTGCGCAACACACGTTGTTCCGGATCAACGAACGGTTGTATTCATATTAAATTTTTGTTGTACATGATCTGTGTAGGGTTCAATATATTGAACCCATATCATGTTTTGCACCTAACACGTATAAAAATGAATCGTAATTTAATCAATACAATCAAAAGGTAAAATCCTACTCGTAGCAGGACGAATGCAGAAAATGATTTGAACCACGCTCTGCGCGATACTGTTAAAGGCCTCCGGCTGGCTCACAAAAGAATTAATCCCTTTTTCATCCCTTTGCTCTATTACACTTTGCATATTTCTTTGGTAGCCTTAATTAGGAATAATGTCCACCGGACAATTATCCAACATTATCCCGTCGTTCCAGTCGTCTCTTCCAATCCGAGTAAGAGTTGAAAGTTTCGTGGAATGGCTTACGTTCACCAGTCGCCATGAAAGGACGACCAATATGAAACAATCTAAGCTCATTTTCCTGCTTTATGCTTTGGTCTTGACTGGCATAGCAATTTCCTCTATAAACTGCTGGGGCACGGGGGGCATCGGTGTTAATATCAGCGATCAGCCTGTTTGGGGACCGACAGGGTATGATCGCGCTGATTACTATTACATTCCTGATATAGACTCTTACTATTCTGTCTCCGAACATCAGTATATCTATAGGGACGGATCAGGATGGACACATGGCGCAACATTGCCATCCCGTTACAGCAGTTATGATCCATACCATTCCTATAAAGTCGTCATCAATGAAGATAAGCCGTATCAAAACCACGATACCCACCAGGCTAAATACGGAACGCTCAAAGGTAAAAAGGATCAGCCGGTGATTCGCGATAGCCAAGACCCCAAGTACTTTGTGAACAAAGATCATCCCCAGCATGATAACTGGGTAAAACAACAACAACAGCATTGAGCCACACTCCAGTGTGTGTGCCAAGGTGGATCTATTTATGTTCTGTCAGCCCCTGGCAATAATTGAGGCCGGCAGACTTTGAATGGATACGTCCTGTAGAAGAGTAGAAGAACGCGGCAGACCAATAATGATCTGCCGCTTATAACATTCAAGCTTCGATAAATGGATGTCCTGCAGGGTAACGGCATCTCTCGCGTATCGAAGCTTGGTAGTAATCTGCTCCGCTGAATGCCGATGTTTACTCATTGCTCCTTCCATTGATCTAACATATAAAACTTCTTAACTTCCAACTGGATCATGTTTTTGGGGGCAATTTAAATTTCCCAACGAAGGAGGATTTGATGAATCACACAAGAAACAAAAAGGAATCTCGAGCCAATTCTATATCTGGGAGTCCTGCTTCTGAACAGAACTTCCAACCGCTCGAACTGCCAAGCCCCGCACTTGAACGTGATAAATCAATTGTAAAAGCATTGAAGCAAAGAAAAACTATCCGTGAAATAAGCGATAGAATACTTTCTTTGCAGGTACTTTCGAATCTTCTCTGGGCAGCAAATGGAGTAAATCGTAAAATAGGCCCATTTGGAATTCCTGGAAGAACCGCTGCATCAGCAAGTAACTCACAGGAAATTGATCTTTATGTTGCCATGCAGGAAGGAGTTTATTTATATGATGCGTTTCATCACAGGCTGGTTCCAGTTGTTGCTGGTGACCTGCGTGCCCTGGCAATTGGTCCTGGTCAGGCAGATTTTATAATGAAGGCTCCGGTGCAACTCATTTACATCGTGGATGTTCATAAACTTTCCAATACATCCGGTTATCAGGAACCTGGTCTGCAAGATCCTGAAATTCAAAAATCATATTATTATGTTGATACAGGTCTCATTGCAGGCAACGTCTATTTATTTGCTGCTTCTCAAGGTCTGGCATCATGGTTCCATAATTGCAATAAATCCGGTCTTGCAGCAAAATTAAACTTGCGTGCTGATCAGCGGGTTCTCTTTGGCCAAACAGTTGGATATCCCGTTTTAAAATAATAAAGTTAGCCTTTTCCTGAATATTGGGAAAATCTGTCAGTCAAATATAGATCTCGATTCAAGGAAATAAAAAATAATGGAGGAAATTTCAAATGGAGATTTCAGGAAATACCGTATTCATTACGGGCGGGGCAACGGGTATAGGTTATGCAATGGCTGAATCTTTCCTGGAGGCGGGGAATGAAGTCATCATTTGTGGTCGTAGAGAAGAAAGACTTTTCGAAGCTCAAAAAAAACATCCGGAATTCCATATCAAAGTAGGTAATGTAGCTGAAGAAACGGATCGAAGAACACTGGTGGAATGGATATCTACCAACTTCAGCAATTTGAACATTCTGGTTAACAATGCAGGCGTGCAAAGAGATATTGATTTCACAAAAGGAATTGCCGAGTATCTGGCCGGAGAAAGTGAAATCAAAATCAACTTGGAAGCCCCGATAGTTCTCTCCGGGCTGTTTATTCCGTATTTGACCGGAAAGAAAGAAGCTGCCATCATCAATGTTTCATCTGGATTGGGTTTTGTGCCTGCCGCCCGAATGCCGATATATAGTGCAACCAAAGCCGGGATGCATGCTTTTTCCATGGCACTCAGGCATCAACTTATAAAGCTTGGAATTAAAGTTTTTGAGGTAGTTCCACCTGCGGTTGATACGGAATTAAATCCGGAGGGAAGAGCCAAAAGAGGCAATTATAAAGCGAATCTGACGCCTGAGGAATTTGTAGCCTCGGTAATGAAAGGTCTCAAAAATGACGTCTTCGAAATAGGTTATGGGATGACGGAAGGACTTATCAAAGCGTCCAGAGCAGAGTTGGATAAAAGTTTTCAACAGATGAATAGTCGGTGGTAAATCTGTGTAGAATATTTTTAAGTACTAGTGATGTAAGTAAATTTGAGAATGCAGGAAATCATTCGAGAATAGCGCGGCGCTAAAGACAGGATGCCCAAACCTCCATCAACAGCGGGCATAGCATACATTCCGCAAACGTTAGGCGAAATGCACCTCTCCACAATTTACTGTAAATTGAAGTATCGTAAATTACAGGTAAATCTTTGTTTTTGACATTATAATTTTGCAAAGCCTCGGTATGTGTTGCTTTTTCATAGTCCGGAGAGATTTTGTTTATTCCATAGTACCACGGTATAAAAGGCTGCATACATGGATACCTTGGGGCTATCCACATTATATTTCCTATATCGGCAAGGAGCTTTATATGTCAGTAAGTTTTTGATGCTCCTAAAAGTTGGCATGAATTTAAAGATAAATTTCACTTGCATTTTTCATATTGTTTTTCTAACGTTGAAACGGTTCAATCAACATTAAATCGATACAATAGCCTTTACTTTTTTATTTGTTTCAATTCCCAATGAGGTCATCAAAAAATACTGGGGCTTCATCTTTCCTCCGACAGCTGAAAAAAAATACAATCAATCATTCTCTTATCCCACCAGCTTTTATTATGGAAACGGTTCGTTTAAAGTTTATTTTCCGGTAGCGCCTGCAATACCAGTAAAGAAAAAAACTTGTAGAACAGAATATTGTTTTGTGAAAAAAAATCTGCTGTTAATCGTGAAATAATGGATTTGTATCCAATGCAGTACAAAATCAGGGGGCAGGTCAAATGGAGTTATTCATATTGGCATCCTTATAAATATCAAATATCCTTTTTCCAAAAATAATAGTGTATGAAAAGAGTTGTTTTACTTCTGGAAACATCACGCGCATTCGGAAGGCAGTTGATTAGCGGTGTAGTCCGTTACTCAAGACTGAATAGCCCCTGGCTCTTTTACAAAGAGCCGATAGATCTAAAATCATCAATTCCTAATTTGACCAGCTGGAAACCGGACGGAATCATTATGCGTGATACTTTGATAACAAAAGAATTGTTGAATTTAAAAATTCCGACAATTTTTGCTCCCCATGGTTCTGAATACCCCAGGAACATACCTGTAATAATTACGGATTCCTCTTCAATTGCAAAAATGGCAAGCGATCATCTCATTGAAAAAGGATTCAAAAACCTCGCCTTCTGCGGTTACGATAGTTTTATATGGTCGGAACAGCGTAAATCATATTTCAACCGATTCAATAATGAAGCCGGTTTTAGAACCTATAATTATGTTTCGTCCAAAAGATTCAGACCGAATGATTGGGAAAAGGAACAGCAGCACGTATGCAGATGGATCAAGGATCTACCGAAACCTATTGGAATATTTGCCTGCAACGACGACCGCGGACTGCAAATACTGGATGTATGCAAATTAATGAATCTAAAAGTCCCGGAGGATGTTGCGGTGATAGGTGTTGATAATGATCTGATGGTATGTGATTTTGGAGATCCACCGCTTTCAAGCATTGCCTTAAATACTGAATCTGCAGGTTTTGAAGCTGCTAAATTACTTGATAAAATGATGAGTAGTGGGAATAAAATGAAAGGTCGGAAAATAATTGCCACTTCAAGCCATATAGTTCAAAGACAATCTTCAGACATTCTTGCAGTAAATGATAAAGAAGTTGCACAGGCGATACAATTTATTAAGGACAATGCAAAAAATAAGATACGAATAAAAGATATGCTAAGGACAACCGGTATCGGCAGCCGGGCTCTGGAGAAAAGGTTCAGGAATACCATTCATAGAACCATCTATCATGAGATTCAACAGGTACGTATCGAATCAATTTCAAAATTACTTATTGAAACTGACTTACCCATATCTCAGATCACTTCACTTCATAATTTTACAGATGCCGAACATATATCCCGCTTCTTTAAAAAAGAGAAGGGAATGAGTATGCGTGAGTACCGTAAAATCCACAAATCTCCATAATATTGTTCCATACGCTTTTGGGCTAATTTTTGATATAAAATGGCTACTATCTAACCGGCTTCATTTTGTATATTTACCCTACAAGATTTATTATCCTGATGAATTTCACTTGCTTTTTTCATTTTGTTTTTCTATTATTAAAACGGTTCAATCAACATTAAATCAATACAATCGCCTACACTTTTTATTCGTTTTCAATTTCCAATGAGGTCATCAAAAAATACTGGGGATTCATTTTTTCCCCGACAGTTGTAATAAATTACAGGCGATCATTCGCTTATTCCACCAGCTTTGATTTTGGAGACGGCTCTTGTAAGGTTTATTTTTCGGTTGTGTTTGCAATTCCAGTAAAGAAAACACTTGTAGAACAGAATATCGCTTTGTTGACACGTTAAATTCTTTCTTTGCAAAACTAACTAATAAAAGGATGCAGTAATATGCATTCTATTTTTGTATCGTACAACCGAGTTAATGTTAATCTTTTTTACATTACACTCCTCTGTCCTATTCATTGTTTAAGCCCGCCTATAACTTCTCATTTCCTATTTTTTTACAGATCAAAGTATTGCGATAGTTCTTAGTTTTTGAAAAAGTAATTATTAATCCACTAAAATTTTCAATCGAAGCAGTCATAATTCACTAAATATACTTTGTTAAGTGAAAGGTAGTTTTTATGAAATTCAATATTATGTTATCAAGCATATTAGTTATGCTATTGGTCGCTTTCTTTATCGGATGTATGGATAATCAGGCAACATCACCAGTACAGCAAGGAGTTAGTAAACAAGCAGTTGGTACTGCAGTTGCTACTAAAATACCGCAAGTAGTAGAAAGTACTAGGGGAGACCTCAACCTAAATAAGATTGCCGCGACTGCCGCCACAAACTACTATCAAGCTTGGACCTCTGGTTCAGGGACAATGAACGCCCAGAATTTAGGAAATGGCCATTACACAGTAACCTGGAGCAATGTCGGGGATATCGTTGTCGGTGCAGGCTATAATCCCGGTGGTCAACAAATGACCTGGACAGGCAGTGCCAGCGGCGCTCAATATTTTGGTGTCTATGGGTGGATGAGCAGCCCGCTCACGGAATATTACATCGGGCGCAGTGGTGGTTCTAGCGTAGGATCATATAGTGTTGGTACGGGCACATACACTTTAAACACAGTAAGTTGTAACGGAGCCAACATTAATGGCAATGGCGCTTTTCAACAGTTCAATTGCAGTGGGAATGGTGGAAGCGGCATAACTCCGAGTGACCACTTTGCCAAGTGGGGAAGCCTGGGACACAGCGTAAGCAGTCCAAACTACTGTATAGTAGCGACAGAGGCATGGAATAGCAGCGGGAGCGCTAATGTAACAGTGGGCGGCGGCGGCGGCTCATCCAGTAGCTCATCATCAAGCAGCAGCTCAAGCAGCGGCGGCGGAAGCGGCGGCCAGATCAACCTCAATTCATGGTCGTGCAACAACCATAGCAGCGGCCTTAACATTTGGAACGGCGGAGTTGGCGGCTGGACGAATGGAGCCTGGATCGAATTCAACAGCGTTAACCTTTCCGGGAAGACCGGGATTAACCTTAACCTGGCTACTACGCAAAGCGGCCAGTTCGCTATCAAGATTGACGGCACTGGCGGAACGCAGATCGGCACGCTGGGCTACGGTTCGACCGGCAGCTGGAGCACCTATCAGAACAAATCAACCAGTCTGAGCGGCGCGAGCGGAACTCACAATCTTTACATAGTTGATACCGGTGGCGCAGCCAACGTAGGTACTATCTCGATTTATTAAAACCAGACTTATCATACTACCCCCCTTCCTCCCCTGCGAAGGGGGTTTTTTTTGCGCCCACATGGCTTTACGTACACAGCGGCAGGCTTGAAAAGGACGTTTTTGTAATCTATATTGTTGCTCAAGCGGTCTGGAAATTTAAGCAGGTGCGATTTATTGCCGGCCGCCAAGTCGTCCCCGGCGATGCCGGGTGGGAATCATGGGCATCTCTTCGGCCTAAAATTTTTCCTATCAGTGTAAAGGAGACATTTCAATGAGGAAACTATTAATTTCCCTTGTAGCAGCAATAATGGTTGTTGTCAGCGCTTGTTCGCGAAAAGAGACTGATAATTTTGTATTAGTCAAAGGCGGGACTTTTAAAAACACAAAGTCCAACTTCTACGGAAAAAATGTAACATTAACGAACTTTTATATCGGCAAATATGAGGTAACTCAAAAAGAGTGGATTGAGGTAATGGGAAGTAATCCATCAACATTCAAAGGCGACAATTTGCCGGTAGAAACGGTAAGCTGGTATGACTGTGTTGAGTACTGTAATAATAGAAGTATAAAAGAGGGCTTAAGACCCATTTACAATATAGACAAGAATAGAAAAGACCCGCATAATACGAATGATAGCGATAGTATAAAATGGACGGTTACGATCAATGCAGAAGCCAATGGTTACCGATTGCCGACAGAAGCAGAGTGGGAATATGCTGCAGGTGGAGGTCAGATGAGTAAGAATTACACTTACAGCGGAAGCGATGATGTAGATACAGTAGCATGGTATTGGAAAAACTCTGGAGATAAAGTCTTAGAAGGATTTTGGAACTTCCATATGATAGAAAGAAACAATGATAAAACAAAACCTGTCGGTGTCAAGAAACCCAACGAGTTAGGGCTTTACGATATGTCAGGCAATGTAAGGGAATGGTGCTGGGAATGGCTCGAGAGTAAGAGTAATGGATTTCCCCCTCAAGGACGGGCTTGGAGGGGCGGCGGTTGGCTCGGAGGCGAGCAAGCCTGCACGTCGTCTTTCTGGGAGGGCAGCTGGGGAGCGAATCAAAAGGGCAACGATACAGGTTTGCGTGTGTGTCGCGGCATGTAAACCGGAACAAGACAGATCAAGCATTATCGAAAAAATCTACTGATAGGAAAGTGGTGGGTATGAGAATAATTGTGTAAATGACTTTTAAGCTGGTATCCTAACTCCACGTTGTTAAGGAACCCCATTTATTAGTAAAGTAAAAAAACATGAAAAAAAGGATGAAGAATTTAACTGCCAACAAAGAAGAATTACATTCGAAGCAAATACTTTTGACTTTTCTAAAAAATAAGAAAGATACAATCCTTCCTATTGTTATCGTTTTTTGCCTGCCTGTATTGCTTTACCTGCAAACCCTTAGCTTTGGCTTTATTGATTTTGATGATCATGAAATAATCTCAAAAAACATTAATTTTTTAAGTGATTTCAGAAATGCACCTCAGGCATTCCTCACAGATGCCTTTATTGGAAAGATTAACCACTTTTACCGCCCTCTGCAAACATTATCGTACATGGCTGACATACAGTTGTCGGGTGGAAATAATATTTGGATGTATCACCTCACTAATATATTGCTTTTGGGGTTAATAGCCTGCTTGCTGTTTCTTTTGTTCAGAAAGTTTTTAATACCATTTAAATTAGCATTATTAAGTACATTGATTTATTGTGCTCATCCGCTTTTCATCTCTTCTACAGCCTGGATACCTGCAAGAGGAGATTTGTTGCTGTCATTTTTCTCTTTATTATCGTTTTTGTTTTTTATAGAACATCTCCAAAAGAAAAAGGTCATCTACTTATTTTTACACTGGCTCACCTTTACAATTGCTTTATTTTGTAAAGAAACTGCAGCATTTCTTCCTTTTCTTTTCGTTATATATTACTTTACTTATTCATTTGAAAAACGTTTTGAAAAAAAATATCTTCTCAATATTGTACTTTACACTATTTCAGGCATATTCTGGTTTTGGCTCCGTTCTATAGCAACTGGAAATTTATCAAATCAGAATGATGTTGGATTAATAATACTCGTATCAAATCTACGAATAATACCCGAATCTTTAGCCAGGTTTTTTTTACCTTTTGATAGTGCTCTGATTTCAAGTTTTTCTCTTTTTTATACTTTAACCGGCTTGGGAATAATAATTTTAATTATTGTAATATTTTTCATTAATAAAGAAAGAACAAAAAAGGAAAAAGTATTTTGTTTGTCATGGTTTTTATTTTTACTGTTGCCAACAATGATAGTTAAAATAGAATTTATAGATTATTTAAGTCATCGTTTTTTTCTTCCTTTATTAGGCATACTGTTATTTGTAATATTTAGCTTTCCAAAGAAATGGCTTGAAGAAAAAGATTTTAAAAGAAAGATCGTAGTTAATGGTGGCTATTTTTGTATTTTTGCTTTACTGTCTTCTTTAACTTTTATAAAGTCTCGTTCTTATTCTGACCCAATTACTTTTTATAATTCTTCTATCTCTCAAAACCCTGATAATGTTTTAATGTACATTAACAGAGGCTATGCAAAAGATATTAGAAGTGATTTTCAAGGAGCAATTGAAGATTTTACGAAAGCTATAGAACTGAATCCAAATTATGCTGTTTCTTATAACAACCGGGGAAGTGTTTATTCAGCGAAAGGCGACCTTAAAAGGGCAATCAAAGACTATGATAAAGCCATAGAACTGAATCCAAATTATGTAGATGCCTATAACAACCGGGGTAAAGCTTATAATGATACAGGTAATTACGATCAAGCTATAAAAGATATTAATAAAGCCATTGAATTGAATCCAGCTTTTGCAGATGCTTATAACAACAGGGGAACTGTTTATTCAGCGAAAGGCAATCTGGATAATGCAATCAAAGACTATGATGAAGCCATAGAACTAAATCCCAATTATGCAGAAGCTTATAACGACTTGGGACTTGCCTATCAAGCTATAGGCTACCTTGAAAGCGCTATCAAAGACTATGATAAAGCCATTGAGTTAAAACCTAGCATTGCAGAGGCTTATTACAACCGGGGAAATGCTTATTCGGCTAAAGACTACCTGGATAATGCAATTATAGACTATGATAAAGCCATAGAACTAAATCCAAATTATGCAGAAGCTTATAACAACTTGGGACTTGCCTATCAGGCGAAAGGCGACCTTGAAAGTGCTATCAAAGACTATGATAAAGCCATTGAGTTAAAACCTGGCATTGCAGAGGCTTATTACAACCGAGGAAATTCTTATTTAGTTAAAGGCGACCTTGAAAGTGCCATCAATTACTATGATAAAGCCATTAAGTTAAAACCTGGTTATGCGGCGGCTTATGGCATCCGGGGAATTGCTTATTCCAAAAAAGGCGATCTTAATACTGCAATCAAAGACTATAAAAAAACAATAGAATTAAACCCAGGAGATGCAAATGCTTATGGCAACATGGGAAATGCTTGTAAAGCTAAAGGTATGTTAAAAGAAGCTGAGCAGGATTTTAAAATGTATGAAAAATTAAAGAATAAATAGTCTCAAAAACTACATTTTTTAACATAAAGTAGAAACATCAAAAAAATGATGAAGAATTTAGCTGCCAACAAAAAAGTAGAATTGTAGTGAATTAGCTAAACCCTCACATGAAACTTACTAAAGCCGAGAATCAATGTTAAACGAGAATCGTTCCACAAATACAATGAGAAAGATTAGCAATGGAATCCAAAGTAGCCCACTACCCAATTTGGGTTACCAATATTATGAGGCAACGACTCTTTTTCAAATCGCTTTCGGTATCTTTTATTATGAGTCAATTCGAAATAAAAGAAAATTGATATTTTTATTTTCTATTTGAAAGAAATTTATCATATTGATGGAAAATAATTAGCCAGAATTGGATCCAGGTATGCTGAAAAAAATTATCGATAAGTATTGGAAGACTCTCCCTA
>JBEKEV010000004.1:0-280461 GCA_050013655.1 Bacteroidota bacterium | reverse complement strand
ACTGTTCTTTCCCGAAATGTCGACCCAACATGGTTGAAAGTACTCCTGTACGTACCTGCTGTACTCACTCCAATCTCTCGGATCTATCAAGATATGCATTGGACATCTGATAATGTTCTCGGCGGTGCAATCGGCTTCTTTATTGCAACGTGGGTTGTAGATCAGCATGAACGAAATGACTCTCGAGTCCACGTGTCTTCAATCTTTCCGCTCACCATCAGTGTAACTCTCAATTAGGTTGGATAATTACTCTATACTTTTCATTGCATAAGATATCAAAACAAAGGAAAATTGAACCATGAATACAAAAACTCTTTCCCCCGAATTGCTTCACAAGATGGATGCCTACTGGCGTGCCGCTAACTATCTTTCGGTCGGCCAGATTTATCTCTACGACAATCCACTGCTGAAGCAGCCGCTGAAACTGTCACACGTGAAGCCGCTGGTGGTCGGACACTGGGGCACGACTCCGGGCCAAAACTTTATCTATGTGCATTTGAATCGTGTCATCAAAAAGTATGACCTGGATATGTTCTACATTGCCGGCCCCGGTCACGGCGGTCCAGCGATTGTTGGCAACGTTTACCTTGAAGGAACCTGGAGTGAAGTTTATCCGAATGTCACTCAGGATGAAGCTGGGTTGAAAAAGCTGTTCACTCAGTTCTCTTTTCCCGGCGGGATTTCCAGCCATGTGGCACCGACGACGCCTGGGTCGATACACGAAGGTGGCGAGCTGGGCTATTCGTTAAGTCATGCCTTTGGTGCTGCGTTCGACAATCCCGATCTGATCGTCGCCTGCGTCGTCGGCGACGGTGAAGCGGAAACGGCATCCTTGGCAACCTCCTGGCAGTCCAACAAGTTTCTCGACCCGATTACGGACGGTGCCGTGCTACCTATCCTGCATCTCAATGGTTACAAGATCAGCAACCCGACGGTTCTAGCACGTATCGAGCATGAGGAGTTGGAGCAATTCTTTCGAGGTTGCGGCTGGACGCCTCACTTTGTGGAAGGTGATGATCCGGAAGAGATGCATCAACTCATGGCCGGTACTTTAGAAAAGGCCATTGAGAACATCCGGGAAATCCAAAAGAATGCCCGGAATAAAAATGACACCACCCGGCCGCGCTGGCCAATGATCGTCCTGAGGTCACCCAAGGGCTGGACCGGACCGAAAATCGTCGATGGTCTGCAAGTTGAGGGTACGTTCCGGGCGCACCAGGTGCCGATCATTGTTGATTCCGAACATCCCGATCATCTCAAACAACTTGAAAATTGGATGAAGAGTTACAAGGCTGAAGAACTATTCGACAACAATGGCAGACTTATGCCGGAGTTAGCCGAACTGGCGCCGAAGGGCGGCCTGCGGATGGGCGCCAATCCCCATGCCAACGGCGGTATTCTGCTGCGCGACCTGCGGATGCCGGACTTTCACGCTCACGCTGTGAATGTACCATCACCCGGTGCTGTCAACGGCCAGGATAC
Organism: Bacteroidota bacterium; assembly: GCA_050013655.1. Taxonomy (GTDB): domain Bacteria; phylum Bacteroidota; class Ignavibacteria; order UBA10030; family UBA10030; genus Fen-1298. Next base: position 278,979 of record JBEKEV010000004.1, on the reverse strand, counting down.
ACTTGTGCTGGGTAAGTTCCTGCGTGACGTGGCCAAGCTGAATCAGGATCAGCGTAATTTCCGCATCTTTGGTCCCGATGAGACGCTCTCGAATCTCCTGGGTGCGGTATTTGAAGCAACCAATCGTCAGTGGGATGCACGAGTAGCAAAGAATGATGAATTCCTTGCACCTTCCGGGCGTGCGCTGGATTCGATGCTTAGTGAGAACCAGTGCGAGGGTTGGTTGGAAGGATATCTGTTGACCGGGCGACACGGGTTGTTTAACAGTTATGAGGCCTTTATTCGCATCGTTGATTCGATGTTCAGCCAGCACGCCAAGTGGCTCAAGGTATGTTTGGAACTGCCCTGGCGCCGGAAGATCTCTTCTCTAAACTATCTGCTCGCCTCCCACGTCTGGCAGCAGGATCACAACGGCTTCACGCACCAGGATCCTGGTTTCCTTGACCATGTCATCAACAAGAAGGCCGATATCGTACGAGTTTATTTACCACCCGATGCGAATTGTTTACTGTCTGTTTTTGATCACTGCCTGCGCAGCCGGAATTACGTCAATGTGGTAGTGGCAGGAAAACACGCCCTCCCGCAGTGGCTGACCATGGATGCCGCAGTTGTGCATTGCACAGAAGGAATTGGCATCTGGCAATGGGCCAGCAATGATCAAGGTTCGGAACCTGACGTGGTCATGGCATGTTGCGGAGACACGCCCACGCTGGAAATCCTGGCTGCCGTTTCTATTCTTCGTAAACATCTGCCAGATCTGAAAATTCGTGTGATCAATGTCGTCGATCTGATGAAACTGCAATCTGCGAGTGAGCACCCGCACGGGCTAAGCGAAACGGATTACGATTCGCTTTTCACCAAAGACAAGCATATCATCTTTGGTTTCCATGGATACCCATGGCTAGTTCACCGCCTGACCTATCGCCGAACAAATCGCAACCTCCACGTCCGAGGTTACAAGGAAGAGGGCACGATAACGACGGCCTTTGACATAAGGGTGCAAAACGATCTTGATAGGTACCATCTAGTGCAGGATGTGATTGACCGTATGCCGAAGTTGGGCGACAAAGGATCCTACCTGAAGCAGATGATGCAGGACAAGCTGATCGAGCACAAGCAGTACATCGACAAGCACGGCGAAGACATGCCTGAGATTCGCAATTGGAAGTGGGGTCTCTAGAAATATTCGGAACACAAATATTAAATACATAAAGGAATCTTGTATGAAGCTGAATATAAAGGCGTTTGCATTGACATGCAGTTTAATTTGGGGATTTGGAGTTTTCGCATTGACGTGGTGGATTATGGCTTTTGAGGGGCAGACAGGACAAGTTACCATGGTCGGGAAAATATACCGGGGCTTTTCGATTACACCTCTTGGTAGTTTAATCGGTTTGGGTTGGGCATTGGCGGATGGATTCGTCGGAGGCCTTATTTTTGCTTGGCTTTATAACGCACTTAGCGGCAGGTGGAGTAATTCCAAATGAATGTTCAATTGCTTACAGACACTGCGAAAACCCTGGTCGCAGGTGACAAAGGCCTGCTGGCGATGGATGAAAGTAATCCAACCTGCAACAAACGGTTTGCGAAAATGGGAATTCCCCAGACTGAGGAAGCCCGGCGCACTTATCGGGAATTGATTGTGACTACGCCCGGTCTCGGTGAGTGCATTAGCGGCGCGATCCTCTACGATGAGACGATTCGCCAGAAGAAGAAAGATGGCACTCTCTTTATTAAAGTCATCACCGATGCGGGAATTATTCCCGGTATCAAAGTTGACACAGGCGCTAAGGACATGGCAGGCCATCCCGGAGAGAAAATAACTGAAGGTCTGGATGGATTGCGTGACCGCCTCAAAGAATATTTTAAAATGGGTGCACGTTTTGCAAAGTGGCGAGCTGTGATTGCCATCGGCATTGATATTCCCAGCCGTGGTTGCATCGAGGCCAACGCGCAGGCATTGGCTCGTTATGCCGCTTTGTGTCAGGAAGTAGGATTGGTTCCCGTCGTTGAGCCGGAAGTGCTCATGGATGGCGCGCATACCATGCAGCGGTGTTACGAGGTAACGGAGGAAGTTCTGCGAACAGTTTTCAACCAGCTATACACACAAAAAGTGATGCTTGAAGGCATGATCTTGAAACCCAACATGGTGCTTCCAGGATTGACCTGTTCCCCACAAAAAGAAGTATCCGAAGTAGCTGCTGGCGAACAGCAGTATCAAGTAAGATTGATTGACCGCCAGCAAGAAGATGTGTCCGAAGTGGACAAGGCGGCCGATGCAACGGTGAAGTGTCTCTTGCGGTCTGTTCCTGCTGCCGTTCCTGGAATCGCGTTTTTGTCAGGCGGTCAATCCAGTGAACTTGCCTCGGCTCGTTTGAATGCCATGAATCTTAGATTCAAATCGCAGTTGCCTTGGGCGTTGGGGTTTTCATTTGCCCGCGCCATCCAGCAACCCGCTTTGGAGATTTGGCATGGCAAGGAGGTCAACGTGTTAGCAGCACAGGAAGCTCTTTATCATCGAGCCATGTGCAACCGCGTTGCTCGCCGTGGCGAATACAATGCCTCGATGGAGAGGATATGAACATGACAGCAAGCATCCAGCAATTCATTAAGCTCGCTCCAATGCTAAGACAGAAAAAATTTCCATTATGAAACACAATGCCGACTATTCTGTAATGCCGCTTTTATTATATGACAATGCTTATCCCCAAGTGTGGATGGCTGAGCGTGACATGAAACGGTTGGTGTGTTTTATCGCTCTTTTGTTGTTAGCCTTCCATAGTTCATATTCTAACGACATTGAGGTTCGCGATACAACAGGGATTGCGGAAACTATCTGCATCACAAATGAATTCGCGGTCGATATCGAGTACCCAAATTTTTTAGTTTCGATTCTTGCACACATTGCAGGAATTAACACGGACTCCTTGAAATTTGTGGAATGGGATATCAGAGCGCCTTCTCTCCACTCATTTCTCATTCACTTGACAGACGACAACGAACGTCGCTGGTTAGAGATCGCTAGCGACTCTTCCTATCCTTCCTTTGTTAAATTGCCACTTGAGAAACGCACGGTGCTTGTGCCCAATACGATCAATTTCTTTGGGAAAGCATTGCAATTCTTACGGAACATGGGAGCCGATACACTTTATGCAACGTTCGCATATGGTCAAGATACTCTCGGTGCGAGTATGGTCCACCTCAGTAGGTGCACCGATACCGTATCCGTTATCACGACCATCTCTCATATTCAGATGTGGAATAAGAAAACAGGTAAGGTCTACTATAGCGCTGAGGTCACGGCAGTAACTCATGAAGGATATACCACATTTCGAAACATCAAGATCTACTTGAAAAAAAAAGGAATAATACTTCGACTCACATCTGTCCACATAACGGTGAAGAGTAGTAAATACTGATTACGGTCCGCTGAGATGATAAACATGAACTTTTACAGAGGTGGAAGAGTATGAAAAACATAGACAACATACGGCAACTTTCAATCTTGCAGAGAATCTTCCTTCCTGCGATGCTTAAACATCGAAAGCACGCCGGCGAATCTGGAAATGGCCAATACAATGCCGCGATGGAAAGGACAATGGCATCAAGAAAGCAGGGAACCAATGACTTACATTAAACAGACTCACCACGTACAGGAAGTGCCGGATAACGATACTGTTCAAAAAAGCAATCGTCCTTACTGGAAACGAATGCATCATGATTGGCGTTTCTGGATCGCCTTATTACTGACGCTTGCGGCTATGATTATTTATGTGGTGAGCGAAGACTTTGCATGGCTGCCTCGCGGCCGGCTGCAGCAGCCGCATCGAACACCGGCAGAAAATAGTGAAGCCCCATAGGATTGCAAAATATGGAAAGGATATGAGTTTGACAGCAAATATATCGCAACTCACAAAACTCGCGGCATGGCAGGCACTCGAAGCACATTACTCGAAGGTTCGGGAGCTGCATCTTCGAAAGCTATTTGCAGACGATCCAGATCGCGGCGAGCGCATGAAAGCAGAAGCCATCGGAATTTACTTTGATTATTCGAAACACCGCATCACCGACGAAACACTTAGGCTCCTTTTGCAATTGGCTGAGGAATCTGGTTTACGAGCTCGCATTGATGCCATGTTTCGTGGTGAGAAAATCAACGTTACGGAGAAACGCGCTGTTCTACACGTAGCTTTGCGCACTCCTAAAGAGCAATCCATCATCGTGGATGGCGAAGATGTCGTGCCTCAAGTCCATGCCGTACTGGACAAGATGTCCGGCTTCTCCAACCGGGTGCGCAACGGAGAATGGAAGGGCTACACTGGCAGGCCGATTCGCAACGTCATCAATATCGGCATAGGGGGATCTGATTTGGGGCCGGTTATGGCATTCGAAGCGTTGCGGTATTACACTCAGCGCAACCTGACCTTTCATTTTGTTTCCAATATCGACGGTACTGACTTTGTAGAGGCCATTCGTGACCTTGACGCCGAGGAGACATTATTTATAATTTCATCAAAAACATTTACAACTCTGGAGACGATGACAAACGCGCACACGGCTCGTGATTGGGCACTCAAGACATTAAAAGATCCCGCAGCCATTGCCAAGCATTTCGTTGCTGTCTCGACTAACGCGGGGGAAGTGGCTAAGTTCGGTATAGATACTGCAAATATGTTTGAGTTTTGGGATTGGGTTGGCGGACGTTACTCGATGGATTCGGCGATCGGGCTTTCGACGATGATCGCCATTGGCCCCGAAAATTTCCGTTCCATGCTCGATGGTTTTCACCAGATGGATGAGCATTTTCGCACTACCCCTTTCGAACGCAACTTGCCGGTACTCATGGGATTGCTGGGTATCTGGTACAACAACTTTTTTGATACACAGACCATTGCGGTTCTTCCGTACGAACAGTACTTAAAGCGCTTCCCGGCTTACCTTCAGCAGTTGACGATGGAGAGCAATGGTAAGCATGTCACGCTTGATGGTGCTGAGGTCGCTTACCAAACCGGCTTGATATACTGGGGAGAGCCGGGTACTAATGGACAGCATTCTTTCTACCAATTAATTCATCAGGGAACCAAGCTCATTCCTTGCGACTTTATCGCGTTTATGCACCCGCTTAATCCTCTTGGCCGTCATCACGACTTGCTCTTGGCTAATGTTTTTGCCCAGGCAGAGGCACTCGCTTTTGGCAAAACGCCGCAGGAAATATTAGCAGAGAGCACACCGGCATGGTTAGTGCCGCACAAAACTTTCGAGGGCAACCGCCCGTCTAGCATGATCATCATTGAACGGTTGACTCCGGCAGCTCTTGGCAAGCTTGTTGCACTGTACGAACACAGCGTTTTCACTCAAGGCACTATTTGGCAGATTGATTCGTTTGACCAGTGGGGAGTTGAATTGGGGAAGGCGCTTGCCGCACGCATCATCCCCGAACTTGAGTCTGTGGCTGAGCAAAAACTCAATCATGATAGTTCAACTAACACCATTATTCGGCGCTACAGGAAATCCAAGAAGTTGTTGCATGAACGATAAAAAGATAAAAAATATACCTGAATCGAAGCCCGATGAATAGCGATGCACCGAAATATCCGAGGCTTTCGGCGCTCACGAAAAAACTCGAACTGCCGATGCTATTTCTTAGTTTCGTCTGGCTCTGCATACTTATCACAGAGCTTGCCTATGGCACGAATTCGGCGATATCGTATTTTGGTACAGGTATTTGGATTTTGTTTATTTTCTATTTCACCATGTGTCTGTGGACTGTTGCCAATCGAATATCCTTTCTCAAAAAAAATTGGCTCTTTATTTTAGCGATTCTTGTTTCAATCCTGCGTTTTTTTCCACTCTTGCAGCCCTTCCCGTTGGTGCGTGCACTGACCGCAACTTTCGGTATGCAAGTGATTTGGATTTTCGCTTCTGCTGATCAGGGAATGCGCTCCCTTCGCCGTGCTCTCGGACGTCGCGGCGCCGGTTACGCACTCGCATTGACCTTGGTGGTACTCTTTGCCGGTGCAGCGGGCATGCTTCATTTTGAGGGAATCTCTGATGATCTACAAAGTATTCACACTTATCCGAAAGCTCTTTGGTGGACTGCTATGCAGATGACGAACATTAGTAGCGCCTATTCAATAAGGACCACGGGTGGGCGCATTATCTGTCTTGGCATATCGATATACGCTGCAGGAATGTTTGGTTATCTTACCGCCCTCTTCGCAACATTTCTGATTGATCGCGATGCCAAAGATCCAAAACCAGAGATTGCACGTCAGAAGTCTATTCAAGAAATCAAAGACGAAATTATTCGTTTACGCCGTTTAATCGAAGACAGTATAACGCATCCTCCAAAAGAGGAACATTTGAATCAAAAGAAAAATAAAATATGAGCAGTAGCAACCTGCAAACCAAAAAGCATATTGCAAATCGACTCGGAGCTGATAAAAGATGTTCAGAAAGCATAACAGGAGCTCTCCAATGAAAGAAAAAGAACACTCGACAAAAAATAAACCTGAATCGAAACACGATGCGAAGAACGATCTAAAATCCCTGCCTATGCCGGAACTGCAGGCAAAGTTGAACTCGTCGCTGGACGGCCTCAGTCAAACCGAGGCACAGAAACGACTATCACAATATGGACCTAACGAGATTGAAGAAAAGAAAAGCAATCCGTTTATGAAATTCCTCACCTATTTTTGGGGACCTATTCCGTGGATGATTGAAGCGGCTGTGATCCTTTCGGCGGTAGCTCGGCATTGGCCGGACTTTGCCATTATCCTCGTTCTCCTTTTAGCCAACGCCGTGGTAGGATTCTGGGAAGAACGCGAGGCGGGAAATGCCATCGAAGCCCTCAAGGCCAAGCTCGCAGTCAAAGCGCGTGTGAAACGTGATGGTAAGTGGGTCAACCCGGCTGCACGCGAATTGGTACCTGGCGATGTCATTCGTTTACGATTAGGCGACATTGTGCCGGCGGATGCTCGCTTATTCGAGGGCGATTCAGTAGAAGTGGATCAGTCAGCATTGACAGGCGAATCTTTGCCCGCAACGCGTAAATCCGGTGAAGCAGTGTTTTCCGGTTCGATCATTCGTCAGGGTGAAATAGGTGCATTGGTCTATGCCACAGGTGCAAACACATATTTCGGCAAGACAGCGCAACTGGTGCAGGAGGCGCACACAATCAGTCACTTTCAGCACGCGGTTCTGAAGATTGGTAATTACCTGATAGTGCTCGCGGTTGTCTTGGTGGCGGTGATTATCGCCGTCGCGATTTTTCGAGGAGACCCAATCCTTACCACGCTACAGTTCGCACTGGTGCTTACCGTGGCCGCAATTCCTGTGGCTATGCCGACGGTGTTGTCGGTGACAATGGCAGTTGGTGCACGCCTGCTCGCCAGGAAAGAAGCGATTGTAAGTCGGTTGGTGGCCATCGAGGAATTGGCAGGAGTGGATGTGTTGTGCGCAGACAAAACTGGTACCCTAACCCAGAACAAGCTGACATTGGGCGATCCTTTCAGTTTGAACAATATCCCCGCCGGGCAAGTCATCCTTTATGCTGCGCTGGCGTCGCGCGCGGAAAATAATGACACCATTGATCTGGCGGTTCTGGGCGGATTGAAAGATGACAAGTCGTTACAGGGTTATGAGGTTATCCATTTCCAACCATTCGATCCGGTGCATAAACGCACCGAAGCTACTGTTAAAACCTCGGATGGTAAAACGTTCAAAGTGTCGAAGGGCGCGCCACAGGTGATTCTGGAATTGTCGGCCAATGCCGGGCAGGTAAAGCTCGTTGTCGAGAAGGCGGTCAATGAATTTGCGGCACGCGGCTTTCGTTCGTTGGGTGTAGCGAGTACCGACGGAGACGGCCAATGGCAGTTTCTTGGCGTGTTGCCTCTGTTCGATCCGCCTCGCGAAGATGCTAAGGCAACCATCGAGACCGCTAACAAGATGGGTGTGAAAATAAAAATGGTTACAGGTGATGCTCTGGCCATTGCCATCGAGACCGCGAAAAAATTAAACATGGGCACAAATATCCTTGATGCTACCGGCCTTGGCGATGTCAAGCGTGATGAGACCACGGAAGTGGCTAAGTCCATCGAGAAGGCCGACGGTTTCGCCCAGGTGTTCCCCGAACATAAGTTCCACATTGTGGATGTCCTGCAAAAACGCGGCCACATCGTCGGTATGACGGGTGATGGAGTGAATGATGCTCCCGCGCTGAAGAAAGCCGATTGCGGCATTGCCGTTTCGGACGCTACAGACGCAGCGCGTGCAGCGGCGGCTATCGTTCTGATGACGCCCGGTCTATCAGTAATTATTGACGCAATCAAGGAAAGTCGCCGCATTTTCCAGCGAATGAACAGCTATGCAATCTACCGCATCGCAGAAACGTTGCGCGTGCTGTTGTTCATGACATTGTCGATACTGGTATTTAACTTTTACCCGGTGACCGCAGTTATGATTGTGATGCTGGCGTTGCTCAATGACGGTGCCATTCTCTCTATTGCTTATGACAACGTTCATTACAAAGATCAGCCCGAGGCATGGAACATGCGCGTGGTGCTGGGGATATCCACGGTGCTGGGTGTCATCGGGGTTGTCTCTGCATTTGGCTTGTTTTATTTGGGTGAACGCGTCTTTCATCTCGACCGTGCGCACATCCAGACGTTAATGTATTTGAAGCTGTCTGTAGCGGGACATTTGACAATCTTCCTCACACGAACACGTGGCCCGTTCTGGTCCATACGACCTGCGCGAATTTTATGGATAGCCGTTGTCGGCACGCAAATGATTGCAACATTGATAGCGGTTTATGGATTGTTTATGACGCCACTTGGCTGGGGTTGGGCACTGTTTGTTTGGGTCTATGCACTTCTGTGGTTCCTCTTGAATGACCGCGTGAAACTGTTCGCTTATCGGATCTTCGATCCGATTAAAACCACGAGATTGTCCGATTTGACGCCAAAGATCGAGAAGCGTGCTTATGAATTGTACGAGAAACGAGGTCGCCGCGAAGGCCAAGCAAGTCAAGACTGGCTTGAAGCGGAACGGGAGATTCGGAAAGATGAACCTAATGAATAAGAAAACGTGAGCAACACGACGGGCATTGCCGAAAGAATAAAGATGAAAATCAATTCATAGGACTTTCGTGTGCGACATGTAGGACAAGTCAATTCACCAAGCGGTTGATGAATATAAAGCTCTATAGCACGTCGATATATCAATTCCGTTGCTAGAGCAAAAAAATGAAGAAACTATTCTCTTTGGTTCAAACAATTTCAGATTCGTTTGTAAAATTGAAGAATGAGTAGAAGAACATAATAATCAGCTTATTCAGAAATTCGAATGTTTATTGTTAAATAATTCTCTCATAGTTTAATTTTTCCTGTCGACTTTTGTACTATCATCTTTTGAGTGATCCGATGATGAGGTTGTTCCTTGAATTTTACTGACAAGTCTTTCAACTGTATCAACAAAATGCAGGATAAGACTCATTAAGCTTTTTTTGCGTGGAAGATATAATGATTGTATGTTTGCAAGCTCTTGACCTAACTCTACTTGAAGCGAAGGTGATTTTGAAATGGATAGTATCTGTGATGGATACACACTTCGATGTCCAGTGATAAGAAAGCTAATAACACACGCAACAGTTGCGTACGGTGCAATGGCAGGCCCGAACATTTCCACTGCCATAATACTTGCAGCAATCGGAGTGTTTGCCGCTCCCGCTAGGACACTCGTTAGTCCAATTGCCGCAAATGTTCCAGCATTTAGACTGAATACATAAGCAAAGACCAATCCCGCGGTCGCGCCGACGAAAAATATTGGTGTCACAATACCGCCGCTTCCGCCAAAACTAAGAGTAATTGCAGTGAAAAGTGGTTTTACTAAAAACGCATACCAGTCAGTAGGTTCACCGCGGAAAGCAGCTTCAATTGTTGGTAGTCCTAATCCTAAATATTTGGTCGAAAATATATACGCCAGTCCTACGAGAAGAACTCCGCCAAGAAGGCCTTTGAAAGGTTTCCAAATGTGTATTCGTTCCGAAATTCTATCACCAGCTCTTAACATTTCTATAAGAATGATGGAACATATACCAAAGAACAATCCGGCTACCATAACTTTTAATAGAAACAACTCGGAAAAAACAGGAATAATATTTACTGGCCCGTGGAAATATGTAACGCCGAATGCTGAAGAAACTTGATATGCGGTTATTCCAGCGATAAAAGATGGAAGAAGTACTTCATAGAGGATGGCTCCGACAAACAATACTTCGACTCCAAAAAATGAACCGGCGATTGGTGTTCCAAACACAGCAGCAAATCCGGCGCTGATTCCGCAAATGACCAACTTTTTTCTATCATGATCATCAAATCTAAGAATGTCGCTAAAAAAAGATGTAAGACCTGCTCCAATTTGTGCGCAAGGCCCTTCTTTACCGACAGAACCCCCGATGGCGAGAGTAATAATCGTGGCGAGCAATTTCACGGGAACGACCATAAGTCCAATTTTTCCTGATCGCTTATGGATTGCTTCAATCACTTTTTCCGTACCGTGACCCTCTGCATCGGGAGCCAGATATTTTATTGACAATGCACTGAGAAATAATGCTGCGGGAAGGAGTAAGAAGGTGTACGGCGATTGTTGACCAATACCTGTTGCCCATCCAAGAATCTTGAGAAACAAAGCTGTCGCTCCTCCGACAATTGCACCGGCTATGGTTGCCAGAAATACCCATTTGATAATGCTGATAAACAGTACCGTAGATTCTGTAAGATGTTTTCTCACGGCAAATCTTTCATAACGTAGAACATAATTTTGTTGGAGCAATAATTTAATGTACGAATTTATTAGGAATATTTTCTTTATCCTTCGGTGTATGCATCCTACGTCTCCACTGTTTGCGTTATCTGGAAATCGTGTGTTCGTAGTGGGGTCAAGAAAAAAGATTTAAAGATAAAATATTTTTATAGAATAGGATAAAACTCAAAGTGTGTCGAGATATTTTAAAAATGGCGATTTACCTCAGAATCAACTTGACCGTGTTATAAAAACTTATGGCTTGAGAATTACTTAGGAAGATAAATCGGTGTTTTTAACGAGCTTTGAACTTGTGTCACAGGCTTGCTTGAAGTGTTAGCAATTAGGAGAGGAAAATGCTAAAACCCTTGTGCCCCCAACGAGATTCGAACTCGTGTTCCAGGCTTGAAAAGCCCGTGTCCTAGGCCTCTAGACGATAGGGGCGGGAAATTTCGAATTGGGAATTGCCAATCTCGAATTTCAAAATAGTAATTCGATATTGAAAATTCGGAATTCGCAATTTTCTTGGGTGACCAGTGGGATTTGAACCCACGACCTCCAGGGCCACAACCTGGCGTTCTAACCAACTGAACTATGGCCACCATGGAATAGACAACAAAGCCCGTTATTTGCATAACAGGCTTACTATAACTACACCAAGATATCGAATTGTGTACGCAAAGGCAAGATTATTTTCGCACTCTCGTTCTCAATTCTTAGAAGCAGTGTATAGGATTTGAGAAGATCTCCCGGTAAATTATATTGAAGAATGCTAACTGGCAGAGATTTTGACGGCCCATGTTTCGTAAAAAGCGGCATAAAGGTTGAAGACATAATGTTGCTTTTCTAGTTCAATGAAAAAAAATGAGGGAGTTGTTGTGTATCGGATTATTCAAAAAGAGATTCTGGCGCCGACCATTACAAAATATGTAATTGAGGCGCCATATGTAGCGAGAAAACGGAAAGCGGGCAATTTCGTCATCATTCGTGTGGAAGAAACAGGCGAGCGTATTCCGCTCACATTGGTTGACAGCAATATCAAAGAGGGCACTGTTACTTTAATAGTTCAAGCCATTGGTAAAACCACAAAAGCGCTCGCGTTGAAAAATGCCGGAGAGTACATCATGGATCTTATGGGTCCATTGGGGAATCCTACGCCAATCGAAACAGGAAAAACGATTGCCTGTATAGGCGGTGGTGTTGGCACTGCTGAATTGTATCCGATAACAAAGGCATTAAAGGAAGCAGGGAATACAATTTACACGATTGTTGGTGCCCGGTCGAAGGAGTTGGTGATTCTCGAAAAAGAAATGCAACAAGTTTCTGATACATTATATATCACCACGGATGACGGTTCATACAAACGCAAAGGATTTGTAACAGATCAACTCAAGGAATTACTCGATACCAATCTTGGAATTAACTTGGTCTACGCTATTGGTCCATTGCCAATGATGAAGGCGGTGTCCAATCTTACAAGGCCGTATAATGTGCGAACAGTTGTGAGCTTAAATGCCGTAATGGTAGATGGCACAGGAATGTGTGGAGGCTGTCGCGTTTCGGTGAATGGTCAGATGAAATTTGCATGTGTTGATGGTCCAGAGTTTGAAGGGCATGAAGTAGATTTCGACGAAATGCTCTTGCGCAATCGAAGCTATACTGAAATGGAAAAAATATCGGTCGACCGATTCACAGAAGAACATCACGTTTGCAAACGGGAGGGTATGGCATGAAGATAAACGTGAATAAAATGAAACCCTCCGAGAGAATGAAAATTCCGCGACAATCGTCTCTCGAGCAGCAGCCAGATGAGCGAAACCGCAATTTCACCGAAGTGTCGTTTGGAGTAGATGAGGAAAGAGCTTTGCTCGAAGCGGCTCGTTGTCTCGAATGTCAGAACCCTGTTTGCCAGGAAGGATGCCCGGTTAATATCGATATTCGTTCCTTTGTTCAATTGGTCTATCAGAAAGACTATGCGGGGGCTGTCAACAAAATCCGGGAATCAAATTATCTACCGGCAATTTGCGGCCGTGTGTGTCCTCAGGAAGAGCAATGCGAGCTGGTCTGTACGCTTGGAAAAAAACATGATCCTGTAGCAATCGGGAAATTAGAACGATTCGTGGCCGATTATGAATTAAAGCATAATTTGTTTTCTCCGCCGGTTATTAAAGAGCATCACTCTGAGAAAATTGCAATCGTCGGTTCGGGTCCGGCTGGTTTGACATGCGCCGCTGAGCTAGCGAAACTCGGCTATCAGGTGACGATCTTTGAAGCGCTCCATGCAGTTGGTGGAGTGCTCAGATACGGTATTCCAGAGTTTCGTCTTCCACGCACTATTCTTGATTTGGAAGCCGAGCGCATCAAGGCATTAGGCGTAAAAATTGAAATGAATTTCCTGGTTGGACGCACAGCAACCATCGATGAGTTTTTAAAGGAGTGGGGCTTCAATGCAATATTCCTCGGGACTGGTGCAGGCACCCCGCAGTTTATGGGAATTCCCGGTGAGAGTCTCAATGGTGTTTACTCGGCGAATGAATTTCTCACGCGGGTCAATCTGATGAAGGCATATAAATTTCCTGAATACGATACGCCGATTAAAGTCGGGAAGAGTGTCGCAGTGATCGGCGGCGGCAACACAGCGATGGATGCAGTGCGCACATCAAAACGTCTCGGCGCAGAACATGCATACTTGATCTATCGCCGCTCGCATACGGAAATGCCTGCACGTCTGGAAGAAGTTCATCACGCAGAGGAAGAGGGCATTGAATTTATGATGCTGACGAATCCGACTCGTATTCTTGGCGATCAAAACGGAAGTGTATGCGGCATCGAATGCCAGAAAATGGAACTTGGTGAACCTGATGAATCCGGGCGCCGTAAACCCGTTCCATCCAGCGAACCGAAATTTGTTGTTGAAGTGCAAAATGTTATTGAAGCTGTTGGACAATCGCCCAATCCTATTATTCAATCGACAACTCCCGGCTTGAAGACCGGGCGGAAAGGCGTCGTCGTTGCAGACGATGTTCAACGCACTAGCAGAGATGGAATTTTTGCAGGCGGTGATCTTTCTCGCGGCGGGGCAACCGTAATTCTTGCTATGCGCGATGGGAAAATTGCTGCAAATGAAATTCATCGGTATCTTCAGAAAAAAAACCAGTAAATCTCATTCTTTCATTAAGTCAGAAGAACATGGTCAAAACATCATGTTCTTTTTTGTTATCTACCGATAATTCTTCTCCAGTCGCCGAAATTCCTGCAACATTTTTTTCTTCATGTAGTATTTTAATAGTAGTTTATTGATTGGAAGATTAGATAATATTTCTGACTCATAATAAAATTTTAATAGTAAAATAGTTGACGTAAACCGTAACTTTTACTATACTGTATCGTATAAAATGACTATGAGTCAATAATTAAAAGGCAGTAAAATGGGAATTGTTGAGCGAAAAGAACGCGAAAAAGAGCATAGAAAGGAAGAAATTCTCGATGCTGCACAGAAAGTCTTTTTTGAAAAGGGGCTTGCGACAGCTACGATGGATGAGATAGCAGAAGCGGCAGAGTTAAGTAAAGGAACATTATATCTTTACTATAAGAGCAAGGAAGACATGTATCTTTCCGTAATGATGCGCGGCATGGAAGTGCTTTACAAAATTTATGAGCCCATCGTTGCTTCAAATGATACTTCAGTTCAAAAGTTAGCGAAGTTTGGAGATACCTATAAAGATTTTTTTCACTCTCATCGGAGCTTCTTTCGAATGTTTTATTTTTTACAGGCGCCGCATTTTCATAAACAGGTATCGGAAGAGATGAGGCAGGCATGCAGTATGGAAAGTCGGAAAATGTGGGACTTGGTGATCGGCGTGCTGAAGCGTGGTATGGAGGAAGGTGTTTTTCGATCGGACTTAAATCCTGTTGAAGTAGCCATTATCCTCTGGTCAAGCGCAACAGCGCTATTACTTCGGGTGGACAGTGAAGGTGAAACATGGAAAGAGCGGATGAATATTGATTTGGAGCATACGCTGGAAATGTCCAACACGTTGTTGTTTGAAGCTATTCTTACAGATCACGGGCGCGCCGAATTTGCGACAATGAAATAGAGTTGAAGATTAGATAATATTTTTGACAAGAGGAAACAATGATACAACGATTAATAAAAAAAATAACAATACTATCTATGTTTGCACTGCCTCTGCTCGCGCAGCAAAAGCAAACGTTGACGATTGAGCAAGCCATACAAATCGGAATGGAAAACAGTAAAGCACTTCGCACATCGCAATTCAAAGTGCAAGTCGCTGACGCGAAAGCAAGCGAGACCAATACACTCGGATTGCCGTCGTTGAAATTCAACGGGACTTATACACGATTGAGTGATGTCCCTGCGGAAGCGATAGCACTTCCGGCAAATTCCTTTGGTCCGGGTTTTCCCCCTAGCGATGTTAGTATGGTGCTTTCTCCTACAATTCTTAATAATTATGGATTAAAAGCCACGTTGCAACAACCGTTGTTCACCGGCGGGAGAATTTCCGGCGCTATCGATGCAGCAGGATATGCATCAGAAGCAACAAAAGAGGATCTTAAAAAAGATCGAGCGGATGTTCTTTATAATATCAAGGCGTCATATTGGAATTTATTTCGTGCAATCGAATTCAAAAAATTCGTTGATGAAAATGTTGATCAAATAAAATCACATGCCGTCGATGCAGAAAACCTTTTCAAACAGGGATTGTTGACAACCAACGATGTCATGAAAGTACGTGTCCAGCTTTCCGATGCATTGGTTCGCCAGATCGATGCAAAGAATGATGTGCAACTGGCAATGTATGTCTTGAACAACACCATCGGATTGCCGTTGCAAACGGAAATCGAACTTGCATCAACGATTCGTATTGTTGATCGGGAATGGGCATCAGCAGATGAATTAATTAAAATGGCGTTTGAAAAGCGTCCGGAAATGCTGGGAATGAATGCCCGTGTAAAAGCAGGTGAAGCAGGATTAACTTCAGCCCGCGGCGGATGGTGGCCGCAAATCTATTTGGTCGGTGATTATCATTATGACCGTCCGAATCAACGTTATTTTCCTGTAACGGATGAGTTTCAAGATTCGTGGGATGTAGCGATTTCAGTTTCCTTTGATCTCTGGAATTGGAATCAAACGGGGCACCAAACAACGCAGGCGCAAGCGCAATTGGCACAAGCCCAAGAAGGCCTTTCCATGGCCAAAGATGGTATTACCCTGGAAGTGACGCAAAGTTATCTTGCTATTCAAAAATCAAAAGAGCGCAAGATTGTTTCCGAGCAAGGCGTCGCTCAAGCAGAAGAAAATTACCGCATTATGGATGGAAAATACAAACAAGGTCTTACAGCGAACTCTGAACTGCTTGATGCCGAAGTGGCATTGCTTCAGGCAAAACTAAATTTAACACAATCATTAGTCGATTATGAACTTGCTATCGCACAGCTTTCCAAAGCGATTGGTGAATAAGAATTTACGTAAAGGATAAAAACAACTATGAAGACCAAAACAAAAATCATACTTATTAGCAGTGTTGTTGCTGTCATTCTCATTGCGCTTATCGTGAGAAGTAAAATTGAATTGAATGCATCATCGCATGGCGGTGCAATATCCACATCTCCAGCCGTCTCTGTTTATAAAACAACCAGGCAGTCGTTGGATAATCATTTTTCGCTTGTCGGAACCCTCAACGGTTTTAACGATGTTGTTGTACTGTCAGAAACGCAAGGCCGTGTTGTTAAAGTAAATGCGGAAGTCGGTCAATATAAAGAAGCCGGTTCTGTGTTGGTTGAGGTGGACAGCGAGACAAGGGAAGCTGCCTACAAAGCGGCAGAAGTGAATTATGAGAAATCCAAAAAAGATTTGGAACGTTATGAATCGTTGTTTAAAGAGCATTCTGTATCGGATACACAAATCGAGCAAGCGCAATGGGCGTTTCAAACAGCCGAATCGCAATATATTACAGCGCGGCGTGCATTAAGCGATACGAAAATTACAACGCCTATTTCTGGAATTGTGACCGCCCGATATGTCAATATTGGAACGATGACCGTTGGTGCGCCGCAAGCAACACAGATTGCCAACGTCGTTGATATTTCCCGCTTGAAAGCGAAGGTACAGGTCGCAGAAAAAGATGTATTCCGGTTACACGTTGGCGATGCCGTAGATGTGACAACCGATGTTTTCCCGAATACAACATTCGTTGGCAAAATCTTCACCATCTCTTCTAAAGGCGATGATGGACACACGTATGCTGTCGAGATTTTACTGCCTAATCCCAAACAAGAACTGAAAGCAGGAATGTTTGTGCACTTGACATTTAAACTGAACGCACAAAACTCGGCATTGATCATTCCGCGTGAAGCAATTGTGGGAAGTTTACAAAATGCGCAAGTATATGTTGTGAACAATAATATTGCAACGTTACGCTCTATCCTTGCCGGAAAAGAAACAGGCACGAATGTGGAAGTGCTGCAAGGACTTCAAGAGGGCGAGTCTGTTGTTGTGGACGGCCAAAATAATTTGAGCGACAACATCCAAGTCGTTGTGCATTAATGTGCGTAAGGAATAAAGGAAGAAACTCATGACACTTACTGAATTATCTATCAAACGGCCAACCTTAGTGGTGGTCACATTTACGGTGCTGGCTGTGCTGGGCATCTTCAGTTATTTTCAACTGAAGTATGAATTGCTCCCGAAAATGTCTATTCCCGTTGTGACGATTACAACGGTGTATCCCGGCGCATCCCCGTATGAAGTCGAAAACAATGTCAGCAAAGTTATTGAAGATGCCGTGTCCGGTATTGACAAGATAGATAACGTGCGATCGACGTCATTCGAAGGAATGTCCCTGGTGATTATTGAATTTAAACAGGATGCCGATATCGACAATGTTGTGCAGGATGCATCGCGGAAAGTGAATGCGGTTCTTTCCCAGCTTCCCACCGATGCCAAGCAGCCGACGGTTTCGAAGATTGCTTTCGACGAAATTCCGGTGCTCCGTATGGGTGTTACCAGCAAAATGGACTCACGGGAATTCTATCAATTTATGAAAGATCAAATCCAGCCGCGGATTTCAAAAATTGCAGGCGTAGCGCAAGTTTCATTAACAGGCGGTGATGAGCGTGAGATCAAAGTAAATTTGGATGCAAATAAAGTTCGCGCGTACGGGCTTTCTATTCTGCAAATTATGCAGGCAGTTCGTAATGCGAACATGGATTTTCCGACCGGCAATGTAAAAGATGCCGATGCGCAATTTGTTGTGCGTATCGCCGGAAAATTCAAATCGATTGAAGATTTAAGGCAATTGGCAGTGGGGCGTTCGCGTCAGGGCGGCGATATTCACCTTGCGGATGTTGCAGAAGTGCAGGATGGAAGGAAAGATTACACACAAATCAACCGTGTGAACGGCATTACGTCGATCGGCATTCAAGTTGTCAAACAATCTGATGCCAATGCGGTTTCCGTCAGTCAACTTGTCCGCGCGGAATTGGCTAAAATACAAAAAGAATTTGAGAAGCAGGGTATTGTATTTAATATTGCGGAAGACAGTTCTACGTTTACACTCGATGCGGCAAATGCCGTAAAGGATGACCTTTTGCGGGCAGTGATTATGGTTGCCATCGTGATGTTGTTATTTCTGCACAGCATAAGAAATTCTCTCATTGTGTTGGTGGCGATTCCTGCATCGTTAATTACCACATTCGGATTTATGTATGCGATGGATTTTTCGATGAACATGATGACACTGCTCGGCATGTCGCTTGTGATCGGTATTCTTGTTGACGACTCCATTGTTGTCCTGGAGAATATCTATCACCATCTCGAAAAAGGAGAAGAGCAGCGTGCTGCAGCATTGCGCGGACGAAATGAAATCGGCTTTGCCGCCTTATCGATTACAATGGTGGACGTCGTGGTCTTCTTACCGTTATCGTTCGTTAGCGGCATTGTGGGTCAGATCATACGCCAATATGCGCTGGTTGTTGTCGGCTCGACATTAACAAGCTTGTTTGTGTCGTTTACGATCACACCAACTTTAGCTTCACGTTTTGCTAAACTTGAACATTTGACAGACCGTACATTGTTTGGAAAATTTGCATTGGCATTCGAACGCTACTATCACCGCTTTTCAGATTTTTATCAAAGGCTGCTCAAATGGGCGTTGGTGAATAAAGCGAAAGTAGCGTTAGCAACCACGGGACTGTTTGTGCTTTCGCTGTTGTTTCCGGCGTTCGGATTGATTGGCAATGAATTCATGCCTCAGTCAGATCGCGGAGAATTTAGTGTTTCGATTGAATTGCAGCCGGGAGCTTCTATCGAACAGAACAATCAAACCACTTTAAAAATCGAACGCATCTTTGCGCAAATGCCTGAAATTGAAAAAGTATTTACCGGCGTTGGTTCGCAAGAAAATGGTTCGCTTTCATTGTCGAGCGATAATCTCACGCAGATCAACGTTATGCTTATTTCGAAAGAGCTACGAAAAAAATCCACAACAGATGTCGGTGAAGAAATTAAATCTAAACTCAAAGAACTTCCGGGTGTGAAGGTATATGTGAATCCCATCGGTATTTTTGGTTCGGCGAATCAAGCTTCGATACAAATTGCGGTGAACGGCACCGACTTTGCCGTATTGACAAAAGCAGCGGGTCAGGTTGAGGATGTGTTGAAAAGTGTTCCTGGAACAACGGATGTTCGTCTTTCCTCAGAAACCGGAAAACCGGAAATGCATATTGAAATTGATCGCGCAAAGATGGCGCAGTTGGGCCTTTCGGTTGCGGATGTTGGAACCACGCTGCGTGTTGCGCTGACCGGCGACGATCAATCAAAATATCGGGATGGTAGTAATGAATACGACATTCGTATTCAGTTCGATGAATCCAACCGTACACACACTGATGATCTTGGCAGTATTGCGTTTATGAATAACCGCGGACAACAAGTGGAGCTAAAACAATTTGCAACGATCTATCAGTCTTCAGGTCCGACCAAATTGGAGCGCCGGGATCGTATCAATAATATCTATGTCAATGGAGAAACACTTGGTCGTCCAACGGGAACCATTATGGAAGACTTTAAGAAAAAGGTTGCCGGCGTTCAGTTTCCGCAAGGCGTAACGCTTTCATATCTCGGTATGGAAAAGATGCGCGGTGAAGGTTTTAGCGATCTATTCTGGGCTATGGGCGTCGGCATTTTGTTCATTTATCTGATTATGGTCGCTTTGTATGATTCCTACGTCTATCCGTTCGTTGTGTTATTCTCGTTGCCGCTTGCTATGGTAGGTGCTATGGTGGCGCTTGCAGCTGCAGGTAAATCACTAAGTATTTTTACCATGCTTGGTATCATCATGTTAATGGGACTTGTGGCAAAGAATGCCATATTGCTCGTTGATCGAACAAATCAAACGCGACTTGAACAAGGATTAATGGTGTATGAAGCGCTGCTTGAAGCTGCAAAATCGCGAATGCGTCCAATTCTTATGACAACATTAACAATGATTTTCGGTATGCTGCCAATTGCGTTATCAACGGCAACCGGTTCCGAGTGGAAGTCCGGAATGGCATGGGCGCTGATCGGCGGTTTGACCAGTTCGTTATTCCTAACATTGCTGGTTGTACCGGTGGTCTATATGAAAGTAGATGAATGGAAGGAAAAGGTACCGGCATTCTTTAAAAAACCTTCAGCACTTTTTAAAAGAAGGCACAACGGGCAAGAGGTAGATTTAAAACATGTTCCTGAATATATAAAACGAACAAAGTCCTCTGCAAAAATAATTCAGTAAACATTGATACAGTCACAACAAGATTAAATAAAAAGGCTTCTTCTTGATAATGAAGAAGCCTTTTTATTTTCACTTTAAGCGGAAGTCAATAGGTATGTATACTTTTGCGGTTACCGGACCGGTAGATTGCATTGCAGGCTTAAATGTATACTTCATGACGGCTTCAATTGCTGCATCATTAAAAACATCGCTTGAACTTTTCACGATCTTCGTCTGAATCGGTTTCCCCTGTGCATCAACAGTGACCTCAACCGTAACCCTTCCCTGAATTCCCATCTTAATTGCAATTTCTGGATACTTTGCGGGCTCACGGCGAATAACCTCAGGTGGATTTTCGATCACAACAAACGGCATAGGTGCTGGAGCACTTTCTGTCGTATTGGGTTGTTGAGCAGGTTGTTGTGTTGGCGTAGCGGAAGAAGGTTGCCCAGCTTGTGACTTCGTATTCGTTGGTTGCGTTGTTGCCGGAGTTGTAGCTGATGGTGTCGTAGCAGGTTGAACAGGTTTTTGTCCCTGAGGAACAGGTTTCACTTCTGGTTGTTTCTTTTCAATTTTCACAGGTTGTTTCGATGTTTCTGCAATAGGAGAAGATCCCTTTCCGGGTTGAGGAGTAGAAGTCGCGACTGAAGTTGGTGAGGGAGGGACAATCTCCTGTGTAGTTGAAGATTGTTGTGCTTGACTTGTTTGAGTACTGCCAGACCCTCTTCCAAAAATAAACCATGCTCCAATAGCGAAAACCACTACTGCTGCCGCAGCTATTATAAATGGTAACTTTGATTTCTTTGGTTCTTCTTCAGTTTGTTGTACAACCTTTTCTTTTAGAGGCTCAATGACTGAATCTGCCCTTTTTGGCTTCTTGACTTCTACTTTAGTTTCTTTTACATCTGCTTTAGATTCTTTTATTTCTGCCGAAGTTGCTGCTTGTAATTCGTTGCGAACATGCAGAGCAACGAGTTGTTCAATCTTTTGCTCATATTCCTTTGCAACAACGCTTCCCGGTTCGATGATATAAATACGTCTAATTTCCTCAAGCGCACGTTGATATTCTTGTTTCTCAACATAATCATCTGCACGTTGAAAATACTGGCTTTTTAGTTTTTCGAGGGCAGCTTCCTTTTGTTCCTTTTGTGAGTCATCTGCTTTAGGAACTGAAGCACGGCGTTGGATATCGCTGATAGCGCGATCAATCATGGAAGGAAGTGATCTTACAATTCCAGAACGGCTTTCCTCCGGCAACGAACTGTCACATAATTTTGCAATCTGTTTTTCAATGGCGATAAGGTATATGTTCTTTGAATCCGCTGTCTTTACTTCTTTTATGGTTGCCAGAGCGGCGGTGAACTTACTGGTTTCCGCTTTTCGCTGAATATCGTGCAAGCCATCGACAACGAATTTTTGAGTGGTCAATATATCTTGTGGTTCCATGTTGTCGTCTCGTGGTATGTGCTGTTATCAGCTTCCGCCCATTGATTTTTCGTTTGGATAAATCAATTTCAGTGTCTGACCGGTCTGTTGTGCATGTCGGATCTCATTTTGCCGTACGCGGAGTTCTGCTTTTTTGACTTCCTTGTTCAACGGGTCGATGACATACGCTTTCGCCAATTCATCAAGTGCTTGAGCAAATTCATTTTGTTTCTGGAGTTCATCTGCCGCCCGTAAATGAATCCATATCAACTGATCTCGTTCATCATTCTTGAAACCAGATTCGGTTGATTTTTCGGCAAGTTCGCTCTCAACAAGGTCTGCTTTTGCCTGAGTCTTCATAACCTCTTCTTCAAGTGCTACGAGATCTGAGTTTTTGGGATCGATCGTTAATCCAAGGGCAATCTCCATAAGCGCTTCATCGTATACTTTGTTGGTAAGATGTTCACGCGCTTGACGGAGATGCTGTTTAAGCAATGTCTGTTGAGCGTTCTGATCTTTCTGTACTTGCCACTCAGAAGATTCCTGTCGCAATTGATTCTTAAGCTGGAGTAAGTCTTCCCGTGAAGAATCGAGTGTGAGCGCTTGATCGATTTCGGCGATGGCTTCTTCGTAGCTGCGGAGGACTCTGCATTCCTTTGCACGGAAGACGTGTTTTTGGATGACTTTATTGCTTTCTTCTGACTGCTTCCGTTTCTTGAATGCTCCTTGTGCCTTTTCAATCTCGCCTTTCGTTGATTTCAAAGTTTCTCTCTTTGGATCCAACACGATCGCTTGTGCGATAGTCTTGAGAGACTCTTCGAACAATTCCTTTGCGAGGTACTCTTTTGCTTTGAAAAGGAAATCTTCAATTTGAGTATTTTTCTCTTCCTCTGCCCGTTTTCCTTGCCATCGTTGATAGGCATCTTGAATCTGCTGCTCGAGAGCTATGAGTGCTGCATTGTTTGGGTCGTAGGAATATCCATCTGCAACTTCTGTCAACGCTTCGTCAAATGCTTCCCGATCAAGAAATTCCTTTGCCCGTGTCTGATGTTTGATGATGGCGTTTTTCTGAGCTTCTTCTTGTTGTGTCTTATGCTGTTCCTCTTGGTAATCGTGAAATTCTTTCTGAAGTTGAGATTCGAATTTCTGGATCGACTCATTTAAAGGATCAAGCATGAATGCTTTTGCAACCTCATCGAGTGCCTTACTGAACTCATTCTCGGATGCATATCGGGATGCTTCTGCGATGTAATTGGAAATTTGTTCAGCGGTCTCATCAGCAGGAATAGCCGCTAAATCCTCTTTCGCAGAAGCTGCTTCTTGTGCTTTTTTCTGGTTCTGTGCCGCAATAACTTCCTGCTCCATCTGCTTGACATCTTCATCAAACGGATTGACGATAAAGGCAAGCGCGACTTCACCGAGAGCATCTTCGTATCTTCCATCGGTCAGGTACCCACGTGCCTTGGTCAGGTAGAGGAAAACTTTCTCCTTATCAGCACGTCGTTTCGCCTCGGTTTCAGCACTCTCGCCGAGTACAGCACGTTCACGCTCTGCTTTTTCAAGCTGGCGAAGTTCTTCTTCTTGTCGGCGGCGTACGGTTTCTTCTTGAACACGGCGCTGTTCTCCGGCAATATCCAATGCCTCTTCTTGTGCCGCCTGGATACGTTTCTCGCAAGCTTGCAATGCATCATTTACTGGATCCAATACATATGCCCGTGTAATAACTCGCAATGCTTCCGACCACTTTTGTTGACCGGCAAGTCGTTCGGCATTTTCGATGTGCTTTTGAATTGCGCCAAAGATTGCTTCGCGCTTTTTTCGCTGCTCTTCTTCCCGTTTACGGTATTGCTCAAATTGTTCGGCTTGTTCCTGTTCTTGGGCATCACGAATTTTTCGCTCTAATGTCAGAACTTCTTCGTTCAGTGGATCTATCACAACAACAAATGCTAACTCACTTAATGCATCATCGAGACGTCCGTTGTTGAGGAAATCTTGTGCACGGTCAAGATATTGGGTAATTTTCTGTTGTTGTGCCTGTCTGCGGGCCTCTTCTTCTTTGCGCCGCTTTTCTTCCTTCTCTTTTTGCATGCGCGCTACTTGAGCTCTCAGAAGCTCTTGGCGCTTGCGTTCGTCATCCTGCTGTTTCTGAAGTCGTTCTTGTTCATCACGTAAGCGGGTCTCTTCTTGCCTCTTCCGTATGTTGTTTTCTGCCGCATGAATTTTTTCATTGGCAGGATCAAGCAGGTATGCACGCGCAATTTCATCCAGTGCGCGGTCGAAGTCTCCTTTTTCTAAATAATCCTTTGAGCGTGTGAGGAAGGTGGCAATCTTAGATTCGATGGCTTGTCGTCGAAGCTCTTCATTCTTCCGGCGGTCTTCTTCCTCCTTTTTGCGAAGTATTACTTCTTGTTCTTGCTTTACTGCAACGGCAGCAGAACGTTGCGCTTCCACAATAGCGAGGTTCGAGATGTGTTCTAAGGCAGCCGGAAGAGGTTGAGGTGCTGTAGGTTGCTGAGAAGGGTGACCCGTTTCCGGTTTCTTATCTTTCTGAGCCGTGACAAGAGAACGGACTCGTTCCTCGTATGCCAATGCGTACAGATTCCTTGGATCCCGTGCGCGTGCTTTGGCAATCTCTTCCAATGCAGCAGCATGGTTGCCTTCGCGTACAAGTTTATCAGCTTGCTTCAGGAATATCGCGACTTCTTTTAACTGCTCAGCGCTTCTTGGATTTTCTGGCCCTTTAGCCATTGCTCTCTCCTTTTAAGGAGCTTATTATTCCTACTCGTAAAAACACACTTCGGCGATTCATGGTAGATAATTTCCAAGATATTGTCAATAAACCAAGTCACTCAAAAGAACAAGAAGGCGGCATTGACGAAGATGTCTGAAGGACGCTGCCTTAAAGATGAATCTGAATGCACAATACAACTGTATTGTTGTAAAAATGCTATAAGATATGTAAGAATTTGTCGGGGTGAGAGGATTCGAACCTCCGGCCTCCTGCGCCCAAGGCAGGCGCTCTAACCGGGCTGAGCCACACCCCGAATTCTTATACCTGATTCTAATGTACGGAAAAGAAGAGGGCAAAACAACAATTACTCTTTGACTTTATAGTCACGATATTAGTACCGCGATTTGCTGCCTCGCGCTTATCATCATTGCTACATACAACTTTGTAAAAAAGAAACTTGATGTAAACCTTGAGTGCACTTTGGGAAGCGTAGAAATTTGTGAAGTATTGATGCTTTGGATAAATGGATAGAGGTTTAATTTGATGATTGGAGCGACACGATAACGACTGGTGAATGCTGAGAATTACCGACGTTTTGCCAGCCACCATTCGGGATTTTGTTTTTCCCGTTCTTTCCAAATTTCAAAGTGGAGAAGGGCACCTGCTACTGTGTCGCCGCTTTTTGCGATGACCGTTCCTTCTGTGACGCGTTGTGACTCTGTGACTGAAACATCCGAGAGATGTGCATATACTGTACGGTAACCGTTGTAGTGATTTAAGATAAGTACATTACCGAAGCCGGGAATGAAGGACAGCACGGCTACTTCTCCGTCTGCAACAGCAAAGACATCGGAACCAACCGGTGTGGCTATGTCGATGCCGGTGTTCTGCGTGACAGTTTTCAGAACAGGATGGATCTGATTGCCAAACCGTGATTGCACCGATCCATGTGTCACTGGCCATCGGAGTTTTCCTCTTTGCTGCGCAAAGGCAAAGGAGGTTTTCAGTTCAACCGGTTTTAGTGTAGGTGATGGAATACTTTTTACTTGTTCGCGTTCCCGTGTTTCTGTTAACTCACGTTCACGACGTTCGGTTTCCTCACGCTCTTTCCGAATTTGTTCTTTCTCGATCAGATCTGCAATGAGTTTTTCAATTTGTTGAAATGCTCCCATCTTGCGGTCAAGTTCTTTTTGATATGTTTTTTTATTCTTCCGAATTTTCTTGAGCACCGTTTGCCGCTGGGAAAATGTCCGTTTGAGATTTTCCTCTTCATGCGTCTTCTCAATCAGAAGTTGTCGTTCGCTCTGTAGCTTTACCTGCAACTGCTCATTCTTCTGTTCCAGTATTACTTTGTTTTCGTTGATTTCTTTGAGGTCTTTGGCGCGTTGCTCGGAAAATTTCTTCAAATATTGAATACGGATAGAAAGCTGGTTGATCGACTGAGAGGAGAAAAGTAATTCGAGATCGTACACACGGCCATGTTTATATACCGAACAGACGTAGTTGGCATAATGCGATTTCAGAAACTGAAGTTGTCCCTCCAATCCGGCAATCGTTGTTTTGGCGGTGTCGATTTCCGCCGTCATTCCAAGTTCTTCTTCTCGAAGTTTCTGAATCAATTGGCGAATAAGAATGGACTGCCGTTCGAGATTATCGAGACGTTCAAGCGTGACTTTTTCTTTCTTGTCGCTTTCCCTTAATTTATTTTCGTACGCTTGAATGTCGCTTCGAAGTTTTTGCAGCTCCGTTTCCTTCTGTTTAATCTCCCGTTCTGTTCTTTGGGCAGTAGCAGGTAGTGCAAAGAGTAGACACAGAATGAAGAGAAAGATGCGAGACAGACGGCACATTACCAGCGAATTCGTTCTGCGTTCTGTGGAATCGTAAATGTGAACTGAAGTTGTTCGACGTTCACCATAATGTTGGAATACTTAAGGATCAGCATTTGCTGTGTTTTTGGCTGTGTGATACGAATAGCATACGGCATCGCAATTCCATCGACATTTTCGAAGTCGTTGAAGGATTGCTCAAGTGTAAGCTTCCCGCTTCCATCCAAAAACTGGATTCTTTGAATGTACAAGGATGTTGGTTCGATCCAATACCGTCGGCTGGAATTGTAGGAAGTATAGATGAAAACAAACTGGTCGTCTTCGATGCGTGTTTCATCGGGTGAGCGGAGGTCGTCATTGAGAAACCCCCCGCCAGCAAAGATGTTCAGCAGATCATCAAAACTTAGTTGGACGTGAAGGATGCGATTCAGGTTTTCTATGTTTGTAGAACCGGTGATGAGTTTATTTTCTAGACTATTATAAAAAGAAAATCCGGTACGGGTCACAAGCGCTGATCCAACTTTGATACCGAACGGTCCTTGAAGATTGATAAGAAGGGAGTCAGGTTTCCGAAGTGTTAAGATGAATGCACCGCTTTGAGCAATCTCCGGTGTTTCAACAGAAATCCGTCCTTCGCCTTGTATGGATTGAATACGTGCGTGATGTGTACGAGCGATTTCCTGAACTTCCGCCGAAGTGATGGACCGGTTGCCCAGATTCAGCGTGCTCGTTGTTCGGCATCCGATGAACGAGAGAAAAAAAAGAACCAATACGAAACAATAACGCTGTACCATCACTTCGTTCCGCGAATAATTTTTTCTTGTGCATTTTTGTTCTTGGAATCCATCTCGAATGCTTTTTTCCACAGCTCGAGTGCCTTCTCCTTTTGCCCCAACTTCTCATAGACATCGCCGAGGTGCTCGTGAACAACAGAACTGGCCTTTCCGACTGCAATGGACTTTTCAATGTACATCGCGGCATCTTCATACTTTTGCAATTTGAAAAGTATCCAACCGTATGTATCAAGGTACGCGGAGTTATCCGGTTCTACGGTGATAGCTTGTTTTGCCATTTCCAATGCGCGCTGCAATTGAAGCCCTCGTTCGGAGAGACTGTATCCATAGTTGTTGAGAAGGAGCGCGGACTTTGGATCCTGCTTCAATCCTTCTTCGTATAAACTATCGCTTCGTGGGTAACGCTGTAATCCATCCAGTGTCAAAGCGAGTGTGCTGAGGGTATTGAGGTCTTTCGGATTCAGCTCGTACGCTTTCTCTAATGGTTTCACAGCTTCTTCCTGTTTGTCTATTCGAGTGAGTGCAAGTCCTTGCAATAAGTAGAAACGGAAATCGTTCGGAAGCACTTTTTGTGCCTGTTCCATCGTTTCAAGCAACTTGTCGTACTTTTCTTGTTCAAATAAGGAGGAACCAAAAAACCACCACGCATCGCCGTGATGTTCTTCCATCTTTGTTACTTGCTCGAAGTAGCTTCCGGCAAGCGAGTCCTTATGCTGGTTCGCAGCAATGGCCCCGAGATACCAATACGGCCGCCAATCAGCAGGGACTTCTGTCTGCAAGTTTTCAAAAAGAGTAATCGTTCTTGGAATCAACGTAGAGTCATGCTCGGTCAAGCCAAAAAAACCGATACCGATCCGTAATTTAATTTCTGTGTTCTTGATGCCTTGACTCAAGAGCTTTTCATAGAGATCGATAGCTTTTTGGAATTGCTTCTGGTTGAGATAAACATCGGCGAGTGTTGCAAGAACCTCCGCATCGGACGAGTCTGCAGCAACCATTGTCTCGAGCAGTGTCTGCGCCTGGTCCAGCCTTCCGCCCTTTGCAAAAGTTTCAGCGAGTTGTTTCTGGAGTTGTTTGTTGCTCGGGTCAAGTTCCAACATTCGTTTATATTTCGCGGCAGCTTCATCATGACGACCGAGTGAGGAATAAAGCTGTGCACATTGAAAAAGAACTTCCAACTGCCCGTCATCTCGGCTCAGCATCTTTTCGTAAATTTCAATTGCTTTCTGGGGTTGCGACGGTTGGTAGAGATGCGCGAGCGCAAACCAACCAGCCGTATAATTTGAATCGATTTTTATAATCTCTTCATATTCGCGGATAGC
Source organism: Bacteroidota bacterium (assembly GCA_050013655.1). Classification (GTDB taxonomy): domain Bacteria; phylum Bacteroidota; class Ignavibacteria; order UBA10030; family UBA10030; genus Fen-1298. The sequence goes on along the minus strand of JBEKEV010000004.1, from coordinate 250,305 downwards.
TAAATCTGCTCGTGATGCTTGAAAATAGATAGTTCCAAGATTTTCTCGGTAGGAGATGTTCTGCGGCTCCATCCGAACAGCTTCACCTGCTGTTTCAGCGGCACGATTGAATTTGTTCAGCAGCAAATAATCTCTAGACATAGCAAAGAAAATTGCGGCATTCGGTTCTGCTTGAACCGCTTCTTGATATTCAAGAATTGCTTCGGCGGATGAACCCTTTGCATCCAGTGCTGTACCTTCGATAAAATGCTGGAGTGCGTTATCATGCCGCATCTCTTGAATTTTGTCGTTTTGCAGTGTGTTTGTGCGTTCAGAACGTGTTGGCTGAGACGATTGCTGTGAGCTACCGCAGCCGGATAGAAAAAAAATCCCCACGATGGAGGTGAGGAATGAAAATGACTTCATGGTGTTATTCATCACATATAAATATATTGAAACAGTACGCAACTTACAAGTATTGTAGTGCTTGTTTCGTAACCGGAAAGCATGTACTTTTACTCGTAGATGGAAACGGCCCAGATATACGATCTCGCCATTGCTTGGAACTGGGAATATGACTTTGGGTTTATTGATCTTGTGCACGAGGTCGCCTGCCGGAATGATATGAAGGTATTAGAAATTCGTAATGAAAACGTGGAAGAAATTTTAAATTTGTTGAGAAAAGAAAAAATCCACTTCCGATACTTTCTCGACCGTGCCTCCGATGAAGATGAAATGTTTCAACCTTTGGCGTGGTATGTACTAAGACAATTTCGTTCTAGTGAAAGGTGTGCACCACATCCCATCAATCCGTATGATCTCCGAATCATTGCTGCCGATAAAGCGACGATGCATCTCGAATTTCTTACGCACAACATTGAAGTTCCTTATACCATCATTGTCTCCCCATACAACCATAAAAATGAAGTTGAACTTTCGTTGAGCGAGTTGGCAAAGCTCAGGCGACCGTTTATCATCAAACCAGCAAATACAACCGGAGGTGGTATCGGTGTGGTGATTGGAGCCGAAACCTTAAAAGAAATTATCGATGCGCGCCAATCCCATAAGAGCGATAAATATCTATTACAGGAGACGATCACGCCGACCATCCTTGCTGAGCATCGGGCATGGTTTCGCGTATTCTACGCTTTTGGTGACATCATCCCTTCTTGGTGGAATGACATTACTCATATCTATTCTCCGATGCCTGAAGAAGAAGAAAGACGGTTGGGTCTTGGACAACTCCAAACAATCACGGAGCGTATTCACACCATTTGTCAACTTGATTTCTTTTCAACAGAATTAGCTTTCATGAGCGATGGAAGATGTGTTGCGGTAGATTATGTGAATGAAATGTGCGATATGCGGCTTCAATCGCAGTTTTCCGACGGTGTGCCGGATATCATTGTACAAGAGATCGTTGCCCGAATGATGGAATGTGTGAAGTGCAAGAATCTTTGAGATTGGTCTGAAAAAAATTCGTGTACGATTTTGGGAAAACTACTTGACTTTCAACGAGTGTATTGATAAATTAGCACAAGCTGTGAGAAATCCACTATTCATTCGCTATTGTTTGGAGGCTTTATGGGTCTCAAAAACTTGATTGGTAGTAGTTCTGTACGAAGACATTCTTGGTTTATCATTCTCGTCATGTTCACATTCTTGCTGATTGGCTGCGGTGAAAGCGAAGAAGCGACGAAGGAAGAATCTCAAGCACAAGGAGTAAAGCCGGCAGCGACAGGTGAACAACAAAAACCGAAGGGGGAGAACCAGTCGGACCAGGCATTAACGAGCTTCATTGGACCTAATACCGAACCGGCTGAAGCGCCGCCTCCGGCTCCCGCTGTCTCACCAACTCAATTAGCACAATATGAAAAACAAATTGAAGATCTCCGCACTGAGAACACAAGTTTGAAACAAAACATTGTAAAGCTTGAACAAGAAAATAGAAGCATCAATGCACGCATGACTGAAGTCGATGTAAAATATGCAGTAGAAAAACATCGTGCGGACTCGGTAGAAATGCTGATCACGACTTCTGGTTTAGCGTCAAAAGGAGTTGTAGCAGAACCAGAAGTTACGCTCGACAAAGAGAAGGCTTTTCCGGTTTCCCAATCGACTTATGATAATGCAATGAAAGCATTTAAAGCACGTAGGTATGATAGTGCAGCGAAGGGTTTTGAAGCACTTGGTCGCGGTGCTAACGATGACCTTGCTAAACGTGCAACATACTGGCTGGGTGAAACTTACTTTGCGCAGAAAAAGTATAATGAAGCTTTACCATTGTTCCAGGAAACTCTCAAGTTCAAAAATTCCGAAAAGAAAGCCGATGCTCAATTCATGATCGCGCGAACGTATGAAAACCTTGGCAGCAAGGCAAAGGCAAAAGCAGCTTATGAAAAGGTTGTGAAAAACTATCCGATGAGCAAGAACGTAAAAGTAGCAAAGGCACGTTGGGCAAAATTGTAATACAGTTTAGAATTTGGATCAACAAGTAAACCCTGTTGGATGTTTCTGACAGGGTTTTTTTGTTGTCTTGTATCTCTGAACACACCTTGGTATATTGCCAAAGTTATTTAATCTGTGTATGTCCAAGAATCTCACAAAATATGTATGCCAATCGTGCGGTTATGTTTCACCTCGGTGGATCGGCAAGTGCCCGAACTGTTCCGAATGGAATACATTTGTTGAAGAAGTTTCGGTACCGGTAAGAGCATCGCGCAAAACAGGAGTTACCTCAAAGATTGAACCGGTTTCCTTCGATCAAATTGAGAAGGAAGATGTTCCCCGCATCAGAACGACGTTGAATGAATTTGATCGTGTACTTGGCGGCGGACTTGTCCATGGTTCGCTCGTTCTGCTTGGCGGCGATCCGGGTATTGGTAAATCCACACTCATGATGCAACTGGCGATTGCATTGAAGGATCAAGCGGTCTTGTATGTGACGGGTGAAGAATCCGTCCGGCAAATCAAGCTTCGTGCTGAACGGTTGAACGCCATCTCGGCAAAAAATATTTTACTCCTTGCTGAAACCAATCTTGACCTCATTCTGGATGTGATTGATTCTGGCACTCCCGATATCGTGATCGTAGATTCCATTCAGACCATGTTTCGCCCTGGACTTGAAAGCGCACCGGGTAGTGTAAGTCAGGTGCGGGAATCTGCCGCCTTACTGCTGCGTCTTGCGAAAACGCGCGGCATTCCGATCTTCCTCGTCGGGCATGTAACAAAAGAAGGCGTTATTGCAGGTCCAAAGGTGATAGAGCATATGGTAGACACGGTTCTGCAATTTGAAGGCGAAGCACATTACGCCTATCGAATTCTGCGAGCATTGAAAAATCGATATGGTTCGACGAATGAAATCGGCATTTTTGAAATGCACGATACCGGTTTGCGGGAGGTTCTCAATCCATCAGAAATATTTCTCTCGGAGCGCCACTATGGTACATCTGGTTCCACTGTCGTTGCGAGCATTGAGGGCTCACGCCCTATCCTTGTTGAAGTGCAAGCGCTGGTGACACCGACGAACTATGGAATGCCGCAGCGCACAAGCACCGGTTTTGACTATCGACGCCTGGCATTATTGCTCGCCGTATTGGAAAAGCGTGTCGGAATGAATCTTGGCCAGCAAGACGTGTTTGTGAATGTCGCCGGCGGTATCCGCATCGATGAGCCGGCAGTGGATTTAGGAATTGCTGCTTCCATCGCATCGAGTCTTCGCGATATTCCTGTCGATTCATCATCTGTCGCAGTGGGTGAAATTGGATTGGGTGGAGAGATTCGCACCATCGGACAAATTGATAAACGGGTACGTGAAGCAGCAAAGCTCGGTTTCAAACGCATTATTGTTCCTCAGCATAATTTGAAAACATTCAAACCCATTGGCGAAATCGAGATTATCGGAGTCGATCGCATTGAAGAAGCTATCGAAGTATTGATGGGGTGATACCATTTAAGCATTGAGAAGTGAGACGGAACAGAAAAAAGGGAAGAAAATGAAGATTACATAAAAATCAATTCCTAATCATTATTGTCGATTACATATTCAAATCACAAAATCCAATCACACATCATAGAATCCCGGTTTTCCAATTCCTTAATCTCAAACCTCCAATGACCAAGCTCATTCTTGCCACGCGAAATATTCACAAAGCACGAGAGTTGCAGACGCTGCTCGGCGATCTTGATGTCGATATGCTCGCACTCAACGATGTTTCTACTGAACTTATACTGAGAGAAGACGGGACTACATTTGAGGCGAATGCCTTTCAAAAGGCGCGTACGGTGTATCATCACACGAAATTACTTGCATTGGCAGATGATTCCGGTCTGGAAGTATTTTATCTCAACGGCAGACCTGGAGTGTTCTCTGCCCGCTATGCCGGTGAAGAGGCGACGGATGAGATGAATAATCAGAAACTGCTGAGAGAAATGCGCGCTGTGGCACCGCGGCGCCGGAGGGCGCAATTCCGTTCAATACTCGCACTTGTCGGTAATGGTGTGGAAGAGATGACGGAAGGAATCTGTACCGGAATGCTTGGCGAAACACCCCGCGGCACCAATGGGTTTGGATATGATCCAATCTTTATCCCTACTGGGTTTACCAAAACATATGCGGAACTCACTGCCGAAGAAAAGAATCTCATCAGTCACCGCGCGCGCTCATTTGCAAAGATGAAAGAGGTTCTGAAAGTAAAGCTCCATTTCTTGACTAAGTGACTGATTCTTGTTATTATTCACGCGGTTATTGTATCTCCCAGTATGAAGGTACTTTGAATGCCTACACAGGATGAACGCATACGCGGTCTTCAGTCTACCGTTTTATTCCATCAGCTGTCGCGCGACGAAGTGTTGCAAGTAATCAACAAATTCAGCGAGGAACGGCACTCGGCAGGTGCAATGCTCTTTGATGCGAATACATCGGGCGACAAGGTATTTGTTATCGAAGAAGGGAAGATCCGGATCTCCCGCGTGACAACTTTTGGCGAGGAGACGACACTTGATGTCTTGGGGCGTGGAGAAGTTGTTGGTGAGCTTGTATCGCTCGACGGTCGTACACGTTCGGCACGTGCTTCTTGCATCGAGGATTCGATTCTTCTCTCGATGACAAAAATTGAATTTGAAGAATTACTCCGGTCCAGTCACAAAGTGGCATTCAATCTTCTCCGCGAACTGAGCGCACGCATCAGGAAGGCGGACGATAATATCGTCATGAGGCTCGAAGAGCAGCGTCAGGCCAATGAAATACGTTTCAACAAACTTCAACAACTCATTGAAGCGAGCAAAATCATTAACTCTACACTTGACCTCGATAAATTGCTCGGATTGATTCTGGACTCGGCAGCAAAAAGTATCAATGCCGACCGTGGTACGCTGTACCTTGTCGATACCATTAAGAAAGAATTGTGGTCGAAAGTCTTGCAAGGTATAAATATGGTCGAGATACGTTTGCCGGTTGGTAAGGGATTGGCAGGATATGTTGCGGAGACGGGCGAGACGATCAACATCCCGGATACGTACGCCGATCCGCGGTTCAATCCTGAAATCGACAAACGCACCGGCTACCATACTCACAATATGCTTTGTATGCCGATGAAGAACAAAGACGGCAAAATCATCGGCGTGTTTCAACTCTTAAATAAAAATCAAGGGTCTTTTGATAACGAGGACATCTCATTTATTGATGCCTTTTCTGCTCACGCCTCTGTTGCAATCGAGAATGCACGCATGGCGCAGGAAATGGTAGCAAATGAGCGCCTGTCTGCTGTTGGTCGTATGGCAAGCGTTATCATCCACGACATTAAGAACCCGATGGGCACACTCCGCGTCTATGCGCAAGTAATGAAAAAGAAATCCGGGAACGAAGAAGCCAATAAGCTTGCAGATGAAATGATTCGTCAAGTAGATCGATTCGTCAACATGACGCAGGAAATCCTTGATTTCACACGCGGTATAAGCGCATCCAATTTCCAAGAACTAGAATTTTCTGATGTTATGAGCGGCGTGTTGAGCTTCATCGAAAAAGATTTAGAGAAGAATAAAATTACGTTAGTGAGGAATGCACAGTTCAAGGGCATCGTGCGGTTGGATCAGGATAAAATGGTACGTGTTTTCTATAATATTGCCAGCAACGCGCGCGATGCGATGTCTGAAGGCGGTTCACTTACTGTTGCTGCGGTCGAGCATAACGGATATGTGCGTATCGATTTTACGGACACAGGCACCGGCATGCCGGAAGAAGTAAAGAACCGTATCTTTGAACCGTTTATGTCTTATGGTAAAAAACATGGCACGGGACTTGGTATGGCCATTGTCAAGAAGGTAATCGATGACCACAGCGGAAAGATAGAGATCGATAGCGTGATGGGGAAGGGAACGACCATCAGTATCTATCTTCCCATTACGAAAAAATAAGTGAACGATGTATCACGAAGTAAAATGATTTCGGCGCCTTGTGCGCCGTTTCTTTTTTTCATCCATCGATTTCAGGAGCATCATGATGAAACACCCACCCGAACAAGAATCCTCTCCATTGCGTATGCGTTTAGCACGCTGGCGCGAAATTTTCTTTTCACAAAAATACCGATTCGATCTCGGCCAATCATTTCTCGTCATTCTCAACTTCACGCTTCTTATCATCACGGCAAGTGATAAGCTCATGATCTTCTTCGGCATTCCGCGCTTGCGAGAACTGTTGGTCGTCATCATACCGATAGGTTTTCTTGGCGTGTGGCTATTTGGATTTTTTATGGATAGAATTGTCCGAGCCGGACAGATGGCGGAGCGTCAATCGGTACGGCGCAGTGAGGTCTGGCACCATCATAATGAGCAGATGGACCGCGTGGAACAGCAACTTGCGGAATTGCGACAACTGATACGAGAGAGAAAAGAATAAAAGAAAAGCCTTCCGCTGTGTTCTGCGAGGAAGGCATTCTGTGTAATTCTCTTTCGGATTATCGGGCAATGCCGAGCAGGATTGACAGTGCAACCCAGACAATCCACAGCGCAAACGCGACTCCCATACCTGCACCAGTTTGCTTATCTGAAAATTTACTCAACCCAATACCTATGACTGCTGTCTGCCAAATAGAAAAAATGTTGAGCGACGCGAGGAACATGTGGAGTTTATTCGTAGGATCAAAACTACCGAGAAGTGCGAGTGCACCGCTGGGTGTTGCTGCCATAGAGCCAAGACCCGCCATCATCAACACTGTGATAATGCCGCCAAGGACTCCAATCCACGAAGCGATACCATACATCTCAAGGTGTTTTCCATAGCCGACAGCCGATTTAAGAATAGTTTTATTGGCTAACCACAAGAAAAGCGCACCACCGAAATAGAAAGCAGCAACAAAAATAACTCCGCCGATAATTCCAAAAGCAATCATCATGCTACCCATGGATTCGGCCCGGGTTTCTGCCTTATCAGCGTCTTCTTGCGTAAGCTTCTTTTCATCGACCATTTTTTGAATAGCTTTGCTTTGAACATCTTTCATCTCTGCCTTCAGCGATTCATTCGTAAAGATCATAACAACTGAAACAACGACAATGAGAAGTGTGGCAATGAACGGTGCTACCCACAATATCGGTGAAGGAGCAGTATTCTTCAGACTTTGAAAAACTTCTGATGGTGAAGCAAACACATCACTCATTGATTTTCCCAGCGATGGAGCTGATGGTAATGATTGTCGGTCGTTCATAGTGACTCCGTTCATTTATGGAATAATAGATACTTAGTGGATTTGTAAAATGATACTGAATATTTTTGAGAAAGCAAATCTCATTGAATACTTTTAGAATTATTGTCTCGATAAGAGACTTGGGAGGAAACGGTCGCTATGGCGATTTATTGCGATTTTAGGGTCGAAGATGGAATAACCGGACAGCTTTTTTTATGAACACATGAGGTGCATCCGAGTTCTTCGGTTGGAACAGATGCCATGCATCGCGGGCATCGTGTGATGAACGGACTAACAATTTTACATCGGCATTGCGGACAGACACGAACTTCAAGCTTTATTTGTTCTTCGAGTGTAAGAGGCATTTTTCTAAATCTCAATAATCAAATCACAAATAACAAACAAGTTCCCTTAATAAAACGAATTGAATTTTGATAGTTGTGATTTGTTTGTCATTTGAATATTGGTGATTGCAATTTCTCTAAATAAGTATTTGCGAGACAAATCCGCCGATGACGAACGCTCCAATCCATGTTGCGAACCAGATAATGAGCGCCTCCTTAATTCCGCGTTCTTTCAGCATCACCATCAATGAAGCGATACACGGAACGAAAAGCGTAATCGTTACGAGAGCAACAACAACTTGATGCGGTGTTAAAGCCAACTCATACAATCCGGCTGCACCAAAGTCTCGCCGCACAAGCCCCATCACAAATGCAGTCGATGCTGCGCGCGGCAGTTGTAGCCAACCTGTAACAATCGGCGCCAACAAGTTTTGCCAAACGACAAGGAGTCCGGTGACTTGCATGATACCAACACCAAGAGCTCCTGCAAAGAACCATGGAGTTGCTTCCTTCATAAATGCATAGGACCGAAACGTTGTCTTTCGAACAATGTTGTCGAGCCGCGGCAGCCGCATAGGAGGTAAATCAAGAAGCAACGGGCTTGATTCTCCCGGCAGCAGACGATGCAGAACTGTTCCAATGGCGACAAATACAGCAAAAATTGTAACGGAATAAATGACCATCGCGCCAAATCCGGCTCCTGCCAGCAAAGCGGCGACAACTGCAATCTGTGCCGAACATGGAATCGCAAACTGAAGAATGGTTGTTGCAATAGTTTTTTCCCGCTCAGTCCCGAGGAGACGTGTTGTAATGGTTGCCATGGTCACACAGCCAAAACCGAGTATGAGTGGAATGACAGCACCGCCATTCAACCCGATCGCATTCAGGCTCCTGTCTACCAGCGTTGCTAAGCGCGGCAAATAACCGCTGTCTTCCATCAACGAGAGTGCAAGATAAAATGCAATGACAAGCGGCAGCAGCAGGAAGAAAAGATAGGTGACGGTCATGGAAATGACACCGAATTCTCCGACAAGCAGTGTGCCGATCCATGAATTAAGCGGAATGAAATGTGTTACCACGCTTCGAATCCACGGTTCCCATATTTCATTACCGAGATGCTTTTCTGTGACATTGACTAAATCGCTCGCAACGAGTTTTCCAACAAAAAGATAAATAAGATAGAGAGCAACAAGCAGCATCGGGATACCGGTCCAAATATTGACCGCCCAGCGTCCCAACAGTGTGGAAATCCGGGTTCGTGTTTTTGTTTCTTTCAGTACATCGTTGACAATGAGGTTGACACGATTACGTCTCTCAATGTAGAGATCTTCGCGCTCATTCCCGGCTTGTACGCCATGTTTCTGCGCTAACGATTCGTCTCCTTCGAGAACGAGCAATGCTTCCGCTTGTGAGCCGACTTCGATCAGCATCGTGTGCAGCATCGTGTGCAGCGCTTGATCGATTTTTCCATGTTGTGCATTGATTATTGCATCATCCAGATGTTCAAATCCTATTTTCTGCACAGCCGATGTTTGAAACACCGGTACACCCAGTAGAGCCGAAAGCTGTATCGTATCGATGGTAATGCCTTCGCGTTCCAGCTCATCTTTGAAATTAAGAATGACCGAGACACGTTTACCCATGTCGATCAATTGTTGGGTAAGAAAGAGGTCACGTTCGAGATGTACCGAGTCGACAACGTTGAGAATCGTATCTGCTTCAATGACAACATCGCGTGTGACGTTCTCTTCCGCGCTGAAAGAAGAAATTCCGTAGACGCCCGGCGTGTCATACATGATATAATTCTTATACTGGCCTTTGGTTAATTCTACCGTTGTGCCGGGGTAATTCGAAACATCCATATACAATCCGGAGAAATAATTGAATATGACCGATTTCCCGACATTCGGATTCCCGACCAATGCTATTTTCAGGTGCGGCGAGTCTCCTGCGACCGGCGTGGCTTTGAGATGTTTATGATGGTCGATGTGTTCAGGATGTGAAATTACATCATCGATCGTCTTCAAATGCTCAGACATAGTTCTTCGTCACTTTTTCCTCAGTCTGTTCGGTGTTGGCATATGCAACAAAAATAGATTTTGCCAGCGACATTCCTATCGCAATTTCACGGCGATTTTTTTCGATCACAACGGTCCCTCCCGGAAGACGTTCGAGGCACCGAATGAATTCACCCTTTAAAATTCCCAATCGAATTAATTGGCTTTTTGCTTTTCCTTCAGGCACCTGTACAATCCAAACACGACTGCCTTTATGTATTTTATAAAGCGGTACTAAATTATTTTCTGTCATTGTGTCATTTCTTCTCTCTCTGTATCAACACTGTACGCAAAAATATGGTTGCGTATAAATTGAAATCTTTGAGGGATAGTACCATCCTCTTTCAAAATAACAAGTATCGATGTTGTACACAATCCCCATTTGTTGGGATATATATGCGCTGCACAAATTCGGTTTAGAATAGAGATGAGAAGACGAAAGGTGTGAATGCAGGTTCAGCTGATGTTCTTTGAAGAGATCAACCCATTCAGCAGCGCATAGATCGTCAATCCGGCGACAGTTTTTATTTGCAGCTTACGCGTGATATTTCTTCTATGGGAAATAACTGTGTGGAGACTAATGGAAAGTTTATCTGCGATTTGTTTGTTGAGGAAGCCGCAAGCAACCAGTTGAAGTACTTCCAGTTCACGTGAGGTAAGTCCCTCTAATTTTTGTTTAACCGGTTTCGGTATACCCTGAGGTACCTGATAAATTCCTTTTACAGGTTCGGACCGATGAGTTTCTGTTAGTGCGGAAGATTTTATTTCTGCCTCTGCAAGAGCATTCTTGCCTGCAGTGCGTCTGGAATGTTCCGCCGGATAAAACAATACGTCTTCCATTTCCTCCACGAGGGGCAACAAAATATTATTTTCGATGCGTGTGTGGTCCTGGATATCCTTTTCGAGACGGAACAATTCAAAAATCACTTCTTGATACACCTCATGCATCGAATCACCGCGCACGTACTTGATAAGGATGTTTTTCAGATCGTAAAGTTTTTCATCCACATCGGCATGTTCTTCTTCATAGACATGCATGGAATATTTCGAGAGTGCGCGCTTTTCCCGTGTTGATGGATTGGGTGTATGGAATAACCGATACACTTTGTTCACGTAGGGAAAGGTTGTTGTTTCTTCCCGCTCCAGATGATTGAATAATTCTTCTTTGTAGTCCAGAAAGAATTTTTTGATGAGCTTCAAATTCTTCGCATCAGACGGGCGGCGGCGGAGCAAGTCATTGAGCAGCTTTTCGATAAGCGGAACCTGCGTTTCGATATAATACACATGCGTCTTCTGCAAATAATCGACGATCATCAACACATTGAATGTCTGAAGTTTCTTCTCGGGAAAATAATTCTCATTGCTAAATGCGTTTGCAATGGCTAGAAAAAAATCAACATTAATTCTGTGTTTCCGACAGACTGCTGTAACAGTTTTCTCACCGAATCCCAGCGGAATTCCAAAACGGTTGATGACCGGCATGAGGAGATAGTTGCTGTGTACAACATCCGCCATTTTCATATTTGGAGTCAGAAGTTTCATGCTGATAGAACCCTTTGCTCAATTATTTTTAACTTTTAATAATGTACGCAAGAATTTGGTCGCATGAAAATTGACTTAAATCAGAAAGAGAAAGAGGTGATCCGATTTGAGGAAAGTCGTATAATAAAATTGACGATTAAGTGATCAAACTCTAAAATGACCAACCAAATATAAATGGCAGTTTTATCGAGATGAACTTTATCATAATTGCATCCACTTGAACAGATACAGAAAAATGCTTACTGTAATGTAAAACTTGGGTTACAAATAGAGGAGGTCATTTATGATTGTGCTATGCATAGGAGTGGCTGCGTTTATCGCAACTTTTCTCGGAGGGTTATTTGCGCTTAGGTTTAAAGACAAGCTGCATCTCATTACAGGATTCAGTGCGGGAGCGATCATCGGTGTTGCGTTCTTCGATCTGCTTCCGGAAGCTGTCGAACTAAAAAATGAAAGCCAAGGCATTTCAGTGGTATCATTCATGATCGGTCTCGGGTTTATTGTGTATATGATTATGGAGCGGATGATTGTCTTACATTCCTCTCACGAGAGTGGCTGCGAAAATGCCCGACACCGTGGTATTCTTGGAGCGGGCAGCCTCTCATTGCACAGCTTCCTGGATGGTGTGATTATTGGCCTCGCATTTCAAGTATCTAATTCAGTAGGAACAATCGTAACGGTTGCAGTCCTTACCCATGATTTTTCCGACGGCATCAATACGGTAACAATGATTATACGAAGTGGTGGAGAACGCAGACAAGCGTTGCGGTGGCTTATTGCAGATGCGCTCGCTCCAGTTCTCGGGGTCTGTACAACATTCTTCTACTCAATTCCGAAGGATGCTTTGAGTGTCGTTCTCAGTATTTTCTGTGGATGTTTTATTTATATCGGTGCAAGCGACCTCCTTCCGGAAAGTCATCATGCCCATCCCAAAGCACTCACGACGTTCACAACGCTTCTTGGTATGGCGATGCTCTATGCTGTTATACAAATTGCAGGGTAAAGGGAATATTTATCGAATGACCGCGACTTTCCATCGATAATCAGCATTGTCTGTACGGGCAATAATAAAATAAATACCCGAAGAAAGGTGGGAACGTAAATCTGTAGAAGGAATAAAAATAAAACTTCCGCCAGAATAATTGGAAACTGAATAGTCACCTGAAAACGCCAAAGACATAGAAATTGTGAAACAAAAGACGTGCACAAGAGAGTTTATTGGATCGTTTACAGGCAGCGCAAGACGAGTGGCCTTGGAAAGTAAAAATGGATTGGGTGAGGCATCGACGATGGATTTTGGAATATCCGTTTTGGTGGACGCAAGTAAGTATCGTTCAGTCCATTTCGTTTGATCTGAGACACCAAATCCTACTTTCAACCCATTCGATAGGGTTTGAGTTGGCAAACCGCTGAGAGATGTCCCCAACTCCATCTGCAATGAATAGATAGTGTCATCATATTGTTGTGCTATTGGGATGTCCGCATTCGTGACAATTGCTGTGAGTGTATCTGCGCTTAAATTGAATTCATAGAAACTTGTCGAAAGAGTGTGGGCTTGGCCAGATATCAATGTTGCAGTTCCAGTATAAGCTGTTGTGGAGTTTGGTATAAACCGCGGATAGTTTTTTCCTTCCGGATAATACAGAATAGTATCAGCTCTATCGGCAGTAAAATAATTCCAATACGAAAATAGATAAAATTCAGTTCGCATATCCGATCCTTGAGTCATCAGAGCATCATTGATGGCATGCATGACATCTTCCTTAATCTCAAACTCCCAGATTTTTCTCATCATATCGCGGCCAAATCGCTTCGCGATAAATTGTCCCCAGATACCTCTTTCTGATCCATACTCGTAATTATTAAAAAAAGGAAGAGAACCGTTTGTGTCTCGAAAACCCGTAAAGTAGTCAGCCACATCATAAAAATAGTCGTGAACAGAAGGAAAATTAACACCTTCCATCCAACCGGCACTGAGTTCGAAAAAGAATTCATCTTGGTCAGCCCATAACCCGTATCCTCCCAAATGAATAGCGTGTTGAAATTCGTGCGCCGCAGTAGCACGGAGTGCATCTATTCCCTTGGTACGAAACTCAAGAAAGTCATTGTCAACAACTGTATATGTCCAGTAGCGTGGTGCATTGTTGGGCGGCGAAGCAACTTGCATACTGTCATCCCAATTTGTGTAACCAAATGTATCAGAACCTATGTTTTCAATATAGATGTCATATTCTGGATTTCCGCTGGGTCCGATGTGTGGAGCAGGAGGATTGTATCCGAGAGAATCGATTTGAAATATCCAGCAATAATCGAATACCGCTCCGACCGAATCGACGTATTCTTCGTATGTATTGGGCAATGCTTGGGTTTGGTCGGCATTCAACAATGCAGGAGTATCGCTCCCTGTTGTGTCGTAATGAATTCTAAATCTACCGGAAGGACTAAGCCGGTTCTTTTGGGTCTCGGTTGCTTGCAACGTTTGGGTAATGAATGTTTTGGATTGTGGAGAAAGTTGGTTCCAACGCAAATGAGAAAGCGCAACAAGTGGTGTGGTGCTTTTGATCGTCTTGATTTCAGTTGTCGGACTTTGATTGGGATTCAGAATCGATAGAATAGTTTGGATGGATTTATTTCTGTGAATGGCTTCTTGTGCATTCCCGCTAAACCAATGTAAAGACAAGATAACAATTGCAACTACAAACCTATATACTTTTATTGTTCTCATATCAGAGAATCAAATTATATATCGAGGGGAGTGATTGCTTATTCACTCCCCGTTTAATCATTAAAAATTGTTTTTAAATATGATAAGCGATCTTCAATACAACGTTTCGCGGTTCTTCCCAACTTGCTGCACTGAAGTATGCGCCTTTAATCAAATGCTCGTTGTCGAGTAAATTGGTGACATAAATGGAAGGCTCAAGTGTAGCACTTCCTTCTAAATGGAATGTATATCCGCCGCCAATATTGATAATCCAAGATGGAGTTGTATGCGCTGCCTGATTAAAATCGAATAATCCTGTTCCAAATGTGATTGCATTCCCGTTCGTAAGGCCTGATCCATAAATGGCAACAAGATTGGCAAACCAGTTCTGAGGTTGATAATTAATTCCTGCAACGACAGAAAGTCTCTGGTCGTGATCGAGATCTGTTGCAGGCCCGTCATCATCGAGTGGAAGAAAACCACCACTAATGAGACCGGTTCCATAAGCATGAATGATCGATGTGTTGAGATAACCGGAGAAAGGAATCACGGGATCGCTGTACGAAAGTCCGAGCTCTATACCCGTTGTCCGTACTTGTGCAATGTTCACGGGAGTTTTGATTGCAGACGATCCAATGGTTTGATCATCTACCCCTGGCGTGGCATATTTGTAGAACACACCGGCCTTACTGCGCAAACCGAATGTGAATAGATGCGTGAGTACTGCTTCATAAAAATCATCCCGTTCAGGCAACGTTGGCACCAGCGTAACGTCTGAGCCATTGAAATTCACCGCAATAGATTTCAACCCCTCTATATTATTCGGCATAAACATGCGTCCATAATATAAATATGCCGTATTGTCTTCATCAATCAAAAAATTCCAACGGATGCGTGGACTTATTTGACTTTGAAGATGCATATCCGGAGCAATGTGTTGGTCATAGCGAGCGCCGAACTCGAACGATGTCCATTCCATAGGATGCCATTCTGCTTGCAAAAACATGCCAAAATCCGATCCGTTAAAATCAGTTACCAAAGAAGGGCCTGCGTTGCCGGCAGAATCATGTGAAGTGAAATTTTCTGTTCCATTCGTTGCACTGAAGTTAAAGCCAGCTTTGTACATAAACTCGTGAGAAATCCTCTTGTCGTATGTCGACCGTATACCAAACGTTGTGAAACTCCGATTCTCTGCAATCAGATAGCTGTGCGTCGTGTCTCCTGCAAATTGAGACAGAGCCGGATCGTTGCTGCCCGGAGAGTATACCAAACCGCCTTCCCGCGCATAAACACCAGCAAAAAAGTTTGCTTCATGGTCGGCTTCTGAGTTAATAGTACGGAAATATGAAAGAGTCTGAAACGAGTTTGAAGTGGTCTGCATGTCGTTGGTAATTTGTTCCACAGAATCAAACGGGAGCTGCGTGTTCGTTTTTCCAAAATTTAAATTTGCCGTTACATAGTCAACATCGCTCAAGACATAATCGGCTTTGCCATAGAGAAAATAATCCTGCCCGTGGTCATGGAAAAGTTGCTCGACTGGTTGATCGATGCGGCGGTCGGATTCCTGTCGCGAACCTGAAATAAAGAGACCGAGATCACCAACATGATCGCTCATCGATAATGCCTGACCGTTGGAATTCAATGCACGAAACGGCCCAACTCGTTCTGATTCTTCGGATGCATTACCAGACACTAAATAGCTTCCTACAAATGTCGACGCATCAAAATGGAACTCTCCGGTTGGAACTCGATTTTTCAGGTCAATGATTGCGGCATTTTGCCCACCGTATTCCGCCGTAAATCCTCCCGTGATGAATGTAGCATGATCGATAACTTTTTGATCGACAACGTCATTGAGTCCGCCGAATACGCCAAGCGGGACAGGAAGGCCGTCGACATAGTATGTGAATTCTCCATGCTGGCCTCTAATATGCACCTCGCCTGTCGGAGCGCGTGCTGCTCCCAAAATGTTTTCCTGTACCAAGTTCGTCATCTGAGCAATTGGTGCAGCATGAAATGTTTCAGATTCAAACACTTGATTGCCTGTATTGAGGTTGATACTTGTAACGGCAAGCTCGCGTTGTCCAACAACTTCCACTTCTTTTAAAGAGTTTCCTTGTGAGCGTAGAAATATCTGATATGTAGTATGTTTATTATCGATTATAACCGTGTCTGTAAATGTCCTGTAACCGACAAACCATGCTTGAACAACGTATTTACCAGACGCAACGTCGCGAAATCGCGCTTGCCCAGCAGGAGTAGTTACTTCTTCCGAAATAAATTTTCCATTTCGTTTTAGTACGACACGTGCGAGCTCAATAGGCCCATTTCCGCTCGAATCGATTACTGTAACTTTCCATTGAATGCCGCGTTCATTCCCACTTGGATCTAAATTTGATTTATCTGGTTCTTCGGACGATGGTTTCAATAAATAATTATGATATGCTATTGGGTTTGATAAATTTTGTGAAAAAGTAAAAGTGAAGAATACAACCAAGGTTGTAAGAATAATAATTAAACGCATTTCCTTCTCCTCGATATAAGAATAGATGCAAACTCCTAAAAGAAAACCTTCTGGAGTTCTGTTTTTTAAATTGTTAAAATACTTTTAACCGAGAAGAAAAGGAGGACCGCGTCGAGAGAATGATCCAAAAAGATCGATTTGAAGAGATGGAGCCGTTGGAACAATTCCCGTCTTACCTACAATCTGAAGTTGACCGCTATAAAATGGGTTTTGATCAGGAGCAATTCTGCTCTGATGAGAGAGGCATATTGGGCACTCGGAATGTTCCGATAACGGAATGTGTTTGCAGTGATCGGCGTCTTCATGCGGGAAAACCTGGTGTTCCTGTGAACCGGAGAAAACTATGAGATCATTGTGAAATACGGAATGAAGCCCGAAGCCTAGAAGATGGCTGGCAATAAGAAAGAGTGCGAATATTTTACTTCTTGTTAGAATTATCATTTTATATGATAAACTTGTTATATGGTAACGATAATGTCGTAGAAAAGTTCCATAGGAATGGAAACAGCTACGTCGCCTCTTGCTCCTTCTTTTTCGTCACCGGAAATAAAATCGACACGCTCAAAGCCAGCAGTGCATGAAAAAACACGAGTGTGTATCCGGTGGGCAGATCTAGATTGTAGGATACGAGTATCGAAACCAAATTCACACATGTTCCAATAATCCATGCAGTGAGAAGTAATTTTCCTTTATTGATCCTCAATGCAACATATGCTGGCGCGACGAGGAGCGCGAAAACGATGAGCACTCCGGCCAATCGAACGGAGCTTGTGACCGTAGCCGCAAATGAAACGAAGAAGAGCGTATCTTTCCAGAATCCTTTCATGCGCGGATAGACGAAGACGAGTATCAGTCCGAGCAGGGCATAAATGATCGCCGTCTCGATAATATCCGGCCATGGCGTAAAGAGAATATCGGATGCCATCAACTTGTCGAACATCTCCATTCCATGCGCGGATTTGGAAAGAATGATAAACACGCCTGAAATTCCAAACGCATACAGAAGTCCGATGAATGCTTCATGCGATACGGTACGCTTGGCTGCGATCGCGATGGCAAGGCCTGCAAGTAATGCAAAAGCAAGTGAAAGCGGATAGATAAACAGGCCGTCGAAGAAGAGAATCGAAAGTGCGGCGCCCAAAGCCGACATTTGGCCGATGGCGAGATCGGTGAAGATGATTCCTCTCTTGATAATCTCGAGTCCAAAGTAAGAATGTATCCCGAGTAAAACGACTGAGAGAAGAAATGCTGAAAGAAGTATGTCGATCATTGTGTTATTCTCCTTATGATCTCATCAAACACGCTGAACACATTGTCGGCCTCTTTCACCGCTCCGACATCATGCGGCAGAACGATAAGTTTTACATTGAGCCGTTTCGATAAATATAACGATGCATCCTGCGGATTGTATACATCCTGAAATATAAACTTCACCTGTTCCCGCTCGATCAATTTCTCGACATCGGCGATGTGCTTTGTTGTCGGTGGAATTCCGGGCAGCGGCTCAATGGTGCCCGCGATGACAAATCCAAACCGATTTAAGAAGTAATCGAAGATCTTGTGATACTCGATGACCTTTTCTCCTTTGAACGGTTTCAATTTCTCTTCCCACACTTTCATGTTTTGCTGCCAGAGGGTGTACAATTCCTTATTGTTCGCTTCATAGAAAGCTTGATTATCGGGATCGAGTTCGCTCAACCGTTCGGTTATAGCTTTTGCGACGACCGGAATATTATCAGGATCCATGAAAAAGTGCGGGTTCCCTTCCGGGTGCACATCGCCGAGTTCACGGGAAACGCTCGTCGGCACGTCGATCAAATGCACATGCATGGAGAGGTCGAGAAATCCCCGTTCCCCCGGCTGCACGGCGCCGTTGTTTGCCTGTTTGATAATTTGAGGCAGCCATCCGATCTCTAATTGTCCTCCGTTGATGACGAGAAGATCGGCTCTTCGTACTTTGGCGATGTACGACGGTTTGGGGATAATCACATGCGGATTATAATCTCCCCGTGCCAGTACAACTACTTCCACACGATCCTTGCCGATGCGCTGAACGATGTCGCCGATGTAACCGTAGGTCGCCACAACCTGCAGCTGCCCCGTGAATGCTGTCTGCACGCACAACAGCAACAGCGGAATAATTTTAGATAACTTCATATGATACTCCATAAATAAATGAGAAATATTTTTTCTTTAGAATGCATGGGCGCCATGAGCTCCGATGGTCAAATTTGCTTGTAAAATAATTTGTGTATACGGTTGGCGGGACAATCCTCCGGAAGATTGTATGTAACGGCTCTCGTCCCTGTCGAATTGAAAGCGAATCCGCGAAAATTCCGTAGGATTATATTCGATCATTGCAGAATACCGCGGAAGATTCGACGGCATGTGTTGGTCCGCGCCACCGAGTGAGACATCGTTCTGCATCAGCAGATCGTACCGTACGCCAATTTCCCAGAGCTGGTCGAGCTTGGCAGCAACCTGCGCATAAAAGCCGGAATTATGCTTGTCCAGCTGGCTCGGCGGAAGAACGAGGTTCGAGAAATAATTATCCGTGTATTCCGTTCCGTTCATTACGCGATACATATATTCACTCTGGAGTGAAACAAAGCGGATCGCATCGAGAGAATATTTAACGGTCAGGTCGCCGCCAACAATATCGGTGTTTGCATCGACCGCATTTCCCATCCCTCCAGAATAACCCTGATCGTTTCTTGTCGTTCCCATCGCGTTGGAGATACCGAATAAGATCGAAGCATCCTCGATATCGAATGACGAGCGAATAAATCCTATAAAAAGATTCGGTCCTTGCACGGCATCGATGGCAACGCTGCCTCTCGGATCGTCGAAACCTGTGGTACCGAAGCTTTGTTCGTTTGCACCGTTCAACATTTCTGCACCGAACACAAGGAAAAATGAGGTCGGTGCAACCCACGTAACTTGTGCGCCAATTTCATTCAGCCCATCCTCCCCGAACAACGCTGTCGCAATAAGCGGCCGGTTGGCAAAGTCCCAGAAATGTTCATGCTGCTCGTTGATCCTGCCGAAGCTCGCGAGAAACTTTCCTGCCTTTATCTTAAAACCATACGGAAGTTTCCTTGTCGTAAAATACGCCTCTTCCAGACTGGCGCTCTCCGGTGCAAGGTCGATAACGGCAAAGAGATCGAAATACGGATCGACAACGGAATACAAAGACAATTCACCATAATTGAAATTCATTCCGCGGTGTGCATTCAATCCGGAAGAACTCGGCTGGTTCAGAAACGGAAAGCTGAAACCGGGAATGGTAAGAGAGTAATATTTTTGATCCGCCATGTCCCGTGCAACACCGGAGACATCGAGAATGAGTGCGATATCCGGGACAAATTTAGACTGATCGAAGGCAGATCCTTCTCTCGATTGTGCGCGAAGCAATCCGCCCGGCCAAAGAAATAATAATAGAACCAATGCTGAAAGGCATGTTTTTTTCAACTTCATAAGAACTCCTCAAATTTTTGTTATGATACTACAAGCAACGACAAGAACATCATTGTTCAGGATGCAGTATCAAATGAACCGAATTCCACCGCTCTTAAAAACATGTGGGGAATCGGTATAATTCTTTATTAAGAGATTAACAGAATTGAGGAGGAGCGTGGGAAGCGAAAACAAGCGTATGGAACGGATGCGAGACTCTTTCGGGAAGAGTGATAAAGGAAAGAAGAACAGGTTCAAGATAATGATCGGAGCCTAACGCGGTATCAAGAGACAATGTGCAACTGGAAACCTGGAAGGTACAAATTGCACAGGCATCCGGGTTCTCGCAATCATGGTGATTGTGGAATGCACTGATGGCGATGCTTGTCAGAAGCAGTACCAGCATCAGCGCTGGGACAACGATACGCAACTCGCGGCGATATTGTATCAACATATGCTTCATTTTATATAGTAAGGAATATCGCATTGATTATCAAATGATCAGCGATGGAATCTAATAGCTCAAACTTCACCTATATTATCGTGGATGTTTGTAGGTCTGCTGCAATGCCTTCTATTTTTTCTGAAAAAATTGTTCCACATTCACACCAAGACCTTTAGCTACTCCAAGACCAAGATTGGCATCGGCACGGAAGAAATGGCACAATTGGCGATTGATAATTTCTATTTTCTTTTCACCATCTATTCCCTTCATCGAACCGATAATGTTGCTGACCGTATTCTTTTTTTCCTGATCGGTCATGAGCCGGAATAAATTTCCGGGCTGTGTGTAATGATCATTTTCACCTTCAGCATTACGGTCGAACCAATTCGCTTCCGTCGAGTCAAGCTGCCACGCCGGTTCTTTTGTGGTTTCATCGATCTTGATATTGTCGAAGCTGTTGGGGAAGTAATTGGGACTGCTTCCGCCGTTTCCATCCACACGCATAGAACCGTCCCTTTGATAATTGTTTACTGCGTAGGGACATTTGTTAACCGGAATTTGTTCATAATTGGCGCCAAGACGATAACGATGTGCATCAGGATAGGAAAGAAGTCTACCCTGGAGCATTTTATCCGGTGAATATCCTATACCATCAACCACATGGGCCGGAGCAAATGCCGATTGTTCCACATCAGCAAAATAATTGTCGGGGACTTGATTCAATTCCATAACTCCCACATCTATCAATGGATATTCTTTGTGCGGCCACACTTTTGTTAAATCGAATGGATTCCAGCGAAATGTTTTTGCCTGATCGTTCGTCATAATTTGAATTTTGACAGCCCATTTGGGAAATTCTTTACGATCGATAGCTTCGACAAGATCGCGCTGTGCCCAATCCGAATCTTTGCTTTTCATTGCTGAGGCATCAGCATCGGTAAAGTTTTTTATTCCTTGATGAGTCTTGAAATGAAATTTTACCCAGAACCGATCATTGTTCTTGTTGATGAAAGAATAAGTGTGACTTCCAAATCCGTGCATATTTCTATACGAATATGGTGTACCGCGGTCGCTCATAAGAATGACAACTTGATGGAGACTTTCCGGGTTAAGGCTCCAGAAATCCCACATCATCGCCGGACTTTTGCAGTTCGTGCGCGGGTCTCTTTTTTGCGTGTGGATAAAGTCGTCGAATTTTTTAGGATCTTTAATGAAGAAGACAGGCGTATTGTTTCCCACCAAGTCCCAGTTACCATCTTCGGTGTAAAATTTCATGGCAAATCCGCGTGGATCGCGTTCCGTGTCGGCGCTTCCTTTTTCTCCGCCGACAGTACTGAAGCGGAGAAACACGCGTGTTTGCTTTCCTATGGTGTTAAATATTTTCGCACGTGTGTATTGTGTTATGTCGTTGGTGACGGTGAATGTTCCATAGGCGCCGGTTCCTTTTGCATGTACCACGCGCTCAGGAATGCGCTCCCGGTTGAAATGTGCCATCTTCTCGTGCAGAATATAATCCTGCACTAAAATGGGTCCCCGCGGACCGACGGTTTGAGTGTTTTCATGTTCGGAATATGGCCTGCCGGATGCCGTTGTTAGTTTTTGTTGTTTTTCTTCCATAATAGATATTCCTCCTTTGTGAGCGTTGTTCGATGTTTCTGTTTTTGTTCCAAGTTGAGAATAACTATATTTACATCAGGAATCCAATTGAAACTGTCAATCACGTCATAGAGCATATCTACCATGACCCTTCAACAATTAGAATACATTGAAAAAGATCGCCGATGCTTTTTGTCTTTATATAATAACTCTGAAACCATCTTATTTGTTCCATTGTTCATGATAAAAAGAACCGTTTTATAAAATCGACTATCTAACATAAGAAAGAGAAGAATGTATGAAATCCCACGAATTAACGATACAAGGAATGAGCTGCGGTCACTGTGTTATGCATGTGAAGCAAGCTCTCGAATCAGTAGACGGCCTCCAAGTGGAAGAAGTGCAAATAGGGAAGGCGCGCGTGTGGTACGATGACGACAAAATTGCCAATGTCCTTTCAGAAAAAGTAGAAGAAGCCGGATATAAGGTCGTTGTCATTGCATGAATGATGCAGCACACCATATCTCAACGCTGACATTGCCCGTGGAGGGGATGACCTGCGCTAGCTGTGTTGCGCGGGTTGAGAAAACATTAAAAAAAATCGACGGCGTTGAAACCGCCAATGTCAATCTTGCGACAGAAGCAGTAGCTCTCTCTTTTGATCCGGCAAAGACGTCTCTTGAGGTTCTGGCAAAAGCTGTCGAAGGCGCAGGATACAAATTATCAATTCCCCAAAAATCCTTCGAAGGTTCTCTCAGCCAAACACAAGGACAAGCTTCGGTAGAATCTCATCAGGAGACATCCTATCGCCAATTAAAGCGAGAATTTCTCTTCAGCCTCGTACTTGCCATTCCGATCATGCTTATCAATATGCTGAGCATGACGTCATGGTTTATGTCCTTGGTTCCTCTGTCGATGGATGAAGTAAATAAACTTCTACTGATTCTCACGACACCGGTGATGATCGTTTCAGGGAAGCGTTTTTTCAAACCGGCATGGAAATTGGCGCAGCACTTTGCGGCGGATATGAATACGCTGGTTGCCGTCGGCACCGGAGCGGCATTTCTCTACAGCACCGCTATTGTGCTTTTTCCACAATGGTTTCCAGCAGGGACAAATGTACACGCTGTGTATTTTGATTCAGCAGCGGTAATCATCACACTGATTCTAATGGGAAGAATGCTCGAGGCTCGTGCAAAACATAAAGCGTCCGATTCAATAAAATTACTATTGGGACTTCAACCGAAAATCGCGCGGATCATCAAAGATAATAAAGAAATTGAAATTTCAATTTCCGAAGTTATTGTCGGCGATATTCTACTCGTGCGCCCCGGCGAACGTATTCCGGTCGATGGTGTGATTCTTAAGGGAATTTCTTCTATTGATGAGTCGATGGTAAGCGGCGAAAGTATTCCTGTTGAAAAAAATATGGGCGATAAAGTTATCGGCGGCACCATCAACAAAAATGGCAGTTTTGAATTCCGTACAACTGCTGTCGGCGCCGATACGGTTGTTGCGCACATTACGCATCTTGTAGAAGAAGCACAGGGCTCCAAAGCTCCCATTCAGCATCTTGCGGATAAAATCGCTTCGGTCTTTGTGCCTGTTGTCATGATGATTGCTCTTGCGGCGTTCTGCATTTGGTATTTCGCGATTGGCGCCGGATTAGCATTCGCATTAATGAATGCAATTGCAGTGCTTGTGATCGCATGCCCGTGCGCACTCGGACTTGCAACGCCTACGGCGATTATGGTCGGCACAGGCAGAGGAGCGTCGCTCGGAGTGCTGATCAAGAATGCAGAAAGTCTCGAGCGGGCGCACAAAATAAATACTATTGTGTTTGATAAGACCGGCACCATCACCTCCGGTACGCCATCGGTGACGGATATTCAGGGCTTCAACGGTAATGATGAACAGACAGTTCTGCGTTTGGCGGCTTCGCTGGAAAATAAATCCGAGCATCCGCTGGGTGAAGCCGTTGTGCGGGAAGCGAAGAATCGTTCTCTCGGTTTGGACGAAACGGATTCGTTCAACTCTCACACAGGATTCGGTGTAGAAGGAATTGTGAACGGCCGGAAGGCAGTTGTTGGCAGCGAAAAAATGATGCGGGATGCATCTATAGATACCGCGCCTGCATCAAGCACTATCATCCGCTTCTCAGAGCAAGGCAAAACACCGATTCTTGTTGCCGCAGATGGAAAACTTATCGGCATGATTGCCGTTGCGGATACGCTTCGTCCGGCATCGAACAAAACGGCGGCGGAATTGAAAGAGATGGGATTCGAACTCGTTCTGCTCACGGGCGACAACTCCCGCACTGCGCATGCAATTGCCGCACAAGCCGGCATCGACCAAGTATTTGCGGAAGTCCTGCCGCAGGAAAAAGCCGCGAAGATTCAGGAGCTTCAGTCGGAGGGGAAGATCGTTGCCATGGTGGGAGACGGTATGAACGATGCGCCTTCGCTGGTGCAGGCAGACGTAGGCATCGCCGTAGGAACCGGCACGGACATAGCCATGGAAACGGCGGATATTACCTTGATGAAATCCGATCTCAGAGGAGTTCTTCGGGCGATTCGTCTTTCCCGGCAGACCATGCGCACGATCAAACAGAATCTTTTCTGGGCATTTGTCTATAATAGTATCGGCATACCGCTGGCGGCGTTCGGCATGCTTAACCCGATGTTTGCCGCCGGAGCCATGGCGCTGAGTTCCGTGAGCGTGGTGACGAACTCGTTGAGGTTGCGAGTGGTGAAGCTGTAGGGTGTTTTTTCTACTTGCTTCAATACATTGATGCTTTCATAGTCATTCCCGTGCAAACGGGAATCTTTATTTTGCTTCATGGCTGACGTGATATTGCTGAAACAGCTGGAAATTTATAGGAGAATCTTTTCATTTCTTATTTTATCTTTTTGGCATCGAGTAATAATTTGCCATTTTCATAAATATTCAATTTTATAACCTTATTCGTTTCATCTTTAATAAATTCATATTGAAATCCATACCCTTTCATAAAGAATTTAT
This sequence comes from Bacteroidota bacterium, assembly GCA_050013655.1. GTDB lineage: Bacteria > Bacteroidota > Ignavibacteria > UBA10030 > UBA10030 > Fen-1298. Next base: position 224,958 of record JBEKEV010000004.1, on the reverse strand, counting down.
CTTCTGCATAGGGTAAGAAATCCATTATAGGCAAGCTTTCTCCAGATACTTTTAATATATCGCCCTCTTTTGTAATATTTATATTCCACCCTTTTATGTCTGACCGGGCATAAGTGCCAATATATCTTTCTAAAATTTCATTGGATAGTTTAACAATAGAAGGAGTATTGTAAACTCCATTGGTAAAATCTAAAATCTGTTGGCCTTCATCCAGTGACTCCTTTATAATATTATTATAAACAGTTATGCCATTCTCTCCATTTGTGAAAACCACAACGCCCCGTTTAGATTTTGGTAAAATAATACACATTGTTTTAACCCCCATATTACTGCCTCCATGCTGTAACGTGAACTCTCCATTAGGTAAATCAGACACTATTTCCCAACCTAATCCTCTCCCTACATGTTTTTTTTCTGCCACTTGTGATAGTATCATATCATCATATAAACTTGGCGAAAGCTCTGCCCCATTCATTACGTAAATCATAAATTTGGAATAATCTTCAATTGTGGTAAGCAAAAGTGCGGCAGCATTTACCCCTCTATTTTTTGATATTTCATATTTATTACCTAGTCCATCGTGCGGTATAGCGTAACGAGTTATATCCATATTTTCGTCAAAGGAATATCTGGTATCTTTCATTCCCAATGGCTTAAATAAAATTGAATCGGATAATTGCACTAATGTTTTTTTAAACTTACTTTCTAACGCTCTTCTTAAGTACTCCAAACCTTCTCCCGAATATTGGTATTTGGTTCCAGGCTCAAACTCGAACCTTAGTTTCCCATTTCGCCAGTTGGGAAACCCTGTTTGGTGTGTTAACACGTGGCGGGTAGTAAGTTTATTATGCAAGGTATCATCTAATAAATCTGGGTCAACCCAATATTTGGCAAGAGGTTCATCTAAATTCCATTGGCCAGCCTGTACCAATTTCAATGTTAACATTGCTACAACAGGTTTAACCATCGATGCTATTTCAAAAATTGCATTTTTAGGTGCAGGAACGTTTTGTTGAAGCTCTCCAAATACTTTTACATACTTCAACTTTCCATTTTCTATTATGCCAATCCCGACACATGGCACTTTATTTTCAGCAAGCCAAAGAGGTACTTTGTCAAGATACGTTAAGTTTATTTTTGTGCTATCTTGTGCTATTGAATTATTTATAGCACAAATAATTAGAAATGCTAAGTACAATACTTGATATTTCATAATTTCTATTTACCCTTAATTATTGTTATTTGTTTCCTAATTTCATGATAAATGAATGCAACAGTTTTGCTGCTTTGGATAAGTGTTCAAAATCTATTAAATCAATTTTATCCTGTACTGTATGGTGTTCACTAAACCCTCCCGACCCTAATAATATTGATGGTATCTTTCGACCGTAAAAACTATATGTGTCGCAACTACTAATAACATCGACCATTGCGTCGATCGAATCATATTTGAGCTCAGTACTACTAAAAAAGTTTCCCGATTCATAAAAACTTCCTCTAAATTGCGGAGAGCCGATAGCCCAAATACCCGGGAATGTGCGGTTCTTACTTCCCACTTGTTCAATATTTATATTGAGTAAAATATGTTCTACAGGGATCGGGGGATGTTTAACAAAATGCGTGGAGCCGATTAAATTCAATTCTTCTCCTGTAAAAAGCACAAATAGTACAGGCCTTTTGGGAGGATTTAACGCAATTGATTTAGCCGCTGCGAGAATAATGACACATCCGCTTGCATCATCGTTTGCGCCATTATATACATGATTTCCAATTTTACCAAGATGGTCAAGGTGTGCACCAACGGTAATATACTCGTTTCTTAAGGCAGTATCGGTTCCAGGGACGATTGCAACAACGTTATAACAATGAATGAATTCCTTTTTACAATCAATAGTAACACTAATTTCAGTATTGTTTAAAATATATGAGTGATAGCTGCCTTTATGAGCCATAGGATCATAGTTTTGGTCGGCTAAAAGTAATTGAGCGAGTTCGGCCTGAATGAGGATATAAGGCAAAATGCGTTCAGGTGTAACTTTCTTGTTCGCATCGGCTTCAGCGTAGTGAATATAATTGAACCTGTAATTTCGCAATACAGTACTTTCCCAGTTTTCAATTGTGTATTTATTGGGTAAAACTATCACTCCGGCTGCTTTATGCTTAATAAGTGAATTGTATTTAAGTGTCTCACAATTATCCCAATCAGCATATTGTTTACGCAGATTGTCGGGAAATACCGGATTAATTGTATCATCTGGTGGTATTCCATTTAATAGAATTACCCATTTCCCTTTAACATCCAAACCTGCATAGTCATCCCATCCATATTCTGGTTCGTGAATGCCATAGCCAATAAATACCGGAGAAGCCATTGGGATGTTTTTATACTGTATTCCGGGATTTAAAATGATGAAATTGCTTGCCGCGTGACCGAAGGTTTTGTTCTTTCCATTTTTCCATATTGTTAAAGAGGTGGCTGAACCATAGTTATTACGGATAAAAGGCACAGGCTGGAAATAGGTTTTTTCTCCATTTCCATTGGTGCAACCCGGATTCAATCCCGCTTCCCGAAATACATTTGAAACATATTGTGCAGCCTTTATATATCCGGTAGAACCTGTAAACCTGCCTTCAGTAGCATCGGATGCAATAGAATCCATATGCTGACGAAGGTCTTTTAAAGTAATGATTTCTGTTTTCTGTGAGAAGACTATTCCTTGACTGCAGAAAAAAAGAATCTGTATTGTAAAAAGGCGAAATAACGTAATACTTAAGTAATTTCTTTTCATAATATTTTCTTTCATTACCATTTCATGGTTTCAATATCTTTATTGTCATTGGATATTTATACGGTTGATTATTTATGACTTTGATGGTATTCACAATAATGACAACCGTACTGAATAATCCGATGAAAATTATTATGGGAATCGTTATGAGAAAGACGGCGAGAATGCCCGATGGGACTAAGAATATCAACATGCTCAGTTGAAAATTAATGACGTCGATCCCTTGTTCTCTCATATTTTTGATTTTGTCTTTTTTCCAAAACCATATAATAACAGGTGGGATAAGCAGGATGAATAAACCGCTCAAATGCAGTAACGCCAGCCAGAGGTTGTTGTAATCCGGTTTGGCATCTTCGGAAACCCCCTTGTCACAGTTCGCTAATACCTCGAAATCTACCTCTAATGCTGCGGCTATGATCTTAAGGGAGTATGCTCTGGGGTCTACCTCGTCATTTTCAATGCGCTGTATAGTCCGTGCACTAATATAAGTCTTTGCCGCAAGATCTTCCTGCGTCAAGCCCTTTTTTAATCTTAGTTCTTTTATTAATTGTCCGGTTTTCATAAAATTCTTTTTGGTTTAAAATATACATTTTTATGAGGCAATCCAACTACGTATACCCGACATTCACACGACATTCTGCTGAAACTACCCGAATGCCCGTCCTAAATGCTGGTAAACAGGGGTGAAGGTGTAAAGAAAAATGTTGGGTAAATCACTTCGCTCGATGAGCTTTTTGTCGCTTTCTTTGAAGCACAAAGAAAGCGGCAGAAAGAAATGCATGCGAAATCGAATTACATTATCTCAAGGTTGAACTGAGATTACGGATACGATGTAATTCTCGTTTGGATTACGATGTATAAAAGGATTAGAGTTTGCCTTGCTTTGACAGGTTTTACTTCTGTCGATTTCGTGGACGTAGAAGAAATATTTTGTAGCTGCGATCGATGATCGCGGGCTTGTGTAAAAATCACAAAAAAGAATTTGTCATTCCTGCGCAAGTGGGAATCTTTATTTTGCTTACTTGTAACCGTGTGATGTTGGTGGAACAGCCGGAAAGTTATAACAGAACGGAAGTGGGGCAGGGAGGGAGGCGTATGCTCAACTCGATGTTTGCTGCCGGAGCGATGGCTTTGAGTTCCGTGAGTGTGGTGACGAACTCGCTGAGATTAAGAGGGATGAAATTGTAGGTTGTTCAGATTTTTTATTTTAGTGAGAGTTGTGTCCCCGGATATCGCCCAGATGTCGAAGACCATACTGCCTAAGGACGTTTGAACATGGGATATTTAAAATAATATTTAAGGATGATCCCCAGGTAAACAAAGCCGAATAAATATCCCCCTATCACATCCGTGGTCCAATGGGCGCCAAGATAAATCCGGGAGATTGAAACAGAGAGGATTAAAAAAGTAGAAAGGATGCCAATAAAAATTTTCCAAACTGTCGAAATATTTTTGTCCACGATCATCACCGTTAAAAGAAAACCAAAAAATACAACATAATGAACAACATGCCCGCTGGGGAAACTGGATTGATTAAAACTTAAGAATATTTTAGCATTTTCCAATGTTGGCCGGGGGCGATGGATTAATATTTTAATCAACATATTGAAGAGATCGGGAATAATGACAGCGAGAGTAAAGTAAGCCTCTCGCCGGCGATAAGTGAGAAAGAAAAATAATGAAGCAATGATGATCGAAAGAGGCGCAACTTCAGCATCGCCAAAAACACTAATGAATTTCATCGGGAGCGTAAGATCCCAAGCCCTTTGTTCCTGAATTTCTTGGGTCATGTGGAGATCAAAGCTGGATATTGGATGATTCTGGACAAAAATAGTCAATCCAATAATACTCACCACGATTAAGGCATAAAAACCCATCAGATGTTTATTCAACGACTTTGCTCTTTTCTTTGGGAACCAAAACCTTGATCGCCCCCGGAATGATTTTGATATGAAGAGGCATTTCTTCTAATACCTCGCCATCACATTGAACCGTTTGTTTGGGGGTTGAGGAAACGCTGATATCTTTGCCTCGCCAGTGCTGCACTAATTCCAAATTGTGCGGACGTTCCCGTTTCAGCAAGGTGACCACTACATGCTTCAACAGGCTGAGATTCGCTTTTCGCAAAATTACAACATCCAAGAACCCATCGCTGATATCTATATGCTTATCCAAAGAGATTTTAGTAAACCCGAGATTCCCTGTATTCGTAATAATACATGTTAAACCTTGAAGTTTATACTCTTGTCCATCGATTTTTAGACGGTAGATGGTTTTTTTAGTTTTCTTTAATGCCGCGGCTGCTGATAGAAAATAGGCGAGGATGCCAATCTTGTTTTTGGTCTCGCGATCCGCGCCCTTCACCAAATCCGCCCCAAAACCAATGCTTAATCCTGTAATAAAATAATGTTCATCGAACTGCCCCACATCGATGGTTTTCGCCTCTAGCGAGCCGTGGACCAGGAGATTACAGACTTCTTTAAAATCTTTGGGTATGCCAAGTTCAGTGGCCACGACATTTGCAGACCCTCCGGGCAGAATAATCAGAGGAATTTCTGATTCAATCAGGCCGCTGATTGCCTCTATGATTGTGCCGTCGCCGCCGTACACAGCGAGGGCATCGACTCCTTTCTTGACGGCAGCCCTGGCAAACTTGATCCCATCGCCCGCCTCGTGGGTAATGAATGCTTCCCACGTAATGCCGGCTTCTTTCATGGACGCATTGATAAAAGGCAAGATAGCTTCTTCTTCTCCGGCGGCGGGATTAATAATGATGTGAATATTTTTTATTTTCTTTTCCACTGCAATTCTCTTTTCCGCCAATATTTTTCAAAGACTTTGATTTGCTTTCGGATATACCATCTTCTTGGATCAGCTACCGTACGGGCAGTGGTCAATAAGTCGATGGCCTGTTCGCCGGTATGACCCATACTGATAAGGATGGCGGCGGCCATAGCAACGCTTCGGCGTTTGCCCTGCATGCAAAATACGAAGAGCTTGCCTTTGTTTTGAATAATAGGCAACGCTGCCTCAACCCCCACCAGCAGTTTCTTGATTGAGATGGGAGTAAAAAATGTATCGTACGTTTTTATCCATAAGGTTTGAAAGGGAGGGAGGGTATAGATTTTGTCAGGCGGCATTTGCCCGATCATGGAAATAATCAGGTTAAAATTGAGCGCCTTCAATTCATCGGCTTGTTCCTTCCCGATTCTGGAGCCCACGTATAAATAATCGGTCACTTTGGATATATCTATCATTTTGTTTGCATACTATTCTAATCTTATTTTAATGCTGTGTCAATTTTATTTTTCGGCACATCGCTGGCGGCGATTGGCATGCTCAACTCGATGTTTGCCGCCGGAGCAATGGCATTGAGTTCCGTGAGTGTGGTGACGAATTCGCAGAGGTTACGAGGAGTGAAGCTGCAGGTTGCTCAAATCTTTTTTGGAGGAGATTCAAAAGAAACATTTTAAATAGGCTGTAATAGCCAGTGCTTCTTGTTATTCGTAAAGGTGGAATGCCAATTGTTCAACTTTTATTCTCTCTGTCAAACCGTGGTTATGTTGTGCAAAGCTGTCTGTGCCGAAGTTACAAACAAGTGCTTCAACAACTGTCCGTCTGTTTTCAATGCTACCACCGTTATGATAAAAATGGTCTTTGGTTACAATGTTAAATTTGCTCCAAAGCTTATTTATCATTCCGTTTTCTCTCCAGTCGTTGTGATGCCAGGTTGAAAGAATAAATTTGGATTTTGTTCCACTTAGCAAGTTGAATAAAAGTTCTTCGTCTTGTTCTGTCCAACCGTTGTAATAGTCAACGTGCCGTCCATAGTATGGTGGGTCGCAATAGATAATGTCGTTTTCTGTCGCAAGTGGAATAATGTCAGCAAAAGATTTATTGTAAAAAGTCCAGTTAGGTTCGGGTTGGATGATTTGAGAAACTGTCGCAAGCTGATTTGTTATTTTGGTTATGTATGCTTGTGCAAATCTGTCGGGCTTTTTGCAAAAAGGAATATTCCAATTTCCTTTGCTTCAAAATCTCATCATACCGTTAAAGCCTGCACGAGAAAGAAAAATAAAGTCGTAAGGTGAAAATTCACCACTGTTGAAACGAGCCCGAACTTTTAAATAATGTTCGTATCCGTTGTTATTTGCTTTGCTTAAAATTTCTCCTTCTTGTTCAAGGTAGTTCTTCATTAAAGTTGCGGTAATTGTCTTTTGTTGCACACCCTTATAGAAGCTTATTATGTGTGGATTTGTGTCGTTAAGAATGGCTTTTTTACAACCTGAATTAAATGCAACGACACCAGTTCCCAAAAACGGTTCTATCCACTTGCCATTTACTTTCGGGGCAAGTTGCATAATCCAAGGAACTAACTTGGTTTTTATGCCTTGACTTTTTATAGGTGGAACAATTACTCTCATTTCATTTTCTTATTAGATGATTTTGTAACTATCTTTTTCCACAAATCGGTTCTTCCTTTAAATTCCAAGAAATCTTTTAGGGTCGTAATTTTTACTGGTTTGCCATCTTTAACCATTGAGGCAGAACCATGGTTTATCCAATACTCATCAAACCATTCTTCACCTAATTGGCTGAAAATTCCGTTTCCATTTTTGAGGTCGGCGATGTCGAATATTGAACCAATGTTAGCAGTATTTCCAGAACCTTGTTTGTCGCTTGCAATTTTCCATTTTTCGGCTGCAAAAAAGTCAAAGTCCTTAATAACCGATGTGATAGATTTGAGGTTCTTTACAGTTGTAACTTCTCGTTTACCTATTTTTTTGTTTGGTGTATCATATTTTTCCTGAAGTTCTTTAACTTGATAAATTTCTGTTTCGGACAGGTCTTCACTAACGTCTGTTCTTGTGTATATAACACCTAAACAATAATGTCCTGTATATTGATTGTAAGGGAATTGAATGTTCTTGTCTTTGTCCCTTACTTTGAAGTAACCACCATGACTACCTAATGTAAAACCAGCGGTTTTATGGTTTCGTCTGAAAGTCGTTTTGATGTCAAGGGCAAATTTTACTACTTCATTTTTCTTGTGAACGAAAGTCAGGTCAGGATACCAGTTTTGTTTCTCAGCAAGAATGATATTATAGCCGATACTATCGGCAAACTGTATGATTTGAGGAAAAATATGTATCTCAAGGATTTTAGAAACAATTTTAGTGTCCGACGAAATAGTGTATATATTCTTGTAAACATCAATAAAACCCTTTACAGACCAGTCACCATTGTCTGTAGAAACGTATTTTTCGAGTTTATCAGCAAACCTGTCAAGCTCGTTTTTAAATGCCGATTTATATTTGTTTTTGTCTTTATATATTCATATTACAAAAATAGTGAAAAATCGTTTAATTTTCATTCCCCCAAGAAGAGCTATGAATCGAATCCCCCAAAATTGTTTGGCGTGGGAACCACTTGAGTAAAGAGTAGTAGTTTTTGGGAAGAGAAGCAAGGGGAGTCGATGAGTATATGAGTAAAAGAGCCCATGAGCAGATGAATCGACCCGCCACAAAGTATGGCGGGCAAGTGAGCAGCGAAGCCATGAGGCATATAAAATACGCAGGGGGGAAAGAAGTTTCGTCCGATATATAACTTTGTTATATCAGCAAAATAAGTTTCTTTGGCTCAATTACTCACCATGAACAGGTCTCGGCTCCAGTCTAATATCGAGTTTAATGAGTCTATCCGGTTTTGCTTCGATGTCCGGAATATCTCTTTGAACATAGCCTACACAAAATACCTGCAGCGTGTAAGTTCCCGGCAGTATGTCGATGATCTCGAACTGTCCATAGAGATCCGTGACGGTACTCATTGGCTTGGAAAATACTACTATATTTGCTCCCCTGATCGGTTCGTTTGTGTTGTTATCAAGTACTTTGCCTGAAACGATACAACTCCCATGTAATGCAAGGTTGTCTTTTATGGTTATGTTGTCTTTTGTACTTGAAGAGTATCCTGTGCACCCTGTCAGGAGGAGACAAAAAGAGAGCAGTGCGGCAGAAGTTACTATGAATATTTTTTTCATGATTCTCCTTTTTCTATAGTCCCCAAGAAGAGCGATGAATCGAATCCCCAACAGAATAGGAGTGGGGACCACTTGAGTAAAGTCTAATATTTTTTGGTTTGAGAAGCAATGAGAGAAAAGCGATGAATAGTTTTTGAGTAGGGACTTGACATGTCAAGCCCGTGAGCAGGGGCGAAGTGCCTTCGCTCAATGAGCTTCGCCCGGCAAAGTGCATGATACACTGTTGGCGGTAGTTTTAGTTCTCTATCTTTTTTAAATCATGTAAAAACTTTTTAATTGCTTCGCGTATCGATCCAGAAATCATCTTTACCGATAGGATTGGTCAAGCATTTCTATTTATAAAAAAATCAAAGTCAGTGTTGTAATGCATTCACGATAAAGTTCCAACAGGATTAAAAATGAGAAACAAACGACCAGGCTTTTCATAAGAGCAACGATTATTCCCGATGGATAAACCTTACGGACAGCAAAAAAAACATATAAGGCAAAAACGAAAAATAATGGAATCAGGTAGGAAAGAGGCTCCGAGTTCATAAACCATGACAGCACAGATAAATAAATCATATGCATTAATATGAAGAATGAAAAACAGTGAATGGAAAAAACCACATGTGAAACATAGAACTTATTTGACTTAGAGAACAATGCAAACAGAATGAATGCCCAAAAAGGTAAAATAGAGAAAAGAAATAATTTAGACGAATGTATCGCTTGTACATATACGCTATGGACCACCCGTTCTTTACTCGCATGATACTCTATTGACTTCTCAATGATTTTATTATCGGCGTTATAGTGAATCATATTCCCAACCCCAAATTTCCCGTTTAACTCTTCAACCGCTGAAAAATAAGCATTTGCCGAAGGAAGCAGGAAATAAAATAGAACACTGGCAAAAACAAATAACTGCACAGGTTTCATGTACAATACCCGGCTTCCGGAAATATAATATTTTGTCAGCATTCCGGGATGGAAGAAAAGTTTTTTAAAGGTTTTGAAAAATTTAGAATCAAAATGAATGAACATGTCAATGCCATGTTCTAAGAACTTCATTATTGATAAATCCTGCTTGGGATTAAATTTCTTTTCCCCGCATGTACTGCAAAACTTGCCTTGTAATTCAGATCCACAACTTTGGCAAGTTCCAGAATAGTCGGATATTCCTCTATTGTCATTCATCATTGTAGCGTCCATGCGTATCAAAATTGTATACTCTACGCACACCGGTTATAGTATCCATCCGCTTTTAGTAAAAGCGATTCATCTTCTGTCAGCCGACCATGCGGGATGGAACTTTGGTGAAAGTATAATGAGTTTCGTTTTTAGAAGCAATAACAGAGGGATGGTGAGAAATTGGGATGATTGAGAAATAGTGTACGTGGCAGGGGGCGAAGTGCCTTCGCTCATTGAGCTCATGATCGGGCGATGCCGATAACCTTCCAACAAAATATTGTGTATCTTTGTGTATTATGAAGTCCAAGAAAAAACCAACCAAACCGTTGAAAATTATCTCTGCGTGGGTCGTCTCCGCCGATATGGGGTACGGGCACCAACGAGCGGTCTTTCCATTGAAGAAGATCGCCGAAGGAGGGCTCATCACTGTCGGCAAGAATGACGGATCGAGCGAGAAAGAAAAGAAATCATGGAAACGCCTGTTGGAAGTATATGAATCGTTTTCCCGGGCGCGAGGCGTTCCGGTGATCGGCAAACCGATCTTCGCAATGTTAGACGCAATGATGCACATACCAGAATTCTACCCGATCCGGAATCTCTCGCGCAGTACATATCAGGTCGATCTGTTGGAGCGCAACATCAAGAGTGGACTTTGCGACGGGATGATGAGGAAGATCTCCACCAAGCCGTTGCCGTTGATCACGTCGTACTTTGCACCGGCAATCGCGGCGGATATGCAGGGGCACGAACCGATCTATTGCATTATTTGCGATGCAGATATCAATCGGGTATGGGTGGCGAAGCAGCCGTGGGAAAGCCGCATTAATTATTTCGCTCCATGCGGCAAAGCGGCGCAGCGGCTGAAATCGTACGGCGTGCCGGAAGAAAGAATTTTCCTGACAGGGTTTCCTCTTCCACTCGACCTCCTCGGGAAAAATCTTGCCACGGTAAAATCGGACGTCGGTCAGCGGTTATGCATTCTTGATCCGAGCGACAGATTCTGGACGAATCACCGGCGAAGCGTAGAACACTTTCTCGGAAAAAAGAACTGCACGCTCCGCACCAAGCGCCCGCTCACTATCACCTACTCGGTCGGCGGAGCAGGAGCGCAAAAAGAGATCGGCGGACGTATTGCCATGAGCGTCAAAGAGAAAATCCGCGCAGGCACGATGCGATTGAACCTCATTGCCGGCATCCGTCCGGAGGTGGTTTCCTATTTCTGCGATATCAAGAAAGACGTCGGATCGGACAACATCCGGGTTATCTCTGCGGAAACACTTCATGAGTACTTCCAGCAATTCAACGCGGCGATGCGCGAGACTGATATCCTCTGGACAAAACCGAGCGAGCTGTCGTTCTACGTGGGTCTCGGTATCCCCATCATCATGACGCCGACGATCGGTTCGCAGGAACGCTTCAACCGTCAGTGGCTGAACGAAATTCATGCCGGAATGGAGCAGAAGGATCCCGACTATACGCACCAATGGTTGTTTGAATCGCTGCATAATGGACATATCGCCGATATGGCCTGGTCCGGATTTTTGAAAGCGCGAAAACTCGGCACAAAAAAAATCATGGAAGTACTGGAAACAGGAAAAATGACGAGCAGCAATTCGCCGTTGGAACGGTAAGCCATTCTCTCTGGCCGCTCCCGCTGCGACAGATCGATCGAATGCAAAACAAGAAAGAGAAATATTTTCTCCTCTATCTTAAGACCGGCGGCGGACATTTTGCCCCTGCCAGCTCGATTGCACATTATCTTTCTGCAGCACATGGAAGTATCGTCGAACCGGTGCTCGTCGACGGCCTTGTGAATGCAAACTCCGCTGCGCGCTATATCCTTGAAGACGGCTATCGGCTCTTGCAGGCACGCTCGAAACTGTGCTATGAATTCCTCTATGCCACAAATAAATTTTCACTGATCAGACATTGCAACGCCGCGATATCCAGTTTTTTCATGAAGCCGTATCTCAAAAAGCGCATCGACGAAGAACGTCCCGCAAAGATCGTTATTCTCCACTTCTTTCTCATCGCGCCCGTGCTGGATATTCTGAAAGAATTACGGTACGATGTCCCGGTGATTACGGTCGTCACCGATCCGTTCACTGCGCATCCCCTCTGGTTCCAGCGAGAGCAAGAGCGGTATATCGTTTTTAGCGAACGCTTGAAAGAAGATTGCGTTCAGAAACGAAAAATTCCCGCATCGAAACTTCGAGTCTTTCCATTTATTCTCGACAAACAATTCTCAACGCCTCTCTCCTTCGCCGAAATAACGAAGGTGAAACAAAAGTTCGGGTTCGCCCCTGAAAAGAAAGTCGTCCTTATCATAGGCGGAGGCGACGGCATTCCGCACGGAAAGTCGATTCTCCGACACGTGCTGCACGCTTTGCTGGATGTTGAGATCGCTATCGTCTGCGGCAAGAACAAAGAACTCTATGCCGACGCTCTTGAACTGCAGCAGCACCATCCGTCTTTGAAAGTCTTTGCGTTCGTCGATTTTGTGTATGAACTTCTCAATGCTGCGGATATCGTGATTACCAAGTGCGGCGCATCGACGGTTATGGAAATACTGATCATGAAAAAGATCCCCATCATCAATGACTATCTCTGGGAACAAGAATTGGGCAACATGGAGTTCGTCCGCGATAACGAACTCGGTATCTTTGAACGCAGCATCGCCAAACTCCCCTCTCTTATTCAAGAACTTGTTTCTGACGAAGAAAGATACCAACGATACATAAAAAATATCGAGAAGATGAATGTGCGAAGCGGAACGGAAGAAGTTGGAGAGTTCTTGAGGAAAATGGAATAGACTTCTTTCATGGTACTGTGCCTCATCACTGCGCGGCCCCTGCTAGTGATTTCTCTATGATTTCAGAAACCCATCGTCCTTATGTAGCGCATATCGAGAACCGTCCTGTTCGGCATATCTTAGAAACGGAATTGAAACCCCGCCAAGATCCAAGTAGTAGTTGCTTCTTCATGGTTTTGCAGGCTCTTGCCGAAGGACGCGAACAATGAAACGGTTTTTGACCATTCCCACGTGAAACCGGCATTGATCATTGGATCGCGCAGGTCAAACGGAGCTTCCCGCGTGTCCGTGTGCCATTCTGCAAGAAGCGAAACGGGGTCCAACAACAGAGCAGCTCCCACGCCACCTTCCCAGCCGTCGGATTCGCCATTGATCCAGATGTGCCCGAATTCAGCCGTCAAGCCGAAATGCGACCACTCGTGATGCCATTCCAGCGGGAGACTCAATTTAGTACTCTTCTCTTCCATGAAAGAGAAATTGACCTTCGGAAAGAGAGAAAAGTTAGACCCCGTCGTACCGGGGTTATCCACGAAACGGTATTTGATGCCCATCTCAATCCCATCAAAAGCGCGTCGAACCCCTGCGCCTTTCTCATGCTCGATCACAAAGGGCGTTGATGCAGTGAGCTGGCAGCGATCTCCTACACCATAATTGAAATCGAAGAGCGGAATCTGCCATTCGTCGTTGACATCGGAACGCTCCAGAGAAGTGAGAATGTTGATTTCCCAATTCCCGGGACCGGGAGTACCCGGATCGTTCGACAGAAGCGGAGGACTGGACTGGGCAAGAATCGATTCGCTGAACAGAATCAGAACAGAGCATGCAAACAAAATCGCGTATGTGAAATTAGTATGAATCACAGGTCTATCTAATGAGAGCAATGTCGATTAGTGTCGATACAGTATTCTGCGGCGCCAATGACACATGTCGTTTTTATTTTCGATGCGGAGGGGCAGCGATCTTATCTTTTGCTTTTTTCAAAGAAATCTTCTTTTACTATTCCATCACAGACTGCTATTACGGGGCCGATCATTGTTGCCCTGAAATCGTGTGTGAATTCAATATTGAGATCCCCGCCTTGCATTTTCACAGTTATGTTGTTTTCGCACAAACCTAATTTACAAGCAACTGCCGCTGAAGCTATACTGCTGCTTCCTGATGCTAAAGTATATCCGGCACCTCTTTCCCAAATTTCAATCTGTATATGCTTTTTATCAATAATTTTCATGAACTGAACATTGGTTTTTCTAGGAAAGATTGCGTTCGTCTCGATGTGCGGTCCATACTCTTTAGCAATTTCAGGCGAGATATCATCACACAGAATGACGCAATGAGGATTTCCTATATTCGCAGCACAGTATCGGAAGGATTTTCCTTGTATCACAAAATTCCTATTGAGAACTTCTCCTTCTTCTCCCTTGAGAGGAATGTCTGAAGCAAGAAATGAAACTTTTCCCATCTCAATTTTGATGAGATCGCCGTTCTTCATTATTTCAGATTGCACATTTCCACCGATGGTATTGATGATAAACGGATTTGTTTTCACCAAACCAACGTCCCATAAGTAACGAGAAAATATTCTTAATCCATTGCCGCTTTTTTCTGCTTCGCTTCCGTCTGGATTGAATATTCTCAGTTTGAAAGAATTATCTTTCACTTCAGGGCCATACAATATTCCGTCAGATCCAATTCCATAATTTCGATGGCAAATGAGTCTGATTGTCGACTCGTCTAACGATATGTTTGTTTCCCTTGGATCAATGACGATGTAGTCGTTTCCAAGCCCGTGGTATTTATGGAATTTCATTGCATTTTCTTCTTTCTTTTTTCTTTGTGGCGGCTCTTCGTGTGCCATCGTATTCCGCGTCCGTTTTAGAATTTCAATTTCAATTTTTTTATCCGATTTTTCATTTCATCAAGTACTTCTTTTTCGCGTTCGATGGAATCGGCTTCAAATGTTACTGAGAATCGGACGAAGTTCCCTGCATCATCCCACGGAACTGTTGAAATCAATGCTGATCGAATGAGAAAATCTGAAAACTCTATTGCTGTTTTGAATACTTCACCTTGTTCCGTTCCGACGGGCGCATGGACATAACAATAGAATGATCCTTTTGGCTTCTTTGCCTTGAATCCCAATTCGCAAAGTGCATTCACGAGCAAATTAAATCTTCTCGAATATTTGTTTACGGTTGCTTGCGTGATCTCCAAATGATTAAAAGCCTGTATCGCTGCTTTCTGAATCGCACGGAACTGTCCTGAATCAGTGTTGTCTTTCACCGTTGCATAGGCCTTGACCGCTTTGGAATTTCCGCACACGAAACCTATTCTCCAGCCCGTCATATTGAATGCTTTCGATAATGAATGGACTTCGACACCAACATCCATGGCCCCGTCAACAGATAAAAAGCTTAACGGCTCATAACCATCATAGGTCAGCGCACTATATGGAGCATCGTGAATAATAACGATTCCATTTCGGTGTGCGAAGTCAACCGCGTGCTTGAAAAATTCAGGCGTTGCCGTAGCGCCGGTAGGATTATTTGGATAATTCAGGTAGAGCGCTTTTGATCTTTTCAAAATTGAAGGCGGAATAGATTCTAAATCCGGTAGAAATGAATTGGACTCAAGGAGAGGAAGGTTGAATACCTCACCTCCGAGATATTTTGTATAGGTCGCGGATACCGGATATCCGGGTACGGTTGTGAGAAAAATGTCTCCTGGATTTATCAGGCAAATTGGAAGTAATGCAAGAATTGGTTTTGATCCTATTCCATGAACTATATGCTCTATTGGATTTTCAATGTGCAATCCGTACACCTTGTGTAAATATTCAGCAGCGGCGTGTTGAAATTCAGGGATGCCATTGTCTGCATACCAACGATTTTCTGGTTTTCCTGCTTCCTGTGATAGGGTTTCTACAACAAGAGGATCTGCTGGCCAGTCAGGTTCTCCGACACCCATGTCAATTATGGATAATTCAGGGTGCGCAATTTTCGCTGCTGCCTTGGCTCGTTTGATCAGTTCAAATTTGTAAATTTCTGTAGATTTGCCAAAATTGATTCCTCCAAGCCTTTCTGCAATCTTATCATCAAAGAAATTCATGAAATTTTTTTCCTTTCTGTCTTATATCACGGGCACTGTCCTTCTCTTCCTATCTTGTACTGGCACAGCTGGCAATTGCATACAATGCCCGCCGATAAACGAAGTTGCCGTGTTATAATTTATTGAACTACTAATATTATAGATGAAATCCAATATAATTGCAACAATCACGCGGCAATTTGTCAAGTTGCAGCGGTCGTTTCCGCCGCGAAGCACGAAAGGAATTGATCGGCGTAGACCGCAGTTGAGCAACCAATGGGAGTGAGCACAATTTTTTTATAAAAGGGAAGATATATAAGCTAAGAACATGCACCAAATTGTTCCTGTAGTTAAAAAATATTCCACTTTATGGTAAAAATATGGTTTGAGAAGCAAGAAGTGGAGCAGGTGAGCCTGTGAGTTATCGAGCATGTGAGCCAGGGATCTTACAGTTCTAAAAATTGCGATTAACTATACAGCTTGCTATATTAAAGGAAATAGTATAACATTTTTTAAGGTCAAGATGTTGATGAAGGCGCTTATTGTTGATGATAGTCTTGAAAGCAGAATGCTCCTGGGGAAAATTTTAACCAAGGCATTTGACGTACAGATTATCGAAGCGGTACATGGAAAAGACGCGCTCAAAAAACTCTCCAAAGAAAAACCAGATGTTGTTTTTCTCGATTACGAAATGCCAGTCATGGATGGAAAAGAAACTCTCAAGGCGATCCGTTCCATTCGCGAATATCGAAATTTACCAGTTGTCATAGTTACTTCACATAGTGAAATGGTTCTTGTTCGAGAACTCCTTTCATACAAAGTTTCAGCGTATCTTATAAAGCCTCTTTCGGCTGATTATGTAGCGAAGCGTCTCTCGATAATCTTTCCGAAACCCGACGACAATCATTAAGAAGAAATCGAATAAAATACGTTGTACGATACATGAAAGCGTATGTGCGGTTGCCAATGGTTATTTCCATAAACTTGCTGAACCTATAGTTAAAGTCTTGGGTGTCTCATCATATGGGTAAGGTTACATGATGCTTGACAAAATCGTTGTATCTTTGTAGATTCACAGTGGGTGCTTGTCTCAATAAATAAGGAGCTGTCATAGGAGCTTTGTGTTCTATAAGAAATTTCCGAAGCCGAAAATCTCAGTTGTTCATCGCCAACTCTGCACGAAGTTATGCCTCATCCAATCATGTCGATGATACGGATTCTCTCCCGTACTTTCTTCAACAACTCTTACTCACCATGTTATGAAAGGAATCCTTATGGGAACAACCACAATCACTCTTTCCACTATCGCCAGCATTTTCATCGTTGTCTTTTTTCTTTACTTTCTTTACGTTGTCGGAGGGATGGCAGAGAATCTAAAGAAGTTAGTGAAGAAAATGGATGAGCTTGATAAGAAGCTCATTGCCAAACAATAGCTGGTTACATTTTCGTTGCATAGCGAATAGTTCAACTCATATCGCGAAACGAATCTATCATCAGGACTTTATCAATTATGATGTCCTGAAGGGAATTATACGCTCGGTTCTATAAGTGTTGTGCCAGATTTGTTGCGATTGAGGGTAACGAAAATCTGGGCATGGAACGTAAGAGTCTTCTCTTTAATGCCTTTTCAATTCATAATCGTGATTTTACAAAAAATTCGCCGATCCTCTTTGACTTCTCCAAATCAAATGCGTATCTTACTGGCGAAATTTTAATGTAATCAACACATTAAAACAGTGAATGCGTTGAAATTCCATTTTTCATATTTCATCCAATGGAGAAATTCGCAATCAGTTAAATGAGTAATTTGATTATTCCAAATTTAGGTAGAAGTTTACAACTAATAAGCGTAAACAATCGATAGGAGCACCAAGATGGATCGGTATCAAGAACTGCTGGATCTCGTAGCAACATTCAAAGCGGACTTCGAGAAATTTTATATAAAGGAAAATAAATCGGCAGGTGTGCGTCTTCGGAAGCACATGGCAAACCTGAAAAAGAAAGCGCAGGAAATTCGTAATGAGGTTCAGGACGTAAAAGCAAAAATGGCCGAAGGAGAAACACAGCCACCACCACCTGCGGCATAACCCGGTCCGACTTCTTCGTATTGGTAGTGATTAAAAGATCAGCGTCTCATACTCAGAGGAAGTCATTAATGGTTTGATTTCACTTCTACAGACAAAGAGAATCGATGAAGAAATACGTTCTGATTGGATTATTTGCCGGAGCAGCGATTTCTTTGATGCTGTTTTACTTGAGGCGAAAGAAACAGGAGGGGCTCGAATTTCACGATTTCGTAGACTCCTCTGAGATCGCCGATGACCTGTTCGGAAGCGCTTTCAGCGAGTTACCGGATAAACCATGATCTGGCGGTTTTTAGTGCGTAAGTAAAGAGGCTGTCGGATTCGTTGACATTCGGGGATGATTTGAATATATTCAATTAGTACGGAATTATCAGGTATCGAATTCGTTTCAACTATGAATAAAGTGAATTGCTTCTAATCAATGCCGGACCTGGACGAACAACGACGAAAAGTTGAGGAACTCAAGCGCAAGATTCTTGAGCAGAAAAAGAAAGATGCGGCGGATGCCTCGTCTCCTCCCGACATTGACAAGTTTGTTGAAGAAGAAAAAAAACGTGCAGGAATGGCTGAACGCCAAGCACTGGAAGTTCAACTACAAACGGAGTTAACGAGCAAGCGTCTGGTGGAAGAAACGCGGCGCCAGGTTGAAGAGAAGACTCGCAAGCAGCAGGAAGAAGAAAAATCTCGCCGGCAACAAGAAGAAGAAAAGTCTCGGCGGCAGCAAGAGCAAGAAAAAAAACGGCTTGACATACAAACAAAAACTCCACCGACAATACCTATCGTTTCTATTCAGGCGTACGCACAGGCACTTAAACATGCATGGTCAGACGGCGCGCTAAGCAAGGATGAAAACGCTATTTTAATAATCCTTCGAAAGGCGATGGGAATCAGTGATGACGAGCATGAGAACTTAGAACAGGAAGTTCAGCTTGATATTTATTTACAGGCCATTGTTGACAGCTGGAGAAGTGGAACGATTACCCCCCAAGATCTAGATCGGTTGGATATTCTGCGAGACCGGTTCAAAATATCTGCTGAAGAACACCTTCGGCTAGAAAAGCAAGTCCGACAAGAAATCTTGCGTCAACGATAAACTATTTTCATTTCCTGAGAAATAGGTGTTGACATTTAAGAATTGAAATGCTATATTATGAACCCGCACGATAAAGGCGGAAGGTTCCTTAGAGAAAAATTATGAATGCCCATTGAAGATGGGCATTTTTATCGTAAGGATGTTCTTTGAAAAAGTGTGCACGACAAATGTCAATTTAGCTGGGTTTCAACCCTATTCGAAAAGTCTAACGACTCAGAGATTAGGTCATCAGACTTGAAATTGAGAATATAAAAATTCTACAATGGAGAGTTTGATCCTGGCTCAGGACGAACGCTGGCGGCGTGCCTAACACATGCAAGTCTTGGGAGAAAGAGGTAGCAATATCTTGAGTAAACCGGCGCAAGGGTGAGTAACACGTAGGTAATCTGCCCAGAGGACGGGAATAACTTCGAGAAATCGAGGCTAATGCCCGATGATTTTCCGATATAGCATTGTATTGGAATTAAATGCCGCAAGGTGCCTTTGGATGAACCTGCGTCCCATTAGGTAGTTGGTGAGGTAACGGCCCACCAAGCCGACGATGGGTAGCTGGTCTGAGAGGACGATCAGCCACACTGGAACTGAGACACGGTCCAGACTCCTACGGGAGGCAGCAGTGAGGAATATTGCGCAATGCCCGAAAGGGTGACGCAGCGACGCCGCGTGGAGGATGAAGGCCCTACGGGTCGTAAACTCCTTTTATGAGGGAATAATTTCTCGCTACAGGCGAGATTGAATGTACTTCAAGAAAAAGCATCGGCTAACTACGTGCCAGCAGCCGCGGTAATACGTAGGATGCTAGCGTTGTCCGGATTTACTGGGTGTAAAGGGAGCGCAGGCGGGTTAGTAAGTCGGTGGTGAAATTCTTAGGCTTAACCTGAGAACTGCCATCGATACTGCTAATCTTGAGTGCAGAAGAGGTTGATGGAATTCTAGGTGTAGCGGTGAAATGCGTAGATATCTAGAAGAACACCGATGGCGAAGGCAGTCAACTGGTCTGCTACTGACGCTCATGCTCGAAAGCGTGGGGATCAAACAGGATTAGATACCCTGGTAGTCCACGCCCTAAACGATGAATACTCGATGTCGGGCCGCAAGGCTCGGTGTCTAAGCTAACGCATTAAGTATTCCACCTGGGGAGTACGATCGCAAGGTTGAAACTCAAAGGAATTGACGGGGGCCCGCACAAGCAGTGGAGCATGTGGTTTAATTCGATGCAACGCGAAGAACCTTACCTGGGTTTGAAAGGCTCTGTAAACCGGTGAAAGCCGGCTAGTGTAGCAATACACACGGAGTACAGGTGCTGCATGGCTGTCGTCAGCTCGTGCCGTGAGGTGTTAGGTTAAGTCCTGCAACGAGCGCAACCCCTGCACTTAGTTGCCATCAGGTAATGCTGGGCACTCTAGGTGGACTGCCTACGCAAGTAGTGAGGAAGGTGGGGATGACGTCAAGTCCTCATGGCCCTTACACCCAGGGCCACACACGTGCTACAATGGCCACTACAATGGGCTGCAAAATCGCAAGGTTGAGCCAATCCCATAAAAGTGGTCTCAGTTCGGATTGAGGGCTGCAACTCGCCCTCATGAAGCTGGAATTGCTAGTAATCGCGGATCAGCACGCCGCGGTGAATACGTTCCCGGGCCTTGTACACACCGCCCGTCAAGCCATGGAAGCTGGGAGTACCCGAAGCCGTTCACCCAACCGCAAGGAGGGAAACGCCTAAGGTAAAATCAGTGACTGGGGCTAAGTCGTAACAAGGTAGCCGTATCGGAAGGTGCGGCTGGATCACCTCCTTTCTAAGGAGATCTCGTCCGAGCAATCGGAACGAACATCTCATTACAATTCTGCCCAACTATATTGGCAAGAGACGTGCACACTTTTTATTTTCTTTATCGTCCTGTGTTAGTTTAACACGCTGGGCCTGTAGCTCAGGTGGTTAGAGCGCACGCCTGATAAGCGTGAGGTCAGTGGTTCAACTCCACTTAGGCCCACACTGTGGTATGTGTCTGGACGCCAGCTACGGGGCTGTAGCTCAGTTTGGGAGAGCGCCTGGTTTGCAACCAGGAGGTCGCCGGTTCGATCCCGACCAGCTCCACAAAAGAATTTCGAAATTGAAAATTCGAAATTCAAATTTAGATTGTTCTTTGACAATTGGGAAGTGTGAATAATTCTAGTAACGACTAGTAGCTGTCAAGCAATGAAAATTTCTTGGCAAGCAAACGAGTGAACGATTATTCCAAATGCATAACCTAAATATAATTTTCAAGTTTTTCTGTCCGAAATTCTAATGATGCACCTTCATCTCGTAATTGAGATGATCTGTCTGTGTATCAACAAAGATTTTTGGTTAAGTTACTAAGAGCATATGGTGGATGCCTAGGCACCAAAAGGCGATGAAGGACGCGGTTACCTGCGATAAGCGTCGGCAAGGCGGAAGCAGCCTCTGACCCGACGATTTCCGAATGGGGCAACCCACTGCGAGTCATGTTGCAGTACTCGTTGATGAATTCATAATCGACGGTGAGCAAACGGGGAGAAGTGAAACATCTCAGTAACCCCTGGAAGAGAAAACAATAGTGATTTCCTTAGTAGCGGCGAGCGAAACGGAAACAGCCTAAACCTTTTCACACGTTCAAGGTGCTGACCCTTGTGTGGAAGGTGTTGTGGGACTTTTTGGATGAATCAGCAATAATCCGAGGAGTAAGAAATCAATTTGTTAACTGAAGCTTCTGGAAAGCTGCACCATAGCGGGTGATAGTCCCGTAAGTGAAAATAAATTGACTCCTGAAAGTATCCCAAGTATCACGGAGCAAGTGGAAGTCTGTGAGAATCTGCCAGAACCATCTGGTAAGGCTAAATACTCTTTGGTGACCGATAGTGAACAAGTACCGTGAGGGAAAGGTGAAAAGCACCCTTTAGAAGGGAGTGAAATAGTATCTGAAACCATATGCTTACAAACGGTTGGAGCAAATCTCTGCTGCTTGCAGTGGAGAGGAGTGACAGCGTGCCTTTTGCTTAATGAGCCTACGAGTTGCTGGTACGTTGCAAGGTTAAATGTCTAAGACATGTAGCCGTAGCGAAAGCAAGTCCTAACTGGGCGACTCAGTAACGTGCCGCAGACGCGAACCCGTGTGATCTACCCTTGGTCAGGATGAAGTGGCGGTAAAACGCCATGGAGGTCCGAACTGATGTGGGTTGAAAACCGCTCGGATGAACTGAGGGTAGGAGCGAAAGACCAATCAAACTCGGAGATAGCTCGTACTCCCCGAAATAGCTTTAGGGCTAGCCTTGTATCATAATATTACGCAGGTAGAGCACTGATTGGGCTAGGGTCGTCACAACGATACCAAACCCAGACAAACTCCGAATTGCGTTAATATGTTCTACAGGAGTCAGGCGACGACGGATAAGCGCCGACGCCGAGAGGGGAATAACCCAGACCGCCAGCTAAGGTCCCTAAATACAGGTTAACAGAGAAAGGATGTTAAGTTGCTCAGACAACTAGGATGTTGGCTTAGAAGCAGCCATTCATTTAAAGAGTGCGTAATAGCTCACTAGTCAAGCGACTTGGCGCCGATAATACTCGGGACTCAAACCTGATACCGAAGCTGCGGATTTACAGCAATGTAAGTGGTAGGGGAGCATTCCATCGACAGTGAAGGTGTTCCTTGAGGAATGCTGGAGTTAATGGAAACGCAGATGTAGGCATAAGTAACGATAAGAAATGCGAAAAACATTTCCACCGAAAATCTAAGGTTTCCTGAGCAACGTTAATCGTCTCAGGGTTAGTCGGGTCCTAAGTCGAGGCCGAAAGGCGTAGACGATGGCAATCAAGTTGAATATTCTTGAACCACTATGCAATCGTTTGACTATAAGGGGTGACGCAGAAGTGAAGTGGGGCCAGCTGTTGGAATAGCTGGTTTAAGCCTGTAGGCGTGGGAGATTGGCAAATCCGTTTCCCAGTTATCGCTGAGAGGTGAATAGGGTGCCCGTATGGGCCACAACTCCATGTAATCATGCTGCCAAGAAAAACCTCGTATGGGAGATTGTATGGTGCCCGTACCGCAAACCGACACAGGTAGATAAGAAGAATATTCTAAGGTGCTCGAGTGAGCCGTGGTTAAGGAACTCGGCAAATTAGCCCCGTAACTTCGGGATAAGGGGCGCCTTTAGTATGTGGGTGTGTACAACACTTGCAGAACAAGGCCGCAGTGAAATGGGCCAAGCGACTGTTTAACAAAAACACATGTCTATGCTAAGCCGTGAAGGCGACGTATATAGACTGACACCTGCCCGGTGCCGGAAGGTTAAGGAAGCGGGTCAGTTCCGAGCAATCGGAATAAAGCTTGCGACCGAAGCCCCGGTAAACGGCGGCCGTAACTATAACGGTCCTAAGGTAGCGAAATTCCTTGTCGGGTAAGTTCCGACCTGCACGAATGGTGTAACGATTTGGTCACTGTCTCAACCACGGGCTCGGTGAAATTGTGGTACCGGTGAAGACGCCGGTTACCCGCACATGGACGGAAAGACCCCGTGCACCTTTACTGCACCCTAGCATTGGGTTCGGTCAAAACATGTGTAGCATAGGTGGGAGACTGCGAAGCCGGGGCGCTAGCTTCGGTGGAGTCGTCAGTGAAATACCACCCTTGTTCTGATTGAATTCTAACCTTTCGCCATGAATCTGGCGAGGGAACAGTGTTAGGCGGGTAGTTTGACTGGGGCGGTCGCCTCCTAAATTGTAACGGAGGCTCTCAATGGTTCCCTCAGCATGGTCGGTAATCATGCGACGAGTGTAAAGACATAAGGGAGCTTAACTGCGAGACCTACAAGTCGAGCAGATGCGAAAGCAGGACTTAGTGATCCGTTGGCTTCGAGTGGAAGAGCCAACGCTCAAAGGATAAAAGGTACGCCGGGGATAACAGGCTGATCTTGCCCAAGAGTTCATATCGACGGCAAGGTTTGGCACCTCGATGTCGGTTCATCGCATCCTGGGGCTGGAGAAGGTCCCAAGGGTTTGGCTGTTCGCCAATTAAAGCGGTACGTGAACTGGGTTCAGAACGTCGTGAGACAGTTCGGTCCCTATCCTGTGCGGGCGTAGGAAACTTGATGGGTGTCGCTCCTAGTACGAGAGGACCAGAGTGAACGGACCGACGGTGAATGAGTTGTCACGCCAGTGGCATTGCTCAGTAGCCATGTCCGGATGGGATAAGCACTGAAAGCATCTAAGTGCGAAACCCGCCCAAAGATGAGGTTTCCCTTCTGCTTCGGCAGAATAAGACCCCAAGGAGATGACTTGGTTGATAGGCCGTAGATAGAAGCATAGTAATATGTGTAGTCAAGCGGTACTAATAGGTCGATAGGCTTAATCTTAATTTTTGTTGATCCATCGATATAATCATCTCAAAGATGAAGGGCATCATTAGAAAAGCGGAACAGAATTTAGCGCTATGCATTACTTCCTAATTGAGTTTTCTGGTATCTATGTCGAGGGTGTTACACCTCTTCCCATTCCGAACAGAGAAGTTAAGCCCCTCTGAGCCGATGGTACTATGTGGGTAACTGCATGGGAGAGTAGGTCGATGCCAGATTTTAATTAAAACCCCAAGTGACGAAAGTATCTTGGGGTTTTCTTTTTTCATCCAAAGCCGTGGTTATATTGAAAATCTTTAACTCTCCCAACTGAAAGCGACAGGATGTCATTCCATAAAAAATTTTAGAATTTGACGCTGAAATAACAAATCAATGCAAGAATCAATTTAAAAATATTGGGCAGTGTAAGTTGCTTGAGGTTCTCCTGTATTTTAATTCATATCTTGTTCTACCTCTCTTCTTTCCTTACCTTTATACTATCCATGACAAAGAAAAATCTCAAAGGATTCAATCTTACCGAGCTTCAAGCGTTTGTAGAAGAGCTCGGCGAAAAGAAGTACCGTGCTGCACAACTCTATAGCTGGCTCTACGCCAAAGCCGCGCTG
This sequence comes from Bacteroidota bacterium, assembly GCA_050013655.1. GTDB lineage: Bacteria > Bacteroidota > Ignavibacteria > UBA10030 > UBA10030 > Fen-1298. Next base: position 199,908 of record JBEKEV010000004.1, on the reverse strand, counting down.
AGTTTTGGTGAGATGTCAGATATTTCCAAAGAGTTGCGTGCCGCTCTCTCTTCTTGTGCTGAAATTTCCAATCTCCAACCAGTTGCCCAAAGTGTGTCGATAGACGGTACAACAAAATTCCTCTTCAGTCTGGAGGACGGTTTAGCAATCGAAAGCGTATTGATTCCCTCGACAAAAAGAATATCTGAAGAAGATAAGCGTTTGACTCTCTGCGTCTCTACACAAGTAGGCTGCCCGCTTGATTGTAAGTTCTGTGCGACAGGAGCGATGGGCTTCTTGCGTAATTTGACTGCCGGGGAAATTATCGACCAAGTGATTCAGATACAACGAAATAGTGCGAAACGTATTACGAATCTCGTTTATATGGGCATGGGCGAACCATTTCTCAACTACGAGAACGTGATGAAATCCATAGATATTATTAATGATGGCAGGGGATTAAACATCGGTGCGCGGCATATCACTATTTCTACAGCCGGTTATGCCGATAGGATCCGCCAGCTTGCCGATGAAGAACGCCCGGTGAAGCTTGCACTTTCGCTTCATTCTCTGGACAACGACAAACGCACGAAGCTCATGCCCATCACAAAGAAATTTCCTGTCGATACACTCATCGAGGCGTTGGATTATTACTATCATAAAAAGCGCAGCCGTCCAACGTTCGAGTATATCTTGTTCGATGGTTTCAACGACACGGCGGCAGACATCAAGGCATTCGTTAAATTAAGCAGACGAATTCCATGCAAAGTGAATCTCATTCCATTCCATTCCATTTCGTTTATGCATCCGTCTGGCATCGGAGCGTCGCTTAAGCCTACACCAGCACCGCGGATCGAAGTATTTGCTGACGCACTGCGCGAAGCCGATATTACTGTAATGGTCCGCAGCAGTTCCGGCCAGGATATTCAGGCTGCGTGCGGTCAGCTTGCTGTCGTCGAATCGAAAGCTCAACCAAGAAATACAGAAGGAGTATAAGAGATGAAACGACTCTCCATGTTTTTCTTTCTGATGATAAGTTTGGTTCACTGTTCCTTTTCTCAAGGTGAATTTATCAAACGCGGTACGAGTGGTATCGAAGGTGGCGCAGGTTTCAGTGCCAATAGTGAGATGAATGAGAAAACTCTTTATGCTGGATTCTCATACAAAGGTTTCATAGATGCGAATATCGCCTATTGGAAAGCGAGCGGCGGAAAGGTTCAAGACGGTGTTCTTTCGCCCAGCATCACGTATTATCTTGTCAAGCAGGAGGATGCAAAAAAAACACCGACACTCGGAGTTTCACTTGGCTACAGCCACTACAAATCGAAATCAACATCATTGGTAGATGTTCCTGAATCGATCGCGCAGCACCGGACGGATACAATAAAGACAGATTTAACAGTTGATGCTGTAAAATTAGGTATAAGTGCCTATCGCAGAACAGGATACTGGAAAGCGTTCTTCTTCCAACCAATGATCGGTGCAGACGTATTGATGGCAAGTCCCGGTTGGGAGTTCACACTCCGCGGGGGTGTTGCAATCGGATCACGAATTAGGGGCGGGCCCTTGCTCATCCTCACACCCAGCATTGAGCGCCAGTCAGACGTGACGACGTTCGTGCTTACTTTTAGTGTGGTATCATAATACTGCACAAGGCAGCATACTGATCATTCAACTTTCTATTTCCGTGAAATTCATTCTCTCGTTCTGCGAGACATCGGAAATGTGCTTTTTTGGCATCTTCAAGAGTAAATTTTTTTATGGGTGGATTCATATGTTGTTGTGCTATCAGCAGCTCAAATGTTAGAGAGGAAATAAATTGCTCTTTATATGTATCGAAACTATGATAAAGCTTATATTTTGTATAAAACTATTATTACTGTACATTAGCATCGCTTTTAATTCAACTATTATCAACTTACAAAGAATAACGAACGCATGAAAATTATCCTTTTTGGACCTCCAGGCGTGGGTAAAGGGACTCAAGCCAAATTACTTGTTGAAGAATTCCATTCGGCGCATATCTCGACCGGCGATTTGCTGCGCGAAGCCGTGAAGAATAAGACAATCCTTGGATTGAAAGCTAAATCTTTTATGGATGCCGGCAATCTTGTCCCTGATGAAGTAGTTGTTGGTTTGATTGAAGAAGTACTCAGGTCCGACGAGGTGAGAGAAAATTTTATTCTGGATGGTTTCCCGCGAACACTTCCGCAAGCAAGCGCACTTGATGTGCTGTTTGAAAAACTTGGTGTCCGGCTCGACAGTGTCATCAGTTTTGAAGTCGACAATGAAGAGATTATCGATCGTCTTAATCAGCGACGATTATGCCGGGGCTGTGGACGCATCTATACTATTGCTCGCATCGGTACCGATCTTAAAGTGTGCCCCCAGTGTGGTGGTGAAGTGTACCAACGCGATGATGATAAACCGGAGCCTGTCCGTCGTCGTCTTGAAGTCTATCAACAGCAGACGAAGCCTCTCATTGACTATTATCGTAAAACCAATCGACTCATCCCCATCAATGGAATGGACGAAATCGGTTACGTACATAAGTTGGTCCTCGATGCCCTCTATAAAGACAGAATCAAATGAAGCCGTACCAGCCGAAACCTTTGTACAATAATCCACCATATGTTATTGCACACCGTGGTATCTCAGCAAAGTCACCGGAAAACACGCTTGCATCTTTTGAACGCGCTGCAAGCGTTTCCGGTATCGACATGATTGAACTCGATGTTCGATTATCAAAGGATGAAGAAGTTATTGTTCTCCATGATCGTACACTTCAACGCACTTCAACGGGTAATGGTCCAGCACGCAATTACTCGATGGAAGAAATTCGCCGGTTCGATGCAGGTTCATGGTTCCATCCGATGTTTTCGCATCAATGTATTCCGACACTTTGCGAAGTATTTCAACAAGTTGGCGACCGGCTCTGGGTGGATGTGGAAATCAAATCGGATTGGTTGCATCGTGAACCGTCAGGATTGTTGGAGGAGAAAGTGCTCGATGCAGTTCACCGATGCGGTATGGATGATCGCGTACTGTTCTCTTCATTTGACCACCAACTTTTGGCAACTATCAAGAAAATGAAACCGTCGTCGGTAACGGGCATACTCTATAATTTTTCTTATGATTTTAGCCGATTACCGTCAACGCTCGCCGAGCGCGTTGGAGCATCGGTCTTTGTCTGTGCCAAACGCGAACTCACGCACCGGATGGTCGATGATGCACACAGCCATGGCATAGCGGTTTATGTCTATACACTCAATTCAGTTCATGATGCCCAGCGGATGTTGACATACGGCGTAGACGGTATTTTGTCCAACAATGCAGATGATATTCTTGACGTGGTAAAGAATCACGGTGCATAAGCTGATTCTTTTTGTTGAAGAGTAAGCAGGAGTTTGTTATATTCTCATCACGTCCGAGTTGGTTCGGCAATCACATTCCATCATGATACGGAAATCGAAGCCTCTGTGAAGCACACATTACTTCTTCTTGTCCTTGGTGTTTTTCTTCTACTATCATGCGATATCGGCGAACACCCGCTGACAGATCCGACCGAGATGTACGAAAAAGCGGTCGTTCTCATTCAAGAGCGATCATTCAAACAAGCAAAGCCGCTCCTTGAGCAAGCTATTCACTTGTTTAAAGAACTCAAAAAAACCGATCAACTTACTGAAGCGCTTACATTTCTGGTTCAGACCGAGTTGGAACTTGGGGAATTTCGAGCAGCTCTTGCTGTCTCAGATGAAGCTGCACTGTTGATGCGGAAAGAAGGAGATGTACATGGCGAAGTACGGCTTGCACTCCTCGATGGGGATCTTTATACAGAAATGCAAATGTTCGATCACGCAATAGCCTGGTATCGAAACGCATCCGCAACCGCAACAGCATTCGGCGATAAGATAGCTTTGATCGAAGCACAGCTGAAACTATCATCTGCCTTGAAAATAAACAATGATCTAGACGAAGCGCAGCACCTTTATAAAGAAGTACTCACAGAAGCACAAGCAAGCAATGACAATCTCAATATCGTTGCGGCGTTAAGCGGAATCGGAAGTATATACCGTATTCAACAACGTTACATGGAAGCAGAAAATTCGTTGACACAAGCATTAGCATCAACAGGTCAAATACGAGATCCTCTTCTTGTTGCTCGTGTACATATAGAGATCGGACTTCTTCATTCAGCTCAAAACAGCGTGAATGCCGCACTTCGAGATTTCCGCGATGCTATCAACACGCTCCGCCAGGCGCGTACCGGTAAAGAGTTGGAAACAGTTTTACTATTCCGGCTTGGACATCTCTACGAGCAGAACGGGAAACTACTCGAATCAAAGCGATACTATACTGAAGCGATGGGGCTTGCTCGTTCTCAAGGCGATCGCATTGCAGAAAATTATCTCTCCGTTTTTCTTGTTCAATGCAACTTCGCCTTGATGACACAGGAACAACGATTGCAGAGTAAGGAGAAACTCCAGCAATCATACGAACAGATCGCAAAAGAATTTCAGGAGTGCAGACACATCGCCGGTGAGGGGTATTTGTACACTCAGATAGGAAAAGATGCTGAACGTGTCGGCGATCTTATTAAAGCGCGGGAGTGGTATGTAAAAGCTGTTATGCTCGCCCAAAATACACTTGCTGAATATTGCAACGTAGAATTACATGAACCATATCAAGCCGCACTCGGAATTTATCCTTTACACACGGACTGGTATGAATTACTTAGTGCTTTACTCATCAAGATGCAGCGGCAGGAAGAGGCATTGAAGACCCTCGAATTTGCTCGTGTGAAACAACTTGCCGCTGTCTTCCAGACACTGGATGTGTCCTTGCGTCATCCAAAAGTGAAACAACAGACGAAGGATGTTCAGGCGCAACTTCAAAAGGCAAAACTGCTCGAAGTGGAATACACTGCCCGGTTTACCAGCAAACAACGTTCGTCTGACAGCAAAGAGATGAAAGTGCTCCATGCCGAACTCGAATCTGCCGACCAATCGATTCGCAAAGGTTCGTGGGAAATTATCAATGAGCACCCAAACTACGAGGTATTGGTGTTGCCGGGACGAGTGGAAACAGCAACATTACGGAATTACATTCCGAATGGATCACTGGCGATAGAATTCTTGCCAACGGATGATACACTCTATGTCTTTGCCCTAACGCGTTCAAAGCTTGTTGTCCGCGCCTCCGCCCTTCGCCGTGATAGTCTTTTTCAACTCATGGCGGAATACCGAAGACTTCTTCAAGACCCAACTGTCTATTCCAGCGAAGCCGGAGAGGCAAGTGTGGCTTCGATGACGCGCTTCGCGATACTTTCAACGCAACTGTATGAACTTCTCCTCCGTCCGGTGGATGACCTCTTCGAACGAAATCTTATCATTGTAGTGAATCGTGAAATGGATGGATTTCCTTTTCACGCCATCGAACGACAGGACGCGAAAGGCAATGTCAAGTATGTGATTGAGCTAACCAGTGTGGACTATGTTCCATCGCTTGCTTCGCTCCGCTATCGCTCGGTGTCATTTACTCGCACACAAGATGTAGTGGCGTTTGGAAATCCGACTGGCAAGAATTGGTCGGTGGATTATGAACTGCGGGACATTCGCAGCTTCTTTAAAAACGCCCATGTTATGGTGGGGTTAGAAGCATCGTGGGATAATTTAAAATCCATCAAGGCAGACATTCTGCAGATTTCTACCGAGTTTAGCCAACGAAGCACTGAACTTCCGCTTGGCAGTATAGTCCTTTCTAATGGATTGATCATGGAGCAATCAACGACTGTTCCGTTTGAAAAGCTTACAGAACTTGCAGCCGTTCCTGTCATGATTTTATCCAACCAGTATGGTCAAGGTTTAGGGCTCTCCGCTGAACATGCTTTGTTGCTTCATCTGAACGGAACCTCCGATGTTTTTTTTAATGCATGGCAGGCAGACCGGAAAGCAGCGAAGTTCTTCAGCGAATATTTTTTTACATACCTTGCCAACGGTCTTGCTCCCGGTGATGCGTATAGGCAAGCACTTCTCAATCTTATTCGAATCCGCGAAGTAAATCAGCCGCGATCATGGGGGCAATTCTTTCACTTCGGGATTGGGTGATAACGTAGAACTGAATATGCTATAAAAAGTAAAATGCATTTTATCCAAGCGAACTACCGGTGAGAGACCAGAACAAGAGAAGAGAAAAATCTCCATTAAGGGATGCTTGTGTGACAAAAACGAATCTGGTTTTATTTTCTATGAATCCGTACGCTGCCTAATCCAGCTTCCATTCGAATCGTCAAACGTTTAGAAGAATCCTGGAAATCAGCGGTTTCATACACTCCCTTGCGGGTTTTTTCAAAATCGTCGTCAAGACTAAAACTGGAAAGCCAGTTATCATCGTACACCAACTTGGCGGGAATTGATTTTGGAACATAGACATTGATCGAGCCGAGGCCGATTTCAATTTGCACTTCGGCGCTCTGACGGAACTTACCATCGAAATCAAGTTTATAGGATCCCACACCTCCGCTAAATTTTAAATTGTGAAAATTCAAATTACCGAGATCCATCGCTGTAAACTTGCTTACACCCGATTCGATAGAAATGTCGTCGGCAGAAATTGGATTGGGTTTTCCACATTTCATCGTTACACTGCTGGCACCTGTCGAAATATTAAATTCCTTGACCTGTAAATCTGTAAGATCAATTTCACCTTTGCCTGCTCCCAATTCTATTTCAAAGGAAATCGGAACAGTGTCACCTAATTTGATATCGAGATGGTTACGGTGTCCTTTACTGCCCTCATCATCGCCCCAGAAATGAGTTGATTCTTTCAACTTGATGTGCAACGTTCCTGATTCATGAGAGATATCATACGAGATGTACAACTTCTGCATATTCGATTCTTCCTCGTCATAATCGACCACGGCAATTTTGTCACTTTCGCCTCGCTCGATTGTGATGCTTGCAAATGAAATATCAAGAATAACCCGTACCTCTTTTTCATGCGTACGGCTAAATTCGCGATGGTTCGTTTGACGTGCATATGCACAGAGTACGACAGTACATGCAGTACCAAAGAGGAGAATAAGTCGAAAGAGTTTAGAGTTTTTCATCGTACACCTATTTCTATGATTTCACTTATTCTTACGGAAAGAATGTTCAGAAAGTTGCGTGCATGTTCAATAATGACGCATTTTATCTCGCAGCTGCTTGTACAATAGTTCGCGGGCGCGGAAAATGTGGGCTTTAATTGTGCCGAGCGGGAGCTTCAGCGTTTTGGCAATTTCCCGATATTCTTTTTCATCTACATGGCGCATAAGAATGACTTGCCGATACTTCGGTGGAAGCGAATTCATCGCCTCATCCAGCATTTTCTTGCGCTGAGAGGCGATCAGTTCTTGATCAGGTTCAAGGTCTGTATCAGGTAGTTCGAACGAATAATCGTTTTCCTCCGACTCGATGGGTTTGTTGATGGAAAACGTTTGCAGTTTCTTTTTGCGGATATGGTCGATGGAATTATTTGTTGCGATCTTGTAGAGCCATGTCGAAAACGAGTACTGATTATCGAATCTATTGAGCGATGTAAACGCTTTGATGAATGCCTCCTGTGTCAAATCTTCCACTTCTTCACGACTGCGGATCATTCGATTGACAAGTTTGAAGATGGCGTCATAATATTTCAAGCGAAGTTTATGAAATGCTTTTTGATCTCCTGCAAGTGCACGCTTGATGAGCGTAGAATCCTCTTCCCTCGATTCAAGACGTCTTTGCTCGATGGCGTTTAACGCTTTGGGAGAGGAAGAGAGGGAGGGTGGCGGAATATGTTTCTTTTGTGCTTTCGTCATCCTACAGGATTAGTCACCGCTTCAATTTCTGATGTATGGTAGTGAAAAATGTTGAGAGGAGCAAGAAAACCTGAACCAATCGGACGTTCTGATTCGAGGAAATAATGCGCCGGAGGAGAAAATCATTTATCGGTATGGATCGAGTACTTTTATGAAGAGAGGGTGAGTGAAGTAGCATCGCCACTCATAAATTCTATATCAGTCATAGGGGGTGCCGATGAGAATTCAATTACTCCATATCTTGTAAAAGTAATAAGAATTTCCTGTCTGAATTTTTCTGGCGAACATATCCAACATGATCTTTTCCATTTCCACAATGCAATACCTTGAGGAAGGTCATGGTTGGAAAAGAAATCTAGGAAAGTCTCTTGTAATCTTTCTGGTTCATTTCCTGTCAACATAAACCACAAAGGCATGTTCTTCCCTCAATCAAATACATAACGAAAGCTGGTATTTTAGATGACTGTAATTTATAATAAAAATTATTCATGTTAACTAAAAGGAATTTTTTACTCATGCTGTCATTCAGTGCATAATGTTCTTGTCCATTCTCATTTTTACCTATAGTTTTTCACAACATAAACACCCCAAGGGTAATCCAATAGAACCGTTGGTTCATGAGAAATGGAGCGGACCATTCTAAATATTGTATCAGATTCGACAGATGTGCTTTGGTTGATTGCATAACAGAACGAATTTGAGTATTTTTAATAATACAGAAAAGAGAAGCAAGAATTTAGAAACTCAGAAAAGCAAAAAGACTCACAAAAAAATCTCAAATCATCAATCACAATTTAACCACCCCACCAATTCCCATGCTTATTACTTTTGAAGGTCTCGACTATTCTGGGAAATCGACCCAGGTGCGATTGCTCTCTGATCGTTTAACGCTACAGGATCATCATGTAATTATCTTACGAGAGCCGGGCGGCACAGAGATTGGCGAGAAAATTCGCAAGATGCTACTTGATAGAACCAATACAGGAATGAGCGAAGCGAGCGAATTGTTCCTGTTTTCTGCAAGTCGTTCACAATTGATCCAGGAAGTTGTGCTGCCTGCATTGGAAGGCGGCATGGTGGTGTTATGTGATCGATATTACGATTCCACAACGGCTTATCAGGGTTATGGCCGTGGTATTGATCTCGATGTTATTCAAACAATTAATCGGTACGCGACGGGTGGTCTTGTGCCAGATCTGACTTTTTTTCTCGATATCCCGATTCGAGAGATTGAAAAGCGCATCTCAGCAGCAAAGACGAATAAAGACCGGATGGAATCCAATGGCATGGAGTTCTATGAACGAGTCCGCGAAGGATATCTCCAAATTGCGAAGAATGAATCACGATATCGCATTATCAGCGGATTGCAACCCATCGACGATATGCATGAATTGATTTATCAACAAGTAACAGAAGCGCTTCCCACAAAGAGATGAGGATGGAGTAGATTTTATGAATCAAACACGCGTTAGCAAAATAAAGAAAACAACCATAGCGATACTCTTCCTTTTGTTGTTTGCACTTCTCTTTTTCGGCTTCCTTTCCGAAAGCGGCGACGCCGATTTCTTTCTGAAAATCTACCGCGGCATCGATATGTACGGCAGGGTCTATAAAGAAATCGCTGTGAACTATGTTGATACGCTTAACCCAGAAGAATTGATGCGCGCCGGTATTGATGGTATGGTCAAGACACTCGATCCGTACACGGTGTTCATCGGCGAGAAAGAGAATGATGAGATCGATCTTATTACGACAGGCAAATATGGCGGTGTCGGCGTTACCATCGGTCAACGTGACGGGTACATTACAGTCATCAATTTGCTCGAAGGTTTCTCTGCGGCAAAGCAGGGTATGGAAGTCGGTGATCGAATTATCGAGGTGGAAGGAAAATCAGTGAAAGGAAGTTCCCTGGACGCTGTTCGTCAGCTTGTGCGCGGTGCTCCCGGTACAGAATTGAGAATGAAGATTGAACGAGAAGGCGAGAAGAAACCGATAGACTTTGTACTGATGCGTGAAGAGATTCTCGTTCGAAATATTGCTTATTCAGGATATGTTTCGGATGGCGTAGCGTACATTCGGTTGGAACGATTCTCGCGGACTGCGGGAGATGATCTACGTAATGCGATCAAAGATCTTCTGGTAAACAGAGAATTAAAAGGATTAGTGCTTGACCTGCGCGATAATCCAGGCGGATTACTCGAAAGCGCGGTTGATGTTGTCTCCAAGTTCGTGCCGGAGAAAAGTTTAATCGTTTCAACACGCGGGCGTAAAATATCTTCTGAACGGAGTTACACTTCTTCGGAAACTCCTATGCTTCGTGATTTACCTTTAGCGATTCTGGTCAATCGATTTAGCGCGAGCGCCAGCGAAATTGTCAGCGGGGCGATACAAGATTTGGATCGTGGTATTGTTGTAGGAACACGGACGTTTGGCAAAGGATTGGTGCAGACCATCACGCCGCTTTCGGAAAATTCATCGCTCAAAATGACTACAGCGAAGTACTACACGCCAAGTGGACGGTGTATCCAAGAAATTGATTACGGACATCGAGATGGCGACGGTAACGGAACAACCGTGCCCGATAGCTTGAAACATGAATTTCGTACCGCTCATGATCGACGTGTTTGGGAAAGTGGTGGAATTCTTCCCGATACGATTGTTACGGATTCTCTCCATAGCACATTCCTCGATGAACTCAACCGAAAAGCAATGTTCTTCAAGTATGCAAACCGCTATGCTGCCGAGAATAAAACACTTCCCGACAGCTTTGAGGTAACAAACGAACAGATCGAGAACTTTGAGGCTTTCCTCAAGGAGAAAGGGTTCGAATGCGAGGAAGAAGGAGAAGTGAAGCTGCAAGAACTGCGCATGCTTGCTACCGATGCCCGGTACGACAAATCGTTCGTGGATGGTATTGAGAAGTTAGAAACTATTCTCAAGAGAGATAAGGACAGGCAGATTTATCGCTTTCAGGAGGAAATCAGGACAACACTCAAGACAGAGATTCTTGCGCGGATGAAAGGCGACAAAGCCCGCTTTGAATCAACATTTTCACGAGATAAGCAATTGCAGACAGCGATCAGAATCCTGAAGAACAAAAAAACATATGATAATCTGTTGAAAGCAACTGGAAAATAATCAAGCACTGATTGTTTTTCATGAGACACTCTATCAAAAAAATGATTTCTTCTTAAAGGATATACGTATGAAAAAAATTCTATCATACATCGAATCTCATCATGATCAATATCTCTTAGAGGTAAAAGAACTCCTTGCCATCCCGAGTGTCAGTTCGCAGAGCGAGCGCAAGCCTGAGATGCGCCGCACGGCTGAGTGGCTAAAAAACCATATGACGAATATCGGTCTGCACAATGTACAGATTTTGGAAACGGAAGGTCATCCGGTTGTCTATGCCGATTGGTTAGGTGTTGCGGGCAAACCGACGATCCTTATTTATGGACATTACGATGTGCAGCCGGAAGATCCGGTGGATTTGTGGACAACTCCGCCTTTTGAGGCAACCATCCGTGGTGAAAATCTTTACGCGCGCGGTGCATCTGATGATAAGGGTCAGATTTTTATTCACTTGAAAGCCATCGAAGCCTTTCTGAAAAATGGCGGTACACTGCCGGCGAACATTAAAATTATTTTTGAGGGCGAAGAAGAAATCGGTAGTGATAATCTTCCAAAGTTTGTGAGTGAACACAAAGACTTGCTCAAAGCCGATGTGATTGTGATTTCTGATTCTGGGATGTTCGCTAAAGGTGTTCCGTCGGTAACGTACGCTCTGCGCGGTCTGGCATATATGGAAGTAGAAGTAACCGGACCGAACAGCGATCTGCATTCTGGTTCGTTCGGCGGATCGGTGCATAATCCTATTCAGGTGTTGACGGAGATGATCGCGTCTCTCCATGATAAGAATGGACGCATCACTGTAAAAGGGATGTATGACGATGTTCGCCCATTGACAAAAGCAGAACGAGCAGCCTTCAAAAAACTTCCATGGAATGACAAGACGTACACAAAATCGCTTGGGTTGAAACAACTCTACGGTGAAAAAGGATTTACAACGCTCGAACGGCTCTGGGCACGACCGACACTTGAGTGCAACGGCATTTGGGGCGGGTATACGGGAGAAGGGGCGAAGACCGTGCTTCCCTCGAAAGCATTTGCGAAAATTTCCATGCGCCTTGTGCCCGATCAATCTTCGGCAAAGATCGCAAAACTTTTCGAAAAGCATATGAAAGCTATTGCTCCAAAAACAATTTCCGTGAAAGTGCGCTATTTGAACGGCGGTGAACCGGCCATTACTCCGGTGGATAGTCCGGGTGTAAAGGCGGCAGTAGCAGCGCTCGAAAAGGGGTTCGGCAAGAAGCCGCTGTATCAGCGTGAAGGCGGTTCCATCCCTATCGTTGTGGATTTCAAAAGACTGCTTGGTATAGATTCTGTTCTCCTTGGCTTCGGTTTGCCGGATGAAAACGCTCACGCGCCGAACGAATTTATCAATCTCGATAATTTCTTTGGCGGTATCAAAACAGTAGCGCACTATTATAATGAATTGCCTGAGTTTTGGAAGAATAGAAAGAAAAAATGAATCGCAAATAGATAATGAATTAAATATATTGCCTCGCAGGAATGCGGGGCTTTTTTATGTATGATAAATACAAGTGTGATTTTGTTAAAGCCGCAATCCGCTTTGTTTTTCAGTCCCATCTGCGAACTAATTTGTCCATCAAATTGTTTACCAATCAAGCATTGTGATAAGCTTGTTTGGAAAGGAATATCCCATGAGACTATTGCCGGAAGATTCTCTGAAGACAACCCATGTCCCACCGGTTGCAAAAAAGAAAAAATCGAATCGGCTTGTAGAAGAAAAAAGCCCTTACCTCCTACAACATGCTTTCAATCCGGTCGATTGGTACCCGTGGGGAGAAGAAGCGTTTGAAAAGGCGCGGAAGGAAGATAAACCCATTTTCCTTTCGATCGGATATTCTACATGCTACTGGTGCCACGTGATGGAGCGTGAAGTATTCGAGAATCAATCTATTGCAGATCTTATGAATCTCATGGTTGTCAGTATTAAGGTGGATCGTGAAGAACGACCTAACATTGATCAAATCTATATGACTGCACTCCAGGCAATGACCGGGAGCGGTGGATGGCCTATGTCGATTTTTATGACTCCCGACCGTAAACCCTTCTTTGCAGCAACATACATTCCACCGGAGACTCGAGATGGGAGAACAGGATTTTCGGAATTACTGCAATCTATTTATCGCACCTGGATCAATCGGCGGTTGACTGTTCTGGAATCTGGAAAAAAAATCTATGATTTTCTGATCGAATCGGCAACTCCTCCGGAGAGCAGTATACCGATAACGGATCAAGTGCTGACCGATTGTTTCAATCATTTCGAACGGAGTTTCGATGACACGTATGGCGGATTTAGCGACGCGCCTAAATTTCCTCGTCCCTCAATTTTTAATTTTTTGTTTCGTTATTACTATCGAACAGGGAATTGCACGGCACGCGATATGGCGTTGACCACTTTACAGAATATGGCAGAGGGGGGAATGTACGATCAGCTTGGCGGTGGGTTTCATCGCTATTCTACAGATGAACGCTGGCACGTCCCCCATTTTGAAAAAATGTTGTACGATCAGGCACAGTTGGTACTGTCATACCTTGAGGCATTTCAAATCTCACAGGATCCATTTTTCGCACAAATAGCCCGCGAAGTACTAGCGTATGTAGAACGTTCCCTGTCGTCTCCAGGAGGAGGATTCTGTTCAGCGGAAGATGCAGAAAGTGCTCTTTTGGCTTTGTATCCTGATAAGAAAAAGGAAGGAGCATTCTATATCTGGAAAAAGAGTGAAATCGATAGAGTGCTGAATGAAAAAACGACTAAGATTATCGAGTTCATCTATGGAATTAAGGAACAGGGAAATGTTCTTTCGGATCAAGGGCGGGAATTTCTTGGTGAGAATGTTTTGCATATCGCTCACTCTGTTGAAGAAACAGCGCATTCCTTACATGAGAATATTGAAGACGTTCAGGCACATTTCGAAATCGCAAGAAAAGAACTCTTTGAAAAACGCGACAAGCGTCCCAAACCATATCTCGATGATAAAATTTTATTGTCATGGAACGGATTGATGATTTCTGCGTTTGCCCGAGCTTCGCAAGTACTGAAAGACAAGCCGTATCTTGGAAATGCTTCGAAGGCAGCACGGTTTCTTTTGACGAACCTCATTGATCCCGGAACGGGAAAATTATGCCGACGGTACAGAGATGGTGAAGCAAAGCACGAAGCACAGCTTGCCGATTATGCTTTCTTCATTCAAGGACTGCTCGATCTCTACGAAGCGTCGTTTAAGATCGAATGGCTGCAAACAGCAATCAAATTGACGGAAGAACAAAATGCATTGTTTTTTGATACTGACAAAGGTGGATTTTATGATATTTCTGGGAATGATCCCACCGTTCTCGTGCGGACGAAAGAAGTGTTCGATAAAGCAGAACCAAGCGCCAATGCTATTGCGATTTTGAATTTGCTTCGTTTGTCGCAGATGATTGGAAATGAGCAATACCATGAAATGGCATCCAAGTCAATAATATGCTTCAGCACGTCTATCGAAAATACTCCACAAGTCCTCCCGCAGTTTCTTGTTGCTGTCGACTTCAGTTTTTCGAAGCCAGTGCAATTTGTTCTTTCGGGGAATAAAGAACATCCTGTGTTGTGCGATATGCTGAATGAGATCCATTCACGCTTCCTTCCGAATAAGGTTGTGCTTCTCGCAGATGGCGCTGAAGGACAGGAATTCCTCAAGGAGCACGTACCATTTTTTAGAATGCTAGCGATGGTTAACGGACAACAAAAAATCTATGTTTGTGAAAATTACACTTGTGAACTTCCAATATCTGACCTTCAAACGATGATTCAGATTCTTGATCGGAAATTGAAAAAATGAACAGCATGAAATGACAAATGCGTAGAGCTCTTTCTTTATGAATACATGCTGTTACCCGTTTTGCAATATCATTCTTTTTACTTTTGGAGAAAATTATGAATCCAAGTTTTGATATTCATATCACCTCAACTCAAATGGAAGTCATTAAGAGCATGGAGGGATTTGTTGGAGAACAATTAGAAACATTGCTGTTGAATGTCAATGAAAGCTGGCAGCCATCGGACTTCTTACCTGATCTCATTACTGAAAACTGGACTGAGCAACTCACGGAGTTTCGTACGCGTGCACAATGTTTATCCGATGATGTGCTGGTAATTCTTGTCGGGGATATGGTAACTGAGGAAGCATTGCCAACCTATCAAACATGGCTCAATCGGCTGAATGGAATAACCGATCCAACAGGCGCGAGTCCGACACCCTGGACGCGATGGAGCCGCGGTTGGACAGCGGAAGAAAATCGTCATGGCGATCTGCTCAACAAATATCTTTATCTCACCGGGCGTGTCGATATGCGTTCAATTGAAACGACCATTCATCATCTTATTAATAATGGCTTCGACCCACAAACACAAAACGATCCATATCTCGGGTTTATCTATACTACGTTTCAGGAACGGGCCACAAAAATATCTCATCGCAATGTCGGCACTCTTGCTAAAAAAGCGGGCGAAGATTGTCTCCATAAAATATGCGGCATGATTGCAGGCGATGAAGCGCGACACGAGAAGGCATATAAATTATTTATGTCAAAAATATTCGAACTTGATCCTGCCCATGCAGTTCTTGCGTTCGCAAAAATGATGAAAGCAAGAATTGCTATGCCTGCCATCCTCATGGATGATGGAAGAGACAAAGGGCTTTATACGAAGTTTTCCCTTGTCGCACAAAAAGCCGGTGTTTATACAACAAAAGATTATGCAGAGATTATCGGAACACTGGTTCGTGAATGGAAAATTGCCGGACTGACAGGAATATCGGGAGCATCAGCAAAAGCACAAGATTATTTATGCACACTTTCCGATAGATATCACCAACTTGCAGAACGCATAAAATTCTCCGGTGTCGAGAAGTTTAGCTGGATTTATGACAGGGAAATTGTCCTTTCCACAATCTCATAATATTTTCGCGTTAAAGCATGTGAGAATTGATTGATATCGGCTTTCCCGTTGAGAGTTTGAAGAAGGAAATGAATAGCTGAAATCAAGGGGTATTCCGTGTCGATAGTACCCAGGACTTTTTTCTTATGTTTGCATTTCGTATTATCACATAGGGAAACAGAGACACTATAGAGCATTCATGAAAATATATACGAAAACCGGCGACAATGGAGATACATCGCTTTTTGGCGGTAAACGCATCCCGAAAAGTACTCTCCGTATTGATGCGTACGGTACGGTGGATGAATTGAATGCACAGCTTGGCGTTGTCCGCGCTCTCAAGCCTCTCGACGAAATTGAGAGTATTCTTGAACAACTTCAAAATCAGTTGTTTGTCCTTGGCGCCGATCTTGCAACTCCTATGGATACTCTGTCTTCGAAAATACAGCGTATTCAGCAAGATCACATCGATAATCTGGAAAAAATCATTGATCAGATAGAGACACAACTGAAACCATTGCAATCATTTATTCTTCCTGGTGGACAGCTCGTAGGTGCACAGATGCACGTTGCTCGTACGGTCTGCCGCCGTGCAGAACGGCTAGTAGACGCATTAGGCAGAAAAGAGGACATAGGAAAATTCCCATTGGCATATCTGAACCGTCTCGCCGATCTGTTATTTGTCGTTGCCCGGTATGCAAATATTCTTGCAGGGATAGCAGAGACGAAGTGGAACGATGGTCCCCCCAATGAATCTTGATGGATAATAAAAAAAGTTTATCGTCCTTCGTTTAGATGTTGCTTTTCTATTTGACTTCTCATACATTCTTTCTAAGATTTTCCCTTTAGTTTGTATTATTCCATGGCGCAGTAATTAGATAGCCATAAGGGGTCATCACTGTGTCTACAGTACTATCCATTCTCTTGCTTGAAGACGATCCGTCGTCTATACGGCTCTTCACGCGTAAAGTGCAATCTGCGCCAGTTGAGATCGTCGTTAAGGAAGCTCGCAACAGAGAAACATACATTCGTGAACTTGAGTTATCGAAATTCGATTGTATTGTGATTGATTACACTATCCCGGATATCACGGGAATAGAAGCGCTTCGGCTCTCCAAAGAAATGTCACCCGGTACGCCGACAATCATTTACACAGGGTCAGTAGGGGAAGAGAAAGCTGTTGAGTGTATGAAGGAGGGTGCGGCAGAATTTCTCTTAAAGACGAATAGCATTCGATTGGTACCGGCTATTCTTTCTGTTGTAAACCAAAAACGTGAACGTGAAGCGCGCTTGCAGGCAGAAGAAGCCCAGAAGCAAAGTGAAGCACGATTCCGTTCACTTGCAGAAACCAGCACTGCC
This sequence comes from Bacteroidota bacterium, assembly GCA_050013655.1. Lineage (GTDB taxonomy): Bacteria > Bacteroidota > Ignavibacteria > UBA10030 > UBA10030 > Fen-1298. The sequence goes on along the minus strand of JBEKEV010000004.1, from coordinate 182,662 downwards.
GCGATTTTTATTTATCATGGTGAAAAATTTGTTTATGTCAACTCTGCTGCAGAACAGCTTACCGGGTATACAAACGATGAACTGTTGCATAAAACATTTTGGGAGTTGACGCACCCGGATCACATAGAAATGATTCAGCAACGAAGATCAGCACAACAGAGGGGCGAGAGTGTGCCGTCTCGATACGAATTCAAGATCGTCACAAAAGATGGAACAGAACGATGGTTGGATTTTACTGCAAGCTCAATTCATTTTGAGGGCGCTCCTGCTTCTCTCGGCATTGCGTTGGATATGACGAATCAGAAGAAGCTGGAACAGCAGGTTCGCCGATCACAGAAAATGGAAAGTGTGAGTACACTCGCCGGCGGTGTCGCACATGATTTTAATAACATCTTTAATATCATCTCAGGATATGCTTCAATGACCGAAAGCCATATAAGTGATCCTGATAAACTGAAGCATGATATCACGACGATCCTCGATGCTTCTGTTCGCGGAGCAACACTCGTTCGGCAGCTTGTGACACTTTCCGGAAAAACGGAAGTAAAAAATGAACAGGTCGATGTGAATCTCGTTATGAAAGAAATTGTTTCACTTCTTCAGGCAACGTTCCCCAAAACTATTGAAATTGTTTCAGATTTTAACAACGCGATCTATGTAACAAACGCAAATCGCAGTCAGTTACATCAAGCACTCCTGAGCATTGCCATGAATGCGCGGGATGCAATGCCTGATGGCGGAACACTGCGGTTCACTACAAAACATATCAGCGGTAAAAAGCTTCAGCAGCAAAATCCAAATGCACAAGCTAGTGATTACGTGCACATTGCTGTTTCAGATACTGGGAAAGGAATGGATGAAAAAACGAAAACCAGAGTATTCGATCCGTTCTTTACGACCAAAGAAAAGGAGAGTGGAGCGGGACTCGGTCTTTCTGCTGTCTATGGAATTCTCGGAAGTTATCATGGGTTTGTCGATGTCGATTCTGCTGTTGACCACGGAACAACAATGCACATATTTCTTCCGATTTCAACCTTCACAAAATCGGTTTCACATGTTAAAGAAGAATTTATCAGGATTAGTGGCGGAGATGAAACTATTTTGGTTGTGGAAGATGAATCTACGCTCCGTGAATATCTCAAAGTGCTTTTAGAAGAAAAAGGGTACAGTGTTCTGCAAGCTTCTGATGGAAGTGAAGGAGTGGAATTGTTCAGCAAGCATCAAGAACAAATCGCACTTGTTATTTCCGACCTCGGCATGCCGAAACTCGACGGATTATGCCTGTTGCGGAAAATGAAAGAAATACAGCCGAAGGTGAAAGTTATCCTGACGAGCGGCTTGGTCGATCCTGAACAGCGAACGGAAATTCTGCTGGCCGGAGCTAGAGATTTTCTCCCGAAACCATACAATGGAAGAGAAGTCCTTCTCCGCGTGCGCGAAATTCTTGATTCAGTGAATGATTAAGTTGGCTGATGCTTCGATTCATAAGAGTCGTACGACTGAGATTATATTTTGGATTTCTTGACTCATGTGCAAGTTTCCGGTATATTGCTAACACATTGAGCATCTTTTTTTATTACCGGAATGTACTGTAGCACCTCATGTTAACGGAATTTGGCAAAGCCTTCATCTTTCTTCTCCTCGGCGTCATCTTTGTTGTTCTTGGTCTCTTTGGCGCATGGATTTTTCGACCTCGCCGCCCGTATCCCGAAAAAAATGCAACGTATGAATGTGGTGAAGAACCCGTGGGCAGCGCATGGATCCGGCTTAACGTACGCTTCTATGTTATTGCACTTGTCTTTCTGATTTTCGATGTAGAGGTGGCTGTTCTCTTTCCATGGGCGCTTGTCTATCGGCAGTTTGGACTGTTTGGATTTCTGGAGATGGCGGTTTTCCTTGTGATTCTCTTCGTAGGCTATGCGTACGTATGGCTCAAGGGAGACCTCGATTGGGATAAGCCGAAACCTGAAATTCCTGTCATCAAACGTACAATCGTTACAGCGACGGAAATGGACAGTATGCATGTTTTTGTAGATGATGACGAAATAGCGGAGTAAGAACCAGTGGGACTTCTTGATCAACGATTTGAAAACGGTAATGTCTTTATTACTTCTCTTGATGGTCTCCTGAATTGGGCACGCCTTTCATCGCTCTGGCAGATGCAATTTGGGCTCGCATGTTGTGCAATTGAAATGATGGCGGCATCGGCATCCAACTTCGATATTATGCGCTTTGGCGTTATTCCGCGTGCGACTCCCCGGCAGGTGGATGTGATGTTTGTTGCCGGAACCGTTACTATTAAAATGGCTTCCAGAATCAAACGACTCTACGATCAAATGTCTGAGCCGCGATACGTGATTTCGATGGGAAGCTGCGCGACGTGTGGTGGACCATATTGGGAACACGGATATCATGTACTCAAAGGTGTCGATCGCGTTATTCCGGTGGATGTGTATATCCCCGGCTGTCCACCCCGACCGGAAGCTTTGCTCGAAGGGATAATGAAGCTGCAGGAAAAAGTGCGTAATGAGAGTTTGGTGAAGAAACGAGCATAAGAGTATGACAGCTCAAGAAATATTTGATATTCTGAAAACCAAATTTGGTGATGCAATCATCGAAACGAAATTCGATACGATGCAACCATGGGTTCGCATCGCTCCGAATAAAACAAAAGAGCTCTGTTCTTTTCTTCGCGATGACACCGCGCTGCAATTCGATTATCTCTCCTGTTTAAGCGGAATGGATTACAGCAACGGAACCTTCGGCGTCGTGTATCACCTTGCTTCCATTGTTCACAAACATAAAATTGTTCTCAAAACCTTTTGCACAAAAGACAATCTTCATATTCAGTCAGTCAGTGCTGTGTGGGGAACCGCCAATTGGCATGAGCGCGAAGCTTTCGATCTCTATGGTATCATTTTCGATGAACATCCGGATCTGCGTCGTCTACTTATGCCGGACGATTGGGAAGGACATCCGCTTCGCAAAGATTATAAGGTTCAGGAATTCTATCACGGGATGAAGGTTCCTTATTGATGTTGAATGATTGACCAGACTATGCTGCAGCCTCCAACGCTTCCTACAGATTATACTGTAAAACAAGGTCATATTAAGACATCGACCGGCAAAACCATCCGTACGGAAGAGATGATTATTAACATGGGTCCGCAACATCCATCGACCCATGGTGTGCTGCGACTTGAAATCGTAGTCGATGGTGAGATCATCGTTGATTGCATTCCCCATATTGGGTACCTGCATCGTTGTTTTGAGAAGCACTGTGAGCATATGACGAATTACCAACAGGTGATTCCGTATGCAGACCGGATGGACTATTGTTCGGCAATGACAAACGAGTGGGCATTTGCACTGGCAGCCGAACGTTTGCTGAAGATCGAAGTTCCGGAGCGCGTCGAGTACATCCGCGTGATCATGGCAGAGCTGCAAAGAATTGCCAGCCACTTGATTGCAGTCGGGACCTACGGCATCGATTCCGGTGCGTTCACGCCGTTCCTCTATACGTTTATCGACCGCGAAAAAATTCTCGATTTGTTTGAAATGACGTGCGGTGCGCGATTACTCTATAATTATATCTGGATCGGCGGACTCTCACATGATCTGCCGCCGAAGTTTATGGAACAAGCGAAAGATTTCATTCGCTATTTCCGTCCGCGCCTCAAGATGCTGAACGACCTGCTGTCGTATAATGAAATTTTTGTGAAACGGACTGCGAACGTTGGCGTGCTGCCAAAAGATGTTGCCATCAATTATGCAGTCAGCGGGCCGCAGCTTCGCGGCTCCGGTGTCAATTGGGATTTGCGGCGCGACGATCCTTATTCCATCTACCATAAACTTGAGTGGGAACCGCAGGTTGGTAAAGGTGAGATGGGAACGGTCGGTGATTGTTGGGACCGTCATATCGTTCGTATGCATGAAATGGAACAATGTCTCAATATCATAGAGCAGGCGCTTGCCGGATTGCCGGAGGGCAACGTGAAGGCAGCAATTCCGAAACGCATTCGTCCGGAAAAAGATGCAGAGATTTATATTCGCACGGAATCATCGCGCGGTGAACTTGGATTCTATATTGTGAGCGATGGAACTGCGAGCCCATTCCGTGTGAAAGCACGCGGACCCGCTTTTGTGAACTTGAGCGTATTGCCTGAAATTGCCAAAGGCGGTATGATTGCCGATCTCGTGCTCATAGCCGGAAGTATTGATATTGTGCTCGGTGAAGTGGATCGCTAAAAACGAAATGCTCAATTGTGAACACTAAGCAGGATTGAGAAATTAGAATTTCGGATTTGATAATGGAATTTATTCAGACATTACTCGCGAATGAACTGGTTGTCTCGATCCTTCTGAGCCTGCTTCCGCTCATCTTTATTATTGCGTATGCACTCGTGGTGCTGTACACTGAAATGAAGGTCGCGGCACACATTCAAGATCGCGTTGCCTATATGCGCACCGGTTGGCATGGCTTGTTACAGCCCATTGCTGATATGCTGAAGCTTTTGCAAAAAGAAGACATCATTCCTGACAAAGCAGATAAGCTGCTTTTCCGTTTGGCGCCGATTATTGCATTTGTTGGCACATATGCTGCGTATGCAGTCCTTCCATTCAGCAGTATCTATATTGGATCCAACATCAATCTTGGAGCGTTCTTCTTGGTTGCAGTTGGCTCACTCGTCGTCGTTGGTATTCTGATGGCTGGATGGGCATCGAATAACAAATGGTCTCTCTTCGGCGGCGTTCGCTCAGCGGCGCAAATGATCAGCTACGAAATTCCGACCGCAATTGCCATCATCATCGTAGTGATGATTACCGGTTCGCTCAACCTGCAAGATGTCACGAAGTTTCAGGATGGCGGCATTGGTAATTGGGTGGTGTTTGGTGGTCCGTTGCCATGGTCGCAGAAGCTCATGCTGATGCCGTTTACGATCATAACATTCTTCATTCTGTTTGTTTCCTCCATTGCCGAAGTGAATCGCACACCATTTGATTTACCGGAAGCTGAATCTGAGTTGGTGCAGGGATTTAACACTGAATACAGCGGCATGCGTTTTGCGATGTTCTATCTATCTGAGTACGCAAATTTGTTCACAGTTTCAGCTGTAGGTGTAGCGCTGTTCCTCGGCGGCTGGTCGAGTCCGTTTGGCACTTTTATGTCTGGTCCGGTGTGGGGAATATTTTGGTTCGTCGCGAAGTCATATGTATTTGTGCTCATACAAATTTGGGTGCGTTGGACGCTTCCTCGGTTGCGCGTTGACCAATTGATGTATGTCTCATGGAAAGTATTGACGCCGTGGTTGTTTGCGTGCCTTCTCTCGGTCGGTTTGATATTGGTACTATAATTTGACAATCGAAAATTGGCAATTGGAAATCGAATTTTAAATGTCTGCTGTTGGAACATATTTTTATGGCATCTTTCATTCCCTCTACACAGTTGTAGTAGGAATGAAGATCACGATCGAGCATCTCTTCACGCGTTCGGCGACGGTGCAATATCCAACCGTCAAAATGAAGATTCCCGAACGGGCGCGCAACCGCTTGTACGTCAATATTGACGACTGCATCGGCTGCGATCAATGCTCCATGGCATGCCCGGTTGATTGCATTACGATCGATACAATTAAATCGACGCCGGATGTTGATCTCGGGTTGACATCGAAGAATACAAAGAAACGCCTTTATGTTCCGCGTTTTGATATTGATATTGCAAAATGCTGTTACTGCGGGTTGTGCGTGTGGCCATGTCCAACCGATTGCATTGTGATGACGGACGTGTACGAATTTTCAGAATTCGACAGAAAAAACTTGATTTATAGCTTTAGCAATATGACGGTGGAAGAAATTACTACTGCAGAAGAACGATTAAAGAAATACGATGAGGAGCAAGCCGCAAAGAAAGCAGCGATCGCAGCCGCAGAAAAAGCTGCGGCTTCAATAACACAACCACCGCAGAAACCGGAATCACCGGCAAGCTAATGGCGTGTTCTTTTAACTTTTTACTTTCAACTCGATGTCAATGGATCTTTACACTATAATTTTTTACATCTTTGCAGTGATCACACTTGGTGCGGCATGTGTCGTTGTGTTTTCGCGAAACATCGTGCGGGCGGCATTTGCTTTATTGTTTGCCTTTTTTGGAGTAGCTGGAATTTATGTGTTCCTTCTTGCCGATTTTATCGCCATCACACAATTGCTTATCTATGTCGGAGGCATTTTAGTTTTAATTCTCTTTGGTGTGATGCTTACGAGCCACCAGATTCATGTAGATACAAAGACCGGGACAGTACAAACGCTACCGGCAGTCATGATTGTTGCGGCGTTGGCTGGGACACTCATTGGTATCTTCTGGTCAACAGATTGGAATGTGAGTCCGCAATTGAAGGTAATGGATAAGACAGCTCCGCAAATCGGTGAACTTCTGCTAACGAAGTACTTATTACCGTTTGAACTTGCTTCGGTTGTATTACTGGTGGCGCTTATCGGTGCGGCAATGATAGCACGACGAGAAAAGAAACCTAAAGACTAAAGAGACTTTTCATTATGCAAGAATTTATCATTTGGCTTCAGCATCCCGGATTGACGCACTTCCTGATTCTCAGCGGATTACTCTTTTCATTGGGACTGTTCGCCATCTTAACGCGGCGCAATACCATTATGGTGTTGATGGGAATCGAATTAGTGCTCAATGCCGCCAATATCAATTTCGTCGCATTCTCCCGTTACGTGACCACAACACTTGATGGACATGTCGTTGCAGTGTTTGTGATCATTCTTGCGGCGGCTGAGGCGGCTATTCTTCTTGCCATCGTGTTGAATATCTATCAAAACTTCAACACCGTGAATGTTGACGAAATCAGTCAATTAAAAGATTAGTTATGCCGATCAGCAATCGGCAATCGTAAATCGAAAATTAAAATTATGTCCCAAGAAACCTTACTGATACTTGCTGTTGTTGTCTTGCTCTTGCCGTTGCTGGACTTTGTTGTTCTCATTTTCTTGAACAAGCGCATACCGCGTTCCGGCGATTGGGCCGGTACCTCGATTCTCTTTGCTGCACTCGTACTTTCGTTCACAATTCTTTTTGTAAAGCTCGGCGCATATCACGATCAAACTCTGCAAACTACGTTCACGTGGGTGAATTTCGGCAATGTGCCCGGTGTCGGCGAGTTGAAGATAGAACTTGGATTGATGATCGACAATGTGGCAGCGATTATGCTCGTTGTGGTTTCCATTGTGAGTGCGCTCGTGCATCTCTTCTCTATCGGCTATATGCAAGGCGATGTGCGTTATGGACGTTATTTCGCTTACCTCGGACTCTTTACTTTCTCGATGTTCGGTATCGTGCTCACCAACAACTTCTTTCTTATGTATGTATCATGGGAATTGGTTGGATTGAGTTCATACCTGCTCATCGGGCACTGGTTTGAGAAAAAGTCCGCAGCGGATGCAGGAAAGAAAGCATTTATTGTCAATCGTGTTGGTGATGTCGGAATGTTTATTGGAATCTTAATTCTCTATGCAACATTCCGCACGTTCAGCTTCGATGTCATTTTTGAATCGATCAAGTCGGGTACTATTCCATTCGGAAGCGAAGCTTGGTTGACCGCTGCCGGCATTCTTATTTTCTGCGGAGCGATTGGAAAATCGGCGCAGTTTCCGCTGCATGTCTGGCTGCCGGATGCAATGGAAGGCCCAACACCCGTCAGTGCGTTGATTCACGCCGCGACGATGGTAGCTGCCGGTGTCTATTTAGTAACGCGCACATTCGCAATGATGACAGCCGATGCGTTGACGGTTATTGCATACATTGGCGCCATAACAGCTTTCATTTCTGCGACAATCGCCATTGCACAAAACGATATTAAGAAAGTACTCGCGTACTCAACAGTGAGCCAGCTTGGGTATATGGTGATGGGGCTTGGTGTTGGTGCGTATACTGCCGGATTTTTTCATCTTACGACGCATGCAATGTTCAAAGCCGGACTCTTTCTCGGTTCCGGTTCCGTCATTTATGCAATGCATAATGCTTTGCATCATGCGAATGACCACCAGACCGACGCCCAGGACATCCGTAATATGGGCGGACTGCGTACAAAGATGCCAATCACATTCTGGACATTTTTGATGTACACACTGGCTATTTCCGGCGTGCCATTTACTTCGGGCTTCCTGAGTAAAGATGAAATTCTTGCAGGTACACTTGCCTATGGAGAATTGACAGGCCATTGGATTATTCCAATCATTGGATTTTTCGTCGCTGGATTAACAGCATTCTACATGTTTCGCCTCGTCATTCTTACATTTCTTGGCGAACATAAAGATCATCATCGCTTCGATTCAATTCATGAATCACCAAAAGTGATGACGATTCCATTGATTGTATTTGCCGTGCTGTCATTCTTCGCATTCTATAGTTGGAATCCGATCGGCGCGTCGTCCGGTTGGTTCTTCCATGCCGTCGAGCGTCCTGAATCTGTCGTGCCATTTGCAGTTGCAGCAGCAAACAATGAAGCATTTGAGGCGACGCTTCATCACGTTCACCTATGGGCGATGTTACTCTCACTAACGGTTGCCGGTATCGGTATCTATGTAGCATTTTCAACATACTACTGGAAAAAAATTAATGCTGAAGCGGTTGCCAATGCACCGATTTTAAAATGGCTCTATAAATTTTTCTTAAACAAATGGTACTTCGATGAGCTATATCAGGTAACATTTGTACAGGGAATAGACGCTCTCGCAGCGGCATACCGTTGGTTCGACAATGTCATCATAGACGGTTTTGTGAATGGTGTAGCAAAGTGGACTATTGGCATTACGTATGGCGTGAAGCATACATGGGAAGAAGGCAGGGCGGGGTCTATCTTTTATTTAACTGTGTTTGCAATGCTGTCATTGTTTATCGGCTGGCAAGTTGCCATAGGATTGTTGATACAGGGTGCAAGTATCGCTGCAAAAATCGAATGTGGTTTGCTTGGTTTAGGAGTTTCGGCATTGACATTTTTCCTTTTCTATGTCGGTGTTGGTGGATTCGATAATAAAATTGTTGACGGAATGGTAAATCTTATTGCATACCTTGGAGGTTTTCTTGGGTTGTTAATGAGGAAACTCCAGACAGGAAAAGTGCAAACCTATTTGGCATTTGTGTTGTTCGGTGCAATGGTGTTTTTCTTGTGGTTCAGATGACCAGAAGTTATCTGAATTTCATTTTGTGGAATATTGAAAAAAGTTTTTAAAGGAGTTGAAATACATGGCCTATCATTTTCTTGGTTTCGGATGGTTAAGCTGGATTACGTTTCTGCCGATCATCGGTATGATTATTGTCCTGCTGATTCCCAAGGAAGCACGCGGCGCGATGAAATGGACGGCGGCAGGCATTACATTTCTTCAAGTCGTGCTCGCAGTGTTGGTTTACTTGAACTTCAATTACAATCTGAGCGGCATCAACACACAAGAGGGGATGCAGTTTGTCGAGAAAGCAAAATGGATCGACATTCAGGGTGTCTCGTGGTTTGGCCGTTTGCAGATCGAATATTTTCTCGGTGTTGACGGCATTAGTGTGCCGATGGTGATCCTGACGGCACTTATCAGTTTTATCGCTGTCTTCGCATCATGGAAGATTGATAAGGCGCTTAAAGGATATATGGCAATGCTGCTGTTGCTCGATACAGGAATGATGGGTGTGTTTGTATCGCTCGACTTCTTCCTCTTCTATGTATTCTGGGAACTGATGCTGCTGCCGATGTATTTTCTCATTGGTATTTGGGGCGGACCGCGGCGCGAGTATGCCGCTATCAAGTTCTTTCTCTATACTCTTGCCGGCAGCGTGCTGATGCTGCTTGCCATGATTGCGCTATATTTCAGTGTTACGATTGCTGATCCGGCGACGGGCGAAAAAATTCACACGTTTAATATGCTGGCAATGATGAATCCTGCAAACTTTCAACCGGATTCTCTGCTTGCTGGATTCGGAACTCAAATGCGCGCATTTGCCTATTTAGCGCTCTTTATCGGCTTTGCTATTAAAGTCCCGATCTTCCCGTTCCATACATGGTTGCCCGATGCGCACGTTGAAGCTCCAACTGCTATCAGTGTTATTCTTGCCGGAGTTCTATTAAAGATGGGAACGTATGGACTCATTCGTATCAGCTTTCCGATTTTTCCGGAGATGGCGCAGAAATATGCATTCGCGTTGGCAATTCTTGCATTCATCAATATTGTCTATGGTGCATTGTGCGCGATGGCGCAAAAGGATTTCAAGAAACTCATCGCGTACTCAAGCATAAGTCATATGGGAATTGTTCTGCTCGGTATGACAGCGTTGAATACGCAAGGCATGATGGGCGCGGTGTTCCAGATGTTCAATCACGGCACAATCACAGCAATGCTCTTCTTGATCGTCGGCGTGATTTATGACCGTACACACACGCGCGACCTTGACGCCTTCGGTGGTTTAGCATTGACAATGCCTAAGTATACAGGCATTGTAACGGTTGCATTCTTTGCGGCGCTTGGTTTGCCGGGCTTGAGCGGATTTATTTCCGAAGCGTTCTCATTCTTAGGAGCATTTCAGGTCGATAAGCTTCGCATCATCACGATTGCATCGACGCTTGGCATCGTGCTGACGGCTGCATATATGCTGTGGACGCTCCAGCGTGTGTTCCTCGGCAAGGTAAATGAGAAGTGGGGTTTATTACCGGATGTCGATGCACGAGAAATTTTTATGCTCGTGCCGTTAGCGATCATTATTCTTGTACTTGGTATTTATCCGTCGTTCATGCTGAATGTCATGACATCATCGGTAAATCATTTAGTACATCTTATCGCGCAGAACGGCTCGGCTGCCGCATTGCTTCAATAATAAAAAATGTAAATGAATATATTCATTCAACAAATTCAACAAAACCTCGCTTCCTTTCTACCGGAAACGGCACTGGTTGTAACCTTATGCCTGTCAATACTGGCTGGACTCATTTTCAGAAAAACTCCTAAGGTCGTTGCTTGGCTTGTGTTCATCGGAGTGGGAGTGGCATTGTTCTTTGCTGTCAAGCAGGCGGGAGTCTCGCAAGAAATTTTCTCCGGTATGATAGCAGTCGACCCGTTTGCCGTATTCTTCAAATCTCTGGCAGCGGTTTGCACGCTGGCCATCTTTTTGTTCTCCATCTTTTCATCTGAAGTTCAAACAACAGTCAAACGAATGGCAGAATACTATTCTTTGCTTGTTGCGATGACACTCGGCATGTTCCTGATGGCTGGCGCTACCAATGTGTTGATGATGGTGCTTGCCATGGAATTGACGAGTCTTTCATCCTATATAGTGGCGGGCTATACAAAGGAAGCGGCCGATTCGAGTGAAGCGTCATTAAAGTACATTATTTATGGTGCGGTCTCTTCCGGTGTGATGTTATACGGCATCTCTATTCTCTTTGGCTTAACCGGAGCAATGGATTATGCCGGTATCAATCACTCGCTCACAGTAAACGCGCCGAATTATTTTGCATTGCTCACAGCGACAATCTTTATTGTTGTTGGATTTGGATATAAAATATCTGCAGTGCCATTCCATTTCTGGACTCCGGATGTGTACGAAGGCGCACCGATTACCATTACTGCTTTTCTTTCCGTTGCATCGAAGGCAGCCGGTTTTGCAATGATGATACGGTTCTTTAAAGTCATCTTCATCGATACAACAATCTTGGCTGTCCCTGCCGGTGTGTGGACTTCGCTGTATGGATTTGAATGGAATAAATTACTGGCAATCCTTTCTGTATTGACAATGACACTCGGCAATCTTGTTGCCGTTTGGCAGGATAATCTCAAAAGGCTCCTTGCATATTCCAGCATCGCACACGCCGGCTATATGCTGATGGGTGTTGTTGTTTTGAGTAACCAAGGTATTGCTGCAGTTCTCATATATTTTATGATGTACCTCTTTATGAATCTCGGTGCTTTTTTTGTAGTCATGCTGATCGCCAACAAAACGGGAAGTGAAGACATCAGTACATACAGAGGACTTGGGTATCGAGCTCCGCTCGTCGGTGTAGCTATGGCAATATTCCTTGTTTCACTGACAGGCTTACCTCCCACCGCCGGCTTCATCGGGAAATTGTATCTCTTTGCTGCGTTGCTGGAAGCAAAATGGATTTGGCTTGCTATTGTGGGCGCTTTGAATAGTGTAATTTCTCTCTATTACTATGCCCGAGTTCTTCGCTATATGTTCCTCCGCGATCCGGAAGGACAAAGTAGTTCGATCACGTTACAACGTTCAGAAGCGATTCTTCTTTTGGCATTTGTTATACCGACACTCTTGTTTGGGTTGTACTTTGGTCCGTTGGTAAACTTGGCAAATGCATCAGTGCAAATGTTCGGTATTCGTTAAATTTCGGTAATATTTCTATTATGAACGCCTCTCATTGTTTTTGAGAGGCGTTTGTGTTTTGTGATGCAGGATATTTGTATGTGTGTTGAGATTTCATTAGATTAGCCACGATTGAAAATGACGAGATTCTCTATTGGGAAAAATCATTGGACCAGCAAACTCTAGACATTCTTCTTGTCGATGATGATGAATTCTTTGCAGACATTGTCGCAGGTCAACTCCAAGATGAATTAAAACACCGTGTGACTATTGCACGAGGTGGCCGTCAGGCGAAGGAATTACTTGAAAATAGCAGTTCCCATTTTGATATCATTCTTACCGATTACTATATGCCGGAGATGAACGGTCTTGATCTTTTACAATGGATGTATGATAATCATATTGAAACACCGGTGGTTATGTTGACGGCTGTAGGATCGGATATTGTAGCTGTTGATGCGATGAAACTTGGTGCATATGATTACGTGCGGAAAGAACAACTTGATCTCCAACACCTCGGCGTTGTCATCAATGCAACGAATGAACGTCACCGATTCCGCGTTACACAATCCTTTGAAGAAGAGCGTGCGCGGGAAATCAAATTGAACACGCTGGCGACAGATAAAGTGCGTGATGTTCTCAATGCTATAACACCTACACTCAACTCGGCTCTTGCGAATATTAATGGAGATATCGAAACGCAGGGTGAAGAGCTTTGCACACAGTTGCCTTCACCGCAACGCGAGCAACTCCGCGAGCTTTTAAAGCAGATTCAACATGAAGCAGTAATCTTGGAGACTTCCGTGCGTGGATTGCTTGGGTTATATCGAATGTTGTATGCTCACCATGCGGAAGCACGAGAACTCGACCGCCTAAAACGGGAAATTGAAGAGAAGGTCGCGTCGGTCTGATTTATGCTGGTTTTTTCCCTTTGCGATATACTCGATCATATATCAAACGAATTCCATCCAGTACGAGAAATGTTTCCGTGTGCTGAATGAGCTGTGAATGGTCTGCAACAAATTTTGAAAAACCGCCTGTAGCGATTACCAAAGCTTTCTTCGCTTCAACCTCTTGCAATTCGCTTTGAATACGATGTACCATACCTGTCATTGCATCGACCGCACCCCAGAGAATTCCTGTCTGCATACTGCTCACAGTATCAGTACCGATAATACTATTGGGAAGATGTAGGTCGACCTTTGGCAATCTTGCTGTTCGTTTATGTAAATCTGCAGCTGATGTTTCAATGCCGGGAGCAATGACACCACCAAGATAATCGCCGTTTGATGCCACAATGTCGTATGTTGTTGCTGTTCCGAAATCGATGATGATGAGTGGTCCGCCATATTTTGCATACCCGGCAATAGCGTTGCAGATTCTGTCGGCACCAACGAACTTCGGATCATCATAACGAATAGTTATTCCTAAATCTAAATATGCACTCACGATCAGCGGTTCCTGGTGAAAATACTTTTTGGACAGAGAAATATAGATATCGGTGAGATTGGGTATGACTGACGAGATACCGACGCCATCGATTTTCTCCGCGTCGATCCCTTTTCCCGTAAACATGGTTAGTGCTTGTGCGCCGATTTCATCCTCTGTCTGATGGAAGGTGCTCGGAATACGCAAATCAGCTTTCAGTGTCTCTTCTTTGTAAGCACCAATGACCGTGTGAGTATTCCCGATATCAATTGCGATGAACATAGTGTCTTCCCGTTTTCCTTTGAGTTATTTTTTAACTTTGTATTGCGAACGTAACATCACCGGCATAACATACTCGCTGACCATCGGGTGTTGCAAGAACCAGTCCTCCATCAGCGGAAAGACTCATGGCACGCCCGTACAGGCGCTCGCCTGCCTGAATAAGCGTAACCTGTTTTCCGAACATTTTCGTTCGAGTTTTCCATTCATGGAGCGTTACTTCGAACTTACCTGTTTTTACTTCCGTATAAAGTAATTCTAATGATTTCATAATCTGCTGAAATATTTTTCTTCGGTCAAATACCCTGCCGTATTCTTGACTGAGTGATGTTGCCCGGTCTTTGAGGTCTTCGCCGAAGAGTTTCTGATTTACGTTCACTCCAATGCCGACGATCGCATAGTCGAGTACATTCTGTTGAAAAGAACTTTCCAAGAGGATGCCGCAGCACTTCTTCCCATTCAAGAGCACATCATTTGGCCATTTGCATTCGCAGCGTGTATCGGTCATAGTCTCAAGGGCAAGTGCAACTCCTGCAGCAGCAAAGAATGGAAGTAGTCCGACCTTGTTGATTTCTAGTGTCGGGCGGATGATTGTCGAGAACAATAAGTTGCTTCCGGATTCTGCTTGCCATGTTCTTCCAAGCCGGCCGCGTCCTGCTGTTTGGTATTCAGCAATAACTACGGTTCCTTCATCGGTACCGGTACTTGCGAGTGTTTTCGCGCAAGCATTCGTTGAGTCTATGGAATCGTACGTGAATATCTTTTTTCCAAAGATGTGTGTGGTCAGTCCGCTTTGAAGCTCTTCCTTTGAATACATTCGCACGGTATCCTATTCTTGGATAGATTTTTTTATAAGCAGCCGGTTAAAATTCCCGAGTTTCCATCCAAGATCATAAATCATTCGACACATCTTTCCCATTCGTTCAAAGAGTATTTTATCGACAGTGTCGGTCGGTTTGTGATAGTCGGCGTGGATGCCATCAAAGAAAAAAACGATCGGTACTCCATTCTTTGCAAAATTATAATGATCGCTCCGGTAATAGAATCGTTCAGGATCTTGCTCGTCATTGTATTTATAATCAAGCGTCAATTGTTCCGATTCTGTATTCGCAGCTTGAAGCAGACTATCGAGCTCAAGACTTATCTTGTCAGAACCAATAACGTATATATAATTGGTATCTTTGTGCGCTTCGTGTAGAATATCCATACGCCCAATCATATCCATATTCAGGTCGGCAATTGTCTGATCAAGAGGAATGATAGGATTATTCACATAATATTGCGAACCGAATAATCCTTTCTCTTCGCCGGTGACTGTCATAAAAAGAAGGCTGCGTTTCGGTTTGATGGGATTCTTTGCGAATGCTTCCGCAAGTTCCAGAACAGCAGTTGTACCGCTGCCATCATCATCCGCACCGTGATAAATAACGCCATCCTGAGTCTTTCCTAAATGATCATAGTGAGCAGTAAAGGCAACAACCTGTGCTTTGAGAACAGGATCGCTTCCAGGCAGAATACCCAGCACGTTTTCTGTCTGCTTTATTTCACGAATAGCCTTTGCATGAATGGTTACTATTGCATCGTCGATGAAGATCGGCGTGAATTTCTGATTTTGCAGCGCTTCATCTCTTAGCTGTTTGAGCGATTTGCCTGATGATCTCAGCACTTCCTCCGCCAAAACCCGTGATACAAGAAAATGAATATTGGAGGGCTTCACTTGCGGCATATTGCTTTTCATCTGCATGATTCCCTTATCTATGCCGTAGTCGCGCCTTATTTGCTGTGCTTGTTGGAATGTGGCGGGCCCCTCTTCATCCGGAATCATTAGCGCAGCTATCGCTCCGGCATCGCGGCGATTCGAATAGAGCCGCCGCAGCGTTGCCGCTTTTGTTGTATCATTGGCATAACCCTTCTTGCCGATAAAGGCGAATACGACTCGTCCGGCAAGTTTCACTTGAGCGGTAGAATCTAATTCCGTATCGGTGAAACCCACAAATGCCGCCGGGCCGGTGAGCGTTGTGTCTCTTGTTCCTTCTGATATGAAATCTGTTTCCCATGCATATCTTTTTTTCATGCCGCCAATTTCTATAACAATCTTTGTCTCTGGGTGAACGCGCGCTACCTCGACATCAAAATGCTGGAAGTAAGTCCCATCATCACCAAGAGGTTCCAAGTTGAGTTTCTTAAAAATGCTGGCAATATAGTGTGCAGCTTTCCTCTGGCCCGGGTAAGAAGTTTCGCGTCCTTCGAGACTATCGGATGCAAGAATGCTCAAATGATTCTTCATATCCATCGTTGTTATTGATTCATATCCAGTCTGAGCGGCCTTTTCAATAGTCTGTGCGTGGAGGATCAATAGACAAAATGGTAAAAGAATCAGAAAACGATGCATAAAATACTACTCCGCCATAAGTGATAATGAAACCGCAAAAGATTAGCGAAAATGGTTTTGAAAAGCAAGAAAGCATGCAACAAGAGACACCTGAAAAGAATTCAGGTTTCTCTGCCATTTTGCGCTGTCATTGCAGGAAGTTGTGGCAGGTCAACTGCCATTCCTGTTGTCGTCATTTTTCTATGTGCCGAAATTCGAAAGAATTTGTCATTTCTTTCATTGGCACACAGATTGAGGTAATGGGCACAGAACATACATAAAACTTCATAAGGAGATACAACAATGTTAGTACGATTTGATTCACCAAGAACTTATAATAATTTGATCGAGAATCTCTTTTCATCGGATGTGTTGCCAAGCCGTTGCACGGTACCGGCTATGGACATCGTTGAACAAGAAAACGAGATCGTTGTGAATGCAGAATTACCGGGCGTCAAGAAGGAAGATGTTAAAATCACTTTTGAGAATGATATTCTGACTCTTAGCAGTGAACAGAAACCTGCCGAGGTTTCGGAGAAGGCGACCGTTCTGCTGAAAGAAATCCGTAACTCGGGTTTTGATCGCTCTGTGAAGTTCGGATATGAAATCGATGCGACTAAGATATCCGCAGAAATGAGTGATGGTGTCTTAACAATAACTCTGCCGAAAGCGGAACAAGCAAAGCCGAAGCAGATCGAAGTAAAAGTAAAATAATCTTCGCAGGCGTACATAAGTATTTACTCCTGCAACAATCGGTCGGGTCGTCTGGTGGGATGACCCGGCCTTTTCTGATTTTCAATATTACCGGTCCAAGTCAAGCAGTGAACGATTGTTTACTGTCAGACTGAGAATAGTAAAAGGGAAAATACAAAACCACCAATCAGCGGCGCAGGTCGCATTACAGATATTACAGAAAGGATATTCACAATGTCAGCAAATTCAGGAAAAATCATCGGCATCGACCTCGGGACCACCAATTCCGTGGTAGCAGTGATGGAAGGAAACGATCCGGTTGTGATCGCCAATATCGAAGGAGCGCGCACAACTCCGTCGGTCGTTGGATTTCCGAAATCAGGAGAGCGGCTTGTCGGTGCGGCTGCAAAACGGCAGGCAGTGACAAATTCGCAAAATACCGTATTCTCAATCAAGAGATTCATGGGACGTTTCTTTAACGAAGTGAACGAAGAGATGAAGCTTGTTCCTTATAAAGTCGTTCAAGGCGACAATAACACAGCGCGAGTGCAGATTGGTGACCGTGTCTATTCACCCCCGGAAATTTCTGCAATGATTCTTCAAAAAATGAAACAGACAGCAGAAGATTATCTTGGTACAAAGATCACAGAAGCGGTTATTACTGTGCCGGCATATTTTAACGATGCGCAGCGTCAGGCAACAAAAGAAGCAGGCGAGGTTGCCGGGCTGAATGTTCGCCGTATTATCAACGAGCCAACAGCAGCGGCGCTTGCTTACGGTCTCGATAAGAAGCATAAGGATTCGAAAGTCGCCGTATTCGATCTCGGTGGCGGTACATTTGATATTTCCGTTCTTGAACTTGGCGACGGTGTTTTCGAAGTGAAGTCCACAAACGGCGATACACATCTTGGCGGCGATAATTTCGATATGCGTGTATTGGAATATATAGCGGATGAGTTCAAGAAAACGGAAGGGATTGATTTACGCAAAGATCCCATGGCGCTCCAGCGGTTGCGTGAGGCAGCAGAAAAGGCGAAGATGGAACTTTCGCAATTGATGCAAACGGAGATCAACCTGCCGTTTATCACCGCCACGGCGGATGGTCCGAAACACTTGAACATAACGCTCACCCGCACAAAGTACGAGCAGCTTGTGGAAGATTTGGTTCAGCGGTGTGTTCCACCGGTTGAGAAGGCGCTTAAAGATGCCGGCGTCATGCCAAATCAGATTGATGAAATCATTCTCGTCGGCGGTATGACTCGCATGCCGCGTGTGCAGAAGCTTGTGAAAGATATTTTTGGCAAAGAAGGGCATAAAGGAGTGAACCCGGATGAAGTTGTCGCGGTTGGCGCCGCAATTCAAGGCGGAGTGCTCTCCGGCGATGTGACCGATGTTCTCTTGCTGGATGTTACACCATTAACGCTCGGCATTGAGACACTTGGCGGTGTGATGACTCAAATGATCCAGGCGAACACGACCATCCCGACAAAGAAAAGCGAAATTTATTCTACAGCATCGGATAGCCAGCCTTCGGTGGAGATTAATGTTCTTCAAGGCGAACGGCCGATGGCAGTGGATAACCGTACACTCGGGCGCTTCCATCTCGATGGTATTCCACCTGCACCACGCGGCGTTCCTCAGATCGAAGTGACATTCGATATCGATGCGAACGGTATGCTCCATGTTTCTGCAAAAGATAAAGCGACAAACAAAGAGCAATCCATCCGTATTACTTCGTCCAGCGGATTGAGCAAGGAAGAAGTAGAAAAGATGAAGAACGATGCGCAGGCACATGCTTCGGAGGATAAGAAACGAAAAGAAGAAATAGAGACAAAAAACCAAGCAGACAATCTTGTCTTCCAAACGCGCAAACAGTTGAAAGACCTTGCCGATAAGATGGATGCGGATACGAAAGCAAAAGTTGAAGGTGCCGCCAATGCACTTGAGGAAGCGATCAAAACGAACAATGCAACCGAGATCAAAGCGAAAATGGAAACTTTGAACAATACTTGGAACGAAGCCTCAACGAAAATGTATGAATCGGCAAAAAACCAGCCGGGTGCAGGTGGACCACAACAAGGACCAGGACAGCCGGGCGGAGAACAGCAGCAACAGCAGCAGCCACCAAGCGGCGATCAGGGCGGTAAGAAAGTCGAGAACGCAGACTTTGAGGTGGTTGACGACAAGTAATTGATCTCGCTGATTACACAGATTCAACGCAGATTGCGGATTGCGCAGATGTAAGACGGAAGGCGAGGTAACCCCTCGCCTTTTATTTTGAATATTAAATTTTATCTGTCATCCCCGCGGATTGTTAGCGGGCATCCAGGTCTCGGTTTCCTCAATTCTGGATTCCCGACTGAAGCATTCGGGAATGACAATAAAAAAAGAGAACGAGAGTTTTTTCATGTCCAACTCAACAATTGCACTTTTATTATTCATCGGCGTTATCGTTTTTTTGATGGCTGGAATTATCTATGCAATAAGAGAGAAGAACATTCATCATTCCGGAAGCTTTGCATCGATGGCGGCATTCCATGACATGCAGACTGCAGAAAAACAGAAAGCCATGGAAACTATTGTCGAGCAGAAAGCAGACAAGAAGTGGGAAGATAAAGAAAGCGGGGAAGGGGAAAAAAGAGTTCTGTAAACTGAGGAATCTATGAACTTCAACAAATTTACAATAAAATCTCAAGAAGCTGTACAGAATGCGCAGGAGATTGCATCGAGCTACAGTAATCAAATCATTGAGCCGGAACATTTGCTTGCGGCGCTTGTGCAGGACAGCGAGGGAGTTGTGGTGCCGCTTCTTCAGAAGCTTGGCGCCAATGTAAACTATCTGAAAATAAAAATTAATGAGGCGGTTGAGAAGCTGCCCAAAGTTCAAGGATCCGGACTTGGCAATCAAAATCTTTCTCCAGCCCTTGGCAAGCTCTTTGAATCTGCGCAGCAAGAGGCACAGCAGCTCAAGGATGAATACATCAGCACAGAGCATTTACTGTTGGCGGTACTCCAAGCTCAGTCGGCTGCAGGAAAGCTTCTTGCCGACCAAGGCGTGACAAAAGACGGCATTTACAAAGCGCTCAAGGAAGTTCGTGGCAGTCAACGCGTGACCGACCAGACGCCGGAGGATAAATATCAGTCGCTCCAACGCTTTGGCCGCGATCTAAACGATTTGGCACGCAAAGGAAAGCTTGATCCGGTTATTGGGCGTGAGGATGAAATCCGGCGCGTGTTACAAGTGCTCTTGCGTCGTACGAAAAATAATCCTGTGCTTATCGGCGATCCGGGTGTGGGTAAGACAGCCATCGCTGAGGGAATTGCACATCGTATTGTGTCAGGTGACGTGCCGGAGAGTCTGAAGACGAAACGCATCGTAGCACTCGATATGGGCACGCTTGTCGCGGGAACAAGTTTCCGCGGTCAGTTTGAAGAACGGCTCAAAGCAGTTTTGAAAGAAGTCACCGAATCTAACGGTGAAATTATTTTGTTTATCGATGAACTTCACACACTTGTCGGAGCCGGCGCGGCGCAAGGTTCCGTTGATGCGGCAAATATGCTGAAGCCTGCATTAGCACGGGGCGATTTGCGTGCTATCGGCGCAACCACTATAGACGAGTATCGAAAATATATCGAGAAAGATCCGGCATTAGAACGGCGGTTTCAGCCCGTCATGGTGGATGAGCCAAGCGTGGAAGACACGATTTCCATTTTGCGGGGATTGAAGGAACGATATGAAGTACATCACGGTGTCCGCATTACCGACGGGGCTATCGTTGCGGCAGCGCAGTTGAGCCATCGTTATATCTCTGACCGTTTTCTTCCTGATAAAGCGATCGATTTGGTCGATGAAGCCGCATCAAAACTTCGGATTGAGATAGATTCGATGCCGGAAGAACTGGATAGCATAGAGCGGCGTATTAAACAGCTCGAGATCGAGCGGGAAGCAGTGAAACGGGAAAAAGATGATGAGTCCAAATCGCGTTTGGGGGAAATCGAGCGGGAGCTTGCCGAGTTGAACCAAACACGTTCCGGTTTGAAAGCTCACTGGCAGGTTGAAAAAGATTTAATCCAATCCATCCGTAAAATGAAGGAAGAAATTGAGAACGCAAAAAACGAATCGGATCAAAAAGAACGGCAAGGTGAACTTGAGCGCGTAGCAGAACTTCGTTACGGAGTGATTGTGGAATTGGAGAAGAAGCTGAAGGAAGCGTCCAAGAAGCTGGTCGAAGTTCAGAAAGATCAGAAAATGCTGAAAGAGGAAGTTGATTCGGAAGATATTGCGGAAATAGTAGCGAAGTGGACCGGCATTCCTGTTCAGCGGATGCTGGAAGGCGAGCGTGCAAAACTGCTGCATCTTGAAGACAGAATTCACGAACGACTTGTCGATCAGGAAGATGCAGTAAAAGCCGTTGCCGATGCGATACGTCGCAGTCGTGCCGGATTGCAGGATGAGCGGAAACCAATCGGTTCATTTATTTTTCTTGGCAGTACCGGTGTTGGGAAAACGGAGCTCGCCAAAGCATTAGCGGAGTTTCTTTTCAACGATGAAAACGCAGTTGTACGTATCGATATGAGCGAGTATATGGAAAAATTCTCGGTATCGCGTCTTATTGGTGCGCCGCCGGGTTATGTCGGGTATGAAGAAGGAGGCCAACTCACGGAAGCAATTCGGCGGAAACCATACTCGGTTGTGCTGCTCGATGAAATCGAAAAAGCACATCCGGAAGTATTCAATGTCCTTTTGCAATTGCTCGATGAAGGCCGGCTCACGGACAGCAAAGGACGAACGGTGAACTTTAAGAACACCATCGTTATTATGACATCGAATCTCGGGTCGCATCTGATTCATGAGAAGATGGAAACGCTGACGGAAGAAAATCGCGATGAATTGATGGGCGAGTTGCGTGTGAAATTATTTGAGATGTTGAAACAATCCATCCGGCCGGAATTCCTTAACCGCATCGATGAGATCATCGTTTTCAAACCTTTGACAATGTCGGAGTTAGCGCGGATTGTAGAATTACAATTGCGGCAGGTGCAGAAAATGTTAGCAGAAAAAAACATCACGCTCACGTTCACGGAGGAAGCAAAATCTCGGTTGGCAACAATTGGATATGATCCCAGTTATGGTGCGCGCCCGCTCAAGAGGGTTATCCAAAAGTATGTCATTAATACTCTGTCAGAGAAAATACTTTCCGGAGAGATTAGCGAAGGAGAGATGATAGAAATTGGCACTGATCGTCGCGGGATGATCGAGTTTGTGACGAAAGTGAAACCGGAGATCATTCATCCGAAAAAAAAATGAGATTGGGATTTTGAGCATAAAATCCATTATCTTTTACCAGTGATTCAATCAACAAACTTGTTGAACTCAAGAATCCTTCCACGCCGGGTGATCGGAGAGGAAGGATTCTCTTTTTAGACCTATGCACATCTCATCGCTGCTCGGACATACGCAAGAACTGCTTGGAGTTATTTTCAAGTCGAACCGGCCTGCCGATAGTCTGATTGATACGTACTTCAGAGCACGTAAATATCTTGGTTCGCATGATCGACGATTCATCGCGGAGACAACGTATGGTACATTACGTCATTTGCGGAAGTGCGAGTATCATCTTACCACTGCACTTGCAGGAGTCAGCGGCAATCTCCTGAATGATGATAAAATAATTCTTCTTATCGTTGCCTATTTATCTTTTGAGGGAAGAATTCAAGAAATAACCCCTGAAATACTTTTACCAAGACTTACGGGCACGCAAACGAAAGAGAATGTTGCATTTCTTTTAACAAATCTGGCGAAACCGCCAACAATTTCGGTGGAACCCGTCATTCAAAGAATTGGGATAGAGTATTCATTCCCTGATTGGATGGTGGAGAGATTTATCAAACAATACGGAGAGAGTGAAGCAGAAAAGATTTGTTCAAGTCTCAATGAGCAAGCTCCATTGACTCTGCGTGTCAACACGTTGAGGGTAAGTGTCGAACAATGTCAGGAAGAATTACAAAAACAAGGGATAGAAACGACAAGAACATCTTTTTCGCCGGTCGGCCTCAATATTACAAAACGGATAAATGTATTTTCCCTTCCGGTGTTTCGAGATGGATGGTTTGAAGTGCAGGATGAGGGAAGTCAGCTCTTGCCGATTCTTTTTGATCCGAAACCGAATGCAAAGGTATTGGATGTCTGTGCAGGGGCAGGGGGAAAGACCCTGGAGCTTGCGGCGCTTATGAAAAACCGCGGAGAAATATTTGCATCGGACATCAATGGATTCCGTCTTGAAGAACTCCGCAAGCGTACCAAACGTGCCGGTGTGCAGAATGTCCGTGTGCAGGAAATTGAAACAATAGAAGATCTTGTGGATCGGTACAAGGCTTTCTTCGACATTGTGTTTGTGGATGCACCGTGCTCCGGATTAGGAACGATTCGCCGTAATCCGGGAATGAAATGGATGGTGACGGAACAGACTGTCAAGGAAGTGTCAGAAAAACAGAAAGCCATTCTGCATTCATCCGTACCGCTTGTGAAACCGGAAGGAAGATTGGTGTACGCGACGTGTACACTGCTGAAACAGGAAAACGAAGAGGTGATTGAAAAATTCTTGATGCTGCATCCTGAATTCACTATCGTCAAACTCAATGCAGATATACCACTCGTACAGAGTGTGGGAGGAACTTCAAAAGATTTATTCTTTAAGCTTTTTCCGCATATTCAAGGAACTGATGGATTCTTTTGTGCTGTTCTGAAGAAGCAGATGATTCGTTGATTCTCCAGAGATGTTTTAATACTATAAAGTAGTTATCAGTTGTCAGTATTCAGTTATTCGATATGAGGACTGAAGTTTTAAATAATGCAGAAGAAAGGATTGTGCAATGAAATTCATCTTGTTCACCTTCGTACTGATGTTTGCTCTTAACGGTTGCTCGAAACCCAGCGCTGAGGAGATGTTCAGTAAGGGAGTAGATGCACAGAAAGCCGAACAGTACGATGCCGCGATAACGTCATATCAGGAATTGATAGCAGCATATCCCGAAAGTGCCCGTACTCCGGAGGCATGGTATGCGATCGGGACAATTTATCAGAATCATAAGCAATCATATCACCAGGCGATTCATACATTTCGACAGCTTGTTGAGAAATATCCAAACCATGCCACTTCGCCCAGCGCATCGTTTCTCATAGGCTTCATTTACAATAATGATTTGAAGAATATCGACTCAGCGCGCATTGCGTACGAAGATTTTATCAAACAGTATCCGACGAACCAACTCGTGGCATCGGCGCAATTTGAGCTGAGTAATCTTGGAAAAGATCCGGCTGAAATTCTGAAAGCACAGGCACAGGTAGCGCAAGAAGAGACGAAACCCGCGAAGAAGGTGAAGAAAAAGTAGAAGGGTCATTGAGTAGTTGAGCAATTGAGTAATAAGTTGTCGAAGCGTATCTCTGCTGGAAACTGATTACTGGGAACTGAAAACTGTTTTGAACGAATCTCTCAAATATCTTCAACCTGCTGTTGTAGCGCAACTTGCGAATATGGAATTACGTGCACGTTTAGTTGTGGAGGGATTCATCACGGGTCTGCATAAAAGTCCTTACCATGGTTTCAGTGTTGAGTTCATCGAGCATCGCCAATATATGCCAGGAGATGAAATCAAGCACATTGATTGGAAGGCGTACGGGAAAACGGATCGCTTCTACATTAAACAATTTGAGGAAGAGACGAATCTCAAATCGTATCTCATCGTCGATGCAAGCCGGTCGATGGATTATGCATCAAAAGGAAATATTAAGAAATTCGAATATGTCTCTTATGTTGCTGCGGCGTTATCATACTTAATGATCGAACAGCGAGATGCTGTTGGATTGACGTTGTTTGATGAAGTTGTCCGAGTATCGCTCCCGCCTCGGGCGACACGTTCGTACTTAAAAGAATTATTAAAAGAATTGGAATCTGCCCGACCTGCAAATAAAACCGGAACTGCAGCAGCACTGCATCTCATTGCCGAGCAAATGAAGCGGCGCGGACTGGTCATTGTGTTAAGCGATTGTTTCGATAAACCGGAATCGGTGATGACGGCTCTGAAGCATTTTCGCCATAAAGGAAATGAAGTCGTTGTTATGCAAGTGCTGGATCCGTTGGAACGATCCTTTGCATTTGGCGGTGATGCGATCTTTAAAGATTTAGAAACACAAGAAGAGTTGATGACACAGCCATGGCATATTCAAAAAGCATATCAGCAATCCATGCGGGAGTTTCTCGATTTTTATAAGCGGCAATGCAGAGACAACAATATTGACTATGTTTTATTGGATACCAGTACACCATTCGACAAGGCATTATTTGAGTATTTGAATAAACGGAAACGGATGAATTGAGTGAGTAAATGAGTCATTGAGTATTTGAGTAGTTGAGAAGACAAGATGTTATAGCCGAATCCAAAAGTACACATCGAATTTATATCCCCTGGTGAAAAAAATAAGTTGGCTGAAGATAAAATTATAGTTCGCGGCGCGCGTGTCCACAATCTCAAGAATATCGACGTTGATATTCCGCGTGATTCGCTGACCGTTATTACCGGACTTTCCGGATCCGGCAAGTCGAGCTTGGCTTTTGATACAATTTATGCCGAAGGACAACGCCGTTATGTTGAAAGTCTTTCTGCATACGCGCGTCAATTTCTTGATGTCATGGAGCGTCCGGATGTTGATCTCATCGAAGGGCTCAGCCCATCAATTTCTATTGAACAGAAAACCGTCAGCACGAATCCGCGCTCCACAGTTGGTACGGTAACGGAAATATACGACTATCTCCGCTTGCTCTTTGCGCGGATCGGCACGCAGTTTTGCTATTCCTGCGGACGTAAAGTCCAAAGGCAATCAGTCGATCAAATCATCGAGGCGATCCTGGAGTATCCGACTGGTGCGAAACTCCAAATCCTTGCTCCGGTGGTGAAGGGTCGCAAAGGGCATTATCGAGAATTATTTGAAAGCATTCTGAAAGACGGATTTCTCCGCGTTCGTATTGACGGGCAAGTGAAGCAAATTGAAAAAGGATTGAAGGTCGACCGCTACAATGTCCATACGATTGAAATTGTTATCGATAGAATTGTTTTGAAGAAGGAGATGCGACCGCGTGTAGCAGACTCGGTGGAGCTTGCGCTTCGATTTGGGACGGGTGTTCTCATCGTCAATGACGGCGAGAAGGACCAGCTCTTCAGTCAGAAATCTTCATGTCATGAGTGCGGCATCAGCTACGAGGAGCCGGCGCCGAACTCATTCTCATTCAATACACCGGCCGGCTATTGTCCAAAGTGTGAAGGTCTCGGTGAACTGCGATCATTCGATATGAAATTGATTCTTCCGGATGAAAACCTCTCCATCAACCAAGAAGGACTTGCCCCGATGGGGAAACCGCGTTCGACATGGATGTTCAACCAGATTCAGGCTGTCGCGAAAAAATATAGATTTGACTTCGATACACCTATGAAAAAGATTTCTCAAGAAGCACGCGACGTTTTGTTTCATGGATCGCATGGTGAGAAATTAGAAATCGAATACACGCACAACACCGGACGAGTGCAAATCTATAAGCATCGTTTCGAAGGGCTTCTGAAAATGCTGGAACGATGGTATGAAGACAGTTCTTCCAATCAAGTGCGTGATTGGGTAGAGTCGTTTATGACGACGAGTCCATGTGATGCATGCCATGGCGGACGATTGCGGAAAGAAAGTCTTGCCATTCGTTTGGAAGATGTAAAGACCGGCAAGCAAATAAATATTCACGACGTCGTGCAGTTGTCTATCACACAAGCAAAAAGAATGTTCGAGAATGTCTCGTTGACACCTCGACAAATGGACATAGCCCATCAGATAGTAAAAGAAATCCGACAGCGTCTCGATTTCTTATTAAATGTCGGATTAAATTATCTCACGTTAAATCGTCCTGCCCGCACTCTTTCCGGCGGTGAAGGACAGCGTATCCGATTAGCAACGCAGATTGGAACACAGCTGGTTGGTGTTCTTTACATTCTTGATGAGCCAAGCATCGGCTTACACCAGCGCGACAATATTAAGTTGATCGAATCACTCAAGTCGCTTCGCGATCTTGGTAATACCGTCATTGTGGTCGAGCATGACAAGGAGATGATTGAAAGCGCGGATTATGTCGTTGATCTTGGACCGCGCGCCGGGGAACATGGCGGCAGGATTGTAATAACTGGAACGCCGGAACAATTAATAAATGGAAAAGCAAACGGAAAAAGGAAGAAGGTAGATGGTAGCATTGGAATTTCCAATTCCCAATCTCTGACCGCCGCATATCTCCGAGGTGAACATAAGATTGAAATTCCGCCTGCACGACGCCAGGGCAATGGCAAATTACTCATGGTGAAAGGGGCAACAGGAAATAATTTAAAGAATCTTTCACTACAGATTCAACTCGGTACACTCGTCTGTGTCACCGGTGTCAGCGGGTCCGGTAAATCCACGATCATCAATGAGACTCTCTTTCCGATTCTTTCCCGAAAGTTTTACAAGTCTAAACTTGTTCCTCTTCCTTACACATCCGTCGATGGAATGCAGCACATTGACAAGATCATCGACATCGATCAATCAGCCATTGGCAGAACGCCGCGTTCAAATCCGGCAACATATACCGGACTGTTCACGCTCATAAGGGATCTATTTACGAAGCTACCGGAAGCGCAAATACGCGGTTATAAAGCGGGACGTTTCAGTTTCAACGTAAAAGGCGGCAGATGCGAAAATTGTGAAGGCGATGGAGTCCGGAAGATCGAAATGAATTTTTTGCCGGACGTCTATGTTCTCTGTGATGTTTGTATGGGCAAACGTTATAATCGAGAAACGCTTGAAGTGCATTACAAGGGAAAATCGATTGCCGATGTGCTGAATATGACCGTTGATGAGGCGATGATATTGTTCAGTGAGCTGCCGCGCATCCAGAGACATTTGCAAACGCTCCATGATGTTGGATTGGGGTACATCCGGCTCGGCCAGCAAGCGACTACAATATCCGGCGGTGAAGCACAGCGTGTGAAACTCTCGACTGAACTCTCGAAAATCGGTACCGGAAAGACACTGTACATTCTGGATGAACCAACAACGGGGTTGCATTTTGAAGATATTAGGATGCTTCTGCTCGTCCTCAACAGACTGGTCGATAAAGGAAATACTGTTATTGTGATCGAGCATAATCTCGACGTCATTAAAACCGCAGACTGGGTAATAGATTTAGGTCCTGAAGGAGGAGATGAAGGCGGAGAGATTGTTGCCGAAGGAACACCGGAGCAAATAGCAAAGAATCAACGATCATACACGGGACAGTACCTAAAAGGAGCACTCAGTCTGAATTAATCATGTCCTCAGTTCTCATTTCGATACCCACGGATTTCCCGCAATAAAAAATCTCCATCTTTTTTCTACTCCGCGTCGAATTCCGATTCGCGATGAACGCTTAATGAGCTTTGAAGGAATGGATTCGCCTTCGATGATACTGATTTTGCTCTCGAGTAAGTCCATGCCATTTTCTTGACGAGCGATACCAAATGCTTCGCAAAATTTTGCCGGACCATTGGTGAGTTTGATTAAGATTTTGCGATTGAGAGATTTAAGATTTAGTGATTTGTTAGAACCATAGCGATTTATTTTCATCATTTCAATACCAGCCAAAGGTTCGACAGCACGAATGAGCACTGCTTCACCAATTCCCTTCCGGCCGGTCACAATATTTGCGCAGAAGTGCATGCCGTAAGTGAAATAGACATAGAGATGTCCGCCTTCGCAAAACATCACGCTGTTTCGGTTCGTTTTTCCGCGAAAAGAGTGAGACGCCGGATCGTTGCTGCGATACGCCTCAACTTCGACTATTTTACCGATCAGCAAATTCTTGCCAATCCGACGAATGAAATACTTGCCGAGAAGTTCTTGCGCGACTTGAAGTGTGGGGCGGAGATAAAATGAACGAGAGAGCGGCTTCAATGGTCAGTGTTACTATTCAATATTTGTCCAATGATAAATACTATGGTAAATGTAAAATGATTTTCTGTGACAATCAATTTACCATAACTCTTGTTTCTCAACAAATGCGATTCTACATTGGAAGCAGGTTACTGTGCGATGGAAACTTGAACATATTCTGAAGAAAGGCAGCGGCGGCATCCTGTTGGAAGATGACGCTGTTCTTGCAATCAACAAACCGGCTGGTTTGCTTGTTTTACCGGACAGATATGATCATAGTTTATTCAATCTCTATGATCTGCTGAAAGAAACATTCGGAACTATTTTTGTGGTACACAGAATTGACAGGGAGACGAGCGGTGTTGTGCTTTTTACTAAGACCGCCGAAGCACATGCTCAATTAAATGCTGCTTTTGAACAGCGGCACGTGGAGAAAAAATATCGTGCGATTGTTGCCGGAACTTCACACACAGACAGTGACTCTATCAATTTGCCAATAATAGAAAACGAGCATGGTGTCAGGAAGATGAAGATTGATACGAAAAAGGGAAAGGAATCTCGCACGGATTATGCGGTAATGGAACGGTTCGACGGATATGCACTTGTTGAGGCACGGCCACATACCGGACGCACACATCAAATCCGTGTTCACTTGAGTGCCATCGGTTTGCCGATTCTCGCAGACCCTTTGTATGGTGACGGGCGAGGATTCTTTCTGTCAACTATTAAACGGAACTACCAAGTGAAAGAGGAAGAACAACCACTCTTGAGTCGAACGGCACTTCATGCATTCTCTCTTTCATTCAGTCATCCGGTAACGAGCTGGAATATCTTGGTAGAGGCGCCATTACCGAAAGATATGGAAGCAGTGCTTAAAGCTCTGCGTAAGTATCAAAAGCGATGATACGAGAATGATCCGATCTCAATTAATTGCTAAACCAAAGAGAGACAATGGAAAGTCTGTGTCTACTTTTATCCAAGTCGTTCCGCCGTCTGTTGTTCTCAGGATTGTACCGTTCGTTCCGACGATGATGCCTTGCTGTTTATCAAAGAATTGAACTGCTCGTAAATCGTTTGTGGATCCGCTTTCAAGTGCAGTCCACTTGGTACCTCCATTTTGCGTGTGTAAAATTGTCCCTTCTATTCCCACGATAAATCCGTTTGCTGTATCGGAGAAGGACACATTTAACAATTCTTTCGTTGTTCCGCTTGGTTGTGCCGTCCACGTTGTACCCTTATTGGTAGTCCGAAGGATGGTGCCAGCGGCACCGACAGTGATGAACGTAGATTTATCGAGCGGCGAGACAGCATTAAGCCAACTGGATGTTCCACTTACCTGTGATGTCCAAGTCATTCCTCTGTCTGTTGTACTCAAGATAGTTCCCATTGCTCCGACTGCAATTCCGGTTTGGTTATCAGAAAATACTATATCGCGCAAATGGTTGCTCGTTCCTGAGGAGATTTTCGACCATGTTATTCCGCCGTTGGTTGTTCTTAATATCATTCCATAATCACCCACAATAATGCCAGAATCGCTGCGGGTAAAGCAAGCGCGGAAAAGTGGACGAGAGGTTGTGCTTATCTGTGGGGTCCATGTCGTTCCTGCATCATCCGAACGGAGAATAACACCACCGTTTCCTACAGCAATCATACTCGTCTGATCTATTGATGTAACCGTCATCAAAGTGTTCTCACTCTTATTGGTCAACTTAGTCCAATTTGCACCGAAATCTTTAGATTGAAAAAGAGCACCATTTGCTCCGACAGCGACTGCAATATTATTTTTGGGATACCTGTCCCGAGGAAGTAACTCAGCGATTGAAAGCTCGATAGGTTTTTCGAAACTAAGTGTAGAAGCTTCCCAAGAAGTTGCACCGTCTGTTGTCCGAATGATGGTTTGTTTTGCCCCGACTGCAACCCCGATTTTTGCATCGGTGAACGCTGCCGAAAAAAGTGCTCTACGTGTACTACTCTTTTGCCGCAGCCAATTCGTTCCTTTTGTATAGGAAACGAGAATCGTGCCAGTGTTGCCAACTGCTGCGGAAAAATTTGCAGAAGGGAAAGCATTGCAGAAAAGTGTTTCTGTGGTTCCGCTGGGTTCTAATGTCCAATTTTCACCACCGTTGGTTGTATAGAGGATGGTTCCATTCTCTCCTACGATGATACCATTATTCAATGCAGAAAAAGAAACCGAATAAAAATTATACGTAATAAATGAAGATGAAAGATTCGTCCAATTCTCTCCACCGTTTGTTGTGCGGAGGATAGTTCCCCGATCGCCGACGATGATACCCGTTTCGTTATCTACAAAGGAAACGTCGTTGAGGTTCAGATGAATGTCGCTTGTTTGTGCGAGCCATGTGCTTCCACCGTCGAGAGTACGGAAAATGAAACCATTGTTGCCGACGATAGTACCCGTCTTTGCGTCACTGAAAAAGACAGACCGGAAATTTTCACTTGTGCTCACAAGTTTATTGATCCAAGTTGTTCCGCCATTCGTCGTCATAAGGAGAGTGCCATTTGCTCCAACCGCAAATCCATGTGTTGGATCTGTAAAACAGATTCCGTTCAAGGGTGTCGTGAGGCGATTCATATTTTGCCATACAGACCACGTACCACCTTGATCCGTTGAACGTGCAACGATTCCGCTATCACCGACAGCGATTACCGTTTTCGCATCCGCAAACGCTACTGCGCGAAAGACGATTCCATCTGAGGGGTCGTTCTGGGAGAAAAGAAATTCCCAACTCGCAATGCTGATCACACAGCAGCCGACGACCAGAAGCAAAATAATCTTCCCATTGTGTTTTTGCAAAGTATTCTTCCTCATGAGCGGTATTAGTTACCCAACTCAAGTTGTGTTTTGTTCGCGGACCGTTGTTTTAATGCTCCTCCAAAGTGTGTATAGGCAAGCTCTGTTGCTTCTCTTCCACGTGGAGTCCGCTTTAAAAATCCTTCTTGAATGAGGTACGGTTCATAGACTTCTTCCAGGGTTCCCGGTTCTTCTCCAACTGCAACGGCAAGCGTGCCGACTCCGACAGGACCGCCATCATATTTATCGATGATCGTACGCAGAATGCGTTTGTCCATCTCATCAAATCCATGTTCATCTACTTCCAACGCTTTGAGCGAAAACTCGGCAACTTCTTTTGTAATGACGCCGTCGTATTGCGATAACCGTTTATCAGCCTCGGCAAAATCGCGGCATCGTTTTAGCAGACGATTAGCGATGCGAGGAGTTCCACGCGAACGTTTGGCAATTTCCATTATTGCATCCGGCTCTGATGTAATTGATAGAATTTCTGCTGAGCGTCGGATGATACGTTCTAACTGACTATGGGAATAATAATCCAAACGATTTGTGATGCCGAAACGCGATCGTAACGGTGAGCTCAATAATCCTGCCCGTGTTGTGGCTCCGATCAGGGTGAACGGCTGAAGACCAAGCTGGATGGTCTTTGCACCGGGTCCACTATCTATTATAATGTCTACACGAAAATCCTCCATGGCCGAATACAAGTATTCCTCAATCTTTGCTGGTACACGATGGATTTCATCGATGAAAAGCACTTCAGATTTTTCCAATGAAGTCAAAATGCCCGCAAGATCGCCCGGTTTTTCCAGCGCAGGCCCAGACGTCATTTTTATGCCCGTGCCCATTTCATTTGCAACAATGTGGGCAAGGGTTGTCTTTCCCAGTCCCGGATGTCCGGTCAGAAGGACATGATCGAGCGGTTCACATCGCTGATGTGCTGCCAAGATGAATACTTTGAGGTTCGCGACAATTTTATCTTGACCTACAAATTCAGTTAACGCCGATGGACGCAACGTTTGGTCAAGATCAGTTTCCTGCTCTTGTCGTTCCGGTTTTGTTAAATTGGACTGCCTCACGAATACAATATTACCAAGAACCGCAGAGAATAGCAACACAACACAGGAAAATGGTTCGTCGTTTGTTGTGTGTGCTTCATCGGGCGTTCGTGTGGCGGAGCGCCCGTTTAATTAATTCTTCAAGAGAAATCGTTGATCCTTCAGCTTCTTTCACGACAAGCCGGATGGCTTTCTCGGCAATTTGTTGGTTGTAACCAAGCGATGTAAGCGCTTGAAGCGCTTCGATTCGCATTGCGGCGGTTGCCATTCCGATGACAGAAATTGGTTCAGATTCAGTGAGGGTTTTGCCGGCTTTGTCACGCAATTCCACAATAAGACGCTCGGCGGTTTTTTTGCCGACTCCCGGAATAGCCATAAGTGCATTCACATTCCCGCCGACGATATGCGATTTCAATTCCTCGACATTCATTCCGGATAATGTGCTTTGTGCGATCTTTGGACCGATGCCAGACACCGAAATCAGGAGCTTAAAAAGCCTCCGCTCCTCTTCCGTGGAGAATCCGAATAACAGCATAGCATCTTCACGTACATGGAAATACGTTAACAGGGAAACAGAGGAGCCGAGATCGCCCAGTTTTTCATACGTCGAGAGCGGAATGCTGATCGTGTAACCAATGCCGTGTACCTCAACGAGAATTTCCGTTGGGCTCTTAAATTTGAGGATACCTGTGAGAGTAGCAATCATTTGTTCCTCACTACTCGTTCTGGATGTGCGCGAATGAAATCCGACCAGGTACGATGCGATTGTAGTCCTAGCGTTCGTGTATGCCGCGATTTTGCTTTGCCGCCCATGATCCGGAATGAATGACACAAGGCGATCGCCAACGCGTCCGAGGCATCGAAAAATTTTGGTACTTCGCGGAGCTTCAATTGAGATTTCACCATAAATTGAACCTGTTGCTTGGAAGCTGCACCGTTTCCGGTAACTGCTTTCTTGACCTCGCGCGGAGAATACTCTGTTGTGGGAATTTGAAAATTTACGGCAGCCAAAATCGACACACCGCGTGCGTGGCCTAGCTTCAATGCCGATTGAGCGTTCTTACCGTAGAACGCTGTCTCGATGGCAAATTCATCCGGATGGTACTGATGAATAATCTTGCAGATTCTGTCATAGATCTGTTTCAATCGGATGGGCATGGATCGATCACTGGCATTTTTGACTACATCATACGTGAGCACAGAGTACGTTCCACGCTCTACTTCGATAATGCCGTAGCCGGTGATGAGGGTTCCTGGATCGACACCGAGAATGATCATACCAATTTATACTTTGTGATTGATTTATTTGTGTGTTGTGAGTTTGACAATTCTGCACTCACCGGTGAACTAACTTCCGGTTCCCAGTCGTACTAATTCCTTATCGTCAATATCAAAGTTTGCATGCACTTTCTGAACGTCGTCGTGTTCTTCGAGTGCTTCCATCAGCTTCAAAACATTTTCCGCATCTTTTCCTTCTACTTTCACGGTGTTGTCGGCGACAAGATGAATTTCCGCTGATTCAATCTTGATGTTTTTTGTCTCGATGGCTTGCTTTACTGTTTCAAAATTCTCCGGAGTGCAAATAATGTAATATTCATCGTCTTCGGTTTTCATGTCTTCTGCGCCCGCATCGAGAATAATAGAAAGGAGGTCGTCTTCCGGTACAATGGACTTTGAAATAAGAATAATACCTTTCTTGTGAAACTGGAATGCGACAGATCCGGACACGGCAACTTTGCCATTGTTTCGTTCAAGGATATGTCGAATGTCCGAGATCGTTCGATTCTTATTATCTGTCACCGTTTCAATAATGATGGCAACGCCACCGGGACCATATGCTTCGTACACGGCATCTTCATAATTGACCCCGGGAAGTTCGCCGGTACCTTTCTGAATGGCGCGCTTAATATTGTCTGCAGGCATATTGCATGCTTTCGCTTTATCGATGGCGAAGCGAAGGCGCGCATTGGTTTCTGAACTGCCACCGCCCATTTTTGCAGCGACGGTAATTTCCCTGATGACTTGCGTAAAAATTTTTCCGCGCCGTGCATCAGTGACAGCTTTCTTTCTCTTGATCGTGGACCATTTACTGTGCCCTGACAATGTTCCTCTCCTTAGACTATGGAGTGTCGAGTGAACTGTTCTTGCGTGTGTGCTTCATGACTCAATGAGTGAAAAGACTTTCATACAATGATACTTACTTTATATCTCGAATTTTTAATTGCGGGATAGTTTCTCCTGCAAATTCGCCTTCATCGAGTGAAAAAGCAACATCAACTTTTTTGCTGCTCTGCACACGGTTGAGCAAATGACCCAAATTAAATCCAATAGCATCTACAACGTGAGTGTTGCTCCGTACCTTAAAACGAAGATGGTTTTTCCCCACAATACGCGGTTGACCAAGCACCTCTATGCCATGTACTGTGAACACGGGACGCATATTCTCCGGGCCGAATGGAGCGAATTGACTTAGTACTTTTATGAATTTTGGCGTCAGATCGGAAAGTTGTATTTCCGCATCGATATGGATTTCCGGTGTGAGTAAATCTTCTGTAAGAAGTTCGGCGGCAACTTGTTTGAATGCATCGCGGAATTCATCCAGCCTGTCAAGTTCCACCGTGAGACCTGCTGCGTATTTATGTCCGCCAAATTGGATGAGTTTATCTTCACATCGCTTCAATGCCTCGTGAATGTTGAAGCCGGATACACTCCGTGCTGATCCTTTGGCAACTCCATCCACCGTCGTCATCATGATCGTGGGACGATAGTACCGTTCCACCAATCGTGAAGCGACGATGCCGATAACACCCGGATGCCATGTTTCTTGATGCAGGACAATTGCGCTGTCGTTGTCGGCGTTTAAATAGCGTTCCACAATTTCTTGCGCTTGAATGAATGTTTCCTCATCAATCTTCCGCCGTTGGAAATTTTCATCTTCCATAACCTTGGCGATTTGAACTGCATGATCGAATGAATTGCTGGCGAGCATTTCAACTGCCCGGTTGGCATCGCCTAGCCGACCAACCGCATTGATACGCGGTGCAAGCACAAAGACGATCTGTCCGGAAGAAATTTTTCCCGGTGATAATCCGGAGGTTTCAATGAGTGCACGAATTCCCGGAACAGGAATAGAGTTGATGAGTTCCAACCCCAACTTCACCATGATACGGTTTTCATTGACAAGAGGAACGATGTCTGCTGTGGTCGCTAATGTGACATATTGGAGATAATCGAGCAATCGCTTTGGAGCATCTTCACCCAGTTGACTTCGTATCGGTTCGGATAATGCCAGTGCTTGAATGAGTTTAAATGCAACACCGCATCCACAGAGAAATTTGAATGGATACATACATGATGGCTTCAACGTATCGAGAACTGCCGAAGCATTTGGGATTTCGCTCCCCGGTTCATGATGATCGCATATCACAACATCGATTCCCTGCGAACGTGCATACTGCACTTGTTGTACCGCAGTGATGCCGCAATCTACCGCAATGAGAAGAGTTGCCCCTATGTCGTGTATATGGTCGATGCCAGCAAGAGAAATGCCATAACCATCTTTAATCCGATCGGGAATAAAATAGTCAACGTGTGCTCCGATATCTTTTAGAAACTTCCACAACATTGCTGTGCTGTCTGTTCCATCAACATCATAATCACCAAAGATGACCATGTGCTCATTGCTCGATATTGCCCTCGTGATTCGTTCCACTGCTACATCCATTTGTTCCATTGCAAAAGGATCATGGAGGTCTTCCATGCTTGGACGGAAGTAAGCCCGAGCTTTCTCGAATGTATCAATGCGCCGACTGACAAGTATCTTTGTCAGAATCGGGGAGATTGAAAGCTCCTGAGCTAAGGATTGTGCAATTTGAGCATCTTCTGCTATTAAATCCGAATCTTTGCGAAACGTCCAGCGATATTCACGATTTGGTGTCACCAGTATCCTTCAGTACAATGATTGAAGATTATAGTAAGAAGGTGGATGCGTATGGTCGGATGCAAGCATGTCAATACATCCAGAAGCATGAAGTGGTTAGTCGATAAGCCGAATTCTGTCTAATTCCGTTAACTGCCGAAGCAACCGACGAAACGAGGCAGCCATTTCTCTTGGCGACCTACCCATCCCGTCTTCACGTGTGTGAACTGGAGCGGGCAACTCTATCCCGACTTAGCTTTCGCTAAATCGGAAACGGGATCTACACGGTCTTGCACCAAGCGGGGTTTCTCTTGTTCCATCTCAATCCATAGATCGAGATGGGATCGCTCACGCGACCATCGTCATTACTGACGATGCGGTGGTCTCTTACACCACCTTTTCACCTTTTCTCGGCTTCTTCTTATCGAAGAAATCGGGATGTGCGTTTTCTGTGATACTCTCCGTTCCTGCAGGATGTTGCCTGCGGGACCCTCGCTTTCTACGCCCTAAGCGTACACGCGAGGCGCCTTGCCTTGTGGTGTTCGGACTTTCCTCCCTATTCTATATAACCAGAATAGGGCGACTGCCTGACGCACCAGCTTCTGCTTCTGGACCCAACGTCCAGCCTTCTCAACAACACTTTGCCAAAAGTATGACGAGCTTCCCAAACTGGAAGCTCATACGTGTAAACGTTTTTTTGTATCAATGCCGCGATTCGCCAATTGGTCTGCTTCACGGTTCTCTTCTCGTGGCACATGTTTAATTGCAAATTGGAATGGTGATGCCGTAAGAATTTTTTGGATGTGTAGGAAGTGTTTCTTCAATCCTTCATCCTTCACTTTGTATTGGCCGTTTATTTGACGCACCATCAACTCACTGTCGGAATGGACGACAAGGTGGTCGCATTCAATTTCTTTCACGAGCTTTAGACAAGTAGCAAGAGCCGTGTATTCGGCGATGTTATTTGTTGCTTGTCCAATGTAGCCAAAATGTGATCCAATCACATTGCCAAGTTCATCCTTCAGTACGATGCCAACTCCGCTTTCACCAGGATTACCGCGTGATGCACCATCCGTGTAGGCGAGTATGGTCATACAGATTTCTTTGCACTTTCAACTATCTCATCCGAAACGAGTACGCGGCCGCATCGTTCACATGTGATGAGAGTTGAATTTTTCCGCAGTTCCAGTACTCTCTGTGGTGTCACGCGGTTAAAGCATCCGCCGCAGGAATTTCGCTGTACCTGAACAATGGCACGTCCCTCTTTTGCCTTACGGATTCGGTCGTACATCTGGTAATCTGTTTTCGAGATGCGACTGACAATCTTCTCGCGTTGGTGCTGGAGTTTCAACTCTTCGTCTTCGTGTTCTTTGTTGACGGCAGCGAGTTCTTTCTTGCGATCTGCAAATTCTGCCTGCAATGTTTCAATCTCAGGTCGAAGTTTCTCTGCATCCTCCTTCGCAAATTCAGCTTTACCTTCCAGACCGTCCATCTCTCTTTGGAGTTTTGTGATCTTCTCCTGAGCGTGATCGACCTCTCGTGCCAATGCATCGTATTGTTTGTTGGTTTTCACTTGAAACTGCTGGGTTTTATATTTCTCGATCTTCTCTTTGAGAGACAGTATGTCCACATCTGCTTTGTCTCGATTGACGATCGATTTTTTTAAGATGTCATCAAGTTCCTTCCTTTGTGCGAGTTTGCCTTTTATAGTCTCCGATAATTCGGCTACGATTTTCGGTAAATCGCCTTTCATTTCCTGGAGCTCATCAAGATTGGAATCAACCAACTGTAATGAGTACAACAATCGTAATCGATTTTCCAACGGTTACTCCTCTCAATAATCTAACAGTTTACATCGTTTGAATCGGGTTCGTTATATGTTTGGTGATCCAAACGGTTAAAGGCTCGTTCGCCTTTCGGGCGACAGCGCGAATTCGATCCGCAATAGGTTTTAAAACAATTTGTTCAGTTTCCCAGTGGCCTGCATCTACAAGGGCAATGTTGCCTGCCGCTGTGTGAAACGCATGATATCGCACGTCCGCAGTGATAAATACATCTGCCTTTGCGGCAATGGCATCGGACAGAAGGTCCGAGCCGGCCCCGCTGCAGACCGCTATGTTCTGGACTTCGTTTGTTGTTCTGCCTGTGAAACGCAACGTTCCGCTGCCCAGTGTTCGCTTGACGAACTTTAAAAATGTTCCTAGCGGCTGTGGCTTTAACAATGTGCCGAATGCACCCATTCCGAAATTGGGATTCGGATTTTCAACATTATAGATGTCGTACGCAATTTCTTCATAGGGATGCACTGTTTTCATGGCAGCGATCACTCCGTTCACGCCTGCGCGCGGCGTAATCATCTCGAGCCTTGTCTCTTTGACAAATTCCAGACTTTGGCGTTTTCCTCTAAAAGGATTGGATGATGGAGAGCCGCGGAAACTTCCTGTGCCTTTTGTACCGAATGAGCATGATGAATACTTACCTATCATACCGGCTCCTGCCCGTGTCATTGCGTGCATCACGTGCTCAACATGACCTTCCGGAATAAAGACAGCAATTTTTGCCAGTGAATTTTTTAATGGCGAGAGAAATCGAATGTTTTCCAATCCGAGTGTTTCTGCAAGTTCGAAGCTTACTCCGCCTTGTGTAAAATCTAGATTCGTATGCGCAGAAAAAAGGGAAATCTTGTGTTGTGCAAGCTTCAAAATTAACTCACCGACAGCATCACTCATCGTGATTGACGATGGCGGTCGGAAGAGAAGCGGGTGATGTGAGATGATCAGTTCAGTTTTTCTTGCGATTGCCTCGGCAACAATTTGTTTCGTTACGTCAAGCGTAACCAAAATTTTTGTGACATTTTGCAGTTGGTCTCCAACTTGCAGGCCTACGTTATCTCTCTCCCATGCTACCCACCTCGGTGCCCATTCTTCAAACGCTTGTACAATATCGGTCACATGTAAGCTCATATACAAAAAAAAGTGTCCCGCTTATTGGGCGGGACACTTTCTAAAACTCTCTATGTTTTTTATTTGCAGGAAGAGCGATTATTAATTTCTTGTTTGCAAGCATCTCGATCTATGTTACAACCACTGGCAAGGATTCATTCTATTCCATTGAACTACTCAAAGTATAGCAAAAAATAGACAGAGATGCAAGATTTACGGAGTCTCTTGAGAGTTGGATGTCTTCTCCTCATGGAAATCAATTTTCTCGAAGTTCAAATCGCGCAAATGTTTGATTTCTGAATCAATGGTATTAAAACGGCTCTCAAAAGACCTCATTATTTCTGGCGCAACTATCTCCACGGTTTGACGCTGAAGGAGGTCGAAGCTGATTTTAATTGCCGCCAATGGGTTGTTGAACTCATGGCAGACCGTGACAACCAGCTCGCGAATTGCTTGGGCACGGTTCTCAGCCATCGCCAATCTCTTTTCAACCGCAAGTTTGTGCTTGCGTACGTGAACGCGGTCAAGAATGCTAAGGATGGTTCGTGGTAAATAGGCTTGATCTAGGTCTTCTTTCAGCAGGTAATCTTCAACTCCGAGTTTCATTGCTTCCACGGCGAGTTTGAAGTCACGGGAGCCAGTTAAAAAGATAATGGGAATGGAACGCCCCATTTGGTCCAGTTGCAAGCAGAATTCCAAGCCGTTAGAAGTTGGGAAGTAATAATCTACGAGAATGAGATCTATCTCTTGATTTTGTTCGATTTCAACAAGTGCACTTTCGACGGACTCCTTCCATGTAATGATGAATGTGCGCTGTCGGTAGAGTTGAAGAATAGCCCGAACAACCCTGGAAAATGCAACGTCATCATCTACCATAAGGATGCGCACGGGATTTGATGCGTTATTCGAATCAACAGTACTCATACAGACTTATTGTACCATAAGTTCTCATAATATTCAATCACAGATTTGTCCATGCAGGAGTAAAATATTCTTAAATATGAAATATCAAAGCTTTCTCATTGTAGAAGTTGCTTTTCAAAAGTATTCTTCCTATAATCAGCAGAGCTAATATCGATTAAGAATCAATGATGATATCGGTTTTCTAATCGAAAACAGACATTCCGCAAGGAGCTTGGCTATGCCTGCAAAAAACAGAATTTTGGTTGTTGATGATGAAGAAGCGCTTCGTGTTGTCCTGAGTGCAGAATTAGAAGGCGAAGGGTATCAAGTCACCAATGCCGCCGACGGACAAGATGCTATCAATATTTTAACAACAAAAGGTTTTGATCTTATCCTCTTGGACATTAAAATGCCCAATGTTGATGGATTTGAAGTTCTAAAATTTGTCAAGGACCGCTGGCCCAAAACCAAGGTCGTTATGTTAACAGGTTTTGCTGACCTCAAGAATGCGATCGAGTCGAAAAAACTTGGCGCAGAAGATTTCGTAAGTAAGCCCTACGATCTCGTCGATCTGCTTACCACAGTCGAAAGAGTTCTTACTAGTACATAAAGCTGGCAAGGGAGCCTTGCCGCTATGTCAAAAAAACATCGGATTCTAGTCGTTGATGACGAAGAATCGATAACCTATCTTGTCAAAACTGAGCTGGAAGATCTGCCGGAGTTCGAAGTTGATACCGTGCTGAGCGGCTCAGACGCCATCAATCTTATACAAGCAAAAGTGTACGATGTTGTCTTGCTCGACGTCAAGATGCCACGCATCAGCGGAGTCGAAGTACTGAAGCATATCAAAGAACATGCTCCGGCTACACAAGTCATTATGCTGACGAATATCGTGGATGTTAAAACTGCCATTGAGACGACAAAACTTGGAGCGTACGATTTTGTCAGCAAACCATACGAAACGGCTGAACTTATTGCGACAGTCCGACGTGCACTCGAACACAAACAACTACTCATCGAAAAGGAAGTGAATCAGCTCGCCCGTCCGGTTGAGTTGATTGGTGATTGCCAAATATTCAAAGATGTCGTCAACAAGGCGATCAAGTTAGCGTCGAGCGAAGCATTTGTATTGATTCAAGGAGCGAGCGGCACGGGCAAAGAACTTTTTGCACGGCTTGTTCATCAGCATAGTATGAGGAAGAATCAGGCGTTTATCGCTGTCAACTGTGCTGCGATGCCGGACCAGCTCTTGGAAAGTGAACTGTTCGGACATGAAAAAGGATCTTTCACAAGTGCCATAAAGACGAAACAAGGACTTGTCGAAGTTGCTGATGGCGGCACGTTGTTCCTGGATGAAGTCGGTGATATCAGTGTAACTACTCAGCCAAAACTTCTTCGCTTTCTTGAGACAGGTGAGTTTCGCCGAGTCGGAGGAACCAACACTCGAACGGTGGATGTTCGTGTCGTATCGGCAACAAATAAAAATTTACAGGAAGAAGTAAAAGAGAATCGGTTCCGCGAGGATTTACTCTATCGATTGAATGTCGTGAGTCTCCGTTTGCCTAATCTCAAAGAACGTAAAGAAGATATTCCGCTTCTTGTAGAAAGTTTTCTTGCCCGAAAAACAAAAACGAAACACCTCAGCCCGGAAGCGTTGCAAGTGTTGATGATCTATGATTGGCCGGGTAATGTCCGTGAACTTGAGCATGTCATTGAAGGCGCAATTGCTCTCAGCCATGCCGATGTAGTGGAACCAAAAGATTTATGGATGAATGTTGCATTGAGTGCTGCACCTCCTCAGTCCGCAGCTCTCTCTGAACTCCCACAGGCAGAGACTCTCGTTACCATTGAGGATCTTGAAAAACTTCATATCGAACGTACATTGAAACATCTCCATTGGAATCGTGTCAAAACTGCAAAGGCATTGGGCATTACACCAAAGACGCTCTATCTTAAGATCAAGCGATATAACATTCAAGTGCCACGGTGGGATTCTCCCGAATAGATCATCTTAAGTAAAAAAATCTCATCTATTGTGCAACTTTCTATTTCATAATTCGTAACAACAATTGGGAATAAACTCAAGATTCCCAAAACTCCTTCTTGTAGAGCCGGTATTTGATCACTCATGGTGAGGTTGATCGAGAAGCCGGCTTTTCTATATTTATACCAGCCATCGTTTTCTTGCTTTTGCGTCGATTATTGCCTAATTTTTTTAGCAAAATTAATCGCACGGTTGTTTACTCGGTATAAGCGAGACATCACTTATCCTTCCAAGGAAGTTTCCGTGATGAAATTCAGAACAGGAATTTTGTCATTCGATTTTAATAAACAAATAACCTTATTACTATGCCTAACAAAAAAATCATTGGTGAAGCGATAACCTACGACGATGTGCTGCTGGTACCTGCAAAATCGTCGATCCTCCCGCGCGAAACAAATCTTTGCACGAAGCTGACCCGGAATATCGAACTTAATATTCCTCTCCTCAGTGCGGCGATGGATACGGTGACGGAAGCCGAGATGGCAATTGCCATGGCGCGCGAAGGCGGCATCGGTATTCTCCATAAGAATATGACAATCGAGCGTCAGGCGGAGGAAGTGGACCGTGTAAAGCGTTCTGAAAGCGGCATGATCCAGAAACCCATTACGCTCTCACCTCATCAAACCGTCCGCGAGGCATTGGACGTGATGCGAAAGTACAGCATCTCAGGTATACCTATCGTGAATCAGGAAAATCTCGTAGGCATTCTCACGAACCGCGATTTACGTTTTCAACCGAACCTCGATCTCATTATCTCAAAAGTGATGACTACGGGTGATTTAATTACTGTGCCGGTAGGTACGACGCTGGAAGAAGCGGAAGTGATTCTCCAAAAACATCGCATAGAAAAATTACCGGTTGTTGACAAAAACGGGAAGTTGCGCGGTCTTATAACATTCAAAGATATTCAGAAGAAAAAACGCAATCCGAATGCATGTAAAGATAAACTTGGGCGTTTGCGCGTTGGCGCAGCAGCAGGAATAACCTCTGATACACTTGATCGAATTGCAGCACTCGTCGCTGCCGGTGTGGACGTTGTGGTCGTGGACACTTCTCATGGACATTCGAGTGGTGTTATCGAGATGGTCAAACGAGTGCGAGCAAAATTTGATGTGGAGTTGATTGCCGGCAATGTCGCTACAGCTGAAGGGACGAAAGATCTCATCAATGCAGGTGTAGATGCAGTAAAGATCGGCATTGGACCGGGATCCATCTGCACAACGCGTGTTGTGGCGGGTGTTGGCGTTCCGCAAGTGACGGCAATTATGGAATGTGCAAAAGTAGCGACAAAGGCAAAGATTCCGATCATTGCGGATGGTGGGATCAGACAGACCGGGGATATTGCTAAAGCTATTGCTGCCGGTGCAGATACGGTAATGATCGGCGGATTGTTCGCAGGTATAGATGAAAGTCCCGGTGAAAAAGTGCTCTATGAAGGACGTAGTTATAAAATGTACCGCGGTATGGGATCGCTTGAGGCAATGAAAAAGGGAAGCAAAGACCGCTACTTCCAGGATACAGAAGACGACATACAAAAATTAGTACCTGAAGGAATTGAAGGACGCGTGCCTTTCAAAGGAAATCTTGCTGATACAGTTTATCAGATGATTGGAGGATTGCGTGCTGCCATGGGATATTGCGGATGCCGCACTATTGCTGAAATGAAAAAGAAAGCGCAGTTCATACGGATGACAGAAGCCGGACTGCGCGAGAGCCATCCGCACAATGTTTCCATTACAAAAGAGGCACCGAATTACCATCTCTAATCTCTCGATGATTCACCGACGGCTTACCGCAGTTCGCACAGCGATGACAGAGCTTCGGCTTCAAGCATTGCTTGTAACCGAAATGGCTCACGTTCGTTATCTAACAGGTTTCTCCGGCTCCAGCGGGCTATGTGTGATTACTCCGGAAAAACAATTTTTTATCACGGATAGACGATATAAATCTCAAGCGCCGCAAGAAGTTGACGGCTTCACCATCATCATTGCGAAGCAGCGTCTCTTTCCACTCATCACAGAAAAATCGCTGATTCCTAAAGAGGTACGCATCGGGTTCGAGAGTGAATATGTTTCAGTAGCAGATATGAAGAGTCTAAAAAAACTTCTGCCTGGTCGACACTTTACACCAGCAACGAGGATTCTCGAAACTGT
Source organism: Bacteroidota bacterium (assembly GCA_050013655.1). Lineage (GTDB taxonomy): Bacteria > Bacteroidota > Ignavibacteria > UBA10030 > UBA10030 > Fen-1298. Next base: position 137,713 of record JBEKEV010000004.1, on the reverse strand, counting down.
AACTGCGGTAAAAGATGATGGGGAGATAGCACTCATCCGATATGCTGCGCAAATTACCGATAAGGTGTTCAAGAAAATATTGGCGCTGATCCGACCTGGCATACGCGAATGTGATATTGCTGCAGAAATCAGCTACTGGCATCGAAAGTACGGCGCAGAGTGTGATGCCTTCGATCCCATCGTGGCAAGCGGTGAACGCGGTGCACTACCCCATGCAAGGGCATCTGATAAAATTATCCGGCGCGGTGAAATGGTGGTTCTGGATTTCGGCTGCCGATATTGCGGCTACCATAGCGATCTTACAAGAACTATTGCTGTTGGGAAACCGTCGGTTGAAATGAAAAAGATATACAAAATTGTATTTGAGGCACAGAAGAAAGCGATCGATACTGTGCACAATGGCGTTGCGGCCCGTTCTGTTGATGCGGTTGCGCGGAAATATATTCGGCAAGCTGGCTATGGACGATATTTTATTCACTCACTTGGTCACGGACTTGGCATTCAAGTCCATGAGCCCATGCGACTTTCTGCGCTCAGCACAGCAATACTCCAAACGGGCAATGTGGTGACGATAGAACCGGGAATTTATATTCCGGGCGGCGGCGGTGTGCGGATTGAGGACGATATTGTTGTTCGCGAAAATGGCTGCGATGTGCTGACAACATCTTCCAAAGAATTAATTATAGTGTGAACTATGATGAACGACGGATTTAGAAAAGTCCTGCTTATTGCTTATTATTTTCCTCCGATGGGATTAAGTGGTGTGCAGCGAACGGTGAAGTTCGCGAAGTTTCTGCCTCAATACGGTTGGAAGCCATCCGTGCTCACAGTTGAACCGACAGGATATTACGCATTTGATGATACGTTGCTGAAGGAAGCAGAAGAAGCCGGTGTGAAGATTATCCGTACACATTCATACGATGCCAATCACTTGTTCAAGAAGCGAGGAATCGTTAAAATGCCATCCGAACGAATGCGGAAGATATTACAATTCCTCGGTGATTTGTTCTTCATTCCTGATACTAAAATAGGTTGGAAAATTACTGCTGTAAAAGTAGCTTCTGGTTTGCTTGAGCAGGAGCAGTTCGATTTGATTTTTGCAACTGCACCGCCGCAGACAGATTTTTTGATAGGTGTTGCATTGAAACGGAAGTTTGAAATTCCGCTTGTTGTGGAATATCGGGATGCATGGCTGGAGTATCCGTTTAAATACTTCCCCACGCCATTACACCGGTTTTGGCACAAGCATTTGGAAAAGCGAGTGTTGAAAGCAGCCGACCGTGTGATCGTAACGCATCGGCGAGTAAAGGAGAGCATTCTTCGGCGGTATCCATTTGTGAGGTACAACGAAGTGACCATCATATCGCAAGGATTTGATCCAGAAGATTTTCCATCGACGGTCAGCGAGAAGCGGATTCGACCGGTGCGAATGAAGATTGCACACGCAGGTACATTTTATGCCGAGAGGAGTCCTGAAGTTTTTTTACGGGCGCTTGCTAACGTTTTGCGGGCGAATCCAAGAATTCGGGGACGTATTGAGATAAATCTGATCGGCAATGCACGTGAAGAAGATAAACGACTTGTGAAGCGTTTGGATTTGCAGGATGCGGTGAATTTTCTCGGCTATCTTCCGCATCGCGATTGTGTTAAGTACCTTTCCGAGTCTGACCTCCTCTGGTTTGTTATCGATAATGACTATCAAACGCCTGGAAAACTGTATGAATATTTTGGTACACGTAAACCCATGATTGCGTCTTTGGTTGAGGGATACACCAAGCAGCTTATTCATGAATGCGGTGCAGCGATGTGTGTTCCACTGAAAGATGTTGCAGCGCATGAACAAGCCATTCTTGAGCAGTTCAATCGATTCGAACATAAAAAGTTGGAACGAATGCCGAGTGCCTTTTCTTCAAAATTCAATCGACTTGTGCTGACCGGCGAATTGGCAAAACTGTTCGAATCATTGATGGATTATGATCGTGCCGGTATTATCACCGTGAAGGAACAATCTGCATGAATCTTCTTGTTATCGGTTCAGGAGGAAGAGAGCATGCGCTCGTGTGGAAGCTTCGTCAGAGTCCTCAAGTAAGAAGCATTTTTTGTGCCCCCGGTAATGCCGGCATCGAACAACTTGCCACACTTGTGCAATTACCACCGACGGATGTCAAAGGGTTGTTAAAATTTGCGAAAGAAAAAAGAATAGATCTGACGGTTGTTGGTTCTGAGCAGCCCCTTGTAGAAGGACTCGTAGATACTTTTGAAGAAAATGGATTCAAAGTTTTCGGTCCAAGCAAATCCGCCGCCCAATTGGAAGGGAGTAAAGTTTTCTCCAAGGATTTTATGACGCGACATCACATTCCAACCGCCCAATACCGTAACTTTGCAGCGGCTGAATATGAAGCAGCGAAAAAATATATCAACACACTTGATCCGCCGATGGTAGTGAAGGCTGACGGTCTTGCAGCTGGCAAGGGAGTCATTATCTGTAAAGATCGGCAGGAAGCACTCGTTGCGCTGGATGATATCGTTTTGCATCGGGCTTTTGGTGACGCGGGTGATCGGATTGTCGTAGAGGAATTTCTCGTTGGTGAAGAAGCGTCTATTTTTATCCTTACCGATGGCGAGCATTTTGTCCCACTTTCATCTGCGCAAGATCACAAACGCATTCTCGATGGCGATCTTGGAAAGAATACCGGCGGCATGGGAGCATATGCTCCGGCACCGATCGTGACCGAAGAAATTCTCCAGCGCGTCATACGCGAAGTTGTTCGGCCAACACTTGGCGGTATGAAGAGTGAAGGATCTCCCTATCGCGGTTGTCTCTATATTGGATTAATGATGACAGCCGATGGGCCTCAAGTGCTCGAATATAATTGCCGTTTCGGCGATCCGGAAACGCAAGTTGTTGTTCCCCTCATTGATGGAGATTTAGCGGAGATATTTCTCTCTATCGCGGAACGCCGGCTCGACCCGTCGAAAGTGAAAATGCATCAAGCAACCGCTGTGTGTGTCGTGATGGCTTCGCAAGGATATCCGGACGAATATCAGTCCGGCAAACAAATTTTAGGACTCGAAAACATCAAGATGGAAGATGGCGTTGTTGTGTTTCATGCAGGTACTCGGAAAGACGGCGGTAAAATCGTAACTTCCGGCGGACGTGTTCTTGGTGTGACAGCGATTGGTTATAATAACGAACTGGACCAAACGATTCGAAACGCATATCGTGCCGTAGAAAAAATTACGTTTGATGGCACTTATTATCGCAGCGACATCGGCAAGAAAGCACTCAAGTATTTACATACAACGAAACAAAATAATAAGCAATAAGGAATCGTTTTGAATATTCTTATCACAGGTGGAGCAGGATTTATTGCATCGCACATCGCGGATGCGTACGTCGCCGAAGGACACCATGTTGTTATTGTAGATAATTTGTCTGGAGGGATTCTGGAAAATATCAACCCGAAGGCTGTTTTCTATCAACTTGATATCCGAAGTGAAAAATTGGAAGACGTGTTTCAGAAAGAAAAGATTGATATCGTGAATCACCATGCCGCACAAATGGATGTACGACGGTCGGTTGCTGATCCGAAGTTCGATGCTTCTGTCAATGTCCTTGGTGGACTCAATCTTTTCGAATCTGCACGCAAGCACCGAATTAAGAAAATTATCTTCTCTTCCACCGGCGGCGCAATTTACGGTGAGCAGGATTATTTCCCTGCCGATGAAGAACATCCGATGCGTCCACTTTCTCCTTACGGCATTACGAAGCTCTGTACAGAAAAATACTTATTTTTCTACAAAGCTGTCTACGGTATCAATCATATCATTCTTCGTTATGCTAATGTGTATGGTCCGCGCCAGAACCCTCACGGCGAAGCCGGTGTTGTTGCCATTTTCTGCAATACGATGTTGAAGGGTGAAAGACCCTTGATCAATGGCGATGGAAAGCAGACGCGCGACTACACTTTCGTTGGTGATGTTGTGAAAGCTAATCTGTTAGCATTGAAGCACGACGGGTCTGCTATCTATAATGTTGGCACGAGCATAGAAAGCGATGTGAACAAACTGTTTTACGAACTACGAAGTCATCTCAATCCATCCTGCCCTGAACAACATGCTCCGGCGAAAGCTGGAGAGCAACAGCGTAGTGTCATCAGCTTTAAAAGAATTGAGCAAGAACTTGGCTGGCGTCCTACTGTCCAGTTAGATGAAGGTTTGCGGCTGACGGCAGAATATTTTAAGAAGAAGATTTCCCAACAGAAGTGATTTCAACCGATAATATGGTTGATCGGATCATACACAATGATCCACGTACCGTTGCACAAGCAATCTCGCTTGTTGAGAATGAGGCAAAAGAGTGTACCGATGTTCTACGCGCTCTGTTTCCCCGAACTGGTAATGCGTATCGGATAGGGATTACCGGTCCGCCTGGCGCAGGTAAAAGCACGCTGACAAATGAACTCGCGAAATACTATCGAACACAGAACTGTAAAGTAGGCGTCATCGCCGTTGATCCGACAAGTCCGTTTACAGGCGGAGCACTCTTAGGCGATCGTGTGCGTATGTCTGATGTTGAATTGGATGAAGGTGTGTTCATCCGCAGTATGGCATCTCGCGGAAGCCTCGGCGGATTGAGCAAGAAAGCAAAAGAGGCAGCAGATATTCTCGATGCCGCGGGATATAATATTATTCTGATGGAAACTGTCGGCGTGGGTCAATCGGAACTTGATATTGCGCACGCCGTTGACACGACCGTTGTAGTTCTGGTCCCTGAATCCGGCGATGGTATTCAGGCGATGAAAGCAGGATTGATGGAAATTGCCGATCTATTTGTGATGAACAAAGCGGATCGTCCAGGCGCTGACCAGACGATGACTTCCATTGAGTTTATTCTTGGGCTCCGTCCGCACAGCCGACAAGATTGGCTAGTACGTATTGTAAAGACACAGGCCCATGAGGGTAAAGGTGTTGCTGAAGTTGTTACGATGATAGATCAACATCGCAGTTTTCTCCAAACTTCCAATACACTTGTCAAACGGCGTAAAATACAACTAGAGCAGCGTATTCATGAAATTATCAATGAGCAGTGGCATTTTGATTTTTGGACTTCCGAGCGTGCCGCTTATTTAACAGAGCACATTGAACAAGTATTTTCCCGATCTCTTACACCGTACGATGTAGCCCAAGAACTCATTCTTCATTTCAAATAACGATAAAATGAGTGGGCCCCCATGAAACTTATATCCCCTCTCAAGCTCGCACTCGTGCTTACACTTTTTCTTCTTATAATGTTTTTATTCGAGGCACATGCTCAATGCAATGATGAAAAAAGTCCGGATGGACTTTCGTGGGACTTCGATGAAGGGAACAGCGAAGATTTTTCAATTGGCATATTTCTTTCAGAAATTTTCACGCCTCAGATAATCATTGACACCAAGCATATTCGACAATATATACTCGATGAGCGGTTTCAGGTTTTGCGGAATCAATGCGGCGATATGCGTACTATCGATGCCATATATCTGAAGTCGCTCAAGATAGCAGACTACAACATTGCCCGCGCGTTGTTTCTTTCCTTTTTGGCGGTATTAGAACATCGTACGGTCGATTTTATAATGCCAATTGTCAATCCGCTGAAAGTGCCTCTTACGTTCGAAAAGGATAGTGTCTTTTTTGCTCGTATGAAACATCTTCCCACTCATGTTTACTCGGATTCACCGACTACTCATGGAGGGGATCGAGATAAACTTCAGCATTTTTTTGGATCCGCCTATCTTTCCTATACATCCGAAGCACCGCAATTTGCAAAAGCAGTAGGCGACTTTATTGAATGGGGAGAACCAATATTCATTGTTGGTGGCACCGATGATCCACGCGATAAGCATGCCAACAAACAAGGGGAAAGCTTCGGACGAGATTTGTTGGTCGTGACGACCCTCTTGCCTTCCGACTACTTGACTTTTCAATATGAAGACCGTAAATAGATACGACTCATAGTGTTGAATGGTAATACCTGACAACAGAAAGCCTCTATGAAAACTATTCTTATTATCGATGACGACAAATCTGTACGCGATTCGCTCAAAATGATTCTCGAGTACGAACATTATGAAGTTGAATTTGCCGAGAATGGTGAACAAGGAATACAAAAACTTGACCGCTTCCCTGTGGATGTCGTTTTGTTAGATGTGAAAATGTCCGGCATGGATGGCATCGAAGTGCTGACGAAGATTCGACAGAAGAATGAAAAGCTTCCGGTTGTGATGATCTCCGGTCACGGCACCGTTGAGACAGCAGTGGAGGCAACCAAACTTGGTGCGTTTGATTTTCTCTCCAAGCCGCTTGACCGAGACAAACTTCTTGTGACCATCCGCAATGTATTGCAGCATGCAAAACTTGCTGAAGAGTACGAAAAACTGCAGGAGCATGTGGAAGGAAAACGATGCATCCTCGGTGAAAGCGAGAAGATCAAAGAAATCCTTGCAGTCATTCATCGGGTGGCACCTACCGATGCGCGTGTGCTCATAACCGGTGAGAATGGAACTGGGAAGGAGCTGATTGCTCGGGCCATTCACCGCGGAAGCAAACGGGCGGCGAAACCGTTTGTAGAAGTGAACTGTGCAGCAATCCCTTCAGAGCTGATTGAATCCGAATTATTTGGTCATGAAAAAGGTTCTTTTACTGGTGCAACGGTACAGCGCATTGGAAAATTTGAACAAGCGGACGGTGGAACAATTTTTTTGGATGAGATTGGTGATATGAGCCTGCAGGCACAAGCAAAAGTGCTGCGGGCTTTGGAAGAAGGGAAAGTGGAGCGTGTCGGCAGCAACAAACTTATTGCTGTCGATGTTCGCGTTCTGGCTGCGACCAACAAGAAATTAGACGAAGAAATCGCTAAAGAACATTTCCGGAAGGATCTTTTCCATCGGCTGAATGTTATTCCGATTCATGCTCCCGCGTTACGCGAACACCGTGATGACATTTCAATTCTTGTACATTCATTTATCGATGATGTCTGCACGAGAAATGGCATTGCAAAGAAATCGATATCCAGCGAAGCACTCAATGTTCTTATGCAGAAAGATTGGCCCGGCAATGTACGTGAACTTCGTAATGCTGTCGAACGACTCGTCATCCTTTCGCCTGGAACAGCGATTGATATTTCCGTGCTCGATGCATTTGGAGAAACACCCGGTAAAGTAGTGACAGGGTCGCTTGAGATCACCGGGACGTTTCAGGATTTCAAAGAACGAGCAGAAGCGGCATTTATAAAAAAACAGTTGGAAATACACAACTGGAACATCACCAAAGCCGCCGAGGCAATGGAAATCCAGCGTAGCCATCTCTATACTAAAATGAAACGGTATGGATTGATGAAGGATGAGGAAGAAGAAGGGGGTGAATGAAAAATGGCCATTTTGTTATTGGTCGGGGTGAGAAAATCAAGGAGGGCTTTTATAGGGAGGTTTAATTAAACGTCCCTACGAGGAAAACACGTTTTTCTTTTCCGAAGGTCATAAATAAGGAAAAGTCATTTCGAGGATTGAATCACTCGAAGTTGAATGAATAACGCGGCAATCTGCTAAGCGAGGTTCTTGGAGAAGTGTTTGAATGTTCGGATTGCAGCGTTCTACACAAAACGCAGGACTTGCAATGACAGGCTTTTGTGTTACTGTTGGATCATACTTACTTTGAGTTCTGTAATCTTCCCTTTGCCGCTTCGAACATCACTAATGCACCCGCCACAGACGCATTCAGCGATTCAATCTTTCCGTGCATCGGTATGTTCACCAAGAAGTCGCATTTTTCTTTAACCAATCGGCGTATGCCTTTTCCTTCATTCCCGATGACGATGGCAAGTGAGCCGCGGTAGTCGTGATCATAATAGAGCTTGTCATTTTTCATTTCTGTTCCTACAATCCAAACTCCGGCTTTCTTCAACTCATCAAGTGTTTGTGCGATGTTGGTGACACGCGCAATGGGAAGATGTGCCGTGGCGCCAGCCGATGTTTTTACAACTGTAGAATTTACTGATGCGGCATTGTGCAGCGGAATAATAACCCCGTGGACACCGGCACATTCTGCAGAACGAATCAGTGCGCCGAGATTGTGCGGGTCTTCAATTTCGTCGAGAACAAGAATAAATGGCGATTCATTCTTTTTCTGAGCGATGGCAAAAATTTCCTCTATCTCGACATATCGGTAGGAATCGATTATTGCAATGATACCTTGCGCCTGAGTGTCGTCGGCGAGTTCAGCAAAACGCTCTTTGTCTGTTTCTTTTACAGGAATAGCAAGCTTCCGTGCAAGCTGTTTTGCTTGATCAATATGGCTGCCGGATGTACCATGCAAAATCAAAATTCTCTCAATAGGTTGACGCGATTTGAGCGCTTCTAAAACAGGCTGCCTGCCAACTATAAGGTTGTCCATTTTACTTTACTTTTGATGTTTGGGCCGACGTGGTGAACCTTCGCCAGCCAAAAAGTCCCAGCGCGATGAGTACCACTGAGATAAGTTGTGCTTCGCTTAAACCGAAAATAATTCTTGGATTAGGACGAAGAAACTCTATGATAAACCGTTCAATGCCTGCCAACATCAAATAAATCATAAAGAGCTTGCCGGTCGGTGTTGTTTTCTTCCTGATGCTCCAGAGAAACCAACAGATCAATGCACAGAGGATGAATTCGTACACTGGTGTTGGGTGACAAGGAATATTATTTGGAACGATCCCTCCAGGGAATTGGCCGGTAATTTCAGGAAAATTTTGAAATGCAACTGAAGGAGGGTAAGTTCCGTTGGAATAATTTGTTCCCCACGGAAGAGTCGTCGGGAAACCGTAATCGCCGTCGCCGGCAAGGTGACATCCAATGCGAGCGATTCCGTAACCGAGAATCAGACCGGGTGCTATGGCATCGGCGATAGTAAAAAATTTTATTCCTTTTTTATTTCCATACATATAAATGGATAAAGTTGCAAGGATAAATCCACCGTAGTACGTCAAACCGCCGGGATTGAATGTCATGCCGATAGGGTCAAGGATAAACGAAGACCAATTTTCGATCAAATATAATATCTTCGAGCCTGCAACTCCAGCAACTAAGGCAATGAGTGTGATATTGTTAGCGATGTTTGGATCAAGTTTGCGGCGTTTGAATTCCCTGACAAACAGATAGCTTCCGCCGATGAATCCGAGTGCAAGCATCAATCCATAACCATAAACAGTAAAAGGACCAATTTGGAAAAGTCGTGGACACATAAAAGATCAATTAAAATTAATCACACAATCTTCAAATTAAGCAAGATTCAAAGGATCATTCGAAATTATGATAAACGGGGTTTTTGGTTTTTGCTTGATATCGACAGATTCCGGTGTAATGTGTACGGAGAATTCATTCACAGTCTTATCTTGTTTTGTCACAACGAGATGATACGTTCCCTCAAGGTGCGTATAGTCACGCCGTCCTTGTGCGGGACCTGATTGCGGCATCAACAATTCAGGAACATGAAGTCCTTTGACACGGAGATGAATCTCTCTGCCGACAATTTCATCTTCTAATAGAATCTCATAGCGGAAGCTGACAAATATTTTTGTCGTCTGAACGAGAAATACTACAACGTCTCGCTTGGTTTTCTCATCATAATGATGGAAGATGTTTAGTGTGTAATCCGGATCTCGCTTTTTCTTGCTTGTCATAGTCAGGAGGGAATCTTGATGTCATCGAGTGAAATGGAAGTTTCTTCACCGGTGCGCATATTTTTCAATTTGGCAGCTTTGGTCTTCAACTCTTGCTCACCTACTACAATTACATAGTGCGCCTGTTGGCGATTCGCTTCTCTCATTTGGGATTTAACACTTCGTCCAAGATAGTCCACCTCGGCGCAGATATCCTGCCGGCGCAACTCATTCGCTTTCAGAAATGCCCATATACGAGCCGGCTCATCTAATCCAATGAAGTAAAGAATCGGAGTAGCTCGCGTTTGTTTACTTTTCCCGAGTTTGGAGAGCACCATCAAGAGTCGTTCGATCCCTGCAGCGAATCCAACTCCCGGTGTTGATTTACCGCCAAGCTCTTCAATAAGCAAATCATATCTGCCACCGCCTGCAAGAGCGTCTTGCGAACCAAGCGCAGTGCTCGTGATTTCAAAAGCAGTCTTTGTATAATAATCTAGTCCGCGGACGAGCCGTCCATCCACTTCATATGCAATAGAAAGTGCTTCGAGGAGCGACCGAACCGATGCAAAGTGTAAAGCGCATTTTTCACAGAAATGTTCGCTCATGAGCGGCATGTTGTTCGTTAGCTCGCGGTCTTTTTCATTTTTGGAGTCGAGGACACGAAGCGGGTTTTGTTCGACCCGTGCCTGACTGTCCGGGGAAAGCTGGGAGAATACTTTGCGCAGCTCTGTTTGCAGAAGCTGCTTGTATGCCGGGCGACACTTCTCACATCCTACAGAATTGATCTTGAGCGCAAAGCGATCAATGCCAAGCTGTTTGTAGATTTCCAGCGGCAAGACCATCGTTTCGACATCCAGCAGCGGCGACGATGCGCCAAGTGCTTCCGCACCGAATTGATGAAATTGCCGCAATCGTCCGGCTTGGGGGCGTTCCTGTCGAAACATCGGCCCGATGTAATACACTTTGGTCAGTGGTGATTGCTCGCCAAGATTATTTTGAATATACGCGCGTAGTGTCGCCGCGGTACCTTCCGGGCGGAGAGTGAGACTTTCTTCGCTTCGGTCGAGAAAGGTGTACATTTCCTTACTGACAATATCCGTGAGTTCACCGATGCTGCGAGCGAACAAACCTGTTTGTTCGAATGCAGGAGTGCGGATTTCCCGGTAGTTGAAGTCGTGCATCACGCGGCGGACAACCGATTCAACGTGCTGCCAGCCGGCGATTTCATCGGGTAGAATATCTTTTGTGCCTTTTATCGTACGGAATTTCAAAATGTGCAGCCCTTCCTGCAATGTCAACGATTTTTAATGAGCAGGGTATTGATATGAAGTATGTACACGTCGGTGAAGCTATCCCTCTGTAATGTCAGCTTCTTCCTGTCGAAAGATCTCGAGGATGTCTTTAGGTGTTTCTGCTTCGAGGAGTTGCTTCCGAAAATCTTCTTTGTTCATCAGACGAGAAATACGACTCAGGAGCTTGATGTGTGGGCCGACCATATTATCACGCCCCACAAGGAGAAATATCAGCCGTACCGGTTGATCATCCAATGATTGATAATCAATAGCCTGTGCAGTGACCGCAAATGCTGCAACGATGTCGTTCACTGCGTCCGTTTTGCCGTGCGGGATAGCAAACCCCGATCCGACTCCGGTGGACATTATTTTTTCTCGATCAAAAATCGCTGTACGCATGCGCTCTTTGTCGGCAACTTGTTTCTGAGTGCCGGCAAGTTCGATCATCGCATTAATCACTTCTTCCTTTGTCGCGCCGGGAAGATTCGTTCGCACAACCGATTCATTTAATATGTCAGTAATTTTCATTCAAGTCTCCAAGTTACCAGAGTCGCATAAGGAATGCAGAGGTTCACCTCCGACTTGAAGTGAACCATCAAAGATTGCAGAATTTCTATCAAAATACAAATGAAATTACAATTCTTCCCGCTGCCCACCTTCTATCCACTGTTGAATAAGGGTCTCATATTCGTTCGCAAGACGCTCAGCTACGACCACATCGCTGGATTCTGCGTTAATATGAAACATCGGCCGTGCGCGATCGGGACTCAACAAGATTGATGTGTACGCGCAGAGATCGGATGGATAGAGCTTGATCCCTTCGATCAGATCGCGAGGGATTCGTTCCGACTGCTCTGTAAGCTTACGCATGATGCGTCCCTTCGTGTGCCACGGGCACGAGATATTTTTCTTGACGAAATAGAGTCGCGGTGTCTCTTTGTCGAGTTGACCGATTCGTTTTTTCGTTATCGCGATGCATTCAAGCAATTTGGAAATAGAATACATTCCATCGGAAGCAAAGAGGAATTCGTTGAAGATAAATCCGCCCTTCGTTCCGCCGACGAACTTGATCTGCTTGTCGGTTGCGGCATCCATCAGTGCAAGGTGGCTGTCGCGTGTTTTAACGACTTCCAAATTAAAATCTTTTGCTAAGAGATCAATCTCCCCGCTTGCAGAAATGGGAACGGCAAACTTGGTAATATCGTTTTTGGCGAGCACTAAGAATTTTACCATCAGCGTTAACAAACGGTCATTATCGATAATATTTCCTTGCTCATTGACGATAAAGATCTTTTCTGCCCCAGCATCGAGCATACAACCGACATCATATTTCAGTGAAGTGACAACATATGCCAGTTGACGCAATGATTCGTCAAACTCTTCTTTTGTTCGAGTAATTTTTCGGCTGTCGAGATATGCGTTGAGAGCAACCACTTGAACGTTCATATTTCCAAGAATGTTCGGGAAGATGGTGGAAGCGATTCCGTTCGAATAGTCAATCACCAACTTCAGACCTGCAGATTGAATAACATCGGTATTGAGTGTTTTCAAGAATCGCTGAATGTAGCTTTCCGTTGTCCGTTCCGGGAATGAGATCGAGCCGACTTGATCTGGATGGGCGCGGTTGAAGTCTTCACCGAAGAACAGCCGTTCCATGGATTTTGTCTTGCTCGAAGGCAGGTCTTTACCTTGTGAATCGAAAAAAATGATATCGGAACTATTTCTGTCGAACGGGGATTTGCGAACGTGGATGCCGCCGCGTTCTTTTCCGGTTTGTAATTCGTGCCGGACAATGGGAATCGATGTTGTGCGTAGATCGGTGCAATGAACTCCAGCGGACATGAGACCGGACATAATTGCGCGATTGATCATTCTGGAGACATTGTCTGAATCTCGGCTGGTAACGACCGTTGCTCCGGCTCCTACGAGTGCACCAAACGCAGCTCCCAATTTCGCGCCAAATTCAGGACTGATTTCTATATTGGAAAGACCGGTGACGCGGGCGTCGGTGAAAAGTTCTCGCAACCATCTATCTTCCCATATCAAACTACGTGTAACGATAGAACCGTCTTCAATGCTTTTATCCGGCCATATTTTAATATTGGAGAGTAGTTTGCTCCGTTTTCCAATAATACACGAATCACCGATGAATACATTTTCGAGGATGACGACATCGTCACTGATGGTGCATCCGGCTCCGATGACGTCGAGCGATAATTCAGAACGAGCGCCAATTTTCGATTTCTTCCAGATGACTGAATTGCGAATGATACCCCCGGGGAAAATTTCGCAATCGTCGCTGATAACAGAATTACTGATAACTGCTCCATTGTGTATCCGGCAGTTCTTTCCAATGATACTTGTTCCTGTAAGATGACGCGGGTCAGTCTCAACGGTTGTACCTTCACCAAGGGTGAGATTTTCCTTCTTCGTTCCCTCAATGTGTAATTTTACATCACCACGAAGCGCATCCATGTGTGCGTCCTGGTAATCGTTTAGACTGCCAATATCTTTCCAGTATCCTTTTGCGATATAGCCATAGATGCCAAGGTCACGTTTCAAGAGAATGGGGAAGAGATTCTTACTAAAGTCAAATTCTTGTTTTTCAGGTATAAAATCCAACACCTCAGGCTCTATAATATAAATTCCTGTGTTGATCGTGTCGCTAAACACTTCTCCCCACGATGGTTTTTCAAGAAAACGTGCAATTTTCCCATCTTCTTTTGTTAAGACAACTCCGAACTGGAGCGGATTGGAAACTCGTGTGAGCAGCAATGTGGCTTTTGCTTTCTTCTCTTCATGGAAGCGAAGAGCGGCTGTCAAATCAAAATCGGTAAGAACATCTCCACTGATAACTAAAAAACGCTCGTTTAAAAAATCTTTCGCATTACGGACACTTCCCGCTGTTCCGTAATCCGCTTCTGCTTTGCGATATTGCATGTTGATGCCGAAGGCGCTTCCATCTCCGAAATAGCCTGTGATGGCATCCGGCTGATAGAAGAGCGTGGAGACGATATCTTTTATGTTGTGCGTTTTGAGCAGTTCAACAATGTGTTCCATAATAGGCTTATTGACCATTGGAACCATCGGTTTTGGAATGTTGCTGGTGAGAGGTCGCAAACGTGTGCCAAATCCACCAGCCATGATAACAGCTTTCATGGGCGCTTCCAACTAAAAAGATATGAAGCAGATATGACTCAATGGCAAAAAGTTATGCAAAAAAAAATACTGCCGCAAGCAATTGGCGACTACAATCATAATAAAACATCCGGTCAGCGGTGTCAGGTTAGAAACAATTAATATCTATAATGATTGGTTGACTTTTCAGCACAAAACAGGTAAATTTAATGAAATTTGAGGGCAACCATAAGACTCTCGATACTCAATGACTGACGCCCGAAGGTTCAACACATTCTTTTCCTGGATGCATTCGTTAACGTTTGCAGAGGAATTGATTGTAGTGGTGGGCGTCGTTTCATTTTTATGGGGACTTGTCCTTTCAGCTACATTCGTGAAGGCAGTGCTCTTATTGTTTTCTGCAGCATTGATCGCTTATGTGATTGTACGAGTGGGGAAACGCAGAGGATTTTTTATCCAAGCAGCAGATGAGGATCGTCATTCTCTCACATCAGAGGAGTCCAATATTCGGATGAAGAAACTCGTTTTTGATGATTTTCAAGTTACCGGCAAGCAATACCAAGTTGATTATGTTGACGAGCCGGAACATTCACAACCGATGTACCATGAGCAAGACAATATAGCGTTGGAAAAAAAGGATTCAGAAAAAACAACTACAACAGTGTTTGAATTAAATGAGTTTATCGAAATTCCCGGCATCGGAGAAAATGCCGAGGAAAGTCCGAGAGCCGAATTCAATACGCTGATTCAACGGGTGTTGAGTGTCGTGAAGGATGCTCAATTTGCCCATACAGTTGCTCTTTTTTGGATGAATAGAGAGAAACAACAATTGGTGCTCGAAGGGTATGTGACCGATAGCGAAAAATTCATGACAAACAGACGGTTGCCAATCGGTTCTGATGTCGTCAGTCAAATTGCATTGAATGGGAAACCACAGATCGTCAATTTTGTGGATGCTCTTGGTCAAGATGATATGGTGCCATATTACGAGACAACAGATGTAGTAAAAACATTTGTGGGCGTGCCGATATTTTTTAGCGGAATTCAATCGCAGGATCCGGTGGCAGTTCTTGCCTTGGATTGTTTAGAAGCGGATGCCTATGGAAACGAAACGATCGCTTCACTGGCACAGGTTGCAAAACTGATTTCGACGCTCATTCGAAGCTATACATCCAAGTACGATCTCCTGTTGGATTCTGAAGTACTCCGATCGATTAGTCGGGTGCGCGAACAGTTGAGTATTGACTTTGGCGCTCATTCCATCACGCGATCGCTTGCCGAGGAGACATCGAGACTGGTTCCATGGGATTATATTGCAATTGTTTTATTTGACGACAGCAGAAAATCTTGGATTGTGCATAATCTCCTCAACCGGATGAACGATCCGTATGTTCCACTCATGAGTGAACTGGATCCTCAACAGAGTTTGGTCATAGGAGTCATACAGACTGGTGTTCCCAAGATCATTGATGATCTGTCCACCACTACAGTGCCGCGGTTTTATCAAGCTGAACGATGTGAATCGAAGGGCGCGTTGGTTATCATACCGCTGAATTCATTGAATCGGTGCTATGGCGCCTTGCTTATAGAAAGTAAGGATCTAAAAACATATTCTGATGCTGATGTGAAGCTGGTGCAGAAGCTTGCCGAGACTTCATCGTGGGCATTGGAAATTCTGAGCCTCACGGAAGTCATGAACAATTACGTTTCGCTTGATGAAACAACAGGTGTCTTGACGCGTAAGAGTTTTATGGGCCGTTTGCATGAAGAAGTGCAGCGTGCAAGTGATTTTTCGAATGATTTGTCCTTAGTAATGATTTCCATCGACCGGATGGATGATCATATTGCACGTTATGGCAGGGAAGCCTTTGATTTCATACTGCAGAATGTCGGCCGCATGGTGAAGGTTTCCATTCGTCCCTACGATGTCGTCGGTAGATTTGATTTTAATTGTTTTGTCATCCTTCTTGTGAATACGACGTCCAATGAAGCATCGTTATGGGCAGAAAAGATCCGTAAGAATGTTGCCAGCAATATCCTTAATATCGACAATAAAAGTTTTTCTGTAACGATCAGCGTGGGTGTTGCCGGTGCAATCGATGAAGCATCCGACGTTGATTTGCTGGAGAATACAGACCGTGTTCTTCGGAAGGCGATTGAAGCAGGCGGTAATATCGTACGAGTATATTAAATGACAACACTGTAACTATTTTCTTTTGGAGATCTAAATGGCAAAACAAACTGATTTTGCGGAAAAAGCAAAAAAAGCCGGACAGGAAAAAGGAGTCAAGTGTCCGAAGTGCGGGACCATAAGAACCCCGACGCTCTATGTGCAATCGGTACGTTCAGCGCATGGTTCTTACCGGTTTAATCGGCAGCACATCCAATTATGCAAGTGCAATGAAAAGGAAATTTTGGGATAATTATCCCAGTTCTTGACAACGTTAGGGCTATCCGAAAAGTGTACTCGAAACATTTCTTCGTGTAAAAGGACGCATCGGGTGTTTGAGGAGTTTGAAATAAAACTTCCGGATATCCAGGAGTGCATCAGCGATGGTGATTTGCTTGTCCTCATTGCTGATCACGGAAACGATCCAACAGATCAAAGTACGGATCATACGTATGAATATGTTCCTCTGCTTTGTGCTAGTACTTCTGGGAAAAAAAATGTGAATCTCGGAGTGCGCTGTTCATTCGCGGATGTCGGTAGAACTGCAGCAGAATTCTTTGGTGTTGGCAGTGCTCAATCATTGGCGGGTCAAAGCTTCTTCGAGGAAGTTTTCTAAATACTGCGACGGGAAACAATACACCGTTTGCAGAGTCTAATGAACAGGTCAGAAATGAGGTAAATTCGAATAGTATCAGGAATGTGGATTGGATCGGTTTCCAGCAATTGTGAACTTTCCACCCTCCTTGGCGTGTTATAACATAGTAGAATATCCCGCTGGAACCCCCGTAGCAATCCTACGGGCAACGAAAGTTGAATTTTGGCAAAGAGTCAATGGTGAAAATAAGCAAACAATATACAAATCGTGAAAGCCAATCGCTCGATAAGTACCTCCAAGAAATTGGTAAAGTCGAGTTATTAGTGCCGCAGGAAGAAATTGATCTCGCGCGACGCATTAAAAAGGGCGACCAAAAGGCGTTGGAGAAATTGACGAAAGCAAATTTACGCTTCGTGGTGAGCGTGGCAAAGCAATACCAGAACCAAGGATTATCGCTCGGTGATTTAATCAATGAGGGTAACCTGGGATTGATCAAGGCGGCAAAACGTTTTGACGAGACACGCGGATTCAAATTCATTTCGTATGCGGTGTGGTGGATTCGTCAGTCGATCTTGCAGGCGCTGGCCGAACAATCCCGTATCGTACGTTTGCCGTTAAACCGCGTCGGCGCACTCAATAAAATTGGCAAGGCATTCAGTACGCTGGAACAAGAGTTTGAACGCGAACCAAGCACGAGTGAACTAGCAGAAGAACTGGATATGTCGCTCTTTGAAGTTTCCGACACGCTGAAGATTTCCGGCAGGCACTTATCGATGGATGCGCCGTTTGCACAAGGCGAGGATAACCGCTTGCTCGATGTTATTCAAGACAATCGTCAACCGACACCCGACTCCGGTCTTTTAGAAGAATCATTGAAGAATGAAGTAAAGCGTGCGTTGGCAACACTGAGCGAACGCGAAGCGCAAGTCATCAAGTTATATTTTGGTCTCGATTCGGAGCATTCGCTGACATTGGAAGAGATCGGTGAGAAATTTAACTTAACGCGTGAACGCGTTCGACAGATCAAAGAAAAGGCAATTCGCCGTCTGCGCCATGCATCGCGAAGCAAAGCGTTGCGTGCATATCTTGGATAAACGAAACGTGCCGGGAGAACCGGAAAATCGTGGTTGTTGTCGAAGCAAGCCCCGCGGCGTGCGGGGCTTTGTCATAACGAAAGCACTTTCTTCAACGTGGGCAGACAACGCATTCTATTGGTGATCAGTATCGTTCTCGCAGTCTTCGTGCTCGTAGGCTGCAGTGGATCATCACCGCGATTCAGAAGTCAGGAGAAAGAATCTTCTTCTGCCACACCACCTCACCATGGACCGCGTTTTTCATCGAAAGAAGCGGAAGAAGAAGTAAAAGAGACCGACAAAAAACCGGAGAAGAAAGAGATAGAAAGCATCGCCAAGGGCGGTCGAGATTTTCGAAAAGAAAAAAACGCCGCTATAAAACCACTTGATCAAAGTAAAATGATGCGGGAAATTTCTAAATATATGGGCGTATCGTATGTGCATGGTGGATCGAGCGTAGATGGAATGGATTGTTCGGGATATACTATGACGGTGTATAAGAATTCCATGGGTATTCTACTTCCACGCTCAAGTTATGAGCAATCAAAAAGGGGTACGGCGGTAGAGTTGAGTGAATTGAAATTCGGAGATTTGATTTTTTTTAATACAACAGGCGAGAATGCTTCTCACGTCGGTCTCTATTTGGGCGATGATCTGTTCGCACACGCCAGCGTTTCACTCGGTGTGACGATCTCTTCGCTCCAGAGTACCTATTATGTCAAGCGATATGAATGTGCCCGGCGGATTGTGGAATGATATCCTGAGAATAGAGAATACACAATAGAACGCAAAACCCCATGTCCATTCTTCCCATTTATCTTTTCGGAACCGAAGTTCTCAAGAAAAAAGCCAAACTGGTTGAGTCGCTGGATGATTCGACCGTCAAGCTCATCTATGACATGTTCGATACGATGCATAAGGCCAATGGGATAGGTCTTGCAGCGAATCAGGTTGGCGATCTTCGGCGCGTGATTACGATAGATATTTCGGATGTCACCGAACCGAATGCAGAAGGTGAGATGGAAGATTCTGCGCATCCGACTTCGCCCGATCTTCCGCGCACGCTTGCGCTTATCAACCCTGAGATAGTGAATGAAGAAGGTGCCTGGTGGTCGATGGAAGAAGGATGTTTAAGTCTTCCTGGCGTGCGTGGTGCAGTGGAACGGGCAGAAAAAGTACGTATCCGCTTTCGTGATGGTGAATTCAAGAAACAGGAACTCTTCTTGGATGGATTTCTTGCCCGCGTTGTTCTCCATGAATTTGACCATCTCAACGGTGTTCTCTTTGTGGATCGTGTCAACAAGGCAAAACGAAGTATGCTGCTGCCCAAGTTGAGAAAGATTCGAAAGGGAGAAATTGATCCCGACTATCCGGTGGTTACTGCTGGAAAGGTGTAAAGCATGCGAATCCTTTTCATGGGCACACCGGAATTTGCTGTTCCAAGTCTTCGTATCCTTCTCGATCATTCCTATGAAATTCCCGCTGTCGTGACAGCACCAGACAAACCGCGAGGGCGCGGACATCAAGTTTCCTTCACCTTTATAAAGGAGGTTGCTCTTCACCATCAGATTCCGGTTCTTCAACCAGAGAGACTTAACGACGCAGCGTTCGTCGCCGAAATTCAACAGCTTCATCCCGATCTCATTGTTGTAGTTGCATTCCGGATTTTGCCGCGAGAAGTGTACACGATCCCGAAACTTGGTTCCGTTAATCTTCATGCATCGCTCCTGCCGAAATATCGTGGTGCCGCGCCGATCAATTGGGCTATTATGAATGGAGAAAAAGAATCTGGCGTTACGACATTCTTTTTAAAGGAAGAGGTGGATACCGGCTCTATTCTTCTTCAGACACAAGTGCCGATTGGTTTGAATGACACTGCAGGTGATTTGCACGATACTCTTTCCGTGGTAGGTGCAGAGATTGTTCTTCAGACTGTTCGCCTCATTGAACTTGGTAGCGTCCAGCCGCATCGGCAAGACGATTCACTTGCCTGTCCCGCACCGAAGATTTTCAAAGAAGACTGCCGTATCGATTGGACGAAACCGTCGCAGCAGATCCACAATTTTATTCGAGGACTTTCGCCTCACCCTTCCGCGTGGACGACACACATGGGCAAGCTGATTAAAGTGTTCCGCACCAGAATGGTTGAGAGACAATCAACACAAGCGGGAATTGTCTTGAATCGAACACAGAACATACTGGAGGTCGGAACCGGAAGCGGTGTCGTTTCTCTTCTTGAAATTCAGCAAGAAGGAAAACGCCGGCTCGGCATCGAAGAATTTCTCAGGGGCTATCCGATTGAGTCAGGCGAAATGTTTTTGTAAGAGTTTCTTATTGCCGACGATGTTCTTACATTGTCGTGCTTGTAACTCAAAATAATTCTCGTATATTTACACAAGCAGATGCAAAAAAAATCTGCATAGACCAAGAGTTTGGCAAGCGATTCTCCATATGAAAGACATTGTGAGCAAGAGAATGCAGAACGGAGAAGATCAAATTCCAGCCGATGTCGGAATAGAACGAAGCGTTTTCGATGCCAAGCTCGCTCGGATGATCGACCATACGCTTCTGAAACCGGAAGCAACTATGCAGGAAATTGAGAATCTCTGTGCTGAAGCAAAACACTATGGTTTCGCAAGCGTGTGTATCAATCCGGCGTATGTGAGATTGTGTGCGGACGTGCTGCGCAATTCGAGTGTAAAAGTTTGTACCGTCATCGGTTTCCCGTTGGGCGCGACATCGAGTGCAGCGAAAGCATTCGAAACGGAACAGGCAATCAAACATGGTGCACGTGAAGTTGATATGGTTATCAATATTGGAATGTTGAAGTCCCGCGAGTATGATTATGTCGAACACGACATCCTTGCAGTTGTCGATGTAGCGCATCGCTTGAAAGTGCTGGTAAAAGTAATCATTGAAACCGGATTGCTGAACGACGATGAAAAGATAAAAGCATGTGCGCTCGCGAAGCACGCAGGGGCAGACTTCGTGAAGACGTCGACAGGATTTGTGAATGGCGGGGCGACCGTCGAGGACATTGCACTCATGCGGAAAGTTGTTGGTCCGGCATTGGGAGTGAAAGCTTCCGGCGGTGTGCGTTCAAAGAAGCAAGCGCTTGCTCTTCTTGCAAGCGGTGCGACGCGAATCGGTGCAAGCGCGAGTGTCAAGATCGTTACAGAGGAAGAAATAGTATCGCTATCCATTTCATAAAGAGGTCCTCGGTGAGTCGACAATTTTTCATAATCAGCGTGTTGTTATTCGGTATAGTTCTCTCCCTCATGGGCTGTGTTTCGTCGGAAGAAACGGGCGCAGGGAATAGGGCAAAATCTCCGGTACAGATCTTTGGTTCGATTGATACGACACACCATGTGGGTGGTCAGGACATGAAGCAAGATTCCATGTTGAATTCAAAAAATAACTCAAAACTTTTTTCAGAAAAATCGTCGCGTGTTGCACCAAAATTCAAATCAAAGCAGGATACGGTGCGAGCATCTATGATAAAAAAAATGAAATTTTCTACGCATCCGCACATCATGATCGAACGCCCGGAACATCCGATGTATACCGTGCAGATAGGCGCGTTCGCTCAAGCATCCAATGCATTGAGAACACAAAAGAAAGCAAAAGGACGATTTACCCATCAACCCATCTTTAATAAATATGTCAAGAGCGCCAAATTGTACCGCGTGAGTGTCGGGAGGTATGAAGACCGCAAGAATGCGTTCGCACTTGCCGATACTATGAAAGAACAATATTCCGAAGAGTACAACCAATGCTGGATCAACTTCATCCCATGATAAAAACACAAATTCTTTTTTCCGCACTGTGTGTGCTGGTGTTCTTAACGGCAGGCTGTACATCATCGCCGCCTTTTATTCGGGATGAAGAATCGAAGCAGGAAACACCGAAAGAAAATAGACGTTCGTTGGCGGAATACGAAGCAACGCTCAACCCGGCAGATTATGATCAGGAAGTTGAGGTCGTTGAGAAGGCACACGTTGAGGAAAAGAAACAGCGGGCGCCGTTAGAAATTCCGAAAGATAGTTTTGCCGTTGAGGAAGAAGTAGTGCAAGGATTTCGCATTCAGGTTTTTTCTTCCTCCGGCGTCGATGAAGCAACACGGATGAAGGAAGTCGTGACGGAGAAATTTATCGGTGATTCAGTGTATGTGGTGTATGATGCGCCGGTGTATAAAGTACGGGTGGGAGATTTTGTGAACCGCTACGAAGCAAACCAACGACTACCGGAGTTCACGGAAAAAGGATACCGCGATGCTTGGATTGTCCCGGATAGAATTGTTCAGCGGAAATTTGTACGCGTTCCTCTTCCAAAGTGATTTTTCATCGGATTTCGTCTATCTTTACAGTACAGACAATCGGTTTTTTTTACCTTCCTTTAGGTTTCATCGCAAAGGATATAATTTTCCGAAGCATTCGTGGGGAGACCATCATTTTCTCCTAAAGAATTTTTAGCTGGACATAGACATCTCGATGAGAGGGAGAACTTTTTCGAGATCGGAAGTGTTAACTACTCAGGTTGTTAGAAGTTATTTATTCTTTCATTTTTAATGATTCATTATTATGGATCCAGAGTAATTATCACCACTCCTTTCTCTCTTTCTTGAGGAGAGAAGATGGTGGAGAGTGTAAAATATTTTTTTTGCGAAATAAAAAAAAGAGAAATCTGATTTGTTTATTTTATGTGATGGATTCTTACAGTCGGATGTACTGAAGAGGTATGAGAGATGTCAAAAATATAATGAGTTCAAGCTTGGCTCATCAGGAATAAATGTTTTTTGTGTCAAGTGATTTTTTTATGTGTTTAGCCTCTCAAAAAACACTTAATTATTAACTTGACAAAGGGACTGTAACAGAATATATTTACAACCAGTTGCGACGCCAAAAAGAAAGAGGAAGGGTTAGAGGTTTCTGTAAGTTTGGAGTTGTAAAAGAGGAGAATAAATGTGGCGCGCAACGGCCGCCCATTTTTTATCATCAATATTATTTCTGGAAATTGAAATCAAATTATCCCAACCGTCGTAAGACGTATCTATTATTCGTTGGTTGTAAGCTTTTGTATTGCACCACACTTTTTAAGCAAGGAGTACCATATGCAAAATGTGCAGTCCCCCACCGCCCAAATTGATTCCCGTACACACGAAAACGAAACTGTGAAACGGGGATTACGTTTCGAAAGATTCTTTACGAAACGAGGCGTGCACCCCTTCGATGAAGTTGAATGGGAGCGGCGCACTGCTACGATCTCGAACGATCGAGGGGAAAAAATCTTTGAACAAAAAGATGTCGAAATTCCAAAATCATGGTCGATGACAGCAACCAATGTTGTTGTCTCGAAATACTTCTATGGTCAAGTAGGGACAGCAGAACGCGAAACGAGCATACGGCAGCTTGTCGATCGTGTTGCCAAATCGTACTATACATGGGGATTGAAAGACGGTTATTTCGCATCGGAAGAAGATGCAGAAATATTTTATTACGAGTTACTGTATCTTCTCGTCAACCAATATATGTCGTTCAACAGCCCGGTCTGGTTCAACGTCGGCGTGGAAAAAATGCCGCAGTGTTCCGCATGCTTTATCAATTCAGTTAAAGATTCAATGTCCTCCATTCTGGAGCTGGCGAAGACGGAAGGTATGCTCTTTAAGTATGGTTCGGGCACGGGTTCCAATCTTTCCACACTTCGCTCCTCCAAGGAACGTATCACCGGCGGCGGTACTGCGTCCGGGCCGGTCTCGTTCATGAAAGGGTACGATGCGTTTGCGGGCGTTATTAAATCCGGAGGGAAGACACGCCGCGCGGCAAAGATGGTGATTTTGAATGTCGAACATCCGGATATTGTCAGCTTCATCAACTGTAAAGCGGAAGAGGAGAAAAAAGCATGGGCGCTCATCGACGCGGGCTATGACGGCGGCTTCAATGTGCCCGGCGGCGCGTACGATTCTATTTTTTATCAGAACGCCAATCACTCCATTCGCGTGAGCGATGAATTTATGAAAGCCGTTCTAGAGGATAAAGAATTCTGGACCAAAGCCGTAAAAGGCGGAATGCCGTTGGAAAAATTCCGGGCGCGCGATCTGATGAAACAAATTGCCGATGCGGCTTGGATCTGCGGCGATCCCGGTATCCAATTCCATACGACAATCAACAACTGGCACACCTGCTCCAGTACGGCGCCCATCCATTCGTCGAATCCATGCAGCGAGTACATGTTCCTCGATGACAGCGCATGCAACCTTGCATCGCTGAACCTGATGAAGTTCCGCAGAGCGAACGGCGATATCGATGTGGAAGCGTTTCAGAAAGCCATTCAGATCACGATTACCGCAATGGAAATGTCCGTCGATAATTCGAGTTACCCGACACCGGCGATCACGCAAAACAGTCACGACTATCGTCCGCTCGGACTCGGGTACGCAAACCTCGGCGCGCTGCTGATGTCCCGCGGTGTTGCGTACGACAGCGACGAAGGCAGAACGCTTACCGCTGCTATCACCTCTCTCCTGTGCGGCGAAGCGTACAAACAATCTGCAAAGATTGCCGAAGCGCAGGGACCATTCAGCGGATTTGCAGCGAATAGGGATCCGATGTTGAATGTGATGGCGAAACATGGTATTCATGCAGAACGCATCGACAAAAATGCAGTGGAACCCGGTCTCTGGGAAGCACAGCGCAATGTATGGAAGGATGTTGTTGAGTTAGGACAAATGCACGGCATCCGCAACTCGCAGACAACCGTTCTTGCCCCGACCGGCACGATCGGTTTCATGATGGATTGCGATACCACGGGCATTGAACCGGACATTGCTTTGGTGAAGTACAAGAAAATGAGCGGTGGCGGGTTGATGAAGATCGTCAACCAAACCGTACCGGAAGCGCTCACGAAGTTAGGATACGACGGCGAACAGATCGAGCACATTATTGCACACATCGATAAGAACGATACCATCGAAGGCGCACCGCATCTGAAAGAAGAACATCTTTCGGTATTCGACTGCGCATTCAAACCGGCAAACGGCAAGCGCTCCATTCACTATATGGGGCATATCAAGATGATGGCGGCAGCACAGCCGTACCTCTCTGGCGCGATTTCCAAAACGGTAAACATGCCGACCGATGTGACCGCTGAAGATATTATGCAAGCATATACCGAAGCGTGGAAGCTCGGGTTGAAAGCCATTGCCGTGTACCGCGACGGATGCAAGCGCACACAGCCGCTCAGCACATCGCTCGACAAGAAAAAAGAAAAACAGGCGACGACCAACAAACCTGCACGCCGTCACTTGCAGGACGAGCGCCAATCCATTACGCACAAGTTCAGTATTGCCGGGCACGAGGGCTACATTACTGTCGGGATGTTTGAAGACGGAACACCGGGCGAGTTATTCATCACGATGTCCAAGGAGGGTTCCACTATTTCCGGCTTGATGGATTCACTTGCCACATCGATTTCGATTGCACTGCAATACGGCGTACCGTTGAAGGTGATGGTGGATAAGTTCAGTCATGCGCGCTATGAGCCGTCCGGCTTCACGAACAATCCGGATATCCCGATTGCGAAATCTGTAAGCGATTACATTTTCCGCTGGCTCGGCAAGAAATTTATCAAAGAAGAGAACGGTACGACAAATACGAATAATGAAGTCAGCGACGTGAAAATTTCGGAAGAGACCGCAAGGAAACCGGTTGGGATTCTTAACGCCGCTGCGACAAAAGCCGCTTCGGTGTGGGAGAAGAACGAGAAGCTTGTATTTGAGACCCAATCCGACGCGCCTCCGTGCCACGAATGCGGAAGTATTATGATTAGAAGCGGCTCGTGCTACAAATGCTTGGAATGTGGAAGCACGAGCGGGTGTTCGTAATTTTTGTCGTCATTCCCGAGTGCTTCTGTCGGGAATCCAGAAATTAGCTTAAGGCTGGATACCCGCCAAAAGCTTGCGGGTATAACTTAGAGGAAAAGATATTCACAACAAATAGGTGAGGCAATGAGTAGCGGGGGAAGTAAAAACAGAAAGTAAAATTACGACGGACGCCGGTGGTGGCAACATCATCGGCGTTTGTTTTTTTAGTTGCCATTCTATTGTAATTAAATCAATTTATCTCCATTATGCTTCATAATACCAATATCCATCACAGAAAGTCTATACGTCTAAAGAAGTATAGATTTACTCCTTGGGTACTTCATCATCATTGAAGGGAACGCATATGGCAGACTTACAAATAGAACCTCCTGAAGAGTCGGAACAATTAACTTCATTCGGAACTAAATTTTTGAGATTTGGGGCGATGTTTCTTTGTGCACTCCTCGGTTTATTGTTAGTTCTCCTTGGGTATATGGTTGCCATACTCTTACATTTAGATTTAGAAGAATTTAATGCGTATTTTTTCCTCTATTTCTCTGTTTCCATCGTGATATGGATTTTAGTTGGCTTATTTACGCCTTTCGCTCTTTTTCAGAGATTCTTCGAGGAATTAAAAGGCATGACTGCCGTGCGTGTCGTTGTTTTTGCTCTTGTGATTGGAACATTCGTTATCGTGCATTGGTATGTAATAACCTTTGCAACACAATTGTTAGTGTCGGTATTCGGCGGTGAATAGAACCGAAAGAGATCTCTTTCTTTATGTTATTACGCCTCGCCCGTGCTCTCAGGTCATCGGCAACTGCGGTTTAGCTAAAAAAATCTTCGATTATTTATACAAAATTTTCACTCGATCCTGTTACCTAAATTCATTTCTTGTAGTCATATATAATGTGAACGGAATACTCAATAACACACACAAACATATGACAGGAGAATAAAATGCAAGACGTACTGGCAATATTAACAGGAATGTTAGCCATCATCCTTATTTTTGGAGCGCCGCCCGCCTTAGTTGTACTGATTTACTACTTTAGCCGGAAAGCAAAACACAAAGAGAGAATGGCTTTGATTGAAAAGGGAATAGACGCTTCGATTTTTATAAAAGAAGAAACCACTTTCCATAAAGTCCTACTGTGGGGAATGCTTATAGGCGGAATCGGACTTGGATTGCTTTTGGGGTACATTTTCTCTGTCTATACTCCAATGCGACAAGAAATTATAATGCCGATTATGGCGCTTCTATTTGGCGGTCTCGGATTAATTGGCTATTATGTGTATAGAAAGAAAACCGAGACGAAATCTGCCCAGTAGTAATGGACGATCTGTATTTAAAACTGGTTCTTGAAGGAAACACATCTAAATTTTCTTATTTTATCGAGAAATATAAAGGTATGGCTTTCTCCATAGCGTTTCGAATTGTCAATAACAGAGAAGATGCAGAAGAGATCGTTCAGGATGCATTTCTGAAAGCATTCAGGTCGCTTGATAAATTCAGGAAAGACTCGAAATTTTCTACGTGGTTTTACAGGATTGTGGTGAACAGCTCGTTGTCGAGAGCAAGGAATAAAAGACCGGAGTTAAGCAGTATAGATGAAGAGGATATTACCGACGTCGTCGTAGAAAGCGTAGAATCGGCGTATAGCAGTCTGGATTTGTCGGATCAGAAAAAGTTCGTCCATCTTGCACTGGAAGAATTGAGCATCGAAAACCGGTTACTTCTGACGCTGTATTATTTAAATGAAAATTCCATTGACGAAATTACGGAAATAACGGGCATTGCTCAGGAAAACGTGAAAATGAAATTGCACAGGGCAAGAAATAAAATGTATAAAATCTTAAATAGAAACCTGAAGTCGGAAATTCAATCTCTCCTATGATGAAGAATTCAAATATTGACAAGCTCGCAAAAGATATCCTGAAGAGTAGTTATCTGGAAATAACCGATCCGGATTTCAACGTGACGACGATGAAGAAAATTCTGCGTGAAAGCCGCAAGCAGCGCGTTCTGGAAAATATTCTCTTGTGTTTTCTCGTCTTCGTCGCGGTTGATAGTCTCATCTTCCTTGTTCTGTGGCTTTCAGGTCTGAATATTTTTGAATTAACTATTCGGCTGATCGGTATGCCTCATGAGATACTCTTTCATATCGAGAAACTAAAGAATTCAATTATTGAAAATTCATTCATAAAGTATGTCATGTTGTCTTTCGGTGGGATAATGGTACTACTGATGATTATAGAATCAAAATTGAAGTTACTGGAAAAACCGAAGTAAAAAGGAAATTAATCTCCTCCAGATTCATTCTCCTCACAGTTTAGGTGCTCTCAGGTCATCGGCGGTTGTGTTTTGGCTAAAAAATCTCTACCATTTCGACACTGGAATTAGAAACCAGTAATCCATTTTTCCGTAGTTGATTGTAGGCATCTCGTCATCAGGAAAATAGAATTCTTGTATGGAAAACACATCAGGACAAGGAAAAGATTCTGACGTTCCTTCAGAAATTCAAACATGGAACTGGGGCGCCTTTTTTCTTAATGCATTATGGGGATTGTTCAACAGGACATATATTGCGCTGCTCTGCGTTATTCCGGTTTTTGGGATTCTCATGGCATTTGTATTAGGATTCAAAGGGAATGAATGGGCTTGGCAAAATAAACACTGGAAAAGCATTGAACAGTTTCAACGGGTGCAAAAACGGTGGGCGATAGTGGGGATCATCTTGTTCCTCGTTGGTTCTATTCTGAGTATATTCGCCGTAAAAATTCTTCTTCCAATTCTTAAAATATTCCAGGTAATTCCAAAGTAATATTCATAAGCACAAAACCTCATGTACGACGGATAAAAAACTGAGTATTATTCCTGCTAATGCTCTCAAGTCGTCACTGTCAGGAAAGCACAAGAGTACATTACAAATTGCATAAGGAGTTCATAATAAAAATATCCATTTTTATTATTTACGTGCTAACAACTTAAACCGGTGATATCCGGTTTATCGTACCGAATATTTCTTGAGATTTTAAGGAAAACTGAGTACAATATTTTTAGGTGATCCAAGAAATTTATATCGTAAAGTTATTATTTTAATTTCAACACAATTACTATAGGAGGTATATCATGAGACTCGCGATATTTTTACTCTGCATTGTGTGCTTTGTAGGTTGTTCGTCGATGGAGCAGACTTCAGATGGATCGGTTCCACAGTTGCTCTTGAAGCACCCGCTTCCCCCGATTCCAGAATCATTCTCCCGATTATCTTTCGATTTAGATGTAGTGCTGTTTATACTGGAAGATGGATCAGTGAGTAAAGCCCGGCTTCTCAAAGGCAGCGACGATGCTTCGTGGGATTCACTTGCTATAGCATCAATTAAGCAGTGGCGTTTTACTCCTGCCCGCACAGAGAACCAACCGATCAGTACATGGTTTCACCTGCGAACTAAAGTACGCTATGCGAAATTACAAATTATGAATCTTGCAGAAATATTGTGTACTACACCGGAAGAATCTGATTCGGTTTATGAAGCGATAGAGCATGGACATGATTTTGGTGAGTTGGCAATGCGGTATTCTGTCGATCCGTCGCGTGAAATGAAAGGAATTCTTGGAGAAGTAAATATTAACATGTATCCGGAGAATATATACAAGTCCATAGAGGATCTCGCCATCAATGGATATACAAAACCCATCAAATATGGCGACCTCTATGTGATTTTTAAGAGATTAGAGAAATAAAAAAGGTCAGACACCGAAGCATCCGACCTCTAAAATTCAATATTTTGACACGTTAGCTCTTGACCCAAGTATTGTGGGTGATGATTGTTATACCGTCTGCTTGATAATACCATTCTTGTCCGGATTGATCTGCTTTCCATTCTGCTCGATAACTTCGGATTATCCCGTCTCCAATGATTTCAAAGCAGTGAGTAGAGTGTTAGAATGTGTACAATAAAAAAAGCTGGGTGCTTTCACATCCGGCTCATTATTATAAAGGTTTTTCTAAAATTATGTCCTGGTTATTTCACTCAATTCTCACCTAAAAAAAACACCATCGTTCATTTTGAGCGTTGGTGTTTTTCAAAAAGAAAATTATAAACAGTTTGGTTTTTTTACATTCCTGTGGTTCCAAATGTTACATCAAAAGAACCAGTTGTGATGGAAACCGTAGTTTGGTCTGATAATTTCGTTGCAGTACCACTGAATGTTCCTTTCATCCCGCTTGAAGAATAACTCGTTAATTGACATGAACCAGTTGTCAGCATGTACTCGTTCGAATAATCGGTGTTTGATGTGCTTCCTTTTGTAAACAAGAATGTAAGTCCGTCGTTGGTTGTGTAGGTACCGGTAGTTATTGGAGTTCCAGTGGTCGCGATATCAACCATAGCATTATCCCAACTGGTAGAGCTATGCCAAGTATATCCATAAATAATCGCACCATAATCCGAGCCGCTTTTTCCGGTCAACGCTTCCACTGCGGTACCAGTGCTTCCGACAGAAGCGCCGGTCCATGATCCGCTAAAACTAAGATTCCCGAGCGAGCCTGCAGTGAATGATAACGATCCAGAACCGTAGAGATTGCTGGCTGGAGTAATTGGATTTGTGGGACTACTGCTGGAGTCTTTTTTACACCCGGCGAAAGTGACCAACAGTACAATGAGCACCAGTGATAATATCTTTTGCATATAACCTCCGAAAGTTGATTGTGATGTGATTAGTAAATTATGTTACTTGCGAATATAAAATTATTTATATGAAACTATATAAAAAGAACAAAACTTACAACAGTGTTTCATTGTTTTTTCTATTGTTGTGACTAAAATCAATATTCCTGATTCTTCATTTGGGAGAAATGGATGCACCACTAGAACTAAAAGGTCAGTGAAACCTAACGTATAGTGCTATTATCGTTGCAGTATTTCTATAAATCGCGCGAAAAGGTAATCGCTGTCGTGGGGACCAGGAGAAGCTTCCGGATGATATTGTACCGAGAAGATCGGCAAAGAACGATGACAGAATCCCTCATTTGTGTTGTCGTTTAGGTTGGTATGTGTAATTTCGATAGACCTAGGATCCAGCGAATCAGGATCGACCGCAAAACCGTGGTTCTGCGATGTAATTTCAATCGATCCAGTCTTTAAATTCTTTACAGGGTGGTTTGCGCCGCGATGGCCAAATTTTAACTTGAATGTTTTCCCTCCTAATGCTAACGCCAGCAATTGGTGGCCAAGGCAAATTCCGAAAATGGGTTTCTTCCCAATGAGTTTCTTGATATTCTCAATGGCATATGTTACCGCTGCCGGATCGCCGGGACCGTTGGAAAGGAATATGCCATCCGGATTCATCTTCAATAATTCATCTGCGGGAGTTTGTGCAGGTAAAACAGTGAGGTTGCATCCGTAGGAAGTCAATCGTCGAAGAATATTTCGTTTGACACCATAATCATAAACGACGACATTCCACTTCTTGCCGCTGGAATTTATTGCTGGAAGCGCGAATGGTGTGGTATCGATTTTATTCCATGTATAAGATTTGTCTGTGGTGACACGGCTTGCGAGGTCGAGACCAGCCATGTGCGGCGATTTTTTTACTTTGGCAAGCAAGCTCTTATCGTCTAAATCTTCTGTAGAAATTATTCCACGCATTGCTCCCACAGAACGGATCATTTTCGTCAACATCCGTGTGTCGATTCCTTGAATGCCGGTAATGTTATGTTTTGCCAACCAATCGCCAAGGCTTTCCGTCGAGCGGAAATTGCTCGGGAAAGTGCTATATTCCTTTACAATAAACCCTGCAACTTGCGGTTTGACTGATTCGAGATCATCGCCATTAACACCATAGTTCCCGATAAGCGGATAAGTCATTGTCACGATTTGTCCGTTGTAGGAAGGATCTGTCAGAATTTCTTGGTAGCCAGTGATGCTGGTATTGAATACAACTTCACCGGTTGTCTCATTGCTTGCACCGAATGACTCTCCTGTGAAGATTGTGCCGTTTTCGAGTATGAGTTTTGCTTTCATTCCGACGATAAGATAAGGAGAAATGTGGGGCGATGCAATTTCCTAGGCGCTGCTGCATTTTTTTAAATTTCGATACATATTTCTGAGCACTCATACTCATTGAGTGCTTACCTTGACAACGGAGCGTTTAATGGTTAATTTTGTATTGGAGATAAAGAAGTAGTATGGGAGAAGCACCCGATAAGAACCAAACGTTAAATGAACGTGAACAGAGCATTCTGCACCATGTAGTGTATAACTATATTCAAACGGCTATTCCGGTGGGTTCGCGGTATATCTCCAAGCATTTTGAATCCAGCTTGAGCGCTGCATCTATCCGTAATGTCATGGCAGACCTCGAAGAACTGGGTTTTTTGTCTCATCCGCATACATCCGCAGGCAGGGTGCCAACCGATCTGGGGTATAGATTTTATATTGATTATCTGATGGAAATGCAGCAACTTGGCGATGATGAAAAATTGCGGATTCATCAACAGCTGGATCAAACAAACGATGCCGATGAAATGCTGCGCGAGACCTCGAAGCTGCTCGGCAAGATTTCACATCAACTCAGTATTGTAACATCACCGCATCTCAGCAGCGGTGTATTTGAAAAGATCGAACTTATTCCGATCGCGAGTTCCAAGCTGCTCGTCGTGATTTCCATTCGTACGGGAATAGTGCGCACGATTATGATGGAGATAGGAGTTGAAGTCCGGAGAGATCACCTCGATCAGGTCGGCCATTTATTGAATGAACGGTTATCAGGATTAACACTTCATGAAATTCGCGATTCATTTGTGGACCGGGTTCGGGACATGCAGAGTGAACAGACCGGACTGATACGCCTCTTTATCGAATCAGTCGATCAACTGTTCACCGATTCCAAAGAACGCGACAAGGTCCTGATCGGCGGTACAAAGAATATCATTGAGCATCCGGAATTCATAGACCCGAAGAATTTTCGTTCCGTGATCGAACTGATCGAAAACGAAGATATTATTGTTCACCTTTTGGAGAAGCATGACGAACTTCAAAAAGGTTTTGTGGTAACGATTGGAACAGAGAATAAAGACGAGACAACAAAAGAATACAGCTTTGTAACGGCAATATACGATGTCGAGGGAGTGACGGGGCGTGTCGGCGTAATCGGTCCGACGCGTATGAATTATAGCAAAGTTATTCCCTTGGTGGATTATGTTGCCCAGACAATTGCAAAAATGTTAAGTGCATAGAAAAAAGAATATTGCACATTTGATTGTACAATATTTTCAAAGGAATTATGGCAGAAAACGAATTGGAAAATAAAAACAACGGAACAGGAGAAGAGTTAAGACCAGAAATGGGTGTTCCACCTGAATTACCGGAGGCGACCGAATCAGCTCTCCAGATGGAGGAGCTTCAGAAACAATTTGACCAGTATAAAGATTTATTGTTGCGGAAAGCAGCGGAGTTCGATAACTACAAGCGCCGCAGTGAAAGTGAAACAGCAAACTTTCTTAAATATGCAACAGAATCATTGATTGAGGATTTGCTGCCGGTGCTTGATGATTTTGAACGCTCACTGAAACACAGGAAAGAAAGCAAAGATAACGAAGCACTGGTGAAAGGCATTGAGCTGATTTATCAGAAACTCGTGAAGGTGCTGGAAAGACGCGGTGTCAAACCATTCGATACAGTGGGAAAAGAATTTAACGTTGAGTATCATGACGCACTGATGCAAATTCCGCGCAGCGATGTACCGCATTATACGATTCTTGAAGAAGTTGAAAAGGGATATACACTGAACGATAAAGTCATTCGCCATGCAAAGGTGGTTGTTTCGTCCACTCCAGATGAGTCGCCAAGCGGAACCGATCAAACAGAAACATCAACCGGCACTTCTGGAAAATAAGTGAAGACGATGGCAAAAAGAGATTTTTACGAAATATTGGGAGTTGATCGCAGTGCAACACAAGAGGAAATTAAAAAAGCGTATCGGCAGATGGCTATGAAGCACCATCCTGACCGCAATGCCGGAAATAAAGAAGCGGAAGAGAAATTCAAGGAAGCGGCAGAAGCATACGAAGTGTTAGGCGACCCTGAAAAGAAACAACGCTACGACCAGTATGGACATGAAGGTCTGCGCGGTACGAATTACCATGACTTCCATGACATCAATGATATTTTTAGCACCTTTAGTGATGTTTTTTCAGGAGGCTTTGGCGGTTCAATCTTCGACGAAATGTTCACCGGCGGTCAACGATCTCGGCGGCGTTCTTCTGCACAACATGGGCAACCGGGTTCAGACTTGCGTGTGCGCCTTTCTTTGACATTGGAAGAAATCGCCGGCGGTGTTGAAAAGAAGATTAAGGTGAAGCGTCAGAAGAAATGCGATATATGCAGTGGAAGCGGAGCAAAGACATCCAGCGGCAAATCGACCTGCCCTCAGTGCGGCGGCAGTGGTGAACTGCGGCAGGTATCGCGTTCTATGTTCGGCCAGTTTGTCAATATCACGACATGTCCCTCCTGCGAAGGCGAAGGACGCATTGTAAAAGATCCATGTTTAAGTTGTCATGGTGAAGGACGCGTACAAGGTGAATCGACTATTAAGGTGAACGTGCCCGCCGGTGTGACGGAAGGAAACTATATTCCTCTTCAAGGTCAAGGGAATGCTGGGCGTCGCGGTGGCCCCGCCGGTGATCTCATTGTTGTTATCGAAGAAGAACCGCATCAACACTTCAAGCGCAATGGCGATGATATCATCTATGAATTATGGATCAGTTACCCGACAGCAGCGCTTGGCGGCGATGTGGAAATTCCGACGCTTACAGGGAAAGCAAAGCTTGCCATTGATTCCGGAACACCAGGAGGCAGAATGCTTCGAATGCGCGAGCGTGGTATTCCACATTTGAATAACTACGGCCGCGGTGATGAACTTGTGCGTGTGAATGTATGGGTGCCTGCAAAACTCAATGCGAAAGAAAAAGAATTGCTGCGCGACCTTTCGACGTGCGAGCATGTGAACCCGAGCGAAGAAGATCGTCTCAACACCGACCGGTCTTTTTTCGATAAAGTGAAAGATGTTTTTTCTTGATCGGATATGTTGAAACGTATTGTGGAATGGTTGGCATTAACGAAAACTGAACGGAATGTGATTCTGTTTTTGGTAACAACGATGATTCTTGGTGCGGCTATTCGTTTATATCAGGCAACATTTCCGGCTTTACCGCAGTTTGATTATCGCGCATCAGATAGCACATTTGCCGTACTCAGCGCGGCGCCGGAAGACAGTGTGAGTGTTATTCCGACAAGCATGAAGACCGGAGAAGAATCCGGAAAGCTCAATATCAATACGGCGACAGAGCAACAACTGATGGATTTGCCGGGAATCGGCAAAGTGACAGCGGAACATATTCTGAAGTATCGCAAAGAGACAGGAAAATTTACCACAATCGAAGATCTTCGCGCTATTAAAGGAATAAGTAAAAATAAATTGGAACGTCTCAGTCCTATGATTACAACTCAATAGCCACCACCCATCGAGAGATTCCACACATGAAATCAACTTATTATGTCGGCTTTTCGTTCCTCAGAGGAAAGATCCAATTAGCTGAGGTCGAGCATAAAAAGAAGAAGTCAATCGTCACCGTATTGGCTGAACGTGATACGACCATAGATTTTACTCGCACGGCTGCAACCATCTCGGCGGATCACCCGCAGTTGAGTATGTTTGTGAGAGAGTTGAAAGAAATGATGAAGCAGCATAAGGTCTCGACGGAATCTGTTTCGTTTGCGCTGCCGCCTGATCCGCTTTATATTAATATCATTCCTGTGGAACCCGGCCTGAACGGCAAGGATCTCTCTCAATATCTTCAATGGGAAGTGGATCAGTACTTTCCGCATGCATCACCAAGAGAATTTATTATTGACTCACATGGATTACCACTTGAAAACGCCGGAGCCCAGCAAACATTTATGGTCGCGGTGCGGCGCGGAATGGTAGCTTTCTTACAGAAAGCAGTGGTCGGACTGAAAATGAAACTGAACATTATCGATATTGATCAATTCAGCACGGAAAAGACTCTCATCACAAACTACCCCGAAATACTTGAATACGATATTGTACTCATTGGGCTTCGTAAAAGCGGTATTGATGCAAGTCTCATTCATAACGGGCAGATGACAGATTATCGATCGTTCCTCTATAACGGTGAACCATATCCAGATAAATACATTTTGCAATACTTAAAATATCTGAAGCAAAAAGATAATAGCACGCCGGCAGCCTTACTTCTGCATGGGATTGATGTTACAAAAAGTTTGGTTGTGTCACTCCGGACAACAACCGAGATTAGACAAACGTTAGCGCTTAACCCATTTCGCAAACTTGTTGCCGCAAAAAATCTCAATCCATCGTTTATAAAAGAGGGCTACCGATTCTCTGCGGCGATCGGTCTGGCATTGCGCACGAAATGAGAATTATCGCCGGTGACTTTCGCGGCCGCTTATTGGAATCGGTACCTGATCTATCTGTTCGTCCAACAACGGATCGCGCGAAGCAAACGATCTTTGACATTCTCACAAACCGTATCGTTTTTGATGATCTGGAAGCGCTTGATTTATTTGCTGGCAGCGGCAGCCTCGGTTTGGAAGCGATCAGTCGCGGCATCAAGAGTGTCACGTTCATCGACAAATCAAGAAAATCATTGGAGGTGCTTGAAAAGAATGCTGCATCGCTCGGATGCGAATCGCAATGTTCAGTGTATCAAGCGGATGTATTTTGGTATCTGAAAAATATGAAGCGGGCTTACGATCTTGTTTTTGCGGATCCGCCGTATAAGTTGGAAAACATCGGTTTGTTGCCGAATGCTATTTATGATTCGGGAGCGGTGCGTCATGGTTCCTACGTCGTGATGGAACATAGCCGCGAATCCATGATAGAATTGGATGAACAAAAGTATGAGATTCTCAAAAAACCGTTCGGTCAAACAACCGTGTTGATTCTGAAAGCTCTTGTTCCACCCAGACATCCAAGGACGTGAGATGAAAATTGCCATCTACCCCGGAACATTCGATCCCGTAACAAACGGGCACTTAGATATTCTTGAACGCGCGCTCAAGCTCTTCGACAGTGTCATTATTACTGTCGCCCGGAATACGACGAAGAATCCGTTCTTCACGGAAGAAGAGCGCATCATGCTTCTCCGACAAGTGACGAAACGTTACAAGAATGTAGAGGTCGATTCTTTTCAGGGACTCTTAGTGGATTACGTACGGCAAAAAAAAGCCATTGCCGTCGTTCGCGGACTGCGAGCAATGACAGACTTCGAGTACGAATTGCAGATGGCGCTGATGAACCGGAAGTTAGATGAGAAGATGGAGACCATCTTTCTCATGCCCACCGAAAAATACACCTATCTCAGTTCCAATGTCGTTCGAGAAATTGCGCGGCTGGGCGGCG
Source organism: Bacteroidota bacterium (assembly GCA_050013655.1). Lineage (GTDB taxonomy): Bacteria > Bacteroidota > Ignavibacteria > UBA10030 > UBA10030 > Fen-1298. Next base: position 100,459 of record JBEKEV010000004.1, on the reverse strand, counting down.
ATGTGAGCAAGTTTGTGCCGCTGGTTGTTCTCAAAGCGCTTCGACAGAAAAATCGATGATACTGAGAAAGCTCTTTTTTCTTTCCTGACAAAAATTGGCGATAATACGCTCTACAGAATTGGTAACCGGATGGTGAATGTACTTCCCTTGCCTTCTCTACTTTTTACTTCGATTGAGCCATTATGCGCTTCTGCGATCCATTTGGCGATAGGGAGACCGAGCCCGCTGCCGGAGGTGTTTTCAACGTTTCCGGAGCTTCGCTCTACGCGATAAAATCGCTTAAATATTTTGCTTTGATCCTTTCGCGGGATACCCATACCGTTATCTTTCACCATTATTAATGCGTTTCCATCCTCCTTCGCAAGCGAGAGTGTCACAACTCCGTGCGGTTGTGTGTATTTGATGGCGTTATCGATAAGATTCAAGAAAAGCTGCTTCAAACGTGCGGCATCGCCTTTGATGTTCAACTCCTCGGAGTGTTCTAACTTTACCTTGATCTTTTTTGTTTCAGCAAGTACTTGTGCCTCTTCAAAGAGTTGGTGGATGAATTCATCCATCGCGACCGGCTGCATGTTGAATACCAATCGCCCGGTATCCGATTTTACCAGGATCATCAGACTTTCAACGATCGAGGAGAGCCGGACCAATTCATCGTTCATGCTCATGAAAAGTTCGCGTGCTTGTTTGGACATTCGTTGGTTGCGCAGCGCGACTTCAATTTCACCGCGCATAATAGTGAGCGGCGTCCGTAACTCGTGCGATGCATCTGCGGAGAATTGCTGAATTTGCACGAATGACGCCTGCAAGCGGCTGATCATATCGTTGAATTGTTCTGTGAGCCGTCCAAGTTCGTCATTGACGCGGTGTGTTGGAAGTCGGCGGCTAAGATTTTGCGCAGTAATTTCTTTAGCGGTCTTCGTCAGTTCATCCACGGGCTTAAGCGATTTGTGCGCCAGAAACCATCCGCCGATAACAGAGATCAATAATGCCAATGGCGTGATGAAGAGGAAGTTGTAGAAGACACTGTCCGTTACTTCGTACACCGGTTCCAGCGGGTACGCGACAAAAATCTTGACATAGTCGTTTTGTGTCAACGCGAGACGAATATCCTGGTTGTCCGGGCCTTTCGTACTAACGACGTTGATCCATTGATATGGAATTTCGTTATAGTTGATTGTGTGTCCGCGCAGACTTTGAGATCGGTACAGCAAGTCGCCGTTGCGATCAAGAATCTGAATGTAGTGGCGCCTCGGACTCAGCAAGGTATGCTGGTAAATTTGGTTCCACATCTCGTCAATTTCAGCACGCTTACCGGCGCTTGTGTCAATTACTTCCGGTTGTTCTTCCTGTTGTGCGGCGCTCCGCTTGAGTTCCTGCAGTTCTTTGAGTGCGGCGCGTTTTATTTTTACTTTCTTCGCTTGCGGTCCGATGAATTCGTTCACCCATTGCACTTCGTTCTTTAAAGAATAGTCCAGATTATCGAGGAGCGAGGATCGTGATGCAACATATGCAATGACACCTGAACCGAGAAGCGTGACGGCAAGAATTGCGGCATACCACAATGAAAGTTTTGTTCGGATAGAATGAAGTATTGTCATGCGGACTTGCCCGCCGACGTTCCTTTGGCGGGTTTGAATGACAACTTCTTGTCAGAAAGATAGTACCCTTTACCACGGTCGGTCTGAAGAAGCTTCACTGAGAAGTCGGCATCGATTTTTTTCCGCAGGTGATTGACATACACATCTACGACGTTTGTACCCGGATCAAAATTGTATCCCCAAATATCCCTTGAAAGCTCCTGGCGTGAAATGAGTTTACCGCGGTGACGTAAAAAATATTCGATGAGAGTATACTCGCGTGCAGTCAGCTCAATGGGAGTACCGGAACGGCTGGCTGTATGTGCAACGGTGTCCAAAATAAGATCGGCATATTTGAGTTTTGTCCTGACCGTACCTCGGCGCATCAATGAGCGAATACGTGCTAACAATACGTTAAAAGCAAATGGTTTCGTTAGGTAATCATCCGCGCCCTGATCAAGCCCGCCTACGATATCTTCCGTTGCACTGCGAGCTGTCAGCATCAAGATCGGGGTTCGAATTTCGTCTTTCCGCAAATCGCGCAGGATTTCAAAACCATTTTTCTTGGGAAGCAAGACATCGAGCAGGATGAGATCGTACACTTCTGTTCGAGCACACTTCTCGCCGATCTTTCCATCGGCGGCGGTTTCAACTTCATAACCCTCTGCTTCTAAACCCTTCTTGAGAAAACGGGCAACCTTCTGTTCGTCCTCAATCACGAGGATGCGCATAATTATCTTTCTTATGATGTAGTCGTCACGATATCATACTTGGGGAAGTTACTCGTTTATCGGAAAAGTGTCAAATCCTGAAAACAGAAGATAGAAGACAGAAGTAAAAAGAAAGTATTTTGTGGCAATTAATGGAAAACAATCATTCGTCTTTAAACTGTTTTCTGAATACGGTGGTCGCATTATATGAAAAACTCTTCATACAGTTATCTTTGAATCCCACACATTTTTTCCTATATTTTTTGGGCATCATCTAAGAAACCTTACATACTCCTCATGATAAAATCGGAATGAGAAGCTTCGGAAAGTTGTCAAGTTATTCAAGGATAAAAAAATGAAACGAATACTTTTACTGACCGTGGTGGTGTTCCTTTTTGAAGGTTGTATCCAGACCATCGCTTTACGCTCGATGGGCGGTATTCTCGATAACGGAATGGCGGCATTCAACGAAGAATCCGACTTGCAACTGGTGCACGAAGCGCTTGGTAGCAACCTCAAGCTGATCGAGGGATTGATCAAGAGCGACCCAGAGAATGAGCAATTTCTTATCTTTGCGGCGCAGGGATACAACGCGTACGCATTAGCGTTTTGCGAAGATGACAGCGTAGAGCGCGCACGCGTATTCTATCTGCGTGCCAAGGATTATGGCATGCGCATTCTGATTAAAAACAAGGAATTTAAAGATGCCTTCGATGGTGAAATCACTCAATTCCGTGATGCCGTGAAAACGTTTGGCAAGGAAGATGTGCCTGCCATTTTTTGGACAGCGTTAAGCTGGGGCAGTTATATTAATATTACACGCACTGATGTGGCAGGACTTGCAGATCTAAGCAAAGTAAGCGCCTTAATGGAATTTGTAGCAGACAAAGATTCATCTTTCTACTATGGCGGTGCGTATATGTTTCTTGCTGCTATCGAAGCCAGTACACCGCGAACACTTGGAGGTAATCCAGATAAATCGAAGGAACTTTTTAAAAAATGCTTTGCAGTCAACGGTGGTAAATTCTTGATGGCGCAATTTTACTATGCAAAGACGTATGCCGTAGCAACACAGGACCAGCAGTTATTCGAATCATTACTGAAGCAGATCGAAGATGCTTCGCTTGATATTTTACCCGAGGCACGGGTTGTCAATGTTATTGCAAAAAAGAAAGCGCGGAAACTGCTGGCGCAATCAAACGAATTATTCTAAAAGGACCATAGAAATGACAAAACAATTTATGAAAATCATTTTTTTTACTCAACTCCTCGTTGCTGTAGTACTCTCAACTGCTTTGAGTCAGCAATATACCATCAAATTCGCTTCTATCTCACCGGAGGGCACCACATGGATGAATGTGATGCATGAGTATGATAATACAATCCGGAAGGAAAGCAGCGGACGACTTGGATTCAAAATGTATCCTGGCATGGTGCAGGGAGATGAAAAAACAGTGGTGCGAAAAATTTCTGTCGGCCAATTGCACGCAGCCGGATTTACAGGTGTCGGACTTGGCGAGATAGCGCCGAAGATTCGTTTATTCGATGCACCTTTTCTCATTCAAACGGACGATGAAGCCGATAACCTGTATAAAAAATTTGATGGAGAAATTCGCGGAGCTTTTGAAGCAAACGGATACGAATTACTTGGTTTAGTTGAAATTGGATTTGTATATGTGTTCAGCAAGAGTCCAATCATACAGCCTTCCGATATTAAGCAACTGAAAATGTGGGTATGGGAAGGAGATCCCGTTGCAGAGGCAGCATTTGCAGCTATCGGTCTTACGCCTATTCCACTTTCCATCGACAACGTCTATACTTCTCTACAAACGGGATTGATTAATGCGTTCTATACAACACCGTATGCTGGAATTTCGTTACAATGGTATACACAAGCGAAATATATGGTCGATTTCCCGCTCACGTGTTCAACCGGTGCTGTCGTTATCTCAAAAAAGTTTTTCGACAACCTGCCTACTGATCTTAAGGAAATTCTTCTTCGTAATGGAAAAATCTACATGGATAAACTTTCTGAGCTGGGACGTAAGGACAACCAGAATGCGTTGATTGAATTAAAAAAGCGCGGCATCATTTTTACTAAGGCAGATGCAAAAGCAACAAAAGAATATATTGAAACAGGCACGCGCGCGCGAAGAATGCTTCTAGGCAAACTGTATGATGAAGGATTTTTAAAGCGTGTAGAAAATGAAGTTGCCGATTATAGAAAGAGCCGAAAATCCAAATGAAACTACTTAAATCACTTGACCTTGCCCTCAACAAAGCTGAAGGCGCCTTGCTCATTCTGATGCTTTCTATCATGGTGCTAGTTGCGTTCAGCCAGGTCATGCTGCGAAATGTATTCCATACGGGTATCAATGGTGCAGATGTTTTATTACGACACCTTGTCCTCTGGATTGGATTTCTTGGTGCTGCAATTGCCACCAGTGAAAAAAGGCATATTAATATCGATGCCCTTCGGCGATTCCTTCCTCCTCGTATTCGCTCTGCTGTTGATGTTATTACAGACCTCTTCGCCGCGATTGTCTGTTACTTTCTGATGAATGCTGCCCGGGTTTTCGTTGAATCCGAAAAAGCGGCAGGACAAATGATGTATCAGAATATCCCCGTGTGGTATGCCCAGATTATTATTCCAGTCGGCTTTGGATTGCTCGTAGTGCATTTTGCCATCCGGGCAATAATCCGGGGACATGCTCTCACGAAAGGCGGTGGTGAATGAGCATCTGGTTGATTTTAGGATTGCTGCTTATCGCGTTCTTTGGCGCACCGTTGTTTACGATCATTGGAGCGGTGGGATTATATGCTTTCAGCTCTGCTGATATCGATACGTCTGCCCTCATCATCGATTTTTACAGTAAAATTGCTGATCAACCGACACTCATCGCCGTGCCATTGTTTACCTTTGCAGGCTATTTGCTTGCGGAAAGTAAATCTCCAAAACGATTGGTTAATCTTGCAGAAGCATTGTTCGGGTGGATGCCTGCAGGGTTAGCGATTGTAGCACTGTTTTCCTGTGCAATCTTTACCGCATTTACTGGAGCGTCCGGTGTAACAATTGTTGCATTGGGCGGGCTTCTTTATCCGATTCTCATAAAACAAAAATACCCGGAGAAATTTTCTCTTGGACTGGTAACGGCGTCAGGAAGCATTGGATTACTTTTCCCGCCGAGCCTTCCTATAATTCTTTTTGCATTTGTTGCAGGTGTGAGCATCAATAAGCTTTTCGTTGCCGGACTTATTCCTGGAATTATTCTCATTTTGTTCTTATGTGTATATAGTTTCCGAGTGAGCGTAAAATACAAAGTTCCTAAAATTCCCTTCCTTTGGAAAAATGTCTGGTCCTCATTACGGGCAGCGATTTGGGAAATACCATTACCCTTTGTCGTGATCGGTGGAATTTATGGTGGTTTCTTCACTGCAACGGAAGCAGCTGCAATTACAGCGTTTTATGCATTTGTAGTCGAAGTATTCATCTATCGTGATCTTCATATTTTCCGTGATATCCCGCGTGTGATGAAACGAAGCATGCTCCTCGTCGGTGCTATATTAATGATCTTAGGCTGTGCGCTAGGATTAATGAATTTTCTTATCGATCAACAGGTTCCGCAGAGATTATTTGAATTCGTCCAAACATATGTGTCCAGTAAAATCATGTTTCTTCTGATTTTAAATGCGTTTCTCATCGTCATTGGTATGATGATGGAAATATTTTCGGCGATTGTTTCTGTTCCGATCATTTTACCTATCGCGGCACATTTTAATATTGATCCGGTGCATCTCGGTATTATCTTCCTAACAAATCTTGAACTTGGATATCTCATGCCGCCAATGGGACTCAATTTGTTTCTTTCCAGTCTTCGGTTCGAGAAATCGATTTTCCAAATTTCAAGGGCAGTAATCATGTTTGTCTTATTTGAATTTATTGCACTGATGGTTATTACATACATTCCCGAGTTAAGCTTGTGGCTCGTGAACGCATTGGGCACCCAGTAGAAAAGAATAATATATAATGGGTTTGCAAAGGGTGAAGCAGAAGGGAATAAATGCTTCACCCTTTTTTGTACTTATCTATTCTATCGTTCGTACCTTGGGTATCAAAAACCATATGAGGCATGCAATAAAAAGAGCCGCTTCTGCTTCACCGGCATGTTCTGCGATAGTTCCGAGCAAAAGTGCACCAAGCGGCATCGATCCCATGAAGATCGTGGTGTACACACCCATAACACGTCCTCTCAATGAGTCGGGTACAATCGATTGTATGGTGGCATTAGAAAAATTAACTACAAATATCATAGCTGTGCCGACAAAGACCATGAAGAGCAGCGAGAGCGGCAGCCAATATGTTATTGCAAAGAAAGTAATAAAAATGGGGAAGCAGAGGGAGCCGAACGTAATAAATTTACCACGGACATGAGATCTCCCGAAGGTAGCTATAGTCAATGCTCCAAAAAGAGAACCGACACCGCGAGCAGAAAAGAGAAGGCCGTTTGTCGCTGCGTTCCCGTGGAGTATTTTCACCGACCATGCCGGGAGTAATGTTCCTAAGGACATGCCGAATAAACTTGTTGTTGCAACCAATCCAATGAGCGCACGAATGATCGGTTGATGACGTACATAATTAATCCCTTCCTTTAATGCAGAGAGTGTTGAACTATGTTGTGAAGTTTCTGTGCCCGGCAGAAAATGCATCGATGCCAGCGCGATGATGACAGCAATGAATGATATTCCGTTGACAGCAAAACACCACCCCGGTCCGAAAGCGGCATAAATTACGCCGGCAATTGCCGGACCAACGATAAGAGCGGTGTTAAACATTGTTGCATTGAGCGCAACGGCGTTTGTTAAATCTTCACGATCCACCATTTCTGAGACAAATGCTTGACGTGCCGGCGCATCAAAAGCGTTGGCAGATCCCAGGCCGAATGCCAACAAAAGAATATGCCACGCTTGAACAGTGTCGGTGAATACAAGTGCTGCGAGAACAAATGCGAGGATCATCATGACGGATTGTGTAATGATGAGGAGCTTGCGCCTTGAAACGCGATCTGCAACAACTCCACCGTAGAGCATAAGAAACCACGAAGGAACGCCGTAAGCAAATCCCACATACCCAAGATATGCCGAAGAATGTGTCACTTGATAAATAAGAAACCCCTGGGCAGTTGTTTGCATCCACGTGCCGAATAACGATACCATTTGCCCCCAGAACCAGAGACGGTAATTCCTATGTTTCAGCGCCGCAAAAGTTTTTTGCCAGATTGGTTTTCGAAAAGATGGATTGTCACTCATTGCTTCATCAATCGTTTAAGCAATTGTATTTGTCCGGTATGATAAACATCGTGGCAGGCAATTCCTGAAATGATAAATGCATTGGAGACCTTACTGCCGGCAGGTTTTCGGTTGAGATTTGATGGTTTAAGTAAAACAATTGCTTCGCACATCGACCGATGCATTTCATCCAGCAGGTGGATATCTTCACGCCAGGCTTTCTCAGTCATCTCGAGAGGGCGTTTGATCCAATTGCTCCCTTTCAAAGGAAAAGAACCTTTCTTTTCTCCAAGCAGCCGTCTGCGGACGATGTACTTCCAATATGCCGCATGCACAACAATCTCCCAAATATTGTGCCGAGTTGGCGCGGGACGCCATGCCGCTTGTTGTGCGGTCAAGCCGTTAATAGATCCATGCAGGTTGGTTCCATGCCATGCCTGTTTCGTGTAGGCTTCATCGATAAGATGAAGCAGCAAAGGAATTTCGTTCGTTGGTTCCATAGTATCTTTAACATACGAAGCAAAAAGGAGTCAATCAAGATTGTAGGTGTCCTTTGAAAAACGATTTAGTATTTTCATAATTTTCTGTTACATTGTCCTATTGTAACGGGGAAGATATTTCTATGGCAGATTTTGAAATTGCAATAATTGGTGCAGGTGTGGTTGGACTTGCAATTGCGGCGCGTCTTTCTGAACAACATCCAAATCTTGTTCTTCTAGAAAAAAATGAAAAGTATGGAATGGAAACATCGAGCCGCAACAGTGAGGTGATACACGCAGGCATATACTATGAACCTGGCTCGTTGAAGGCGCGTTTATGTGTTGAAGGAAGGGATGAATTGTACGCTCTCTGCAAAGCACACGATATCGCTTATAAACCGTTGACAAAACTGATCACCGCGACGACTTTAACGGAATTGACAAAGCTCGACAGTATTCAGCAGAACGCAGCAAAGAATGGAGTGAAATTACAGGTTCTGGATAAAACAGCGGCGCTGAAACTGGAACCGAACATTCGAACGGAAGGCGCGCTGTTCTCACCGCTCACCGGCATTATCAGCGCTCATGATCTGATGGATTACTTTTTCCATACGACGCAAACAAATGGCGGGACAGTTCAGCATCGGTGTCAAGTTACCGGCATTCGGCAGATTATGAGTGGATATGAAATTGTTTACGATGAAGCAGGAAGCAGATCAAGCGTTACAACCGAGATCGTCATCAATGCGGCTGGACTTGGTTCTGATCTCATCGCACAGATGATCGGCATCGATATCGATAAAGAAGATTTGCGGTTGAGTTATGCAAAAGGTTCGTACTTTTCAATCACACAATCCAAAGCAAAGCTTATATCGCGGTTGGTGTATCCCATGCCGGCCAACGAAGAACTTGGCATACATGCGCTCATGGATTTGGGCGGAAGGTTGAAGTTTGGTCCTGATTTAGAATATCTTGAGGACCGCACGCCCGACTATAGCGTGGCAGAGAACAAGCGGCATGCGTTTGCAGAATCGATTCGCCGAATTTTACCAAGCATCACTGATGAAGATATCACGCCGGATATGAGCGGTATTCGTCCAAAGCTTCAAAGGAAAGGACAACCCCCGCGCGACTTTGTTATCGTTCACGAGAAAGATCGCGGCTTGTCCGGATTTGTCAATCTGATTGGAATCGAATCGCCGGGATTAACATCCTCGCCGGCAATTGCGCGGTATGTCGAGAACTTATTATTCGCGTAAGGCTCTACTGATGAGAGACGATTAATCGATGAATATGTTGAATGCAGATCTTTGACCAGTTTTCAAATTTGTCAATATCTTTTTGGAGTTCGCTCATGCTGAGGAATCTCGTTTCATTAATCGATTTTTCTCTCGGTTTGACTAACGGTTTTTCCAGTGCAAGAACATGAACAATGCCGAAGTGAACCTTTCCGACATCGTTGGAGTCGTCGTTCAGCAAGGCGACAATCCTCTGTGTGTACCGAGATTCAATATTGACCTCTTCATTTATTTCCCGCTTCAAGCCATCTTCATATGTTGTACCGAACAAACCGGGATCAGTTACAGAAATATGTCCGCCCACGCCTAAGGAAAAGTTGCCAAGAAGTCTTTTCTCTGCCAGAAGTTTTCCGCGGCGATAGACAAATACATCGCCTCCACAATGAAGAAGAGCATAAGGGATCAACTGCTTGTAGGCAGGATTGGATTCCGCATCTTTTCTCTTGAGGAATGTGTGATTCTTTGGGTTGAGTATAATGTCCAAGTATTTATCCAACTCAAACGAAAGTCCCTGGAATGCCCCAATTTGTTCGAGTAACTGAGTCGGAAAAACCAATACATGTTCTTCTAAATATTTTTCATCTTGCACAATGATTCTTTTCCTTCAAATAAAAATCCCCTCGCATTGGAGGGGGTTTTTGTAGTTACTTCTTCAATGACTTAGTACAAGAACATCGGCTTGCCAAGCAGGTGTGCAACTTTTGGCCGATATTTTGAAATATCGTATAACTCATCAACATCGACGCACTTCTTGCCTTCGGTAATCATACTGGCAGAAATGGTTGTATACTTACCATCGCGCAATGCAACCATTCGGCCGGATTTTCTCTGTATCAACAAATCAGCGGCAAGATAGCCATACGTTGTAGCGACCATGCGGTCGAGCGCATCGGGTGCACCGCCACGCATGAGATATCCCAATTGCTGGACCATCACACCGATACCCGAACGTTTTTCAATTTCACCGCCAATAAAATGGCCGATGCCGCCGAGTTTCTGATGTCCATATGCATCCGCTTCGCCTTTGAGAGACATTTCGCCGCCGAGAGGTTTCGCACCCTCGGAGACGGTCATGATTGCATAGTTGCTGGAGTTAGCTTTGCGATCTTCAACAAGAAACTTGACAAGTTTATCAATATCGAATTCCACTTCAGAAATAATAGCCCGATCGACACCGGCGAGATATGCTGAGATGAGCGAGGTTTCTCCGGAATAGCGTCCGAACAATTCAACAACCGCGATGCGTTCGTGTGAACCGGTTGGTGTACGCATAGAGTTAATGAACTCCACGCTGCGTGTGACTGCTGTAGAAAAACCGATACAGTAATCGGTTCCATACACGTCGTTATCCATTGTCTTTGGGATGCAAACCATCGGTACGCCTTCTTTATGTAAGCGTACAGCATAGCTGAGTGTATCATCGCCGCCAATGGCAATGAGTCCATCCAATTTGAGATGCTCAATAACGCGAAGTGCGTGTGCAGTGCAATCGGCTGGTTCTGTGCCATCTTTGTGCTCAAACTTACCTTTCAAGAACGCTGGCATATCTTTTGGGCGCACTTTACCGGGATTCGTGCGTGATGTATGCAGGAATGTTCCGCCGGTACGATCGATGGTGCGTACTATTGCTTTTGTCAGCGGAAGGATGAGATCTTGGTGTGTCTGTGGATCTTCCGGATTGTAATTCAGTAATCCACCCCAGCCGCGTCTTATTCCGAGCATTTCATATCCTTCATCAAGAATCCGCATTGATGCTGCTTTCATACATGCATTCAACCCGGGAACGTCGCCCCCGCCTGTTAAAATACCTAAACGCATTGTTTTTCTATCCTTTCAAAATTATAGAGAATTGATTTCGTCGGTCTTAAAGAATACCACTGTATCTAATTAAATCAACAATTGTTTAAAAATCCAGATAGGAACTTAAAAAAACACCAGTGGTGAAAGATCGGTGTTCAGATGATCGTTTTTTGAAGCTTATCTCATGCTTTTGATGGATATCGTCTCCGTATAGCAGGAATCAGATATTCGGAAAAAGCCCGATCCAAGGAATATTCTGGCTTCCAATCCCAGTCGCGCCGCGCCGCCGTATCATCCACGTCCGCAGGCCAGCTATCAATGATTGCTTGCCGCCGGTAATCCGATGCAAACTTGACGCTGGTATCGGGGAAAGCTTTTTGAAGGATCTGAAACACTTCCAAAGCCGAAGGATTGAACGCACCGACATTATATACGGTCTTTGTTAGTTTTTCATGCGGAGCAGCTTGAAGTCTCAGCAGAGCGGTAATTGCATCTGGCATTGCCATAAACGGAATACGTGTATCTTCATGCACGAAACATTCATAATGTTTGTTTCTTGCAGCCATGTGCAGCATTTCGGGAGCGAAGTCGCTGGTTCCGCCGGTCGGCAGAGTTACTGCGCTGATCAGACCGGGAAATCGTACACCACGGAAATCAATTTGTCCTTTTGGCGGCTCGGCATCTAGTTGACGATAATAATTAGCATAATACCTCCCAAGCTGTTCGTTGTATAATTTATTAATGCCATACATAGTTCGAGGTACCAGCCACTGATCTTCTTTTACTTTGCCCGCTTTCCGCTTTGTCTCTAGATCGGGAAGGCCGTACACTGCAATAGAACTTGGATAGATGAACTTGATCTCGCGACCTTGCAAGCGCGATTGTGTGATGGCAATTTCCAGAAGGTTCAGCGTTCCATCAACGTTTACGCGATGCGCAAGTGTTGGCTGGCGTTCTGCCCGCGTGGAAAGCAGCGCTGCGAGGTGGTAGATGGTATCGAAATTATGTTCGGTGGAGATTGTTTCGAGGAGATGTGTATCGAGAATATCTCCGGTGACAAGACGATGACATCGTGCTTTCACAGACTCATCGATGGGCACAATGTCCATTGCAATAATATGCATGCCGCCGTCTTCGGAAAGATGCTCGATCAGTCCCTGACCGATTTCGCCATTTGCTCCTGTAACGAGGATGGTTTTGATTGACATAGAATCTTCGAAGAAATTCAGTGTTTGTGTTGCGCCGCAGGTCTTATTTGCTCAGCGTTCTCTAACTTGCCGATCAATTTCTGCGGTGCATGGATCAGAGTAGGCAGACACTGAGAACAAATCCATAGCTCGTCTCCGTTGTAGTGCAGGTGGAGAAGCGGAGTCTCGCGTTCCGATTGTTCGCAATTCAAACAGTGCAGTCCAGATTTTGAGGAACTCATAGATTTTCCTTTATAACGATTTCAAGTTTCCTATTCAGGTGCGATCATGGTTTTACCGCCCGGTGCTGGAATTGATCGTGGTGTTTTAATGGATTGAAATTGGTTGATAAGTTGGAGTGCTTCGTTGAGAAGCTCTCCGAGTGAATTCAGCGAATCAATTACATCGTTGGATTTTGGAAGACTCGGATTTTCTAAAAGAATTTGCTGATATAACTTTGCGGCGGCAATCGGATTACCAATCTTATCGGCGACAGAAAGCGCCATTTCCAGAACAGTCAGCCTCTTCGCCTCCTCTGCAATACGTTCTTCCAGCGCACGGAAACGCTGCCCGGAGCGAATCCGTGCCAATAACTCTTCCATAGGAAATGGCTTGATGAGATAATCGTCAGCGCCAGCATCAAGGCCTTGGACGACACTTTCAGTGCCGGTTCGTCCTGTAAGCATAATGATATAGCGATTACGATGCGCAGGGTCCTCTTTTACGAGTTTAGCGAACTCGATTCCACTCATGCCAGGCATTTCCCAATCAATGAGAATAATGCCCGGTTGACATCGTTCCATTTCTTTCCAGCCGGTAATGGGATTCTGCGAGGAGATGACAACATATCCCTGTAACTCCAGACCCATTTGCAGAGTGGTAATGAAGTCGGCATCGTCATCGATAAGAAGCAAAGTATTTGGCATTACAATGAATCCCTCTCAGTTCGGATCGCATGAAATGAAGAAAGAACAAAAGGAACTGGGACAAGCTAACAATTTGCCCGTTGAATCGCAATGTCGGACTTTCAAATCTATTATTTCTCCTTTTTCAGCGGAATAACTCCGCCTGCCAATTCACCAATGACATTGACGAGTTCTGTATTCGCCGGCACGACAATTTTCGTGTTGTTCTGCAATGAGGTCTGAACAGTCTCAAGTCTTTTTAGTAATTGTGCATTGCCGACAAAATATTTTTCTGCCGCTTCATTGACCAATCGTATGGCTTCGGCTTCTCCCTCAGCTGCAAGAATTCTTGCTTGACGGATTCCTTCCGCTTCTTTGATTGCGGCACGTTTCTTACCGTCAGCGGCGGTTTCTGCCGCTGTGGCAAAATCGACGGCAGCTAATTTCTCATTCTCCGCTTTAACAATCTTGTTCATCGTCTCCTGCACATCTTTTGGCGGATCGATTTGCTTCAATTCTGCACGAACAATATCAATACCCCAGTTGGTTGTTTCCTGGATGAGAATTTTATGGAGATCGTCGTTGATGCGGCCGCGTTCACTGTTGGCTGATTTCAACGTCAACGTTCCGATGATATTGCGCAATGTGGTTCGTGCAAGGTTGATAATTTGGAAATTGACATTGTTGACATTGTACTGCGAATTTTTCACGCTTGCTTCATCAGGTTTCACCTTGAAATACACCTGTGCATCGACGACGGCGTTGAGGTTGTCGTTCGTAATGATCTCCTGCGGATCGGCATCTACCATTTGTTCGGTGATATTGAGCCGATATATTTTATCGATCCCAGGCATAATCCAATGAAAGCCGGGTTGTGCGAAACGGTTGTACTTTCCTAATCGCTCTATTAATGCTCTGTGCGTTGGGCGGATAATTCTGATTCCTAAAAGGAAAACAAAAAAAATAATAACGCCGCCAATAATCAAAATTGTATTAAGGGTGATTCCAGTTTCTTCCATGATAGTCTCCTTAACTATTATTGATTGTGTAGTGTAAAGGTTTGTCTTATATGAATATATTTCTGGTTTACTTTGGAGTTACATCGGCAGACAAAATCGCACGATCTCACTTGCCGATAACATTTACCTCATTTCACATATTCTTCTGCAAAGTACTTTGCAGAAAGAGGCTCACCGGTAGCATATTTTATCAATTCGTCCCACCGTAAACTTGCTCCGGGAGCAAAAACTTTCGTCGCTAAATATTTTCCGACTTCCGGCTTGTTCGCAAAGCAGACATCTTTGTCCTGCGCCTGCTTCAGCACATTCATCGCAATATAATGCTGCAATTGCGATGCCGTCAGTTCGCCAAGCTGGTAGTTATGATAATACGCCGGGTATTGTGCCAGGTGAATTTTTGCCGCCCAATCCGGTGCATTACGTCCTTCGGGAGGTGTGATCATCTGGTACTCTTTCACCAAATTCCACCAAAGTGTGTTCAAATCTTGATTGGGATTTTCATACATAGCCTTCTCAAACCTCATCATCACCTGTGTCCATCTGCAGAAGATAAGCGCATGCATCCGCAAGTTCTCCTGTCCCACAGTGCGGATCATTTCTTTGTCTTTATTGCTGATGCCCATCATCGTTTGCAGCCAGTCGGCATTGCTTGGCTGCCGTTCCATCAGCATTGCAATGGCTTCCGTGACGAATGTATGCGTTTCGACGCGAAGGAGGAACGGGAGATTGCGTGAAACGTTTTTGCTGTACGCGGCATGTCCTAATTCGTGCAGCATAGTACTCATCCAGTACTGATTATCAATGACGCTCAGCATAACCCGGATATCGCCCGATCGATCGATATCGTTCTCGAACGCATGCTGGTATTTCCCTTTGCGTCCATAGATGTCGCTATTTTTCAAAATGTCGTCTACCGGTAAACCGATGTTTGCGTAAAATGTTCGGCCAAGTTCATCGATTTTCTTGCCTTTGAAGTATTTATCGAGATCCACTGAGCCCATCTGAGGCGCTTCCTGGAAGAAGCGGTCTTGATAATGCCATGGCATCATGTGGTCCGGCTTGATGCCGTACTTCTTTGCCAGAGTTACATCGATCTCAGCTTTGAGCTTTTTGAACGGCTCATCGGTGAGAGTTTTCAATTCGTCGAAGATTGCAACGATTTCGCTCACGGTCTGCTCACTGGTGGCTAAGGACATTTCGTAGAAATTTGTGAAGCCGAGTTGTCGTGCGGCTTCGTTGCGAAGTTTCACTAACTCCACCACCATTGGTGCAACTGCTTTTCCGACTTCTTTGCTTGCTTCCCATGCCTTTTGCCGTTTGGCGGAATTCTTTTCATTCTTCAAAATAGTGTTGATGGTATTGTCATCTACTTCTTTGCCGTCAAGAATTGGGCGGAACGTGTTGAACTTGTTGGCAATTTCTGCGCTCTTTTCCACAATCTTCCGCATGAGCGCTGTATCGATCTGGTTGGTGAGATAACTATTAAAGAGGATGATGAGCTGGCGCTGGAGGAGAGAGTCCTTGATACTTTGATCATCTTTCCATCTCTTCAGCCGGTTGAAGTCCTGTTTGTTGGAATATATTTTTCGGATCTCCAGTTCGAGAGATGCCTTTTCATCGTAATACTTTTTATCGCCTGTGGCGTTGGCGTTCCAATCGGCAAGGTTCATCGCCTTGAACTTCGGCTCATAGATCTTAATGTGGTTGTCGATGAAGGCCCGAAAGTCCTTTTCATCGTTTCGCAAGGAACAGGATATCATTACGAACGCAAAGAGAAGTGGAAGAAGAAGGATGAGGGGTTTCATAATGACTCCTGTCAATAGTGGTGAAATAGAGCAATCCGAAAATCATGGAAATGCACGCTCGAGCGCTTTCGGAAGGTTCCTTTTGGGAATAAATCTAAGCAGAGGATTGATGAAGAGCAAGCCCATTTAAGGCATTGAAAAACATACGCTTTTCCTATACTTCATAATCCACTACCCGGCGCTCCGTGCGAACAAGCGGGAGGAAGTTCTTTACCTTCATATGCTCAGGATGGATTTGGTATGCGTCTAATGCCTCACGTGATTCGAATTCCGTGTACAACGAGATATCTGCAGCATCGCCGCTTTTTTCAAAATTGAGTCCAACCTCTAGTTTAAGCATACCGGGAATTTTTCCACGCATTTCTTCTAACAACCCTTTGATCTTTAATGCGTTTTGCTGTTTCGTGGTCCCTTCGGCAAAGTCTTTTAGTTTCCAGAGAACAATATGTTTGATCATGATTTATTCCTTTATTGTTAAAATGTATTTCCATTACATAGATTATCAATCCGCGCTACAATTTTGCACTTTCTTGTTGAACCAACTCCCAAACACGAGCAACGTGTTTCTCCGCTGTGGCGAAGTTTCCAATCGCTAATTTGTGCATTCTTTGCTTTCAACATATTATTCCTCACTGATAATGTCTCCTTTGACAGGAGAATAGTCTGGCTTGATCTCACGTTTTCCTATCCCAAATATATTTACTTTTCCAAATTGACATTTTATTCCAGCCCCATCCTGAATAACGGGAGTATTCTGCAAATGAAAGTGAATATGAGGTTCGGATGAATTTCCGGAATTACCACAAAGACCGATCACTTGTCCACTCTTAACTTTGTCACCAGCTCTTACGCGAATACTCCCTTCTTTGAAATGTGCTATTACGGACACTTCATTCTTGCTGTGTTCGATAAAAACCGCGTTGCCCAAAGCGGAATATGGATTCATCGAACCTGGAGCGTTGTCTCGAACTCCTGAGATCACATCTGTTACGATTCCATCGGCGGGGCATAGAATGTTCTGGCTGAATGCGAAATAGTCTTCATTTTCCTTTCCATTTCCTTTATAAGTTCTTCCGGAGTCGTCGACCATAAGAAAATCAAAAGCACAGCGTTGGTTTTGAACATCATGATGCTGGTTTAGTTCTTTAGTATCACCACCCCAAAGGACCAGCCATTTCCCTTCAAAGGGTAACCGTAAAATAACCGAATTTCTCGCAGGCACAGGAATATCATTCTGATGCGGGAGAAACCATAAGCCGATGATTTTGTCCTGATTGTCAAGAACGATCTTGATATCCAAAACGGCGCGTTCAAAATGTACCGGAAAAACAGCTTGATCGGGAGGAGATAGACGAGGCTGATCGGAACTCTTTATCGCACCGCAATCGGCTGTTAACTTCTGAAAAAACGGTTTCGATTTATCCAATGGAAAAACATCCAAGAGCGCTTTCCCGAAATCCTGTTGTATCTTTTCGTAATCGCCTGAATTGATGGAGGATGCCATCCGATTCAGAATATTTATAAACCGGTCGCTCGATTGACTCTGGGCATCTTCAACATGCATTAATGCAAGGCAAAAATATAAGACCAAAAAAACCTTGAATTTCATACATATCTCCTTTTCTAAATTAGAATTTATAGCGGTTTGGTTTTATGATTATCTTGTTTTGAAAATGAACAATCTTCTCCCTTGAATTGAATCACAAGTGTAACCAACATGTTGCGAATAAAAATCGTTGCATATATATGCGTACTTCGTTTTACACCCTTATTAAAGTTCATGGTTGGTGTTATCTTCTGCCAAATCAAACAAGTCTTCAACTTTTATTTTAAAATACTTTGCTAACCTGATCGCTAAAATTGTCGATGGCACGAATATGCCATTTTCTATCGTATTGATTGTCTTCCTTGTGACGCCGATTTTTGAAGCTAATTCCTCTTGAGTCAAATTATGAATAGCTCTTTGAACTTTAATTTGATTTACTAATTTCACGTTTGGCATAACAATTAATTTCTATTGTACATTAAGAATGCTATCAGGGGAGCAGAAACTATAACGTAAAGCAAGATTTCACAAACAAGTTTCCCTGGTATCTGTACAAAAGATGTAATTCCCAACAGAACTCCTATGCTTATCATGGTGACAACTAAACCTACAAAAGAAGATTTTAGTCTGTAATGCTGAATCAATTCGTTGTTAAGCGCATCATTTACTTCATCATTATGCTTTAGCATTTTACCTAATCTCATAAATTTGACCAGATATATTGTCCAGATAAACCATGTCACAAGTACTAAAATAATGACTATGATTTTTAGAATTCTATTTTCGATTTGAAAATTGGAAGAATATATATAGAATCCGTACCATAACATGAATCCTATAGTAAACCCTTTTCCAACATTGTATCGTAATCTGTCGTATTCTTCGATAATTGATGTTTTCATAGTTTAACCCTTAGAATTAGTAACATATAATTATCATTATGTAACCTATACGTTACAATATCTAAATAAAATATCTGAATGTCAATACCTTGGATTGCTTAAGTATAATTCGTCAACGATCTATAACCATTTAAGATTGTACGAATCAGTTTTGCAAGTATATTAGCGCTTTTAGATTTAGTAGAAAATAAATATTGGCTTGTGCTACAATTTCGCACTTTCTTGTTTAACCAACTTCCACACACGAGCAACGTGTTTCTCCGCTGTGGCGATGTTTCCTATCGCTAAACGAATTGTATATCGACCGTTCAATTTCGTATGGGAAAGAAACGCTTCGCCGGTCGTGTTGATCCGATCGATAATCTGTGCATTCATGTGTTCGAGCTTACCCTCATCTGAAATTCCCTTCGGATGATATCGGAAGCACACAACACTAAAGAGAACAGGAGCGAGTCGCTCAAAATCTGGATCGGCATCAACCCACAAAGCAAATTCACGTGCTAATCGGCAATGCTCCCGCAAGATGCCGATCATTCCTTCGACGCCAAATGAGCGGATAATGAACCAGAGTTTCAATGCACGGAATCGTCTTCCAAGCTGCACACCCCAATCCATATAATTATTTACTTTATCATCTGTGGTTTTGAGATATTCCGGTACGAGACTGAATGCTTGTTTCAGCGTATCAACGTGACGCGTGAAGAGCACACTGCAATCCATTGGTGTGAACAGCCACTTATGCGGATTCGTAACGAGTGAATCGGCTCGGTCGCAGCCGTCAAGCACTGAGCGCATTTCTGGAACAAGAGCTGCCATACCGCCGTATGCTCCATCGACGTGCAGCCACAATTTTTCCCTCTTGCAGATGTCGGCAATTGCCGGCACCGGATCGATGCTCGTGGTAGAGGTCGTTCCGACCGTAGCTACAACGGCAAAGGGAAGCCATCCGTTTTTTTTGTCTTCTGCGATTGCCGCTGCGAGTATATCGGGTTTCATTCGGAACTCTGTATCGGAAGGAATTTTCCGTACTCCTTCCTGACCCACACCAAGGATAATGGCAGCTTTCTCAATGGATGAATGCGTATGATCGGAACAATACAGACGAAGGCGCGGCAAGTCGGTTCGCCCCGATAGTCCTTCCTCGCGTACCCGCTTGTGCATAGCTTCGCGTGCCGCTGTTAATGCAACGAGTGTGGACACAGAGGCAGTATCGATGATGACTCCCTGAAATTCCGATGGTAGTCCGAGCATTTGCCTTAGCCAATCGGTCACTACTTCTTCCAATTCTGTAGCAGAGGGAGAAGTTCGCCATAACATTCCATTGACATTCAATGCAGTGGCCAGCATCTCTCCAAGAATTCCGGGCGCTGAAGCACTGTTGGCAAAGTATGCGAAGAAGCCGGGATGATTCCAATGTGTAATGCCGGGAAGAATGATGCGATTGAAATCGGCTAGTATCAGTTCCATTTTTTCAGAAGTTGCTGGCGGCGTTGCCGGCAGTTGATTTTTAATCTCACCGGGTTTGACACGCGAGAACACAGGATACTTCTCGGCATTCTTGAGATAGTCCGCAATCCAATCGACTACTTCTTTGCCGTGCTTCCGAAATTCTTCCGGGTCCATTCCAATAAAAGGCTGATTACTCATTTTTGAGTCTCGTTGAGTTATTCTGAATTTATTTTATCTCTATCGGTGGTCCATCTGGATTTCCGGTATCAAGTACAATTTTCCACGAGCCATCAGGTTGTTTCTTCCAGACAGAAGTATAAGCGCCTGTGGATTTCATCAACTTGCCTTCTTTATTTTTCCGAAGTCTCTCCCATCTGCCAATGGTGTATCCAAGAACACCAGGAATCATCATTTCGGCTTTTACCGGATGCCATCTGAGCGAAAAACTCGAATCTTTAAAAGCCTGTTCCATTGCTTTACGAATTTCGTCTGCACCTGTAATTGGTTTGCTTGTGTCACCAAGCATTGAACCGTTTGGTGCAAAATAAGCGACCCAGCCATCGACACCCTTCTCGGCTGTGGCTTTATCGAAATCGTGATCGAGTTGCATGAGAAGCGATGCCTCATCCGGAGTGTTCTGCGCAAATGTTGCTGCACTCAACAAGAGAACACCGGAGGTAAAGCGTAAGAGAGAATTGAGCATGATGGGTTCCTTGTGATTATCAGTGATGAATCTTAGTTCTGAAATGAAGAAATTTCTCTAAAAACTATACGAAGTGCAAGTCCTTGAAATTGTTTAAATAATAAAGTATTTAGTATATGTCAAACATTTTATCCATAAAGCTCAAGGAGATCGTATGAAAGAAAAAGAATCGTTGGATTACTTTAAAAATGGTTTTAATTGTGCGCAGGCAGTCTTTACACCGTTCGCAAAGGAAAACGGTATTTCGGAATTGCACGCTTTAAAAATTGCAAGCGGTTTTGGAGGAGGAATGGGGCGACTGCAAGCGACGTGCGGAGCCGTGACAGGCGCTTACATGGCTATCGGTGTAAAGCATGGAAAATCTCTCGGTGACAAGGGAGATGAAAAAAAAGAGAAGACATACAGTCTGGTAAAGACTTTTGATGTAGAGTTTAGAAAAATATTCTCAACAACGTCTTGCAGAGAACTGCTTCAATGCGATTTGAACACGGAAGAAGGAAAGAAGTATGCCGCAGATAATAAGCTGACACAAAATGTTTGCGAACGCTGTGTGCAGGAAGCGGTGAAGATTGTGGAGAGGATTTCGTAGAAGGGGATTTTTGAAGTCCAAAGCTGGCTTGTAAATGAAAGATGCCGAAATGGAATTCAAATCAATCTGAGGTGCTTTTTTCTTCCCCTCAACGAGGGGAAGTGTCCCGTACGACGGAGTCGTTCGGGACGATGGGGTTGAAAAACAATGGCGAAAGTTTTTAATCGAGCGAGCGAGAAAGGAAGACGAAAACAATTCCGAAATGCAATGCCCGATGCAGAGGTTATCCTGTGGTCTCGATTGAAAAACAAACAGCTTGCAGGAACAAAGTTCCGGCGCCAATTTAGTATTGGTAAATATATCGTAGATTTTTATTGTGCAGAGAAAAAACTCGCAATCGAACTTGACGGAGAAAGTCACTTTGTAGAAGGCGCACAGGTAAAAGATGTAGCACGGCAGAAATGGATCGAGCAGTTCGGGATTCGATTCTTGCGTTTTACCAATGATGATGTACGAAAGAATTTGTACGGTGTGCTGAATACTATTGCAGAAGAAATTCGGGGTGCCGACCCCACCGTCCCGATGAATGACATTCATCGGGACACCTCCCCTAGACAAGGGGAGGAAAACGACAACAAATAAATACCACCTTGCAGACAACAAATGCGGGAATAAAGTTTAGAAGGATATAGTGAGCCTCGCGGGACAAAATACTTTCTCAGGAATTTCAGCACAGGCTGACGTTGCTCTGTATTATCTCTTGGAAGGTTACAAGAATGATCAGTTCGTTGAAATTATTGTGGAGGACAAGAAATGGGAAGATTTCACTCTCGTTTATCAGGATCATATCGAGGTTTTCGAGGTCAAATGGTATCAACGCAATATTACTCACAGCATAATACACAATATCCTCAAAAAAAAGCGATTCACAAGTCTTAAAGAAAAGGATAAGCTGACGATAGTTGGTCGTACGTTTTCACCAACCTTCCAAAATGATTTTCAGTATGTGTCAAAGTATGGATTTTGGTGGCGTAACTATCCAGATTATAAGAAATACCTTAAAAAAGACCCTATTTATCGAAGATTAAAACGGGGTGGCTGGAGTTATGAGGAAATCGATCTTCTAAAATCTGTATGCATCGTTGAATTCAAAACTCAAACACTCTTGCTTGCAAAGATTGAAGAATTCTTTGTTCTTGACTATCCAGTCTATCTTGATCGTCAAGATCAAAAAAGCGTAATTGCATTAACGTTCCAAAGAATTATGGAAGAAGGATCACATGGGGGGCGAATTACAAAATTGGAATTTGTACAGACACTGAATGATTTCATAAATCACATTGCTGATTCACCAACATTCTTCCGGCCGACTTTAACACTCGGGAGAAAAATCATCAATTTGAATCGTTTTCTTCGATCAGAACGAAAATTACAGGATCTAAACCAAAAAACGTTTCTCACACAAATTAGTTCAAGCTCGCGATTGATATATTACCTTTACAACAAACTACTCGCAAGCAATTTCGAAGTACATTCTTTTGACTTTTTCCTGCAAAATGTGCTAATAAAGCACCACTACTCTTTTCTTGCGATGCATCTGCTAGAAACAAGATGGAAACAACGAACCATTAAACCACAATACCTTCTAACGACCATCCTCAACATCTTTGAAAAACTCAAAGGTCATTTAGAAAGAGACAGTGCGTTGAAACTTCTTGAAGAAGTTGTCAATGAGGATACAGATCCAACCCGTAATAATCAAATATCCACATTCTTGCAGAAATATTATTTAGTACCCTTTTCCAGTAAGAAGATTCCTATGATCGATTGGTCACAGGAACAACATGAAATATCGCGTGTGGCAAATATCCTCATCATAATTTATGAACGAACAAAAAAAGGAAAAAGTATTATTGATTTCGTTTTCAACTATTTCGATATGACAGGCGATTATTTTCCTTTGGTTCAAGAGACACCCTCAAGCATCTATTCTGCTACCCTTGAATTTATGATGCTAATGCCAGCCGTTAACTTGGAATATGTCGTAGAGAAGTTATCAGAGCAATTCAATAAACGATATGGAGGAAAATACAGAGGTTATGAATGGAGTGGCCCAAGTCACTCTCAAACAGGTGGACGATTCAGTATATCTGACATCGGAGCAGCGAGAAAGTTATTCAGACCTTTATTCGAGCAACTTTATAAGGTTGACCCAAAGACTGCATGGACTTTTATTAAAAAGAGAGTTCTTTTAAACAATCCGCACAGTGCAGGCACGGAAACGCCAGTTTTTCTCAAAAGGGCTGTCATACCTCTCCTAATTCGACGAGTAAGCGACAATCAAATCGAACAACTTGAAAGAAATCAATCTTTGAAGTTCCTTAGGAACATTCTCTCCATTCGAAAGGGTTGGCCAAGTACCTCAGATATTCTTTTCTCAGAACTTCGCGATATGGATCTTGCTGCGTTTGGTTATGAAAACATCATGCAACTTGTAGAATTGGATAGCAAAAAAACTACAAGATGTCCTGAACCGGGTTACCCGAGTAATATCTTTGTAATAATCACGCTCCTTCGTCTTGCCAAAGTTGGCTATGATCCAGCAAAAAAATTTATGGTGGATTTGGTTCGGAAACATGACTATCTACAGTATGACAGGCAGTACAGAACGATCAATCTCTTGAGCTATGAATCAGTAGTAGAATTCGAGCCCGATTTCGTTGTTGATTTACTTGAGGCCTTAGATATTGAGTCTTACCTCGAGATGGAGAACTCAAAGAAAACGCATTTCTTCTTGAGGAGTGATTTCTTAGAAGGTCTATTTAAGAAGGATTGGCTCAGTGATTCAGGTAGAAGCAAAAGAATAATACATCAATTATTGAAAAAGGATAATCCTTCTGCCCGTGTACTCGAATTCGTTACTGGGCCAATTCAGAATCTTTCGAAGGAAAATGCTCAGAAAATATATGAGGCCTTCGAAGAGTACCTACAGACCAAGGACATTTTTCGACAGAAGTTTGCGAATAGCGTTAATGCACGCGAGCATTTCGTTTGGCTTGCAAAGGAACTGGCAAATAAAGGATGCTATGATGAAGCAAAGAAGCTCATCAACTTTTGCATTGATGATCCTGATCCCAATACCGA
Organism: Bacteroidota bacterium; assembly: GCA_050013655.1. Classification (GTDB taxonomy): domain Bacteria; phylum Bacteroidota; class Ignavibacteria; order UBA10030; family UBA10030; genus Fen-1298. The sequence continues at coordinate 76,120 of JBEKEV010000004.1, read as the reverse complement.
TGATCGCGAGTCGTCTACAAATCATCACTTTGCAGTAATGGCAGGAGAGGATACCAATACAATAACATCAGTTCGTGGAAGTGTTGGATGGGCTTTGATGGAGTTCGCGAGCGCCAAAACGCCTGATCCAATTGCCTACGCTCTTGAAGGAACAGAATTGCTACTTGATTTGGACGGTAGACTTCACACTCGGTTGGGATATTCTGAACCGGACTATTATGTTCGTCTTCAATCAATGCATGCACTCACTGTGCTTGTAAATCTTGTTCAAAGAAAAAGGTTGGATGAGTATCAAGTGGGTCTTGGAAATTCAGCAAAGCAGCTTGCGGTTCATTTAGTGACAAAAGTCAAGAACGATATCATAGAGAGAGATATTAAGCCATCTGACATTGCAAATTCACTCATAAATGTGTTCGACGGACTTCGAGATCTATCAACAGACGAAGCATCAGAATTGCTAGATCTATTTGAAAAGTTAGACACTCACAGAAGTTGCTATTTATTTATGTATTTTGCGGAATTTCGTGAACAAGAGTATCCGGAAATACCCTTCGATCCACACTCATTCAAAGAAAGGCTTCATCGGATTATAAATAAGCGCCCTTCATTTGCAAGGATGGTTGCATCAGAATGTTGCAACATTGTAGATAATGATAACACAACTCGAGAATCTGACTTTTCCACTTTCGAACCTTATTGGGAATCCCTTTTCCAATCCCAAGATAGAGAGCTATTTCGTCTGCTGTATAAAACTTTAGAGAAGACCTTAACTTGGCCTTCAAAATATAGCTACCATAGGAATCTCTTGAAGAATGCCATTTCAAATGAAGCTGCTTACTTGCGGCAAAGCAGCATTCAGAAGAGTTCTTGGGGAGCACCAATAGAGTTGCTTGATGTCATTCTGAAAAAGTCCATTGAAGACTTTCTCGATATCCTTCAACACATTGTTAATGAATTAGACGAAACCATTTCCTTCTTTTCAACCTCTGACTACGTCAGGCTATTCAAATCCTTCCAACCTTCGACTGCTGAAATTCAAATTAAGTACAACAAGATCGAAAAGTGTCTGAAACAACTCTATCCAGAAATGTTTGAAGAATGATGCATGACGCAACAGATCGTTATATGGAAACATCAATAGTTCTATAAAGCGATGAAACTCCAAGTTGAATCAAATCAGGAATACCAACTTCAAGCCGATCATTTTGCCGGAGCTAGGAAAATGATGGTGGACGAACGAATACAAACAGAAACGGCTCCGATCCCGACAAGTCGGGACGAAGCCGTCAAACCAAGGTTACTAACCTTGGCGGGGATATAAAAGCAAAAACCCGGTTTCATTTACTTTTTTTATTTACAGCATCTTCTTCAGTTTGTCGTATCCTGTCCGACTGATCAGCAGCTTCGTTCCGTCCTTGAGTATCGCCATACGGCTGTCTTTCGCATAGAGTTCAATACGGGCAATGCGTTCGAGGTTGATAATGGAAGAACGGTGGACGCGGACAAATTTTGCCGGATCAAGCATCTTTTCTAATTCTGCCATGCGCTGCTGCTTCAAATGGGATTTTCCCTCCGCTTTAATTGCCACATAATCATCCTCTGCCTCGATATAATCTATTTTATCTGCGGGAATAACATGTACTTTTGATCCATCCTTCACAAGTACACGCTCAAGAATTGCCGGTTTCATTCCTGCGGCAGCAGCAAGAGCTTCGAGAGGTAAAGGTTTCTTTGTTTTCAGTCGTTTTGCGACGTGGTCGAGTGCTTCATCTAAGCGTTCCTTGCTGAACGGTTTCAGCAAATAATCGACGGCATGCAGTTCAAATGCTTTTACAGCATATTGATCGTATGCCGTGGCAAAAATAACTGCGGGGGGATTCTCGGCAAGTTCTAAAACTTCAAAACCATTTAGCTTGGGCATCTGGATATCCAGAATGGCAAGGTCGGGCTTTAGCTCCGTGAGAGCTTTCACTGCTTCAAATCCATTGGAACATTCCGCGACAATGTTTATATCATCACGTTTCGTGAGGTATTCACGCAGAAGAAGACGCGCCGGTTCTTCATCATCAACAATAATAGTTTGAATAACAGGTTTGGCAGTCATCGGTGTCATCCGGTTTTATGTGTCAGAATCTTGTACAGGAAAAGAAAATTCAACTGTAAATATATTGTCTTTTTTTTCGATATCTATTCTTCCTTCGTTTCCGTACAGTGTCTGGATGCGGGAGCGGACATTCTTTACACCAAGTCCGGTTCCCTTCTTCGGTACATAGTCCGGGTCAAAAGGGTTCTCAATGGTAATGTTCAGCTTGCCGTTGTGTAATTGTGTTCGAAGAGTAATAGTACCACCTTCGAGGAGTTGCGAGATACCATGGCGCACCGCATTTTCAATTAACGGCTGTAACAGGAGCGGAGGAATCCTGCATTCCAATGTCTTCTGTTCGATGTCTTGTTGTACTTGTAACCGCGATCCAAACCGAACTTGTTCAATCGTCAGAAATTTATCGATCAAAGATAATTCTTCAGTCAAAGAAATTCGGTTCTTTGTTCCCAAATCCAAACTGTTCCGGAAAAACTCAGCAAGCAGAATGACCATGGTCCGTGCTTTTGCCGGATCGCTTGTTGTTAACGCACTGATGGAGTTAAGGCTGTTAAAAAGAAAATGCGGATCAATTTGAGCACGCAATGCGCGCAATTCAGCATCATGTGCTAGCAATTTTAATTCAAATGTCTGGTGTTCTGCCTCACGAGATTGTTCCGATGCGAGGATGACGTAATGCATCGCTGCGATAAGAAGGAAAATTAATACAAGCAAACTGTATATCCCTGCGATCCATTGCTCGTACATAGACGCTATGGAAGGTGCGATTTGCATTGAATCTACCGCTTTTACCCACCCGTACCCAATAAAGAGTTCAATACCGGCAGCAATACATGCAGCAGCGAAGAACATGGAAAGAAGATTATACCACTGTGTAGTTTTGATGGGAAAGATACGGCACAAGTAGTATGAGGAAAGACAGATGAATGCAAAAAAAAGATTAAGGGGTATGTCGGATAAAAGAAACGCTCCCCATTGACTTCTATAAGAATAAATAAATGGAATCTCAATGAGTAAACCCACGAACAACCAGACAGCAAGATAGAGAGAAAGCGTTCTTCTATTTGAAAGAATAGGATGCACGGTTAGTTCTTTATCTCGACGCCGCCCATTACCGCTGTCCCTTTAATGACGAGATGTTTCGTGCTTTCCTTTGGAGGACGCGTCTTATCTTCGAATCCGCCCATGAACGGAAATCCCTCGATGATAACCAGCCAGTCTTCCGGTACACGCAATTCAACACCACCCATGAGCGCAAAGATGTCGATGACAGCCTCTCCCTCTATGGATGCGTCCCGCAAATCGATTTCAAGCCCGCCCATAATCGCTGTAAACTCTCCGCCTTTAAAATTTTTCGAATTATTAACACGTCTAAAACCACCCAAGATGGCAATGGCTTTGATGTAGTTATTTGCGTCGCTGCTCTCAGCGAATGGAGGAGTTATCCCTCCTCGGGGGAATGAATTCTCAGCAGACGGAGGAGTTATCCCTCTGTGGGAAAATAGACTCTTAACGATCATCATCATTCCAACGAAGATAAGAATCAGCGGCCAGTAATCCCATAGACTAAAATGAATGAAGTAAAGCCGGTCCATGAGCATAGCGGTGCCAATAAATGTCAGGATGATCCCCCACACTCGTCCGGAACCATGTTGACATTGGATGAGATAGGCAATTCCGACAACGATAAGAATCGCAGGCCATAAACGTAGATACTCATGCGGGTCGATGATGTCCATATTTCCCAGGAGGAAGAGAACACCGATGATAATGATTCCCAATCCCAGTACTAATCGAGGCGCGAAAAAGGAATTATGTCTAGTTTCCATTGCAGTGATCCTTTGCAAATCTAAAATGTGAAGGGCAGGCAGATTTCCACAACATGCCTATACCAACACCGATAAGCAGAATCGGCCATGAGTTATGATAATCTAACCCAAATATATGTAATTCTGAAATGAACAACCAAGCTCCAATAAAAAGTGTCGAACAAGCTTTTCGGTATTCCCACGCAAACTGTGCATCCAGCAATTTCCCCAATCCGACGGCAATAATAATTATTGGCCAGTAATGCCAAACCGGTCCGGCATTAAAAATATCGAATTTATCCAGCATCAATGCAATACCGGCGATTAATAAGAAAAGTCCGACACCGAGATGGCCATAGGAATGTCGTTTATCATGTTCCATAAAATTCTCCTTATGTAAATGTGTTCTATGCAATGATACACGAGAATCTTATGAAAGTTACAGTGATTTCGGTGAATGGTGAGATGAAATCGGCGAGTGGCGTGTAAAAGACCTCACAGGCTATAGTAACCTGTGAGGTCTCAGAATTGTCAGAAGAAATATCGTACACCAAATCCGAAATCAAACTCAAATTGTGAAGTCGGCTTAAAGTATAACGTCGGCACGAGCTGTAAGAATACATCGAGGGAGGATTTGTGTGGCCACCATGCTATCCCTAAAACGCCCCGTGCTCCCATGATATCAGTACCGCTGCTGATTCCGAAAATGCCGCCGAGTCCATAGAATAACGGAAAATATTCATGTGATCGGAAGACGTGTGAATGCCAGACATACTCTGCGCTCAGTGCAGTTCCTTGTGTCGATGAGAGTGATGGGTATCCGATTCCTAATTGAATGGCACCTGAGTTGGTAACCCAACCTTTGCAACTAATACCGGTAGGTTCGCCGATCGTCAGTCCAAGACCAAGTCCATGGCCTTGTGCAAGACCTACGTGTGCAAGAAGCACCACAAGTATACTGAAAAAGAGAATTCGTTTAATCATAGTGGTTCCTTTAAGTTGTAATGATAGAGTAAAATGCAACGTCATTGTGCTTCGTTGAGAATAAAGATATATCTAAAGTACTAAGAAAAGTATATGAACGGGAACATTTTTCTCTAAAATATTTTATTGAGGAGCGGGCATCCCAAACTGCGACCATTCTTCACGAGAAGGTCCATAGACTCCGGGAACCTTCAATCCAGTTTGCCGCATGAGCACAGTCATTTGTGCACGATGGTGGATCTGGTGTTTCACGAGTGAACCAAGTGTTGCAGCACACGTCCATTTTTCGCCATACATGTCGATCAGTTCTAAGAGCATTGCATCGTTCCATTTTTCCTTCACTTCGGATGCAACGGAAGCTCCTGCTTTTTCATATGCCGCAGCAATGTCTGAAGCGTTTATGGGAACTGAGGAATGTTCCGGCGGAGCGATCACCTTTAAGCCGGCTTTTTCACCCATTTCACCAAGCGAGATGACAATATGCCATGCAAGAAAACCGAGCGAGCGGCCCTCCGGTGTGATTTTTTGTTTAAGAGCAGCGTCAGTGAGATTCTTGAACACTTTCAATGTTGCTTCGTTCTCATACTTCCAGTCATTTAGAAAATCTTGAATTGTATGGTACACGAGTTTTTCCTTTCTTCTATAATTATAAAATTACATTCACTTTTTTCAAGTCTTCGAGTATGTCTGGACGTATGGGAATACCTTCCCGAAGATTGGTTTCTCGGTTCTTCCAGCTTTGATCTCCAGGATAGAATATGTCGATCGTCGGTTCTGTTTTATGCATCCATTGATACATCTTTTCAATGCTTGCAGATAAAGATTCAATATCTCCAATTGCCTGCACATCAATCGCAATAAAAAGTTTTGAAGAATTCGGATCTAAGCCGGAGGGGTCAGCCTCTCCGATTTCATAGGAAAGCATACTCCCAGAGAGGGCGCCGGTCAGCAGTTCCATCATAATGGCAAGTCCAGCACCTTTGTGCTCTCCAAATGGAAGAATCCGTTTGCTGGTCAACATTGCTCGTGGATCGGTTGTTGGTCTCCCTTCTTCATCCAATCCCCATCCAAGAGGCGTTGATTTCCCTTCGCGCAGATACGTCACCATTTTTCCAATCGCTGCTTGGCTCATCGCCATATCAAGCACAATAGGATTTTTTCCTTTCCGAGGAACACCTACGGCAATTGGATTATTGCCAAGGAGCGGTTGAGATGATCCCCATGCAACCATGTTTGTAATTGCATTGGTCATACAAATACCGATTGTTCCGGCCTGTGCTGCACGAAAAGCATAAGCGAATCCGCGACCCCAGTGAGTGACATTCTTCGCAAGACAAGTACCAATTCCGAATTTCTTCGCCCGCTCGATTGCATATGTCATTGCTTCAACACATAGAAACCGGCCAGGCCCATTATCACCATCAAGAACACAAATGGCGTTGAAATCACGGACGATTTTAATATTCGGATTTGCTGATGATCTCCCCTCTCGAATTCCTGTAATGAGTCCGGGCAGCATCCTTATACCATGAGAAGCAACACCCATCAAATCGGATTCTGCCATCACCTCCGCTTCAACGTTTGCAATGTGTGCGGGCACGCCAGTATATTCCAATGCTTTGCGAATCGCAGTAATGAGATCGGAGTGGGTAATGCGGATTTCGTTTTTCAGTCTCTCCATAAGTTGCCTGCAATTCGATGTCTGTCAATCTAGTATTCCACGGAACAAAGAGCCACTGCGCCCTTTGTTATACGTTGATAACTTATTTCTTCATCGTATCCAGAATTTTCTCCATCTCATCCATCACGCGGTTCATTTTCTTCATTGTTAGATCGAACGGCTCGGAGGTTGTCATATCCACGCCGGCTTTTTTCAATAATGCAATTGGATAATCGGATCCGCCGGAAGAGAGGAATTCGATATATTCTTTTGTCGCAGCTTTATCACCAGCCAGCGTCCGCTCAGATAATGCCGCCGATGCTGTGAAAGATGTTGCATATTGATAAACATAAAAGTTGTAATAGAAGTGTGGGATAAACATCCACTCCGATTTTATTTCGTCGTCAACGATGCAGACGTTTTTGTCATGCCCGTAATATTTTTTGACGATTTCGTCATAGACTTGATTCAACACATCGCCTGTAAGCGGCTCGCCCTTTTCTGCCATTTCATGAATACGTAGTTCAAATTCCGCGAACTGCGTTTGCCGGAAGACAGTTCCTTTTATACCCTCGAGATAATTGCCGAGCAGCGAAAGCCGGACATTGTCGTATTTGATTTGCTTCAGCATGTAATCAATCAACAACGCTTCGTTAAATGTGGAAGCAACTTCCGCAACGAAGATCGGATAATCTGAAGTCGCATACGGCTGATGCGTGTTCGAAAGATAACTGTGCATCGTGTGTCCCAGCTCGTGAGCGATCGTACTCATATCATTGTACTTGCCGTTGTAATTCAGCAGAATGTATGGATGTACGTCGTATGCCGAACCATTAGAATATGCCCCAGAGCGTTTTCCTTCGGTCGGATAGACATCAAGCCATCGTTCGTTGAATGCTCTCTTGACCATAGAAACATAATCATCACCAAGTGGTTGAAGTGCAGCCAGGATATTTTTCTGTGATTCCTCGATGTTGTATTTCAAATCAACATTGGCAAGCAGAGGTGCATAAAGGTCATAATAATGCAATTGATCAACACCAAGAATTCTTTGCCGCAGTTTCAAATAACGATGGAAGGTGCTAAGATTCTTATTGACGTTATCTACCAGACTGTGATAGACCTGCGTAGGAATGTTGCTTCCATCGAGCGCACTTTCAAGGCATGAATTGTATCTCCTCGCATTCTTATAAAAGAGATCTTTCTTTACTTGCGCATTCAACTCTGTGCCATACGTGCGCCGGTAATCATTCAACTTACCCATGAACGCAGCGAATACTTTTTTTCTATCTTCTCGATTTGTAGAAGTACGTTGAAGCTCGAATCCGGCTTGATCTAACTTCACCGTTTTCCCATCGCTCAGTGTTATTTCGGGATAGGGAAAATCTGCGTTGGCGAAAATGTCATGGATGCTGGATGGTGCATCCGACATTAATCCGGCGTCTGCGATAATTTTCTCTTCACCCTCGGTGCCTGTGTGAGCTTTTCGGCGAAGTATGTCATCCAAATAATGGCGATAAATTTCAAGCTTCTTTTCACTCTTCAAAAATTCTTGTACTCGTACTTGATCGATCTTTAAAATCTCCGGTTCGATGAATGCGGTCTTAGCTCCAAAGGTAGCACCTAACTGGCTCATCTCTTGTTGCAATCCCAAATATGATTGCACACGCGTGTCTTGATCCAAACTCAAACTGGCATACGTGTAGAGCCGCGTAAATTCTTTATTGAGATTTGTAACGAGGTCGAGACATCCCAATAACTGCTGTGTGGATGAACCGAGTGTGCCCTGATATTTTTCGACCATTGGCAGTTCTTTGATAAGCTTCTGTTTCGCTTCTTTCCATGCTGCATCGGATGGATAGATGTCGGCAAGGTTCCATTTATATTGGTCGGCAATTTTGCTGCGGTCGCGCTCCTGCGCGAGCGATGTATCCGTTGATAAAAAAGCCAGACCAAGAAGTGGCAACGCGAATTTTGCGAATGGGTTCATAATTTCACCTTGACTTGAGTGATACATTTGGATTTACAACCTCAGTTACGTTGAGTAATGTTTATTGGTTACAATGTACGTTTTGGAAAGAATGGAGGCAACAGACGAATCTGGAAAGATATTGGAATAAATATGGCATGCACATACCGTAATGTATAAGCCAAAAGAAATACATTGTTTGAGGGATTTTCTATCGGGTCGAATTACAAAAATGTGCGGTGATTTACCAGCCCATTCTAAACAAGAATGAGAATGTGGAAGTTCCGATTTTATACATAAAAATGTTTTCTATAATAAGGTTATTAGAAGAATTTAATTAATAAACTATTGACATTTAATAAAACAACCTTATATTATAAGGTAGTTGTACTAAGCAACGATATATAATAAAGTTTTCGTCAGGCAGACCATGAAAAAAATCGAAGCAATAATCAGTCCCGGTAAGCTGGAAGATGTTCGCGAGGTGCTGTCGAGTGCCGGAATACCGGGAATTACGGTAACGGAGGTGCGTGATTTTAACAAACAAAAGGAACATAAAGAAATTTATCGCGGCAGTGAATATAATGTCTCCTACCTTAATAAGATTCAAGTTGGAAGCGATAGTTCCGCAGCATCTAGCGCCCAAGGCAATTTCGATTATTGTAAAAATTGGGCAATCAGGGAAAAAGGAACACGATAAAATCTTTGTTTCATCGGTCAATGATGTCAGCCATGTTTATCCAAATGGAACAGCGGAATCCGCTTGATGGATTGAGAACGTAAACAATAATTCAACAAACTCATATAAGAAGAGGTTATTCATGAAGATTTTTTTAGCCGTTATGGTGTCATTTACCACCATCATTTTTTCTACCGGGATTCGTGCAGCTCAACCTGCTGAAGCATATCATCGATGCTGATGCAGCCCGGTTATCAACCGGACGATCGATATTTTCATTAAAATCAATAATGCAAATAATATTTTATAATATAAAAGGAGAAACAAAATGAAATCGATTCAAAAAACTACCCTTGCAGTGCTTGTATTTTTGATGATGACAAGCTCTATTATCTATGCTACACCATCTACAATTATCTGGATCCCTTCTGTGGATTTCCAAGGATATAAATCGTTTCATCTTGGCATCGATAATTATGCATACGATTTTAAGAGCGGCAAGCCGGGCAGTGGGACGGCATTCCCAACGGATCTCGGATTAACTGTCGGAGTGTTGCCCGATTCCATTGTGCAAGCGGAAATCGGCGTCGATTATTTTACGCCGCAATGGTCACCGTTCATGGTGAATGCGAAGGTCGGTGTTCCGGAGGGAGTAATCGCAGATTGGATTCCCGCTATAGCAGTAGGAGGATTTGATTTCGGGTTTCTGAAAAATGTAACGGACTTTAATATTGCCTATGGAATAGTCGGAAAGACATTTTCGATTTTAGGACGACTTGAAATAGGATACTTTTCTGGGAACAAGAAACTGTTGGTCGATCTTTCCACCGGAAAAGCGGATAACTCCGGAGTTTTGCTTTCATGGGACAGAATGATCCCCGAAATTAGCGAAAATCTCTGGCTTGCAGTCGATTATCAGGGGACCAAAAGCAGCTTTGGCGCATTAAGCTACGGCTTAGCATGGTCATTCTCAAAAAACGTGAGCGTCATATTTGCACGGGATGTTTTCAATGCCGATCTCCCAAGCACCTTCACGATGCAATTGGATATTAATATTTAGTTGGATTCACTGAAAGCACGAAATGGAAAACAATAAAATCATCATATAAATTCATGGAGGTACACAATGGCTAGTACAGATACGGGTATGAAAAAGACCCTCGGATTGACCGGAGTAACTGTGAACGCAATGGCGCTTATCGCCCCCGGCGCATTTTTATGGATTACATTTCAGATCCAAGCAGCAAATACGGGCGGAGCGTCCGATATGTGGACCGGAATAGTTGCCGCACTTATCGTGGCATTTTTGACGGCAATTTCATTCTCCGAAATGGCACGGCGTTATCCGGAAGCAGGAGCGGGAGGATCATACTATTTCGCAGAAAGGGCATTCCTTGATCGTGACAAAGCCCATCATCAGAAATTTGCACGTATTGCGAAATTTCTCACGGGCTGGGCAGCACATCTCTTCTACTGGGTGTACCCCGGTGTGATGGTAGCCTTTATGTCCATCTTAGTAACTTATATTTGTGGACAGTTCGGCATCAATCTTAGCATTCCATTTCAAATATTGGTTGCCGTAATATTTGCTGTTATCGTTGGCTTTATTGCTGTCCGCGGTATCAGCGGCTCGACGAATGTCGCAATTGTGATCAACGTTATCCAGTTAGTTTCATTAATCGGATTTAGTGCGCTTGCAATTGCTTTTCGATTCACGAATCCACTTCATGCGACACAATGGACGCATGCTGCATCATCGTCGATAGTATTTCCGCATACTTTAGCGGCGATGCTTTTCCAATCCACCATAGCGATACTCATTTTGGTCGGATTTGAATCGTCCACATCACTTGCCGGGGAATCGATCAATCCGAAACGGGATATTCCGCGAGGGATTATTCTCTCGCTCATCATCCAGGGTTTGTTCGCATACTTGCTTGAATATTTTGCAGCAAATTATGCCATATGTGAGAAACTGACCTTCACAAACCCTGACGGTTCGATCCTTACCGGGATAGATGCCGCAGCCGCATCAGGTGCGCCTATCGGCGATATGACAATTATGATCGGCAACGCTCTTCTCGGCGGGAACGGTTTTGCATTGATGATCGTGATCGCATTTACGGTTGCGCTTGCTGTTCTGGGCACCACTCTCGCGGCCATCAATACGGCAGTGCGCATTAGTTTTGCCATGGCACAGGATAATGAAATGCCTGGCCTGCTTGGTGCGCTGCACGAAAGACATGCAACACCGCATAAGGGTGTATGGGTTCTCGTTGCCGTTTCTTCGATCATCGGCGCCGTTGGAGTTCTCAATGTTACAGCCTTGACCGGTATAACGCTGGCTTCGAACATTGGAACATTTGCCCTTTATGCGCTCATTTGTTTCCTGACATTCGTTACATTTGTCGGAAGACAGGAATTCCATAGCGTTAAACATGCGGTCATTCCTTTTTTGGGACTTATAGGAAACATAGGAATGTTGATTGGCATTGTGGTCATTGGATTAACGACGCCCGGAGTTTCGGCAGACGCAACCCAGATGGCATTATGGGTCACTGCAGGCTGGGGAGCAATCAGCGTTGTTTATTTGGTCTGGAATAGCAAAAAATCGGGAAGGGCGATCATACCCAGGGTGAGTCCAGTATCAAAATAAATGTTTTCTCGTCCCCTTCCTTCGATGTAGATGAGGAAAGATGAAGGAACTCAGAAACATTTGTTGATTGACACTGATTCAAGAAGTATAAGGAGGAAGCCGTGCAAGCGGCTTCTTCCTTGTTATAATAAATTGTGGATACTGAATGACATATATTGAATTGCCCGAAATAGAATCTCACTGCTTGACGCATATCGGGAATGTGCGTCAGGATAATCAGGATTCTGTACGAATCATCGATCAGCATGATGATTTGACGGCATCCTACGGGCATCTCTTTGGTGTGGCGGATGGCATGGGCGGGTATGCCCATGGCGGTGTGGCAAGCACATTGGCATTAGTTACCTTGTTTGAGACAGTATATTCCAGTGATGGATTATCGATCCCCCAAAAAATGAAACAGGCAGTGCAGAGTGCGAATTTGAATGTCTATCAGAAAGCACGAGAACTGGGGGTCGGTAGAATGGGAACGACGTTAACGGCGGGTTTACTCAAAGGAAATACATTCCACATTGCACACGTGGGCGACAGCCGTGCGTATTTGATCCGGGGAAAGACCTCCACATGTCTGACGAAAGACCATACGCGCGTTGGAGAATTGGTACGAATGAAGGTACTGTCGCCAGATAAAGTGCGGACCCATAATCAGCGATCAGTACTCAGCAAATGTCTCGGTTTGGACCTTTTTGTGCAGCCGGATGTCTTTGAAGTTAAAGTGCAGGATGGCGATATAATCATCTTTTGTTCTGACGGAGTGTGGTCGGTGATCAATGACGATGAGTTTGGAACATTAGCTTCAAAGGCAGTATCAGCAGAACAGTTAAACCAGACGATTGTCGATCTGGCGATGAAGCGGGGGAGTGATGATAATGTTTCGGCTGTAACAATTATCCTGCACAAATTAGTAGCGCGGCAAACGAAACATGGCTCACGGTTTTCAAAGATTATAAAACGGTTCGCGGGTCGTTCATAGGCCTTGATGTGTCGAAAAACGGAAAGAAACGTGATATTCGCTTTTCAGAAAAAACAATAGTATATTTTTTGTGCGAGGTGTAATCGCACAAGGAAATAAGAAAGAATATGATGCTGCAAATAGGCGATCAGTTTGACCATTTTCAAATCCGCGGGCACATAGCCCAGGGTGGAATGAGCGATATTTACCGTGCGTACGACCTTATCAGCGGAAAGGACGTGGTGTTAAAAGTCCCGGACCGGATGTCGATAGGAGACCCTGCGCAGTATGAGCGATTTCAACGAGAACTGGAAGTGATGCGCACTTTAAATCATCCTTCCATCCAAAAAGGATTGGGTTCCGGAAAATATAACAGTACTCCGTATCTCATCACGGAATTGGTCACCGGAGAATCGATGCGTGAATTGATCCGTCGGTCGGCACCTTTACCTGTAGATGAGGCTGTTGCACTCATCCGCAAAATTGCGGATGGACTTGGCCATTGCCATGACCATAATATTATACACCGGGATATGAAACCGGAAAATATTCTCTTTACAGATAATAAGCAGCCGATAATTTTAGATTTCGGACTTGCTCTCACAAAGGGAGGGTTCCGGGTTACATATGCGAACCTCAGCGGAACTGCCGGAACGCCGGATTATATGGCACCCGAACAGGTGGAAGGAAAGCGCGGCGATAAACGAACTGATCTCTATGCTCTCGGTGTCATATTTTTTGAACTTCTCTCTGGACGAACACCATTTAGCGGAGATAATAATCTTGCAGTGATGGCACAACAAATGCACGGAACGATTCCACGGCTGGATAAAGAACGCCCGGAGATCACTCCGCAGCTCGCCGCAGTTGTTGCAAAATGCTTAATGAAAAATCCGGATGATCGGTATCCGGACATGAAGGCATTGTTATACGATCTGGATCATTTGGGGTCTGTTGATCTTTCCGTTCTTGATAAGTTGTATGAAGAATCCAAACCAGTTCCGTTCTATAAATCACCGATTGTTCTTTCTATCGGAGCGGGATTGGGAATATTGATATTTCTTGCACTACTCGGTTTACTATTACAGGCGATACGCTAATGCCCACACTCCTCCCATATTCAAATAAAGAACTTCTGGCGCTGGTTGCTGAACGCAAGATTCAATTCATCGACCTTCAATTCACCGATGTCGGCGGGGCTGTGAAGAATGTTACTATTCCGACCAAAGAATTGGAGACGACGCTCAGCCATGGTATTTGGTTCGATGGTTCCTGCATCGAAGGGTATGCACGAACCGCTGAGAGCGATATGTATCTAGTGCCGGATACATCGACCTTTGCCGTCCTTCCCTGGTTGAAAGACAATGAAATGACGGCGCGACTGATTTGTAATGTCTATACTCCGGATGGCCAACCTTTTTTGGGCGACCCCAGAGCGGTACTGGCTCGAATGATGAGTGAAGCAGAAAAGATGGGGTTTATCTATAATACAGGACCGGAGTTGGAATTCTTCCTCTTGAAGCCGAATGCACAAGGCGGGGTTATCCCTCCTCAACCACACGACAGTGCTAGTTATTTTGATATGCCAACCGATATGATTGCAACCGACCTTTGGCGACAAGCGGCAGAAACTCTTTCGGCATTTGGAATTGAAGCTGAAGCAATGCACCATGAAGTTGCAAAAGGCCAATATGAAATGGATCTGCGTTATGCAAATTCATTAAAGACTGCCGACGATGCAGTTACCTTCCGTGTGGTAATGAAACGACTCGCCCAGCAAAAGGGTTTGTTTGCTTCCTTCATGCCTAAACCGTTGCGTGGACTTGCAGGCAGCGGTATGCACGTGCATCAGGGGTTGAATTATAAAGCCAATGGCGGGAATGCGCTTTCAGATCCCGGTGATACGCATGGTCTATCGAAAATTGCTAAACACTTTATAGCTGGCCAGCTGGCTCATGCCCGCGGGATGTGTGCTGTGCTTGCACCACTGGTGAATTCCTATAAACGCCTTGTTGTCGGGTATGAAGCACCGGTCAATATCAGCTGGGGGCGTATAAATCAATCTGCATTGATTCGAATTCCGCGTGCCCATACACCGGAATCAACGCGCATTGAACTGCGCTGCCCTGACCCGAGTTGCAACCCGTATCTTGCCTTTACCGTGATGCTTGCTTCCGGGTTAGATGGTATTCGTCGTAAATTAGAAGTTCCCGAAGCCTCAGAGGAAAATATTTATCTTTCCAATGACCCTAAAAAGAAATCCACCTTGCATATACTACCCGGTTCGCTGGATGAAGCAATCTCAGAATTTGAAAAAGACACCGTTATTCGAGAAGCCTTAGGTGCACATATCTTTGAACGGTTCATTAGTGCAAAGCGGTTAGAGTGGGAAGATTACCGATTGGAAGTGACTCCCTGGGAATTGGAAAAATATCTTCCAACGTACTAGCTTGATCTGAAACTCCTTCAGCGCATAGTATTGCAAAGCATTGTGTCCCGTTATCGTCCGCTCCTTCACTCCGATAGAAAAATACGCTTTCTTCGCAAACTAACAGAGAGCATTATTTCTCCTTTATCGATGGTTCCCGGCTGTTGTGTACTGAAATCTTGCTTGTACTCACTTATTTGGGTAGATTTGTTTCATCATGCGCATTGCTGACGATAAAATTGATGAAGTCCGTAACGCTAATGACATCGTAGAAGTCATTTCCAGATATGTACAGTTAAAAAAACGGGGCAAGAATTATCTTGGACTGTGTCCATTCCACACGGAAAAGACGCCATCGTTCACGGTCAGTGCCGAGAAGCAAATGTATCATTGTTTTGGATGCAGTAAAGGCGGCAATATATTTACATTTCTGATGGAGATGGATAAAATATCGTTCGTGGAGGCGGTTCGATCTCTTGCATCGAAAGCCGGAATCATCATCCCAGAAGAAAACGTGTCGGCGACCGAAGAGCAGACAGAGTTTGAAAATTACTATGCTGTGTGCCGGTTTGCAGGAATGCACTTCTTTCGTAACTTAACAGAGTCGGAAGAAGGCAAGGAAGCGCTCAGCTATTTCTACAAGCGCGGATTTACCGATGAAACCATCCGCACCTTCGGACTTGGTTATGCAATGAACTCGTGGGATGTGTTTGTGCTTAAAGCACAGGCGGAAGGTTTTAAGATAGAAGATATCTCCAAAGTCGGGCTTGCACGAGTGCGGGACGATGGTTCATCGTATGATTATTTCCGTGGGCGTGCAATGTTTCCAATTTTTTCTACACAAGGTCGTGTTATCGGTTTTGGCGCACGCAAGATGCGTGAGGATGATGCCATTGCCGGGAAATACATCAACTCACCGGAATCTCCTCTCTATGATAAAAGTCGCGTGTTGTATGGATTATTTCATTCGAAAGATTTTATTCGTCAGGAAGATAACGCATTGATGGTGGAAGGATATGCGGATTTAATTTCACTGTATCAAGCAGGAATCCAAAATGTTGTTGCATCAAGCGGTACCGCACTCACCGATGCACAGCTCAAGCTTATCGGGCGTTATTCAAAAAACCTTACCCTGGTATATGATGCAGATTCCGCCGGTTCCAGCGCTACGGTGCGGGGAATCGATCTCGCGCTTGAACACGACTTGAATGTTCGAATTGTGGAACTCCCTGAAGGAGAAGATCCTGACTCGTTTGTGCTGAAACATGGCGGCAATGAATTCAGAGAACGTCTTGCGAATGCAGTTTCTTTTATCGATTTCAAAGCGAAGCAATTTCAGCGATCAGGAGCATTTACGACAGCCGAAGGAAAAACAGAGGCAGTGCGTTCGCTCGTTCAATCCATTGCTAAAATGAAAGATGAGTTAAAGCGCAATTTTTATGTAAAGGATGTAGCAGAGAAGTATGAAGTCTATGAGAGTCTGCTCTATCGCGAACTGGAACGTGCGCTCGCGCAGGAAAAACGCACGACGCGAGCAGACAGTATTCCAAAGTCAACATTCGTTCAGCGCCGGTCGGAAACCGATGAACCTCTTGCACCTGAGATAAGACCAATTCCACCAGAGGAACACGACATTTTGAAGCTGATTCTCGAAGGCGATTCCGAGGTTATTCGCTATTTGCTCTCGAATATCTCATTGGTTCAATTCAGTGATGAACGTATGCGGAGACTTGCTCAGTTTGTTCTGGATTTGTATGACGAGCGGGGCACAATTGACGCAACCGCGATCATAAATGAAGTGCAAGAATCGGAGTTCAAAAACCTTATTAGCGATCTCGTGTTGAGCCATTATGAATTGAGCCGTGGCTGGCAACAGATGGAAAAGGAAATCGATGAGGCGGAGCCGATGAAGATTGCGAAGGACGCTGTTGTTACTATACAATGTAAAAATATTCAGAAGGAGAGAGAAGAAAATTTGCAGCTGCTCGAGAAGGCAAAAATGCAAGGACTTGAGGTGAAGTCATATCAACAGCGAGCAATAGAATTAAACGAGTTGCTCAATCAACTTACTGCACACCGAACCTAAAATTGAAGAAATATAAGTATGCCGAGAAAAACTCCACTGATGATTCACATTATACCTGGTAAGTGCGATTACTGCGGCTGTTGTGTCGGTGTGTGTCCGGAAGATGCAATAGAGCTGATGGAATCTCGTATTTCCATTATTGATGAGCGATGTACCAATTGCCGAAAGTGTGTATGGGCATGTCCGTGGGAAGTGATCCAGTTTCACCGTGAAGGAGTAGTGGAGTTGCCCAAAACTCAACCGATGTTTTTGAACAAGTAAATCAATGAAATCTCAAACACCAAACGATAAAATTCAACAAATCAGCAACGATTAAATCCGAAATCTGGAATCTCATAATCTAACAATCACAAAATCGCTCAATTACTAAATCTCCCAATCATTCAATTTCATACCTTATGCTGAAAAATCAATATGACGTTATAGTGGTTGGCGCAGGGCCTGCGGGTTCAACGGCTGCTCGGTTTGCTGCTGCCGGCGGCGCATCAGTGCTAATGTTGGAAAAAGACCGCGATGTCGGTTACCCCGTGCGGTGTGGGGAAGCAGTCAGTCACGAAGGCGTTGTGCAATTTATCCAACCAGATCCGAAATGGATTGCATCGACAGTTACTCGCTTTAAATTGGTTGCGCCCAATGGAAAATCTGTTATTCCAAAACTTGACGGAATAGGATATGTGCTCGAGCGTCGTATCTTTGATTATGAATTAGCAAAATTAGCAGCACATGAGGGCACAGAAGTTATCACCAAAGCGTATGTCTATGATCTTCTCAAAGATAGTGACGGAAAAGCGGTTGGCGTGAAAGCGCTCATCAAAGATACTCCGGTAGAAATTCGTTCACGCGTCGTCGTAGGCGCCGACGGAGTGGAGAGCCGCGTTGGCAAATGGGTCGGTATAGATACAATATGCCATATTCACGATATGGAAAGTTGCGCGCAAATGACAATTTCGGGAATCGACGCAGAGCAAGATTGTCTCGATTTCTATTTCGGCGATGCCATCGCGCCCGGCGGTTATCTTTGGGTTTTTCCAAAAGGAAAAGGGACAGCAAATGTCGGGATAGGAATCAGTGTTGAGGAAGCAAAGAAGAAATCGGCAATTCGATATTTACAGGAATTTGTAGATCGCACGTATCCAAACGCGGGGATGTTGACGCATATTGCCGGCGGTGTTCCTTGCGCCAAAACATGTGACACGTTGGTCAAGAATAATGTCATGCTTGTCGGCGATGCGGGTCATCAGGTCAATCCTACTTCCGGCGGGGGCATCGTGAGCGGAATGATCGGCGGGATGATTGCCGGACAAGTCGCTGCAGAAGCGCTGAAGCAGAAAGATCTTTCGCATTTGATGGAGTACGAGAAACGATGGCATAAACGTCTCGGCGGGAGGCACGAAGTGTTTTACAATATCAAAGAAGCCATCTCAAATTTCTCGGACGGCACACTGAACAATATTGCCGAAAGCGCTCTCAAACTTCCTGAGGAAAAGCGGACACTTGGTGGGATCTTCCGCGCGGCGTTATGGAACCAGCCTTCCATGTTGATTGAAGTGGCGAAGGTGTTTATATCGTAGTTAAGAGAACTACAGTTGTCGATCATTTTACTTATCGAAGTACGCCTCACAATAAATGACATGAAGTAAAAAAAATCATGTCAACACTTGAATTCCCATTCTGCCCTTCGTATATTGAAACCGTCATTTTCTGACGAGAGAAAATGACTACCGCAATCTGTCAACCTTCTTGATGTGAAGTTCATTCTACTGAACACAGGAAGTATATGCGAACAAAGAAAATGTACTATAAGATCCTCTCACTCCTTAAGCCACCGGATTTTGGTGATGAAGAAAAAAATCGCGTTGCAGAAATCCTCAATGTCATCGCGCTAAGTATTCTTGCTGGATTTACGACACTTGTTCTCCAGAGAGCAGTCGCTGGTCAGTATCATTTCATTCTTCAAACACTCTTGGTCGGTGCAATGATTATTCTGTCGATAGTCTTCCTGAGGATGGGTCGTTTGCAATGGGCAGAGGGTCTTCTTCTGTGGACAGTTATGGGTTTTATCACGTACCTTCTTTTTACAGCTGGTGGTTTGCACAACATCATCCTTCTTGGTATCCCAATATGTCTGATGTTTGCAGGAATTGCTCTTAAGCCAACCTTTTTTTATGCATTCACATTTTGGACGATTCTCTCCGTTATTGTTATTGGATTCCTCGAAATTGCAAGAGTGATTGTTAAGCAATACCACCAGTACACTGATTACCTTGATGTCGTTGATATAGCGGTTATCCTCTTAATAACAGCAATTGCTGTTCGTATCCTTGCTGATCGTCTTCTACGGAGTATTAACAAAGCACGAACAAGTGAAAAGGCAATTCGAAGGCAAACCGAAGAATTACGGGAATCTGAAGAGAAGTTCAGAACGCTGACAGAAGAACTGCCGAACATGGTCTACATTCACAAGAATGGGAAAATTGTTTATGTGAATGAAAAATGTAAAGAATTGATCGGCTATTCACGTGAAGAAATCTATGCTCCTGAGTTTGATTTTCTTTCGATTATCGCACCTGAACATCGGTATCTCGTCCTTCAAAAAATTAGACAACATTTGGCAGGAATCAAAGTTGAACCGTATGAATGTACACTCGTCGATAAAGCAAATAAAAAAATTGAATGTCTCAAAATGTCAAAATTGATTCGCTATGAAGGAGAGCCATCTGTCCTTGGCATTGTGACCGATCTGACAGAGTTGAAAAGAACTCAAGAAGCTATTATCGAAAATCAAAGCCGCCTTTCAAGCATCATAATGTCGGCAATGGAAGCCATTATTACATTAGACGAGCATCTACGGATCCGATCATTCAATCCTGCTTCTGAACAAATGTTCCGTTGCTCAGAAGCGGAAGCTCTCGGACAATCCATAGATCGTTTCATCGCTTTATCTCAGAACATGAAAGATCGGAGTCATTCGGATGAACCCGATCAAAATTCGGTTGCAGGCTTGGTCGAAGGGAGAATGAGAACAATTAATGGAGTTCGTGTCAACGGAGAGAACTTCCCTATTGAGGCTTCTATTTCGAAAGTGAAGGTGGGAAAAGAAGATCTCTACACACTTATTCTCCGCGATATTACGGAACGAGTGAAAGCAGAAGAGACACAGAGAAATTTGCAAGCACAATTACTT
The DNA here is from genome assembly GCA_050013655.1 of Bacteroidota bacterium. GTDB lineage: Bacteria > Bacteroidota > Ignavibacteria > UBA10030 > UBA10030 > Fen-1298. Next base: position 55,613 of record JBEKEV010000004.1, on the reverse strand, counting down.
CAATCGCAGAAAATGGAAGCTGTCGGTTCTCTTGCCGGCGGTATAGCGCATGATTTCAACAATATTCTTTCTGTGATTATCGGCAATTCAGAATTAGTGAAATTACGATTGAGCAGTAACCACCGCGCAATGAAACATATCGATGAAGTGATTCAAGCTTCGGATCGGGCACATGAACTTGTTCAACAAATATTGGCATTCAGTCGGAAACAAGATTCAAATTATCGACCGGTTCGGTTGCACTATATCTTGCGTGAAGGTATGAAACTTCTCCGTGCATCAATTCCCACAACCGTCGAGATCAAATTAGATTTACCAGTAAAAGGACCTCTTGTCTTGGCTGATGCAACGCAGATCCATCAGGTTGTCATGAATCTTTGTACCAATGCAGCTCAAGCAATGGACGGAACCGATGGAAAACTTACTTTGCGCCAGAAGAGTATAGAATATGATGACCGGGCAATGTTGTTTCACCCTGATCTGAAAAAAGGGCGGTATGCTGTGTTTACTGTTCAGGATTCGGGCACCGGTATGGATGCAGTGACGTTGAAAAGAATTTTTGAACCATTCTTCACGACGAAAGGACCAGGAAAGGGGACTGGATTAGGACTATCAATTGTTCATGCCATTGTAAAAAATCATGGCGGTGTGACAAAAGTTCAAAGTCAGGTAGGGAAAGGTACGCAAGTTGATGTGTATCTTCCGATCTACGAAGGTGAAGAAGAGAGTGTGAAGCTTGAAGAAATTAAAGAGAGCCTCGGAAGCTTCGAACGCATTATGATAGTAGATGATGAGCCGCAATTGCTTGATGCACTCACAGAATTATTAAAAGGACTAGGATATCGGGCGTTTCCATTTACAAATCCTACGGATGCACTGAAAGCATTTGAAAATGATCCCAAAGGATATGATCTTCTTATTACCGATCATACAATGCCGCATATGACTGGTATCGTTCTCACGAACAAAATCCTTCAGGTACGTAAAGACTTACCGGTCATTTTAATGACGGGGTATGATCAAATGGACAGTCCGGAAAAACTCAAATCTCTCGGCATACATACCGTTCTTCTGAAACCATTCAAGAAAAGCGTTTTTGGAGAAATCTTGAGAAATGTCTTTAAGAAAAATTAGATATCTTAGAATTGAGAGAATCGTTCACTTCTGGTGTGAAGTCTATAGACCCGATAGAAGTTTCATTTGCTCATACCTCTTGATCCTTCCACGAATTGTAGCAAGGAGATTTTCGCGATGGATAGGTTTAACAAGAAAGTCATCAACACCCATTTCTTTGCCGGCACGCATTAACACAACATCATTTAATCCCGTTATGAAGATAAATGGTACTTGTTGGAGGTGACGTAATTCTCTGATTTTCTCATAGAATAAAAAACCATTCATCGTGGAAGTTTCTAGGCTGATATCGCAGAGAATACAGTCAGCTTTCTCTTTTTTTAAAAAATCATATGCATCGTCCGACCTGCTAAAATCCATCACTTGATAATGTTCGTGGGTGAGTATTTCTTTCATCAGCGTGAGTATTTGTTTTTCATCGTCAATGACGGCGATCGTTTGCTTTTTCCCTTTCCCTTCCTTGAGAACAACCAGATTTGCTTCGATAACGACTTGATCGGAACTGGAAACATCAAAACTTCTGCGAAGCTCGGCAAGAGTGCTTACGACCTCTGCCTTCGGCGTATGGGACTGGAGCAAATGCTTGAGCAAGATGATGTAGCATTCCAGTTTCGCCTGCCGATCTAACAGTTCGTGTTCCTCGTCAGTGATGAAGAGTGATTGTTTGAGATATTGCAGTTCGTTTACTTCTTCATCTGTTTTTTGGCCATCCGACCATGCGAGTAGCAACGCTTGTCTGAAAATCTCTAACGCCTCTTTGGATGCTCGCTTTGGTTGATTGGGTTCCGTTTCGTCAGATTTCCGCAATCCGGCTTTTTTAAATTCTTCATACAACGCCGGTACTTTCGTTTCAGTTATATCTGTGCGTTCACCGAGCAACTGGTCTCCTACGTTGTAGGGTTTCAGACCTTCACTCGGTGTCTCTGAACTCTTGAGCTTTTGGGGAGTTAATGCTTCTTGACGCAACCGTTGAGCGAAAAGCTCTTGAATGCGTTCTTCGTAAGCAAATGCATATAAATTCTTTGGATCTATCTCACGAGCTTTTCTTACTTCATGAAGAGCTTTTTCTAAATCATTAGCCTTAACGAGTTGATCGACCCGTTTGAGAATTTCCCGGGAAGATTTCATTGTCTCTATTATCCGTGCCGAGTCCAAGTAAGATTCTCCTATCTATTGTCGTAAGGCTTCTTGCGGTAGCCCCTCAACTCGCAGAAGACTCTCTTGTTTGGAACGTATACGATTTTCGGAAGGTGGATAAACGAATCGCGACATTCTCTGCATGAAAAAATATTTCATGGCTCTATTCTATTAGAATGTAAGAATGTCTTTCGAGAAACGCAATTCAAGAATGCATAAAGCAATAATTCTGTTGCTGAGTAATGCATAGTCTTTTATTCTATTGCTCTTGAATGTTTTCTGGTCCCCGCTTGTTGCGAATAACAGCAATCCACTTTGGCACGGCGTTGATCATGACGACTACGACACTTCCCATTATGACTACGGTGAGAAGTAGGTTGATGGTTCCCTGAAGCTGGGTCTTCGGCACAAAAAGCATTGGGTAGAAGAGATTCATGATATTCAAGCCACCGGCAGACAATGTTGTGAATGCTACAAAGATGAGAGGCAAAAGAGTGACCCAGGCGTACTTTGCTTTTCCACGATTAATAATGAACGATGTGCCGACTGTAAGCGCGATAGCTGCAAGCAGCTGGTTTGCTGTCCCAAACATTGGCCAGATAGAAGAAACACTGCCAGTGTAGATAAAATACGCCCACGCGGAGACAATGAGAAGACTGGCTATGAGGTTGCCAGGAAGCCAATCAGCTTGGCCGAACGGTTTGTAAATCTTGCCAATCATTTCCTGTAAGATAAAGCGGCCTATGCGTGTTCCGGCATCAATGGTCGTGAGGATGAAGAGTGCCTCGAACATAATTGCAAAGTGATACCAGTATGACATGAATTTGCTTAAACCGGGAATACTGGAAAATATCTGAGCCATACCGACAGCTAACGATACCGCACCGCCTGTTCTGCCGATAATGTTCTCTCCCACTTCAGCAGAAAGCTGCGTAATGTTTGATTCGGTGAATCCCATTGCATGTAGTTGAGGAAGAATGGCTTGGAATTTTTCCACCGGCACGTTGATCATGAAATAATCGAGCGGAAGCATGCTCGCTGCGGCAATGAGAGCTAGTATGCTGACAATTCCTTCTGACAACATTGCGCCGACGGCAATAAACTTGATCTGCGATTCTTGCATCAGCATTTTGGGTGTTGTCCCGGAACTGACCAGCGAATGAAATCCTGAAATGGCTCCGCATGCAATCGTAATAAATAAATACGGAAACAGTGTACCGGAAATGATCGGTCCACCGCCATGAATGTATGAAGTAAACGCAGGCATTTTCAAATCGGGTGCAACAATAATGATGCCCACTCCAAGCATAGCCACCACACCGAGTTTCATAATGGAGCTCAGATAGTCGCGGGGTGAAAGCAGAAGCCAAACCGGCAGGACCGATGCGAAGAAACCGTAGAAAGCCAAAAGGATCGTCAATGTGTTGCGATTAAATGTGAACCATGAAGCAATCGACGATTCCGGAATGTAGCGTCCATAGATCACAGCAGCAGTAAGCAAAACAACGCCGCCCATAGTCGCTTCGACGACCTTTCCTTTCCGAAATTGAAACATCCAGACGCCCATGAGAAGTGCAATTGGGATGGTACATGTAATCGTGAATGTCCCCCAAGAACTTTCAGCAAGCGAGTTCACAACGACCAGTCCTAATCCAGCCATCGCCACAATGAGAATGATGAGAATAGCCAGAGAGGAAATCGAACCGCTCAGTTTACTGATTTCCATCTTCGCAATTTCTGCCAAGGACTTCCCGTCGTATCGTATCGAAGCGACGAGAATAACAAAATCGTGTACTGCGCCTGCCATAACTGCTCCGATCACCATCCAAAGAAAACCGGGGAAGTATCCAAACTGCACTGCGAGTACGGGTCCGACCAGCGGACCTGCGCCGGCAATCGCTGCAAAGTGATGACCAAAGAGTACCCATTTGTTCATTGGGTAATAGTTCTGGCCATCGTAGAGGCGATTGGCTGGTGTGACGTTCGTGTCGTTAATAACAGCTACTTTTGCAGCGATAAAACTAAAGTAGAAACGATAGGCAAGCGCGAAGAATGCAAGTGCAGCGATAAGTAATGGCATGGCATTCATAGAAATTCTGTTCCGTTATGCACAATTGACACGTACAAGAAACACTCTCTTCAACCAACAAAAGCGATACGCGTACCGTTACTTCCTCACTAAAGAACCCTTTTGCATCTGTTCGAACAAGAATGAGCGCAGTCTCATTAATAAAGGACTGATCCCGACTTTGTATTGTTGCGGGTTTTCAAAGCGTTTATATTCCGGAGGTAGACAGACGAATCGGTGCGAGACATAACTCGCACTTTCTGTCGGAGTCGGCAATTTACCGACGATGTTTCCGCTTTCCATTACTTTGAACATAATGGGCTTTGCTGTGTACTCTTCTACATTACGATGTTGTTCTGTAAAGAAAGGATGATAGAAAATATCAACACCCTCTTCCGTTTCCAGCATAATCCCGTCTGTATCAAAGAATCCATTCGCGTCAAAGTAGCGCATCACTTTTTTTCGTCCGGGCAGCGTTGTCCTGGCATAATTGTCCGAAAACTTTAGCGTCGGCTGATCCCCTATGACGCTTTGTTTGTACACACCTTGCAACGCGGGGCAATTGTGGGCAGTCAAGAGACGTGTTCCAACGCCAAATCCATCAATGGGCGCTCCTTGTTGGAGGAGACTGCTAATGAGAATCTCATCTAATTGATTGGAAGCGACAATTTGTACATAATTGAGTCTCGCCGTATCGAGCAGCGCACGAGCCTTCTTGCTCAAAAGGGCGAGATCACCGCTATCGAGCCGGATGGCTTTGAGTTTTTGACCTCTTGCTTCCATTTCCTTTGCCACCTTCATAGCATTTGGCAAGCCGCTGCGTAATGTATTATAAGTATCGACGAGAAGGATACAATTGTCGGGATAGATTTCTGCATACTTACGGAATGCAGTCAGTTCATCGCCGAAACTTTGGACCCACGAATGCGATTGTGAACCTGCTACTTCAAGCGAGTAATGATATGCAGCGTACATATTTGAGGTCGCATCCACTCCACCGATAATAGCGGCTTTGCTTGCGTGGATACCTCCTAAACCTTGTGCGCGGCGTAATCCAAAATCATAAAGCTTCCGATTACCGGCAGCGAACCGAATGCGTGACGCTTTCGTCGCGATGAGCGATTGAAAGTTGAGAAGGTTTAAGAGCAGCGTTTCTATTATTTGTGTTTCGATGAGACTTCCTTCTACACGAACGATCGGTTCCAGCGGAAAGATGAGTTCACCTTCACGCATTGAATAAATAGTACCGTTGAAACGGAAATGTCGGAGGTACTGAAGAAACTCTTGTTTGAATCCTAACGACTGAAGATATTCAATTTCTGCATCTTCAAACCTGTATGTTTCGAGAATTTCCAACAGATCGCTGAGTCCGGCAAAAACGACATAACCGTTCCCAAAGGGATTCTCGCGAAAAAAATAGTCAAAGACGGCGGTTGTCTGTGCTTTCCCCGAAAGAAAGTAACCCTGCGTCATGGTGAGTTGATAATAATCTATATACAGTGCTGCGTGCGAATCGAATACTCTCATTCTCCATCCCTCCACAATAAAAATCAGAACACATCTCGTAAATGACGAATTTCTGCGGTCCCATTCCGATATTCAATTGCCACGATGTCGAACCGACATGGACGATCATCGATGTCGTGTACGAACAAGTACCCCTCGGCAACGGCATGCACCTGTTCTTGTTTCTTTTCGGTTACAGCATCTTCCGGAGCGCCAAAAGCATTTGATCGCCGTGCCTTCACTTCGACAAAGACCAACTCTTCACCCTCTTCGGCAATAAGATCAATCTCGCCTCGTTCGAAACGAAAGTTACGTTCAAGAATCTTCAAGCCGCTTTGTTCGAGAAAATGAGCTGCCAGATCTTCTCCGGCTTTTCCCTGACTTCGACGATTGAGAGGTGACATTGCAATGAGAGACCTTATCACGATTTCCTGCTGTACTATGCTACCGGAAAAGTATGGCTGATGCAAATTAGAATGTTCTAAAAGTAATTAAAACACCAAAGAATTTCAATAAAATCCTCCTGCGTGTGATCTCCATCATAGAAAACAATGACGCATTTTTATTGCTTCTCAATTCCAAGTCTGGTCGGGGTGTAACGATTGACAATTCTGGAAGGAGTAACGGGAACGAACTCAAGATAAAAGTTCTCCCTGAAGAATGGAAGGATGAAACGATTTGCGATGAATTTCACATAAACCATAAGTGCGTATGGCCTCGATATGCTGACGTGTTCCATAACCCTTATGTCGGGCAAAGCCATATTGTGGAAAACATGCGTCTAACTCGCACATCAACCGATCGCGTGTTACTTTCGCGATGATCGAAGCAGCCGCAATGGTGAATGACTTTGCATCGCCGCCGATGATATTTTGAAAACGCAATGTGTCATGGTTAAATGAATTACCATCAATGAGAACGTAATCCGGTTTTATGGCCAAGTTTTCCAATGCCCTCCGCATCGCTAAGTGAGTGGCCTGCAAGATGTTGATGCGGTCAATCACTTTGTGATCGATAATTCCCACTCCAACACTCATTGCTTGCTGTGAGATCATTATAAACAATTCTTCCCGTTTTCTTGCCGACAACTTCTTGGAGTCATCCACGCCATCCATGACGAATTTTTTCGGGAAGATGACTGCTGCCGCAACCACAGGACCTGCAAGCGGACCGCGTCCGGCTTCATCGACTCCGGCAATATGCTCGATGTTTTGCGCCCAGAGTGTACGTTCCGTTTTAAGATTCACTTGGGGATGTTTCATCATTCACACCGACCCTGCAATAATGGCCATCAGACCAATTACCATAGTGAGTTTTAAATTGCTGCTCACGCGTCTCATATTGGTAGAAGAAGAACCTTGCCACATCATCACTCCTGAAACACACATAAGAATGTCGGCAATGAAAACAATATACATAAAGGCAGAATGATATACAGAATATTTGATCACCGCACATGTGATACTGATGAGCGTAAGAAGCGACAAGGTTGCCAATATGAGTGCCGGTTTGATGCCATATTTGACGGGTAAGGTGACGGCATGTTCTTTCCTGTCACCTTCAATGTCTTCCACATCTTTCACTAACTCACGTGCGAAATTGATGAGAAACGCAAATACAGCCGGAACAAGAGCACGTTCGATGCTTCCGACTATAGCACCTCCGTAGATGAACGCCATCCCCGTCATTAATCCGACGACGATATTACCGGCAACAATGGTTCTTTTCAGTCGAGCTGAATAATAATAGAGGAGGACAACGGCAAAAATAACAATGAACAGTGCAAGAGGATTGATAAATACATTGATACAGATTGCCGTCACAGAGACTATGCACCACATCTGATGTGCATTCCGTTGTGTCAGCACACCGAGCGGCAATGGACGGTTCGGGCGATTGATTCGATCTATCTCAATGTCAAACGAGTCATTAATGGCGTTTGCACCAGCCATAACTAACGCACCTGTCAGTGCAGCCAAGAAGATGAAAAGCGAATCATGTGTCGTTCCGCCGGCGATCCAGCACGCAACAGGAATGGATCCAAGTATGATGAAGATGTTTACCGGACGGCTCAATTGAACGAACGCTTTGAGTTTTTTAGAATTCATTGATCAACTGAATGTGAATTTTTGCAGTGCTGAACGTGTCGCCTTCTCCTAATGCAATACTGACGCCGATCAATCCAAGTGCGGAATCCATACGTACGCCGATGCCATATCCAATTTTATTTTGTTCCGATATCTGTAATCCTGAGTCGTTACTGAATGGAGCAATGTACCCGAAATCAAGAAAGGCGTAGAAAAACGAAAGAGGTGTGACAAGATAACGATATTCTAAATTTGTCCATAACAGTCGTGATCCCAGAAACTGTCCTTCCTGGTATCCGCGCAAGGTCGTTGCCCCGCCAAGCCGGAACAAATCACTCACATCTATATTTCCGCTGCTGAAATCTCTAAGATGCAATTCAGTTGCAATGACTTGCCGAAGAAACGGCGAGAGATAATATGAAAGATCGAACACTACTCGGCGGGTTGTACTTCGGGATTCAATGGGAAAAGCATCGCTGCTCAAAGTCTGCTTTGCACCTGTTTGATATTCTGTGGAATACAGAATGCCGTTTGTGGGGGTCGTCGGATTGTCGCGCGAATCGTAACGAACAGAAACTCCCCAGCCTGTCGTTCTGCTTTCTGCAATAGCTTTACTTCCGTCATATCGCTCGGTCGGATACACACTATTCTGCGAAAACGAGATGCCAACGGAAAATTCTTCAGTGATCATCAAATCGGTGGCAATGTCGTATTGCATCCGCACAAATGTCGAATCCTGTTTTCGTTGAAAGAATCCAACCTGTGCATTGACAGGATACGAAGCGATCCATGGCTCAAAGTAATGGAGTTCGGTTTCCTGAGAGCTTGCGGTCTCTTGATACCATCGGACAGAGAGTTTGCGTCCGGTGCCAAAAAGATTTCTCAGTGAGATGTTGATAAGTCCAGTGAGGTAGCCGTTTCCACCGGATGCAGTCGAGGGAACATACCCAAGCACTCCATCGAAGTTGTTTTGGTTTCCTTCCACAACTCGCACCAACAATCCTGCCTGTTCTGCTTCTGTTAAATATAATTCCGGCAGAGAAACGGACGAGAAAAGCTGCAAATGATCCAGTCGGCGTTTGATGCGTTCAGGAAGATCGCTGCTGAACAATTCATTTTCCCCCACACGTGCTTCCCGTATGATGACATAATCTTTGGTCGTCTTATTCCCTTCAATGTGTATTTCAGAAATGCGCAATGCCTTTCCTTCGTCGATGTGCAACTGTACTGTGACAGACATTTCATTTGCAGAATCAACAAAGGAAACATTTTGAACTGCAATTTTTGAAAGCGGATACCCTTTGCGCTCATATTGTTGGAGTAGAGTTTGAATGTCTTGTTCCAAAAGAGAAGGGATAAAAGGATCGCCTTCGTGTAGTTGCATACCCTGATATAACTCGGCAGCTGTAAGATTTTGACAACCGTCTAATTCAATTCGCCGCACAACCGACGGTTTCCCTTCGGTAAGAAAGATGTGCACTTCCACATCGTGCGATATGGTATCGGAATGTACCTGCATCGAATCTATTCGAGCATGGAGATACGCGCGATTTTTGTAGAGATCGAGAATATGTTCCCGATCGCCCGCTAATATAGACTCGGAGAATGGGCCGCCTGTTTTAGTTGAAAGAGCGGCAGTAAGTTGATGAGCTGAAAGGGCATGATTTCCTTCAAATTCCACTGAATGCACTGTGAGTGAGACTTGCCCGTTGGCAACCGATGAAAATACAAGAAACAAAAAGCCCGATAGTAAACAACAAGCCGGTGTGAAGTATGCGCTGGCTCGTGTTGAATGACATAGGCGGAACCGACTCACCGTATCCTTCCTTGCAAATCTGTTTCGGGATATTGAAGACGATAGTCGCCCAATCCGGTTTCATCTACAAAAATAAATTCCCGATTTTGATCATAGTAATACCAAATTTCATATGGCTTACTTTCTGAATCGAAAGGATGGCGGTCTACGTTTTGTGGTAGACCAAATTGGATTAAAACCATTCCCCTGTCTGTTTTCCAGCCTTCCATGTATCCCGTAAAGTTTTTATTTGCATATGCAACGCGCGCATAATATTCTTCCATCAGTTCATTGCGCGATGTTTTGGAATCTGGATTGCGTTTTGCCCAGAATTCAAGAAACCGTTTCTGTCTTTCCTCCTGAACTGCCGCTTCTTTGATATACGCAATCTCGCTTCCTTTTGCAATGTACTGAAGCTGATCCGTTGCCTTGTCGATGTCTGTGACAGTCAAAGGCAAATCCTTTATTCGCACAAGACATGTGCGAGAGGATGATGTATGAACCATGACCGCTGGATCGACTTTAGTATATCCCGTCACTTCAATAAAAAACACGTACTGACCAGCGGCAAGTGCCGGTGTGTCAATTTGCCAAATCATTTGTGTCCGATTGCCTGAGAGTGCTTCGCTCTTTGTACGTTGTGTGATGACTTCTTTCTTTTGATTGATGAGCTTGCATAGTAATTGGACAGAATCGAGTTGAGTTCTGTTGTAGATTTCGAAGAAGAGATAAAAGCCGTTCGATTCTTTTGCAAGAGCCCCCGTCAAATTTGGCACGATGTTCTTTCGCGTGCCGTCAACACGCATTCTATGCACCAGCATCAGATCACTCATCGCAAGCGAATCTGTGCTAAAATCTTTTACCACCACCGATTTGTGAAAAGCGGCTATTTTTTTAGATACATTATCTGCTACTTGTAAAAGGAGTTCGTACTTTCCTGGCAGGAGATCAGTTGAAAATCGTTTGAGAGTAGACAGTCGATGGGAAATAGTTTGCGTAAAATCTTTTAGTCGCAATTCTACCGTTTGGCTCGTTTGCCAGAGTTCTTGCTTCTCTTGCGTGAGCACCGTCGCGGATATTTCAATACGTCCTACATATTGTTCTCCCTCCTTGACGAAGTTGATTTCTGGATAGGGAACCTGAATATAGATATCCAAACGTCCTTTTCCGGATGAGTCAGATTTGAATGCGAACGCTTCTGCAAATATTTCCGATACATACTCCTTGGGTTCATTTTGATTGTCGGTCTGCGCGGACAGGTAATTGGCAAATATTCCAACTGCAAGGATTGTTCGTCCAGCGAAGAGTATCCGTTGTATTCTTCTGGATGCCATAGCGTTGTCCTCGCGTAAGAGCGTACATCATGCCGCTGCAACGAGATCATACTCTGTTGCATCGGTAATAGTTACAGAATGAAATGTGCCAACATTCAATGGTTGACCACTGCGTACGAATACTTCTTGATCGATCTCCGGTGCGTCCCATTCTGTTCTTCCAACAAAAATATCATTCTCCTGAGTGTCGATTAACACCTTCATTGTTTTGCCAATAAGAGATTCATTGTGCTGTTCAGAAATTTCTTTTTGGATTTCCATTACTGTTATTTGTCGTTCCTGTTTCAACTCTGTCGGAATCGGATCGCCGAGATCAAACGCCGCTGTGCCTTCTTCTTGCGAATAGAGAAAGACACCGAGGCGGTGGAAACGAGTCTCTTCTATAAAATCACACAATTCCTTGAAATCATTTTCTGTTTCGCCCGGATATCCCACAATGAGTGTTGTGCGGAGAGCGAGGTTGGGAATTTCATTCTTCAATTGCAAGAGCAATTCACGCGTTGCTTTCCGGCTTATGCCGCGCCGCATGGATTTTAGCACAGTGTCAGAATAATGTTGAATCGGAATATCGATGTAGCGGCAGAGCTTCGTGTATTTCTGAAACGCTTTTATAACGTCCGCTGGAAATTTTGCCGGATACGCATACATCAATCGAATCCATTCGATTCCATCAATGCTGTTCAACTTGCCAAGAAGTGTTGCAAGCTGCCTTTTGTCATACAAATCCAGTCCATAGTATGTCGTATCTTGCGCAATGACAATGAGTTCTTTTACTCCCTTCTCCGCGAGCAGTCGTGTTTCGCGGACAAGTTCTTCCATTGGCTTACTGCGATGTTGTCCTCGCATCAGTGGAATGGCGCAGAAAGAGCAAGGATTGTCGCATCCTTCAGAGATTTTAAGATATGCATAGTGTGATGGAGTCGTGAGGAGACGCTCACCAAGTAGATCGGTCTTGTAATTTGCGCCAAGAGAGTTTAACACACCGTGCAATTGATCTGTCCCAAAGAACGAATCAACTTCCGGAATTTCAGCGGCAAGTTCATTCTTAAAACGCTGAGAGAGGCAACCCATGACGACAATTTTTTTTATTTCGCCCCGGTTTTTCTTCTCCACAGCTTCCAGGATGGCATCAATCGATTCCTGCTTTGCATCTTGAATGAAACCGCAAGTGTTAATCACAACCGTATCGGCTTCATCGGCATTCTTCACAAGCTGCACATTGCTATGCTTCAACTGACCAAGAAGGAACTCCGAGTCAACAAGGTTTTTCGGACAACCGAGTGTAACAACGTTGACCTTTGATTTTACAGCCACAAACATCCTTCCACGCGATAAGTGCTACGACAACACAACAAAGTCTATATAAAGATACACAATCGGGGAGATATAAACCAAACTGTCGAACCGATCATAGACACCGCCATGCCCTGGAATAAGTGAAGAGGAATCTTTGACACCCGCGTCCCGCTTGAATCGGGACTCGATGAGATCGCCAAATTGTCCAAATACTCCAATAAGAACTCCTAAAACAATTGCATGGTGATATGTAAGATAGTCAAGCACAAATATTTTTGCCGTCACCATGGTTAGTATGGAGAAAATGAAACCGAATACAGATCCTTCCCATGTTTTATTCGGACTTACCTGCACGAAAAGTTTGTGTTTCCCGAATGTTTTACCGCCAAAATATGCCGCTGTGTCACAGATCCAAATCGTTGCGAAGATGGCAATGACCGTATACCCGCCCCATCGATTAATCTGCGCAAGCTGCTGGTCATTGGCTAAGCCCGCCGCGAAGAATTTATGGACGGGAAACCCGTACGGAAAGAGTTCACGCAAAAAAATGAGCGTGCCGAAGCACAGTGAAATGACCAGCACACCTACTATGGTTGTGGCGATATTGATTGTCGGCGAACCTTTAGTTCGAAACAATTCGATGAGCATGGTCAACAAGAGGAACTTGAGCAGTACCACGGTGAGAAGTTGATGTTGAGAAAACATCGAAAGATGGATTTCAAAATGGTCGATGACGAATTGGTAGATATCGACTTGAAATCGTTCGTACATGAAGACGGCATTAACGATGACTCCGGCAGCAAGCCCGAGAGTTTTGAGCGGCGCAGCCCCTTTGGCTTCTGCAAGGCCGTAGAACTCATACAATGCAAGCGATGAGATGACGGTAATGAGGAAGAAGAAGAAATAGCCGCCAAGCATGGTCAGCCAGAGGATAATGGGAATAGCAACAAGCGCTACGAGAACGCGCACAGTGAGATTTTGAAATTTAGGCATAATATTTTACTGATTGGTGAATGATAAACAGCCAAGGATTATCAACTAACAAATTTGGGTGAACGCCATTCATTATCTTCCTCAGCGAATCCGTCTCGAGACATCATGCGTGAGGCGAAGATATACTACAAAACTGAGAAAGAAAAGCGCAGCAAAGACAACTAACTCGAACAGCATCGCCGGTATATCTACTGTCGTCTGTGCGGCAGATAAAAGATTTTCGTCATTTAAACCGTAATAGGAAGCGAGCACCGCCATAAGGTTATTCAAGAAGTGTGCTGACATGGGAAGCAAGAGACTTTGTGAACGATACCTCAGCAGTCCGAAGAATACACCCAATCCGATGAGCGGCACAACCTCGAATGGATTCATATGATACAAACCGAAGATCGTTCCTGCCAGTATTGCCGAAACGATCGGCGACATCAGCCGCTCAAATATTTTTTGGATAAGACCGCGAAAGAGTAATTCTTCCACAATCGCTGGTACCACTGCCACGACAAGAATGACTGCAAGAAGTTCCACCGGTGAATCAGCGCGAATTAAAACTTTCGTTAATTCTTCAAACAACTTCTTGATCGGCCCGATAAGATCACGAAGTAAATCCGGAAGAGGCACGAGTTCCTGAAAAAACATATATGCCTCGAATACCCGTTGTAACGAAAAGAGTGCAATGAGCGCAAGAATTGATTCTCGAATTCCCGGCACTCGAAACTGAAATACTCCGCTCAATCGAGTAGCAAACAATCGTGCCAGCAGCAGGGTCGGAAGGAGGATGAAACACATCTGTCCGATGAGCGTCAGCCAACGCATTGTCCAAACATTTTCGCGAGTAATGGATACTGCTCCTGTAACAAGGAATGTCAGCACACCGCCGCCGACTTGATAGAGAAGAAAGATGGAAATAAGCGATGCAAACGCGTACAAGAGTGGATGGATAGCATGCCGATCGACAAAAGAAAGTTTTTCGGCAGTCACTTCTTCTTGATCCGCCGGTTCGGGGAGGTGTTCGAAAGATTCAGTCATTTGGAAGGAAGCTGAGATTTGATCATTGCGGCAAGCAATGGGAACATAAGTTCGTGATGCCCCGTGAAATTGTAACCGCGCCCGTATTTTTGTGTCGGCCGTTCAACCACATTCATTTGCGGACGATACTGTCGGATCATATCAAAGTTGGCAGTGGAAAATCCTTTTGCTTTATAGCCAAGATTACGGGCAACAGTAAGTGCTTTCAGAAAAACTTCCGGCATGATCACTGCAGAACCGAAGTTTAATACCACACCGCCGTTGACGAGATCCTTGACGGAATTCACGAACACTTTAAAATCCCGAAAACTTAATTCACCGGTTGCGGCGCCATCCATCGTTGCTTGTTGGTGAACGATGTCCGTGCCAATCGCCGCATGCACTGTAACCGGAACATCAAGCTTGTAACAATTTGCAAGAATGCTGACGCTGCGGTTTCGTCCTTTCATCGCAATAATTTTTTTCGCAAGTGTTTCGCCGTACCCGGCGATCGATTCATTCATTCCTTTCACAAGTGCGAGGTTGATGAAGTCGCCTGTTTCTTTGGACATCCCAAATGTTCCGTCCATCAGATTGAGCGCTACATCTTCTGAAGTATGTCCCCACATCGCCGTTTCGACATCGTGGATGGAAGCTGCACTGTTCATTGCCACATGCGTGATGACACCGCGTTTGAGTAAATCAACAATGATCGGCGAGAGTCCGACCTTGATGACGTGTGCCCCCATCATAAGAATAACGGGTTTCTTCTTGGCACGAGCGCGGACGATGTCGTTCACGATGTCGCGTAATTCGTTACCGATGAGAATGCGCGGCAGCGAATCGACAAAATCCTTGAAGCTCGCTTTCTTTGCATCGAGCGGTATGGCAAAATCGTTCGGCGTCACTTTGCTCTTGCGACCTTTGATGGAAATAGTCTTGACGCCGCTGAGATCTATTTGTTTGAATTTCGTCATATGAGAATTGGCTACTCCACTTTTGCTTTAATCGGTCCATTGATACCGGAGTATTCACGCAGTTCGGCATCGATTGAACCAACCACAACTTTTGTACTAACCTTTATCGGAATTTTACGTTCATCGTTCGTCATCCATATTATTATACGGCCTTCACTTTTGAATAACCCGCCTTCTTTCATAAGAGGCTCTACTAATACACAATTGAATTTTCCTGCTTCCACTTCAATTTGCTGGTACCCAAGAAACTTTACTGCAAGCTGGTACGTCGAGTCTTTATAGAAATTCTGTAAGTAAAATTTCTCGCCCGGGCGCGATTTAGAAAAATCCATTGTGCGTACATAATACATTGCTGATACAGCCTCGTGTACATATGGGGGAATCGGATACCGGTTATCTTTTGTTATAACAACATTGTTCAGTTGATCGAATTCTGCGGAAAAATCATATTTATATTTTCCTTCACGAAGACGCTGTGTAAATCTCCATGGGAAGATACCTTTCGTGTCAAGCATTGTTTCATAACGATCATCCACTTTATAAAAGAAGGAAAAGGTTGGTGTGGAAACAACCGTGAAGAGCACCTGATAGCATTCTTTACCATGGATCGTATCGATCGCAGGAATTGAAAACACTGCTTCCCCTGCTGTGATAAAACTGTAACCTACATCGTAGACCAATCGTTCGCCCACAGAAAAAGCAGATTGATTGAGATTGCGAAGGCTGTCGGCGGATTTTGCAGCAACTGTATCTTGTGCCTGAATTTGGGAGATCGCAGCAGTAAGAGAGGAGATCAAAAACACGATGAAGATTTTTTTCATTTACAATATTCCAATCTTAAAAAAACCGTAAATCATGACAATTCATCCTTGTCTAAGCGCCAAGGATCAATTCTGCCGCAGCTTCTAAAACCTGATGTACTGAAATTTGATCCATACAATCGTTCCCTTGACATTCACCGCCTTTGCAGCGCGGACAACGTACCGGATCGGGAATAAAGATCGCCTTTTTATCGGTCAATGGTCCCCAGCGTTTTGGACTCATCACACGCACAGGTGGATAGAATCCGATCACCGGAGTTCCGACTGCAGCAGCAATATGCAATGGGCCGGTGGAGTTTGCCACGAACAATTTCGCTGTCTGAATGAATGCCGCAAACTCTTTCAAGTTCAGAGTGCTGATAAAAGGTTTCACACCATTCTCTGCTTCATGCGCAACACGATTGACAAGCGCTTCTTCTGTCTTCCCGCCCGTAATCACAACCTGGTAACCGAGATTTGTCAATTCAACAGCGAGTTGAGCAAACCGTTCCGGCTTCCAATCTCGCGCCGAGCTGCCGCTTCCCGGATGCAACAACACTAAACGGTCGGCGTCCGAAATTCCTAGCGATTGACGAACATCAGAAGCTGTTTTTTTCTCCTGTAGGGAGATAATAATCTTTGCTTCGGGCTTCGATGATACCGTATGTCCCAAACCTTTCAAGAGTGAGAGATTGTATTCCGCTTCGTGCTTCTCTGCAGTCTTGCGATGTTCGTAGATTTTTTTGTTGAAAAGGAACGAGTACCATCGATAACCAGTTCCAACACGTACCGGAATTCTCGCAAGCCACAAGAGTAAAGCTGTACGGAAGCATGGAAATGCTACCAATACTGCATCGAAATGCGCATTTCGAATTTCCCTCAGCATCTCAAAGAACGGTTTTGGCTCACTATCTCTATTATAGAGAAGAGTACCTGCTATACCCTCAACCAGCGTGCTGGTATAGCTGCTTACCAACATCGTCACACGCGCGTTCGGGAAGATTGATTTAAGCGCTTCGACAGTCGGAAGTGTGAGAATGACATCTCCAATGCGGTCTGTCCGAACGACTAAGATGTTTTGCAAGCGATATTATTCCGCTCCAATAATTGTCAAATCGTGGCTCAATATACACAGAGGTGGCGGGAGATGCAAGAAAAGTGATGAGAAGTTGAGCCATTGAGTCTAAAAATGAACATTTGAATCATTTACAACTTGTTAATTTATTGACTCCCTAAGAAACCTTTCCGATATTAGCCCACGAAACTTTACAGATGTTGTTCAAAGCTCTGTGCTTTTGGAATTGCCCAGCTTTTCACACCGACATGAACGGCGGCAGTATTCACACAAAATATTGAGGAGTTCCTATGAGACACACTAAAGTGATCATCATGGGCGCAGCGGGACGGGATTTCCACAATTTCAATACCGTTTTCCGCTCGGACGACCGCTACGAAGTCGTCGCGTTTACCGCAACACAAATTCCAAACATTGAAGAACGTAAGTATCCTGCTGAACTGGCAGGAAAGCTCTATCCAAACGGTATTCCAATCTTTCCAGAATCGGATCTGCCGCGCCTTATTAAAGAATTGGGTTCAGATGAGGTTGTCTTCGCGTACTCAGATGTTTCGTTCAACTACGTGATGAGCAAGGCGGCACTCGTGATGGCTTGTGGTGCTGATTTTAAATTGCAAGGCGCGCATCCAACGATGCTCAAGAGCAAAGTACCGGTCATCGCTGTGGTTGCAGTGCGCACGGGATCCGGCAAGAGCCAGACTTCGCGCAAAGTATGTCAATTACTCCGCGCAGCCGGAAAAAAAGTCGTTGCAGTCCGTCATCCCATGCCGTATGGCGATTTGGTGAAACAAAAAGTGCAGCGCTACTCTTCGCTGGAAGATTTGAAGAAGTATGATTGCACGGTTGAAGAAATGGAAGAATACGAGCCGCATATTGTTAACGGAACGATCATCTACGCCGGAGTCGATTATGAAGCGATCCTTCGCGCGGCAGAGAAGGAAGCCGATGTGATCGTGTGGGACGGCGGGAACAATGACATGTCATTCTATCAACCCGATCTCACTATCGTGGTAGCAGATCCGCATCGTCCGGGACATGAGATATCGTACTATCCCGGTGCAGTCAACATTTATCTTGCCGATGTTGTTGTCATTAATAAAATAGATACAGCCTCGCGTGAAAATATCGACATTGTGCGAAAAAATATTTTTGGCATCAATCCGAAAGCAATCATCATCGAAGCGGCATCGCCCATTACAGTCGATGATGAGACCGTTATCCGCAACAAGCGCGTGCTCGTAGTGGAAGATGGTCCCACATTGACGCATGGTGAGATGACGTATGGCGCCGGTATGGTTGCTGCTCGAAAATATGGTGCAAAGGAAATCGTCGATCCGAGACCATGGGTCGTAAATTCGATTGCAGAAACATTTAAGAAATATCCGCATATTGGAACATTGTTACCGGCAATGGGATATGGTGGAAAACAGATTACAGATCTCGAAACGACAATCAATACGGTCGAATGCGATTCAGTTATCATTGGTACACCGATCGACCTGCGCCGTATTATTAAGATGAACAAACCAAGTACACGCGTCCGCTATGAATTAAACGAAATCACAAAACCGGACTTGAATGAAATTCTGAACAACTTCATGAAAAAACATGGATTGAAATGATATAATATGTTGTAGGGACACAATATATTGTGTCCCAAAAAGGAGCATAAAAATGAAACGAGATTTTCTCGGTATTGCAGACTGGTCAACGAAGGAATTGATGCAAATCCTCGACCTTTCAAAAAAAATGAAAGCAAATCCAAGAACGTTTGCAAAATCTTTAGAAGGTAGATCGGTGGCGTTGATTTTTGAAAAGCAGTCGCTGCGCACGCATGTGACATTTGAGATCGGCATGAAACAATTAGGTGCCAACACGGTATATCTGACCAATGCCGATATCAGCCTGGGCAAACGCGAATCCATCTATGATGTTGCAAAAAATCTTGAACGATGGGTCGATGCCATTGTCATCCGAACGTTTGCACAGAAGAATATCGACGATCTTGCAAAGTTTGCAAAGGTTCCCATTGTCAATGCTTTGACAGACTTCGAACATCCATGTCAAGCAGTCGGTGATTTCCTTACCATTCAAGAACACCTCGGCTCTTTTAAGGGAAAGAAACTCGCATGGGTTGGTGATGGCAATAATGTCTGTCATTCTTTGATGCTGATGGCGGCAAAAATGGGAATGAATTTTATTGCCATTACTCCTGCCGGACTGCAGCCACAGTACGACGTTGTAGACAACGCTATGAAAATTGCTTCAACCACCGGCGCAAAGATCGAACTCTCGTGCAATCCATCGGAAGGCGTCCATGATGCTGATGTTATGTACACAGACGTATGGGTCAGTATGGGTCAAGAGGCAGATTTCGATACGAAGATGAAGGCGTTTGCAGGATTTCAAATTGATGCCGGGTTAATGAAACAGGCAAAACCTACAGCCATCTTTATGCACTGCCTGCCGGCACACCGCGGAGAGGAAGTAACAGATGAAGTGATGGACTCGCCTCAGTCCGTAGTATTTGATGAAGCAGAAAATCGGCTTCACACACAGAAAGCAATTCTGTATACGCTGTTGAAAGAGAAGGGACGTGAAAAACTCCATACTCGTGGCAGTCGGCGGAAACTCGCTCATCCGAGCCGGACAGCGCGGAACAATCGCCGAACAGCTCGCAAACGCTAAGCTCACCGCCGAAAGTCTTGCAGGAATTGTCGCGCGGGGCTATGTGTTGATCGTATCACATGGCAATGGCCCGCAGGTTGGCGCGCAATTGCTGCGTTCGGAAGCAGGCTCATCGCAGACGTACACACTGCCGCTCGATGTGTGTGTCGCTATGACGCAGGGTGAAATCGGTTTTATGCTGCAAAATTCCATGCAAACGGCATTCCGCAAACAGGGAATCAAACGGTCTGTCGTTACTCTCGTTACACAAGTTGTTGTGGACAAAAACGATCCTGCATTTCAACGTCCGACAAAACCGATCGGCCCATTTTATTCCAAAGAAGTTGCAGAACGGAAGAGAAGGGAATTAAGCTGGAATATCGTTGAAGATGCAGCTCGTGGTTATCGCCGTGTTGTTGCTTCTCCTCTTCCAAAAGATGTCATTGAACTGGATGTCATAAAGGATTGTCTGGAACATAATAATGTCGTCATAGCTGTAGGCGGCGGCGGAATTCCCGTGATACTTGAAAACGGTGAAGTGAAGGGCATTGAAGCGGTGATTGATAAAGATCGTGCATCTGCATTGCTCGCCTCAAAATTAGGCATCGAGCATCTCGTCATCTCGACAGAAGTGCCCGAGGTTTATCTCAATTATAAAAAATTTGATCAGATGGCACTTCGAATCAGCACAATCGCAGAAGCAAAAAGGCATCTTGCCGACAGGCAATTTAGTGAAGGCAGTATGAAGCCAAAGATTGAAGCTGCACTTGATTTTCTTTCGGCAGGCGGGCAGCGTGTGACCATTACAGATCCCGAACATCTCCTTGGCGCGCTGGAAGGCAAAGCAGGAACGAGAATAACTTTATAAAATTCTTTACTCTTCCAATGTCGAAATATCGCCTTCAGGCAAACCGAGCGCACGTGCCTTAAGAACACGCCGCATGATTTTCCCGCTGCGGGTTTTCGGCAGAGATTTTACAAATTCAATTTTTTCCGGTTTCGCTATCGGGCCAACTTCGTGAGAAACATGCCTTCGTAATGTTTCGACAAGCGCTTCATCGGGTTCGTGGCCTACCTTAAGAATAACGAACGCATGGATCGCAACACTCTTGATCTCATGCGGCAAACCGATGACAGCATCTTTCTCTTGTGTTGTCATGTTAAGGAACGAAGCGTATATTCAAGTATTCATTTGCTGTGGACCTAAGGATACATGAAGAAACCGATTCCAGAACGGAATACACGCATAAACATTGACCCATATGCTTCTTTTCGGTACCCCGAATTCCGTTATCTCGTAACCGCTTCATTTTTATTAACAATGGCATTGATGATTCAAGAAGTTGCCATTGGCTATGAATTGTACCGCATTACTCGCGATCCGTTGGCGCTGGGACTCATCGGACTTGTCGAAGCTATACCATTCATTTCATTTACGCTCTATGGAGGTCACGTTGCAGATCGTAGCAGCAAGCGGAAGGTGTTAATGTGGAGTGTCGGTGGCATCGCGCTCAGTTCGATGATGCTTCAATTTTTTACCCGGCAGCAGGATCAGATTCGCCAGCCTGTATTGTTGGTCGCTATTTATGGATCAATATTTGTGATTGGATTATGCCGTGCATTTCTATCACCGACAGCAACATCATTGCGCGGGATTCTTGTTCCGCCTGTACTATTCGAAAATGCTGCGACATGGGGAAGTTCTTCGTGGCAAGTTGGCGCGATTCTTGGTCCCGCTGCGGCCGGATTTCTTTATGCTTGGATCGGTTTCGCTAATACTTTACTGATTGTAACACTGCTTGTCATTTCATCTTTTCTGCTTTATTTTAAAATCAAGGATCGTCCGATTGCCCAGATTGTTCAGCATGACAGTGTTCTCGCAAGCATTAAGGAAGGCATACGGTTCGTTTTCAACACAAAAATAGTTCTCTATTCAATTTCGCTCGATCTTTTTTCCATCCTCTTTGGAGGCGTGATGGCGATACTGCCAATCTATGCCCAAGATATTTTAAAAGTGGGTGCAGAAGGACTTGGAATACTGCGCGCTGCTCCATCTATTGGCGCAACGCTCATGCTTTTTTTGCTTTCGCGTTTTACGCCCATGGAGTATGCCTGGAGGAATTTACTGATTGCTGTTTCAGGATTTGGTGTGTGTATTTTGATCTTTGCTGTCTCGCCTTGGATGCTGGTCTCAGTAGCGGCTTTGTTCCTGAGCGGTGCATTCGACAGCATTAGCGTGGTCATCCGAGCGACCATCCTTCAGGTGATGACTCCCGATGAAATGCGTGCACGAGTGATGGCTGTGAATGGAATTTTCCTCGCCTCATCAAATGAAGTTGGTGCATTTGAATCCGGTACAGCAGCAAAATTACTCGGGACAGTACCATCGGTACTCTTCGGCGGCACAATGACGCTGCTCATCGTCGGTTGGGTATATTTTAGAACCGGTGATCTGTTAAAAGCGAAAGTGGTGGGTCGGGCTGTCTCCAAGTAAAGATTCAAGTCAATGAATCTGCGCCATTCCTGGATTGAATATTTCAACACCCAGTGTAAGGATGCTCACCACTTATTAGAATAACGTTGAGTGGAAAACAATGGTCGTTTAGCGTAATCAGTAAGAAATCAATGATTTTCTTAGGGTAAGAACTTTATATTTCCTTTGGCATAAATATTGGGACATGATTAGTGGAAAGTTCGATAGGAAATATTCTACAAGCATATATGCAAAAGAGCACGTTGAGAAATCTAAAATTATTTTTTGAGGAGAAACAATCATGGTAGCTTTATTCGTTGTCGCCACAATCCTTCTCTGTGTTGGAATTGAACTACTCCGAGATCGATCCAAGCAGCGGAAAGCAGCACCATCAGCTGCTCAAATACCGGCAGATCGATTCTTTTTACCGAAAGGATTCTTCATCAGCAAAGCCCACACATGGGTCGAGCTTACATTCGCCGGTGAAGCACGTGTTGGTGTCGATGACTTTGCGCAAAAAGTCATTGGCTCAATTGACAGAATCGAAGTTGCACCGCTCAAAAAGGAATTGAATAAGGGGGACACACTTCTCACTGTGGCGCAGGGCAATCGTGTGCTCTCGATTCCCGCTCCGATATCCGGTACAGTATTGACTGTGAACGAATCACTGCTTGCTTCTCCCCAAATGCTTCATCAAGACCCATATGTAGCTGGATGGGTTGCCGTGATGGTTCCCAAAAACATTTCACCGGAATTGCATTTACTTGCCATCGCGGATGATGCGGCGAAATGGCTTAGAAAAGAAGTCAGCCGCTTCCGTGATTTCATAAAAGAGCAGGCACAAATTGGTGTACCGGCAACCGCAGGCGTTACCATGCTGGATGGAGGCGCACCATTGAATGGAGTGCTGGAGCAGTTTAATGAAAACACATGGAATGCTTTTCAGAAAGAATTTTTGAAGGCAGAATAAATACCAAAACGAGAACTGTTGAATCATTTTGGAAAAGATAATGAATATGGAAAAGAAATCAACTCAGAGTGTTATTCCTCAAGGTGAACTGCGATGTGTCTGGATGGACGCAGGGGTAACGGGATTTAAACTTTGTGATCAAGAATTTCAATGCGAGTCCTGCGAATTCAATAACACTATCCAGAAGCGGCAATTAGGAACTATGAATCCTCGCAATGAGGAAGAGTCGGTTGTCTCCATAGAAGAAAAAGCAATGACCGCTGATGCACTCTTCAGAAACACATTGAAGAATTATCTTGAAGGTTTAGATGCAGTTGTCGTACCGCAGGATAGAATGTATAATCGCAGTCACTATTGGGTTCAGGAGAATGAGACAGGCAAGTATCGAATCGGAATCAATCACATCCTTGCAAATTTCTTTCAACCGATACTCAGTATCGTTGTTTCAAAAGCTCCATCAAGCATACGACGGCATGATCCGTTCTGCTGGATTATCTTACCGGGGGGCGCCGTTACACTTCGCTCTCCCATCGATGCAACCATTTGCAAGTTTAATCCGGCATTGCAGCAAAAACCGAATTTGCTGGGTATGTCACCGTTTGGCGAAGGTTGGATTATGGAGATTACCACAAAGACGAAAGGACTTCATAGTTTTAGTTCTGCAACTGATTCGCGACAGAATATCGAACGAACAATGCGAAACATTGAACATTCATTTACACATGCTTTCCGACATAACCAACCTTCAGCAGGGACAACGTTATTTGACGGCGGTATTGGTGTAAACAGCATCGAAAGCATCCTCGGTCCAAAAGTCTACTTAGAGGTTGTAAATCGGATAGTACACTTACCTCAATAATCTCAAATAATATCTATTTCCAGCCTTTCCCATTACTTTTTTTGGGAGAGGCTTTCTTTTTATTGAGACTTTAAGCCATTCTCATTGCAGATTGTTGAGTTTATCAACCATGTTTGTTATTGGCACAAATCTTGCCAAAAAAACTGTATATTAATTCAACTTGAACACTATGCGATTTTTCCATTTACTTGGTTTTCGATTATTTCTCGGTATTGCAGTGATCGTGTTGGTTGGAACAACGCTGTTCACCATGCTTCTTGTGGACTGGCAATCCAGCAAGTATATAGCTTCTGCTAAACAATCGGCAACGAATATCAGCGATCTTATTAGTCGATCAACCCGTTACAGTATGCTGCTCAACCGCCGGGAGGATATTTACGAAATTATAAAAACCATTGGAAATGAGCCACGCATAGAAGGAATACGTATCATAAATAAAAAAGGGATGGTTACATTTTCGACGCAAGAATCCGAAGTCGGGAAAAATATCGACATGACTGCTGAGGCGTGCATTGGCTGCCACGCAACTGGGAAGCCGGTTGTTCCGCAGAAAGATCCGACACTCAAGCGAATTTTTGATTCACCAAAAGGATATCGTGTTATCGGTATCATCACTCCTATCCGAAATGATGTAAGTTGTTCCACAAGTGATTGCCATGCGCATAACTCTTCCCAGACCGTGCTCGGAATTCTTGATGTCATGATCCCGCTTCAGGATGTTGATCAGGATATTGCACGGTTCGAACGTACACAAATTCTTGGGTCGCTTTCACTTGTCGTTCTGCTCACCGGCTTCGTTACCATCTTCATCCGGAGGATGGTCAATATTCCTGTCAAGAGACTTGTGATTGGGACCCAGGAAATCGTGAAAGGGAATCTCGATTATCGCATTGATGTCCAAATGAGTGATGAAATTGGATCGTTGGGAATGTCCTTCAATCAGATGACACAGGAGTTAAAACGCGCACGGACAGAACTGACTGCTTGGACACAAACACTCGAACAGCGTGTTGCTGAAAAGACCGAAGAGCTTCGCCGTGCACAAAAGCACATGGTGCAAATTGAAAAAATGGTGTCGCTTGGTACTCTTGCCGCCACTGTCGCGCATGAATTGAACAATCCGCTGGAAGGTATCCTTACGTACGCCAAGTTGCTGCGGAAAAAAATAGAGCGAGGAATTCCATCGGCGGAATACACACAAGAAATGATCAGTGAGCTTACGCTCATTGCAGACGAGACGGCACGTTGCGGCAATATCGTCAAGAATCTCCTGCTCTTCTCGCGGGAGAAAGTCGGCGAGTTTAAAGATTCCGATCTGCGGTTAATCATTGAGCGAAGTTTCAAGCTTATCGACCATCACTTGAAAATGAATAATATTACATCTGTCGTTGAGATGGGAGATAAACAGATTGTTCTGTACTGCGATCCGCATCAATTGGAAGAGGCGTTGCTTGCGCTTGAGATCAATGCTGTTGAGGCGATGCCCGGGGGCGGTTCGTTCTATGTCCGCGTAGAAGAAGTTGAATATCTCAATGCAGTACAGATTACTGTGCGCGATACAGGAAGCGGGATTCATGAAGAAGATATGCCGCATATCTTCGAGCCGTTTTATACAACAAAGAAAGAAGGCAAGGGTACCGGACTCGGCCTCTCGGTGGTCTATGGCATTATCGAGCGTCATAGCGGTACAATATCCGTAGAATCAAAACAAGGCATGGGCACGACATTCACTATTACACTTCCACGGCAAACTTTGCCGAATGAAGGGACATGAATTATGACTGAAAAAAAGTCTGCACCACAAAGCATCATGATTGTTGATGACGAACTAATTGTCCGTGAATCACTTAAGAAGTGGTTCCGGCAAGATGGGTACCGCGTTGAATCGGCGGAAGATGCAAATCACGCAATTAAATTAATGAATGAAGGTCCATGGGATCTGGCGCTGCTCGATATCAAGATGCCCGGAATGAGCGGGCTTGATCTTCAGAAACGCCTCAAGGAGATCGACAAGAACACCAGCGTTATCATGATCACGGCATTCGCTTCAGTCGAAAGCGCTGTGCAGGCGCTTAAAGAAGGTGCGTTCGATTATGTCACCAAGCCCATCGATCCTGAACATCTTACGCATCTTGTCACAAATGCTCTTAAACAGAGAAAACTGGTAGTAGAAAATGTTCAACTTCGCGAACAGATTTCGGATATCGCCAAAGCGAACGAGATCGTTGGTGAAAGTCAGCAAGTCCAGAAAGTGATAGAGCTGGCAAAGACCGTTTCCCAAACCGATACCACAGTGATGCTGCGCGGTGAAAGCGGAACCGGCAAGGAGCTGATTGCGCGGGTCATTCACGCTAACAGCAGCCGTCGCTACTTTCCAATCATTGCCGTCAATTGCGGCGCGATGGTTGAAAGCCTTCTGGAGAGCGAGCTTTTTGGTCATGAGAAAGGTTCATTTACCGGCGCACAGTTTCGCAGAAAGGGAAAATTTGAATTGTCCGACGGTGGAACAATCTTTCTCGATGAAATCGGAACAATCAGCCAAAAAATGCAAGTGCAGCTCTTGCGTGTTCTCGAGACGAAGCAATTCACACGTGTCGGCGGAAACGAAGTCATCTCCAGCGATTTTCGGGTGATCTGCGCTACGAATCGTGATCTCGAAGCCGCTATTAAAGAGGGATCGTTTCGTGAAGATCTTTATTACCGTCTGAATGTTTTTACGATTGTGATTCCCCCGCTGCGTGAGCGCCGGCAGGATATTCCATTGCTTGCTGAGTATTTCTGCAATAAACACGCAGTCTCTATGCACAAAGCGGTCACTGAGATCAGTCCGAATGCAATGGATATTATGGTGCAGTACGATTGGCCAGGCAACGTACGGGAATTGGAAAATGTCATGGAACGTGCAATGGTTCTTGCAAAGCCGCCGGCAATTCAGCACACCGATTTACCATTCCAGCTTGCATCGAAAGCGCATGGGCTGCAGGCAGATTCGATTGCGGCGATTGAGCGATCTCACATTGAAATGATTCTTCACCGATGCGGATGGAATATTTCGCGGTCGGCGGATATTCTCGATATTGATCGCGTCACGCTGTACAACAAAATCTCCAAGTACGGTCTAAAGAGACCGTAAGCGATGTCGTCGATTCTGATCGTTCCGATTCGGCCGGTCGATCATGCGGAATTAACGTCGCTTATCGCACCGTTAACAAGCGCATTTGAACAATCGGTTTCCATCGAAGAATCGAGCTATGTTGATCCGGCGTTCGCATTTGATTCATACCGTAACCAATTCAATTCCACTTCCATCATTGCCGCACTTCTCAAAAGCTATCCAACACATCAAGGGAAAATCATTGGAATAACAACAGTGGATCTTTTTGTACCTGTGCTCACATATGTGTTCGGAGAAGCCCAGTTAGATGGTAAAGCTGCAGTGCTTTCTTCGTTTCGGCTCAGAGAAGAACTCTTCGGATTGGATCCGAATCCCGAGTTAGAACACATTCGCTTATTGAAGGAAGCTGTTCACGAGCTTGGCCATACCTTCGGACTTATTCACTGCCATAGAACGGAGTGCGTCATGCACTCCTCTACTTCAGCAGAAGAGATCGATGTGAAAGGGAAGAATTTTTGTGAAGAGTGTGAGCAGACAATAAGGGAAGCAACAACAATGAGTTGAATCTTATTGGATGGCTTAATAACCTGTTCTATACATAAGACAATTTATCGAGCACCAGTAATATAATTTTCCAATTGCTTGATTGTGTCTTCATGCTGGGAAATGATAGCTTTCACGACATCACCGATTGAAATCAGGCCGACGAGTTTACTGTTTTCTAATACGGGGAGATGACGGATATGTTTGCCTGTCATGAGAGCCATGCAATCTTCAATGGATTGATCGGGTGTTACAGAAATCACTCCAGAGGTCATGACATTTTGAATGGCAATATTATGGGAGGATTCTCCTTTTAACACCACCTTTCTTGCGTAGTCCCGTTCTGAAAAGATTCCTTTCAATTGATTGCCTTCCATTACTAAGAGTGCTCCGACATTTTTTTCAGCCATCACTTTCAGGGCATCAAAGACCAAGGTGTCCGGTGCGGTCGACCAGATATCACTGCCTTTGGATTGCAAAACACTTCTGACGGTGGTCATAATATTACTCCTCTCAATTGTCTATGACTAAACACACATTGGATGGTATTGATTCCCTCAATAAGATGCGAAAGTCTGCGAAGAAAATCAATCAATAATACATTCTATGATTGTGCTTGTACAAGAAATGATGTTTTAATAACTCTCGCATTGATTCTTAGAGAGTGTCCAGTGAGATGACTAATTGATCTACACACCGTGCGACATCAAAACGTTTAAGAGCGTCGGCACGCGCTTCCGAAGAAAAAGAGGATTGTCGCCGCTGATCTTTGAGCAATCTCAAAATTGCATCTGCAAGTGCCTGCCCGTCCCGCGGCGAGACGAGAAGTCCAGTGGAGCCATCCGTAATAATCTCCGGTACACCGCCGGAGTTTGTTGCAACAATTGCTTTTCCCATCGCCATTGCTTCAACGAGCACAAAACCAAACGTTTCGGTATGGGAAGGAAGTACAAAGATGTCAAGAGCAGACATGAATTCCGGTACCGCATCTGTAAACGGGAGAAACTGAACCTCGTCGCTCACTCCAAGTTCGATGCTCAGGTTCTCCAAGTTCTTTTTGAATCCATTCTGCCCTTCAGTTTCATTTCCCGCGATGACGAAGTGCAAATGAGTTTGATGTTCTAAAAGAATCGGAATAGCTCGAATGAACTCCTCCTGTCCTTTTTGCGGATCTATTCTGCCTAATACACCAATAACGATTTTTGCTTGTGGAATACCAAACTGGTTTCTGGTTGTTTCTCTATTGTAGAGGTTGGGATCAAAGCGTTTCATGTCCGTACCAATAGGGATAACGCTAATTCGTTCCTGAGGCATGCGCGTATGCTCAATAACTTCCTGCTTCATCTTCTTTGTCAGAGTGATCCAGAGAGAAAGATGAGAGTACATCCACGTGTGGAGAATATCGCGTTTGTTGATGCCGAACTGCATTTCTTGGTAGAACACAAGTTTCGTAGATGGATAGAGCAAATGTGCAACCGTGACAATACTCATGTCTTTCGATTGCATGATAACAACGACGTCTATGCGGTGGGATCGAAGAATGCGCGCCAAATGGATTGAAGCCGCAATATCGCCGTACTTCAATTTTGTCTTTAAGAGTTCTACTTTGAGATCATATTGTCTAGCAGACTGTGCCAGCGAGGTGTCCGGTGGTACGATGATAAGGCAATCTGCCATTCGCTTGTTGAATTCAGATGCGAGTTTCAGTATGCTTAATTCTAAGCCTCCGAAAGAGGAGGAGAAACAAACAAAAGCGATGTTGCAGTTTTTTGAAAATGTCATCTCATTATTCATCAAAGATCAGGATTTAATACAATGCATTTATGTGAAGGTGCTCAGTTT
Source organism: Bacteroidota bacterium (assembly GCA_050013655.1). GTDB lineage: Bacteria > Bacteroidota > Ignavibacteria > UBA10030 > UBA10030 > Fen-1298. Next base: position 25,937 of record JBEKEV010000004.1, on the reverse strand, counting down.
TTGCTCCTCCAATAAAATGAAATTTTCCAAGACAAACATGACGTTTCTTCCCTTTTTGAAAAGGATCATTGGGGGCAAATTCCTTGCACAACAACAATTCCTTCAGCACAATCAGGTGCTTTTGCCCTTTCCGAATAGTGCTTCTTTCTCATAAAAAAAGGATTACATACTCCCGGGATATTCCCACTTAAGAGAATCATCGGTATCCTCTGTACAAAACAGATGACACTTGTTAAGATCAGGTCGAGATTTGTTCCAAAGTGAAAATTTTTATAGTTTAAACCAGGAGTTTTGAGCTCAGAGAACATTCCTAAGAGTATAGTTTTGGGTCTTCAACGCGGTCCTTTAACTACGCCATACAACTGTAAATAACTCGAGCTCGATGTTTCCCCGGAACAATGCACTTTTGGAGTTGAATAGAGAAGGAGTTCCCATGATAAAATTTTTACGTTCAATACCAGAGTACACAACAGCATTCTTTGCAAGGTACCCTGCCGTGCTTTCGGGATATATTATATATTGCTACTTGTTCATCTGCATCATGCGTCTGTTTTATAGAGTGAAACACCAGGGTGCAATGTTATCCGACGCCTATGATATTTTCAGCGCACTGCCGTTCATGTGGTTCTTGGCAGTCAGTTTGGTGAAAGTGATTGAGTATCGTACAAAACTTCATCAACACGAAACACAGCAGTTGGTACATGAGAAAGAATTGCAAATAAAAGATACTCAACTGAAAACCATGCATGAAGTTGTAAAGGGTTTGCAGCATCAGATCAATAACCCGCTTGCCATCATTGCTCTCTTAATTAGTAAAACAAAAAAATCGGTAAAGGATAATCAAGACGCAATCAAGAATATTGAGTCCATTGAACATTCCGCCAATAGTATCGCCCAAGCGCTCGAAGACTTTAAACGGGCAGAGCTCTATAAAACTGACCACATTGGCTCACTGGAAGGAAAGATCGCTGCAATTCCCAAAGAACAATAAGTAAGAAATATGTGTCAGGAAGTAATTCCTGACACCATCCTACGTGCCGTCATGACTTTCATCCTGACGGTGATGAGGAAGTGAAAAATAACTTATTGTTAGGGTTCTATAATTCAGTTGCCGTTCGCGCTCCCCTAAGAGCACTTCGTCCTACAAAAAGGATTAATCCCTTTTTCATTCTTTCGAGCTATTTCCCCTTTTAAAAATCATCATCATACTTCATGGGTGATAGGTGAAGAATATTTCGTACTCGAAGGATAGATGGTCGCTTTCTTAGTGCGTAAGTCAAAGGGATAATTTTCCAAGCAGAATAATGCTCAAAAAAATATTAAAATATTCTATACTCTCAAAAGGAAGAAATATGCAAGAACTCATTGCAGTAGAAGAACCAGAGCGGCTTAATGATGCACGAACCTATATCCAGACGGCACGAGAGTATGGAGTACGCGAACTTGATGTGACGCTCATCCGTCCGACTAACTACACGGATGACGGTTATCCGATTAAAACACGTATCGGTGTTATCCGCAGTAACACGTTAACCCAGATCGGAACGCTTGTCCGCGATCTTGAGAAGGAATCGTTCTTTCATACAGTCACACTCAACATCCGCAAAATCGATGAAGCGATTGAGTGGATACCTGTGAAGGATATCGTCAAGCGTTCCAAAGTCTCTGGGGTGAAGTCAATCGTTATGCTCGTTGGTGTTCAAACAAACCAGTACCCTCGTGCGTTGGATATTGCTTCGCAGTTTCTGCCATACGGAATCCCGGTATTGATCGGAGGTTTTCATGTAAGCGGCATGCTCGCTATGATCGGTGTTACAGATGATCTTAGGGCTGCAATGTCAAAAGGAATCATTCTTGTTGCTGGAGAGGTCGAAGGAGGTCGGTTGTCTGTTGTTGTAGAAGATGTTCTCAGGGGAAGGGCGCAAACACTCTATAATTTCTTAAATCCCACACCCGATCTCATGGATCTTCCGATACCATATATTACGAAGAATGAATTTGATAATTTCGCCTCGCGATTTACCACCATTGATACAGGGCGAGGATGCGTTTTTAACTGTGACTTTTGCACCATTATTAATGTTCAAGGTCGGACAATGAGGCATCGCAATCCAAAGCAAGTTGTCGATTTTGTGCGGCAAAGTTATCATGAGGCAGGAGTTTCACACTCCTTCTTCACGGATGACAACACAGCACGAAATCCTCAATGGCGAGAACTTTTTTCACAACTCATCCTCCTGCGAAAAGAAGAAAAGGTACCGTTCACGTTCATGATGCAGAGCGATCTCGCAGCGCGGAAAATGCCGGGAGGAGATTTCTTTGAACTCGCAGCACAGGCAGGCTGCAATCAAGTCTTCTTCGGTGTGGAGAGTGTGAACCGAGAGAATCTCCGTTCCAAGGATAAGTTTCAGAATCAGGTCTCCGAGTACAAAGATCTCGTTGCTCATTGCCATTCACTCGGCATCTCCTGCCATGCAGGCTATATGCTGGGACTGCCGTTCGATACATCGGCAAGTATCAAACAGGATATTGCAGAACTTCAACGAATGATGTTTGATTCTGCTTCGTTCTACATCCTTGCTCCGCTTCCAGGTTCAAAGGATCACCAGCGGTGGTGGCGGGAGGGGCGATGGATGAGCGATGATTTCAATACGTACGATTCGGCACATGTCGCGGTGGAGCCGGAACGCATGTCTCGTGATGAGCTTATGAAAACATATCGTAAGGCGTGGGAACTGTTCTACTCTACCGAGCATATGGTCAACGTTCTTAAGATCTGGAGGCATGACCAATACTATTATAGAGAGAAACTGTCATTCTTTGCCTGGTACCTCTATTCATCAAGAATTGAACGATTACACCCAATGAACTGCGGATTTTGGACAGTACGGCGCCGAAACGATCGCCGAGTTGGATTTCCCCGAGAAGCATTTGCTCCATTTTGGTTGAATCGGTCGAAAGTTCTCACCCTCCGTTTATGGGGAATAGTGAAACTTTTCTTCCAACTCGAAGAAGTATGGCTTCAGAGCCGATCAAAAAGCAAAGTTGAAGATGCACTGCATGAAATGACCAGAAAGACAGAGCAGGGCATCATAGATTGGCGAGAATTAAAAGTGAAGGAACTCGTATCGTTCTATGCGAAGCTTCACATCGAGATGCCGGAAATCAAGGTACCCTCTGTTGTGCGTCTCTGGTTCAGGAAGCGGAATCCATTTGCCGGTGCATTTACGAGAACATATGTTCAACACATCTGGCAGCGATGGTATTTATATCTGTGGAATCCATTGAAGTGGGTAGAAGTGTGGTTGTTCGAATGGGTGAATGGTCTTCGTTTCCTCGGTCACTTGCTTGGTGAGGGAACAGAAAAGAAATTGACACCATTCTAGAACTTCCTTTGAGCATATCGTCTATGGAAACAGAATATTTTTTTAGGGAGTCGCTGCAAGGTTCGCTTGGTAATGAAAGTGCAGTTAGAGCGGGATATCTCGTTTAGTCCGCTTGCTATACCGAGTTTGAACGGACCTGATTCTATCGCAGTCATACTCATTATATTCATTTTCCACACTTGAATGAATCAGAAAAGAATTCTATTTTCATACAACTAAGAAAAACAATGAATATTACTTGAAAAAGCCGCTTCTCGTTTTCTTCCTCGCCATCGTCTCTGTTATAGGATCTGTCTGGATTCTCAAATCGAACGGATTTTATTATATCGATGAGTGCGCACATTATCTCTATAGTAGGTTTGTTTTGCAGGCACTGCCTGTGACAGTGCAAACTTGGCATAGACCGATACCAGAATGGCTTTTTGCTCTGCCGGCACAACTTGGGCATTCGTTTACCATGTTCTTTGCACTGTCGCTCTTGATATGTCTTCTGTTGGTTACCTACCGGATTGCGAAACTAAAAGGGATACGGCATGCAGAGTGGGTTGTCTTACTTGTCGGGCTTCAACCGGTCCTCTTCGATGTTTCGTATGCCTGCATGACAGAATTGCCGGCTGCTTTTCTGATCACACTTTCGTACTTGTATTACCTGAAGGAAAAGCACGGATGGAGTCTGGCGATTGCTTCGACGGTGATATTATGCCGGAGTGAAATGTATATATTTGCCGGATTGATGTTCTTCGTGTACGTTTGGCGACGCGAATGGAAAATACTTCCTCTCGTGTTATTGGGACCTTTGCTCTGGATTGGATCGACGACAATCATTTCAGGTGATGTCATGACGTTTTTCAGGGAATGGTCAAAATTTTCGAGTTTGAGTAAGTTTATTCCTGGTGTCTCGGTGACGCATTACTTGGAAAATCTGCATACGACGTTCGGATTTGCACAGGTAGCTTTTTTTGTTGCAGGCATCGTGTTTATTGCCAGGGCAAAGAGGAGTGCCGACTTTGGAATTCTCTATGGTACGATAGCGATCACACTTATCGTTCATACCTTTGCCGGAGCAGAAATATTTCACTGGACGGGCAGCATCGGTGAGTTGCGGTACATCGCAGTCGTAGGGCCGTTCTTCGGGATTGTTTCAGTGTATGGTCTATCGGAAATTTTGGATAGAGTAAAACAACCAGGAGTGCACCTTGTTTTTTCCATTCTCGTTTTAAGTGTCGTAGTATTCAATTGTACATTGACGACTCATCCTCGGCGTTGGCCAAACTATGATCAGGTTGTGATCACATTGACGAAAGCGTTGAGGACTGAATATCCGAATCTGACATTGCTGAGTAACAGCTATGTTGCAGCATATGTCATGGATGTGGCGCCGACGGGAGGTTCGCATTTTGCACCATTCAACAAGAAGACGCTCGAGGAGTATCCGGAATGTCTCATTCTATGGGACCCATTCTCATCGAATTCTATTTTCTCTCAAACCGAGTTGACGAAGAAGAAAATGCTGCAAGATACAACGATAAAAGTGTTGGAAAAATATAACTATTGGAGTGCAGAGTATTTTGTGCTGTATAGGAATAAACAGGGGGTGACAGTTAGATAGTGTCTATGCCGTCAGATTCACATAGATAAGAACGTGGTCATCAGCGGGAATGAAAAGAGCGCATCTACCATTTCTTTCACATGCGCCTTGTAGTGTCGCGAAGGAATGCTCTTTCCTGCAGTCGCAACCATAATATTCATGGTTTTCGAGATGATTTTAGATTGGTTTCAATTTTTTCTTTCCTCATCTCGAAATATTCAACCTTTTTTCATTTTTTTCGTAAAATGAAGTATGCATTTCCTTCTTATCAGAAACGGCACAAAACTTTCAGTAACCATAGCAAACAACTGTGGGGGGAAAAAAAGATTTCTCTTGACAGACTAATAAATATTATATAAATTCGTTATGTAATACATCATACATACGACTACTAAAAAAATGTTTATATCTATTGGAAAAAGGAGTCTTTTAAGCAACATCGTGGTATCTCAAATTGAAAAAACCATTCGATCGAAGGCACTATTACCAGGTGCAAAACTTCCATCAGAATTAGTGCTTTGCCAGCAGTTTGGTGTAAGCAGAACGGCAGTTCGTGAAGCACTCCGTACGTTAAGTGCGCGTGGTCTTATAAAGATAATGAAGGGCAAAGGGATATTTGTTCAAAACATATCTTCCGAGACAGTAACTGATCCTATCTATCTTTACCTTGAGATGCAACATAAGCGCAGTTATGTTCTCGATGTTGTTCATGCCCGGCAAATTATTGAACCTCCCATTGCGGCCTCGGCGGCGTTTCATCACACGGAAGAAGATGCCGAAAAACTGAAAAAGGATCAGTACGATTTGGTGCACAGTGATGGAGACTATGAAGAGCTTTCAAGACTCGATATGCTCTTTCATTTGGATATTGCCAAGGCGTCAGAAAATTCGTTAATTCCGTTGATACTCGAACCGATACACAAGCTTAGTCCGCAAATCAAATCGTCTGTGTACGCCACTGTTGTAGATGCGAAACAATCAGCTGTTGAATGGCATCAGAAAATTCTTACCGCAATCTTGCAACGAGATGCGGAAGGCGCTCGGAATGCAATGATACGACATCTTGAAATTGCTGAACAGCATACAGAACAAATGCTGCAGGAACAGCAAAAAACAGAGAAAAGTTAGAAACTAAAAACCGTTCTGTTGAAGGTTCGGTGAAGCACGTACTGACAGAAGTTGTTCATGAGATTAAGATGCAATCAGGATCGTTTACATCGACAAAAAAATGGTTCTGATGAAATAGTCTACGTAGAAGATTGTCCTCCTAGCAATTTTCTACGAGAGAAGAAAGAGCATCCAGTCGATGCAGTGTGCGGACTGGATGCTTCTTTTATTTTCAAAATTTCCCGTACATTAGAAAGAGATAGTATTTATGAAAATGTTCGACCTTACTGGAAAAACGGCAATTGTGACCGGCGCAAGTACGGGACTTGGAAAAGGAATGTCGCTCGGACTTGCGGAGGCAGGAGCTGATATTGTTTTGGTTGATTACGTATCCAGTGATGGAACTGCTCAAGAAATTCATGCGATAGGGCGGAAAGTGATAACACTTGTGGCTGATCTGATGAATATCAATCCAATTCAATCGATAGTGGATGAAACAATCCATGCGTTTGGGAAAGTCGATGTGCTCGTGAACAATGCCGGTATTATACGCCGAACACCGGCAATTGATTTTTCAGAAAAAGACTGGGACGATGTCATGGCAATTAACTCGAAGACTGTCTTCTTCTTTTGCCAGGCAGTAGCGCGCGACATGATGAAACGAAAGTACGGGAAAATTATAAACGTTGCATCGCTGCTGGCATTTCAGGGTGGTATTTTGGTGCCATCCTATGCAGCAAGCAAAGGTGCGGTTGCACAAATAACAAAAGCGCTTGCAAATGAGTGGGCCCCCTATGGAATCAATATTAATGCAATTGCTCCGGGTTATATGGCAACGAACAATACAAAAACCCTTCGAGAAGATGCGGTTCGTTCAAAAACTATTCTAGACCGTATCCCGGCAGGCCGATGGGGTACACCAGAGGATGTGAAAGGCCCAGCGATGTTCCTCGCCTCTCACGCATCGGACTATTTGAACGGCCACGTGCTGGTTGTCGACGGCGGCTGGATGGCACGATAAATACACAAAGACTTACATCCTATGCATGAAGTATTAACACAAATTGGATTGTTGGGAATACTCCCGCTTGCAACCGTTGAAGATGAGGAGAGTGCGTTACCGCTTGCGCAAACATTGTGCAGGAGCGGATTACCTGTTATCGAAGTTACATTTAGAACGAAAGCGGCTGCGAATGTGATCGAACGTATTGCGAAGGATTCCTCGCACATGCTCGTAGGAGCGGGGACCGTTCTCACTATTGATCAAGCACGAACAGCAATGGATGCTGGAGCGCGTTTCATTGTATCGCCGGGGTTTAACCCAAAAATTGTAGAGTTTTGTCTCACCCAATCTATACCCATACTCCCTGGTATTATAACTCCGACAGAAATCCAATATGCAATAGAATGCAATCTTGAAGTCGTGAAATTCTTTCCGGCAGAAGCGAGTGGCGGTACAGAATATCTCAAAGCGGTCGCAGCGCCATTCAAAGAAATGAAATTTGTTCCCACCGGCGGCATTAAAGAATCCAATGTTCTCTCGTACTTACGAATGCCCAGTGTTCTAGCATGCGGCGGAAGTTGGATGATAACGCCGGAAATGATTAACGCAGGACAGTATGAGAAGATTGCAGAGTTGACACGAAATGCAGTTGAACGCGCCAAGAAACGATGAATGTTGGACACAAATAGAAATGAAGACGGTATGAATGAAACAATGGACGTACGGTACACAACGAATCCCAAAGGATTTCGGACTATGACGACTGATGATTTACGAAGAGAGTATCTCATTGATACTCTTTTTGTGCCAGATGCTGTGCCCATGGTATATTCCGATATCGATCGTTCAATCACAGGTTCTGCTGTACCGGTAAAAAAAACGTTGACACTCTTATCGACCAAAAAAGAAATAGCTGCTGAATATTTTGCCGAAAGGCGTGAACTTGGCGTTGTCAATATTGGGAATGAAGGATTTATCTCTGTCGATGATACCGTGTTTGAACTGAATTCCAAGGATGCATTGTATATTGGGCGCGGCGCGAAGCGAATTGAGTTTAAAAGTAAAAATACCGCTCACCCGTCAAAATTCTATTTTGTAAGTTATCCGGCCCATAAAGAATTTCCGACAGTTCGTATTAGATTCACAGATGCTGTTCAATCCAAACTCGGAAGCCAGTCGAGTGCAAATAAACGAGTGATCAACAAACTCATCCATCCGGGAAGTGTTCAAAGCTGTCAGTTAGTCATGGGATTGACAGAATTAGCAGAAGGAAATGTATGGAACACCATGCCGTCACATACGCACCAAAGACGGTCGGAAGTGTATTTGTATTTCAATATGCCATCCGATGCTTTGATAGTGCATTTGACGGGAATGCCTAACGAGACGCGGCATTTCATCATGCGCAATGAACAAGCGGTACTTAATCCGAGCTGGTCAATTCATTCCGGAGTTGGTACGCGTCATTACAGTTTTATCTGGGCGATGGGCGGGGAGAATCAGGTGTTTGATGATATGGATGGCGTCTCAATGAATGAGCTTCAATAGAGAGAGGGTATAGACGTAAGATACTGCGTCTTCATAAGAATCATCACCGTTGAAGAGCGGAATAACTATCTGAAAGAATTTTCTCAGTGATGAGAATATCCTTTGACGATAATGATAGCAAAAGAAAAAATAATTAGGAATAAAATAATTCAAAAGCATAAGATTGACGAGAGAGACTGAATAGTGCAAGACACGAATGCAATAAAAGTCAAAATCGGCAAATACCGCTGGGTGATTTGCGCACTTTTGTTTTTTGCAACAACCATCAATTATATGGACCGCTCGGTGATTGGCATCCTTAGGCCGGTCTTGCAACAAGAGATCCGTTGGGCAAATCCTAATAATATTGATATAGAATACGGTTATATCACTACTGCTTTTACAATAGCATATGCACTTGGTGTTCTTTTCTTCGGATGGTTTATCGATAAAGTTGGAACTAAAATCGGGTATGGAATATCCGTTGCAATTTGGGGATTTTCTTCTCTGAGCCATGCGCTTGCCCGGAGTTCTTTTGGAATTGGAATTGCGCGAGTCGGACTTGGCATCGGAGAGTCAGGAAATTTTCCTTCGGCTACCAAAACCGTTGCCGAATGGTTCCCCAAAAAGGAACGTGCTCTTGCAACTGGAATTTTCAATTCAGGCGCAAATATAGGCGCAGTCGTGGCGCCTCTTGTAGTCCCCTGGGCGATATACTACTTTGCAGCAGATCCAGCTCATCCTTTTTGGCAAATCGGTTTCATAATGACAGGCGTATGCGACCTTATCTGGCTTGGATTCTGGTTAGCAATTTATCAAAAGCCCGCCGATAAGAAAAAATTAACAAAAGCAGAATATGATTACATCAATAGTGATATTGACGAACAGCAGGCATCAATAGAAAAAGTCTCATATATACAGTTATTAAGTTATCGTCAAACGTGGGCGTTTTTCATTGGTAAACTCTTAACCGACGTACCATGGCTATTTTATTTTTTCTGGCTTCCTATCTATCTCAAAGATAAATACCACGTTGATATAAAAGATATAGTACACTTTGCTCTTCCGCTGATAATAATTTATTCACTAACAACGGTTGGCAGTATCGGTGGTGGTTGGGTTTCATCACGATTAATTAAGAATGGGTGGACGATAAATAGAGCACGAAAAACCACGATGTTTGTTTTTGCTTTATTAGTTCTTCCGATTATTGCAGTTAAATTTGTTAATTTGTGGCCTGCGGTTATTCTCTTTGGAATTGTTGCTGCCGCGCATCAAGCATGGTCTGCGAACTTGCTCACGACTCCATCTGACATGTTTCCAAAGAAGGTAGTTGCATCTGTTACCAGCATCGGCACGATGGGAGGTTTTACTGCCTCAGCATTGTTCCAGTTATTAGCTGGATATGTCATCAATGCCTTTCGATTAAGCGGAGATGTGGAAACAGGATATCTCATCTTGTTCGTTTTGTGTGCTTCGATGTATCTTGTAGCTTTGTTGTTATTTCATTTGCTAGCACCGAAAATGGAAATCGTACAAGTGTAATGTTGCAGAATTCATCGTTTCACTGGCCTGAACTGCATTCACTCTTTTAAAAAAAACCTCTGAAGAGAGTTCGCAGATATTATTATCACAAAAATGTGAAAGACTCTCAATGGAACAAATAGGCGGAAAAATTGGAAAATATCGTTGGGTGATTTGCGCGTTATTATTTTTTGCTACGACAATCAACTATATGGATCGCCAAGTCATTAGCTATCTTAAACCGTTTTATTGTATGTCGGTAGATCAAGGAGGCTTTGGTTGGACGAATACGGAATTTTCTTATGTCACATCATTATTTACCGCATTTTATGCCGGTATGACAATCATTGCTGGATTTGTTATCGACAAAATAGGAACCAAATTAGGACTGGCGTTTTCCTTAATCATCTGGTCATTGGCAGGGATGGTGAATGCCATTGCAGGAGCAACAATAGCTGTCCACGTATTTATCCGCAGTATTTTCGGTATTGGGGAAGCCGGCAACTTCCCGGCTTCTATCAAAACAGTCGCAGAGTGGTTTCCTAAAAAAGAACGGGCGCTTGCGACAGGTATTTTTAACAGCGGTTCCAATGTGGGCGCTATGATTTCGGCCCTATTCGTACCTTGGTGTTTAGTGTTTTTTGGAAATGAATTAGGTTGGAAGATGGCATTCATTTTGACTGGAGGAATTGGTTTTGTGTGGTTGTTTTTCTGGTTTGCACTTTATACTGTTCCCTCACAACATAAGAAATTACTGAAAGCCGAGTTCGATTATATTCATACTGACGAAGGCACTGAGCAGGTGATTGAAACCAAAGCAAAAGTAGCTTGGGGTCGGCTCTTTGGATATCGCCAAACTTGGTCATTCTTCTTCGGTAAATTCCTTACAGATGGTATCTGGTGGTTTTATCTTTTCTGGCTTCCGGATTATTTGATAAAACAGTTCGGCATGGCTCCGGCTGATGTCAGGTGGCCGGCATTTATCGTCTATGGCATTGCTATCATCGGGAGTGTGTTCGGCGGCAGTCTTCCCATGATGCTTATGAATAAAGGAATGCAGGTCTATAAAGCCCGCATGACCGCAATGTTGATACTCGCCAGTATTCCTTTGACAGTACTTTTTACACAATATTTTGGCAACGTAGAACATTTTGGCGCACGGGCAATGTATTTTGCCGTTGCGATCATATGTATTGGTGCTGCAGCGCATCAGGCATGGTCTGCCAACTTGTTTACGACTGTATCTGACATGTTTCCAAAGAAAGCAGTAGGCTCTGTCACAGGTATTGGTACAATGGCAGGTGGATTAGGTGGCGTCGTCATCCAATTATTAGCGGGCAGATTGACAGATGTTTTTATTGCTACACCGCAGACAGCGTATATGATCATGTTCGTCATATGTGCGTTATCGTATGTCACCGCATGGGGTATCATGAAAATACTGGTTCCAAGACACAGACCGATCACTGATTTATAATATGTGAACATGCAGTGATTCAATTATTGAGAACGAACCAAGTTACCATTTAAGTGAAAGGAACAACAATGAATCTTCAGGAAGTAACAAAGGCATATGATTTTACAGGGAAGACGATTGCTATCACCGGCGGCGGCGGAGTGCTCTGCGGCGAAATGGCGCGATGTCTTGCAGGATGCAATGCGAACGTCGTCATTCTTGATCGTGATGTGTCGCTTGGCGAAAAAGTGCTCGCAACATTAAGCGGAACAAAAGGAAATCATAAAGTTATTTTTGTCGATGTGCTCGATAAAGCAAAAGTCCAAGAAGCTGCGGATAAGACATGTGCCGAATACAAACGCATTGATATTCTGATCAACGGTGCAGGCGGAAACAACCCAAAGGCGACGACCAATCCGGAGCAATCGTTCTTCGACATTCCGACTGAAGCGTTGCAGTTTGTTTCCAATCTCAATCTGATCGGAACAATTCTGCCCAGTCAGATTTTCGGGAAGAAGATGGTGGAGCAGAAGGAAGGAATTATTCTAAATATTTCCTCGATGAATGCTTTCCGTCCGTTAACACGCATCCCGGCATATTCGGCAGCGAAGGCAGCCATCAGCAACTTCACGCAATGGCTTGCTGTTCACATGGCTCAGGAATATACACCGAACATCCGCGTGAATGCCATTGCACCAGGATTCTTCCTGACCGAGCAAAATCGTTTCCTCTTAACTGATAAAGCGACAGGCGAACTCACCGCACGCGGCAAGAAAATTTTGGATCATACGCCGGCTGGACGTTTTGGTACACCGGATGATTTACTTGGTGCAATGCTCTGGTTATTGTCGCCCGCATCGAAATTCGTCACCGGTATTGTTCTCCCGATCGATGGCGGCTTCTCGGCATATTCAGGAGTGTAGGCAATGCAAAAGAAAAAAGTAAAAAGTGATAAGGCAGAAGATAAAAGGAAAAAGTAAGCAGAACCGAAATCAAAAAGCTAAAGGCTGATTGCTATAAGCAAAAACAAAGGAGCAAACAATGAGTGGTTTGAATATAAAAAAAAACGGTGCATTAGATTTAGTTTCGCTGGGTGCATTGGTGAATCGTTTGGATCCGGGCATCATTCCATTTCGGAAAGCAACGGAATGTAAAATTCATGTTAGCGGTGGTGAATTTAACGTGGCGGCAAACTTGTCTGATTGTTTTGGTATGAATACAGGTATTGCGACGGCAATGGTCGATTACCCAATCGGTGATTTGATCAATGAACGCGTTCGAGCGATGGGGGTGAAACCGTTTTATAAAAGATTTAAGCACAATGGTGTGAACGGCCCAAACATGGCAACGGTGTACAGCGATCAAGGACATGGCGTGCGCCCACCTGTCGTATTTTACAATCGGTCGAATGAAGCAGGCGCTCAATTGAAACCCGGCGATTTTAATTGGAATGAAATTTTTGCAGGAGGTGTGCGCTGGTTCCATAGCGGTGGAATCTTTGCTGCACTTTCTGAAACAACTGGTCAGTTGATCATCGAAGGTATGAAAGCCGCAAAGAAAGCAGGAGCTGTCACCAGCTTCGATTTGAATTTCCGTGCAAAGCTCTGGAACATCTGGGGCGGCGAGAAGAAAGCGGCTGAAGTTATTCATGGTATTGTAGAAAATGTCGAAGTGCTGGTTGGAAATGAAGAAGATTTGCAAAAAGGATTAGGCATGCCCGGTCAGGATGTCGAATCAAAGTCTGCTCTCGATCCGACTGCATTTTTCAAAATGATCGAAGCGGTAGTCAAGAAATATCCCAATGTGAAAGCAGTTGCCACCACATTACGCGAAGTGCATTCAACGAACCGGCATAGCTGGGCAGCCGTAGCATGGGTAGACGGCAAAACGTACGTTTCCCCCACATGCGAGCTTGATGTCATCGATCGAGTCGGTGGCGGTGATGGATATGCGGCAGGATTTTTCTACGGACTGTTGTCAGGTGAAACACCGGAGAATGCAGTGCGGCTCGGTTGGGCACACGGTGCGATGCTGACAACAACACCTGGTGATACGACGATGGTAACCGCAGATCAGGTGCGAGCATTTGCCAAAGGCGGATCGGCTCGTATTCAGCGATGACCGCACACTGAGTGAAGTATGTCTTGGGACTGTTGTCGAAGAGCGATACTGTTTTTCTTGTTACGTGAAAGGAATAAAAAAAATGCCATTGAAGATTCAATCTGCCTCTGAATGTGAATTTGATTTACTGACGCTTGGCGAGTGTATGATTCGACTAAGCCCTCCAGGTCGCCAACGCATCGAGTTGACGCCAGTGTTCGAGGCGTACGCCGGTGGAGGAGAGTACAATGTTGCGTATGCTCTCTCCCGTTTTGGTATGCGGACTGGATGGGTTTCTCGCCTCGTAGATAATCAACTCGGACATTTTATTCGAAACCATGCAAAATCCAGTGGTATGGATATTAGCGAGGTGATTTGGGTTCCTTATGATGGTGTCGGCAGAGCTGAACGGATAGGTCTCAACTTCAGCGAAGTGGGGATCGGGGTACGTTCGAGCGTGACACTCTATGATCGTGGCAACACGGCGGTTTCTCACATGCAACCAGGCGAAGTTGACTGGAAACGGATTTTTACAAAGAAGAAAGTACGTTGGTTTCACACTGGTGGAATTTTTACAGCATTGAGCGATAGTTGTGCCGAAGTTGTAGCAGAAGCTATGAAAGCTGCACACGATACCGGAACGATCGTAAGCTATGATCTGAATTTCCGGAGCAAACTCTGGTCAAGTAAAAAAGCAATCGAAGTGACGAAGAAACTCGTTCCTTTTATTGATATTCTCATTGGGAACGAAGAAGATTTCCAAAAGGTTCTTGGATTTGAAGTAGAAGGCACAGATAAAAATCTAAAAACATTGCCTATCGAAGCATACAAAGAAATGGTAAAAAAAGTTGTCGCGACGTACCCAAGTATTCAAGCTGTCGGGACAACATTGCGTGAAGTCATAAGCGGATTACTCAATAATTGGTCTGCTATCATATATTACGACGGCATATTCTATCAATCGAAGAAGTACGAAAAACTCGAGATTGAAGATCGTATCGGAGGCGGTGACGGGTTCTGCACCGGATTTATTTATGGATTACTCCATGCTATGACACCGCAGGAATGTGTAGAGATGGGTACAGCCCATGGCGCACTTCTTCAGAGTACTCGCGGAGACACGAGCATAGTAACGATGGAAGAAGTCAGAGAAGTGATGAGTGGCAGCTCCGCTAGAATTAAGCGATAATGACGAACAATGGTGGAGGATAGGATTGTTTGAAAAATATATCACTGTAGATCAACTTATAGTCATCTCAAACACACTATGAAGACATTGAATTGGGATCTCTTTTGAAAATTGCATGAGTAATTAAAAAATGATTACATTATCGAAATATTCATAGTTCGTTCTGGGTTCTAACATTAAAATATTGGTTACACAGAATATTAATAATTAACTTGACCGCAAATATTTTTTTGGTAAAATAGTTACCGATAAAGTTATTGATAATTCTACTTAATTGTTGAATCACGTTTTCCTGTTCAATTCTCGTCTTTCAAGAGACAGAGAAGGCACGTTAGGTAAGCTTTGTATTTTTGTCTCTTAAATTCACAGTATCACTAACTATAATAGTGTTGTTCTCAAAAAAAATATGAACTTGATACAACGAAGTGCTGTAATTGTCTTTTTGATTTGGACGTTCATAACGGTTTCTTTTGCCAATCAGATTTTTGTATCCACTACAGGCAATGATACTACTGGCACTATAAATAGAATCGACTTGCCCTTCCAAACAATTTCCAAAGCAATATCTGTTGTCGTGGCTGGTGATACAATTTACGTCCGTGGAGGAGTATTTTCATATTCTGGTTCCTCGACGGCCATCACCCTTCCTGCGATTTCAGGAACAAGTGAAACTGTCCATTGTAATCTTATTAGCTATAACGGAGAGCGTGTTCTTCTTGATTTTTCAGCAATGACATACAGCAAAATGGACATTTGACGGCAAGTGGGACCCAGAAGAGACAATGCCATCAGTTCTCCCAACAGTTTTTCTGCCTCGACCAAGAGTTGGCGCATTCAAAGTACCCAATGAAACTACGTTGTTGAAATGGGTACCATCCCGAAATGCAATTTCGCACAATGTATATTTTGGCAAGAATGATAAACTGGAATTCAAGGGAAATCAAAGGGAAAACGTTTTTAGTCCGGGAACTCTAGAGTTGAAAACGAAATACTTATGGCGGATTGATGAAGTCACCGAGACAGATACACTCAATGGACCGCTGTGGTATTTTATAACGAAATAACCGAATGGGACGGACTGCAATTGCTAATCAGCGGAATAGAATTATCTTCGAGAAGTTGGAGTATATGGGGTATGCTGAAAAGTACTCCTCTTATCACGTTCTCTGTCTTTCTGGCACTCTCCATACCGGTTTTATTGTGGCAAACTATGTTCTTAAGTAAAATGCCGTGCGTGCCCGATGGAGAGAAGAAGTTCTGTAGCCGATGTCGTCTTGTCCGCGATCATGTTTACCCGTCATGTTTTGTGGCGGGCGGGAATCTTAAACTTAGAGCAAGACACAAAATCCCCTCATTCCCACCCTTCTTTTGCTAACTCCAAGTGCAACTCGTTGGGATGATGACGACAGTAATACTCGATCTTGCTTGAATTCTCGTGTGCTTTACTGTACGTCCATCCTTTTGCCATTAAATTCCGTTCGTGGAGTTCGTGAAGAAGTACATACGGGCGCTCTGCCTCTTCGAGATCATTATCAATCCATACTTCATTCTGAGGCACAAACTCGTATACATAGTCATGCCCGCCTTCCGTAAAATCAACATCGAACACACTTCTCACTAACCTGCCATCGATGATCCATACACTAATCCCGTTTTCGAGTTTCTTCCAGAGTCGCACATGCACTTTTGTTGGATCGGGAAGATTGCCTCCCGCTGTCAGCTTTTCCACATCGCCCGCTTTCTTGCGTTCTGCCATCTCTTGTTTATCAGCAGCTTCCAGTGCTTTGTCATATGAAACACCCTTCTCCATCAACCGGTGTTCAACCAACAAATGGTCGATAAAGAAGCTCTGTTCATCCTCCTGCGCCTCCTGATCAATCCAAAATTCATCCTTCGGGATGCATTTGAAACCGCCATGCTGTCCGTAATTTGTAAATTCTTCGTCGAGATGCGTTCTCACGTACGTGCCGTCGACTACCCAGATAACGATCTTGCCGCGCTGCCCAACCTTTTTTATGTACGGCGGTTTCAGTGGAGCTTTCATATTCTGTCCTTTTGGAGTTATCTCTTGTTGTTGTGTTGTACTATCATTACACTTCGCTGAGCCGTAAAGATATGGCCGATTGATCAAAGTCATCATCAGGAGACTTACGATAATAAATCTATGTCTTCTCGATTTTTGTCCGATTCTCTTTGATGTTCTCATGCCGAGATCAAAACCCATATAATTATTTGGACGTTACCTGCTGTCGGAGAAACAAAGTGCGATGCCGGCAGATTCTCTCCGAATATTTTAATAACAGGTATGATGAAGATAATATACAAAAAGATTCTTGCGAGAGAAAAGGAGACATTGAATTTATTTACAAACTTAATCCCCTTCTTTCACGATTTCTTCCTGCGTGCATAATTCAAACGGTTCGTCAGAGAGTGTCCACGAGCGGGTCAAACATGTGGGGTCTGCAAATCCCGGGGAAGATGGCGTGAGAACATAATATGCGAGATGTTCGTATAATTCTTTCCATCGGCAACCGCGACCTTCCAACCTAATCCGAGGAATCCTTCCAATTGTCCAGCCGGCGGCCCATTCCGAAAGACCACGATGTGGCTGGAATCCCAGAGTTGATCGTCGTACTGATCCAGATCTTTTTTCGTGATCGAAAAATGTATTTTCAACACGCGCACTTCACCGGGATTCAGTACCAGCGGCAGCGAGGTTCCTTCAATCGTTGATTCAATGGATCTCGCATAGAGCGAGGAATATTTCTTCCCGAAGAAAACAGGATACAATGCTGCAATGATTGCTTGTTGCTCCTGTTTATTCGAAATGGAAATGACCACTATTGCCGGATTCGGTGTAGTTGAAATTTCGAACCCGAACACCTGGGCAACAAGTTTCTCGGGGGCAGGAGCAAACAGCAGATAGATCCCGACAGCAAGATGAATTCCCAGTAAAACACCGGCCGGAAGAATCAATCGCCGTAAGTTCCATCGCTGTATACCGGATGCAAGAACTTGTTTCTCCTTCGGCTCTGGTAATTCTAATGGTTCCAGCGGTTCCCAATTCAGTTCATCCATAGCCGTGATTGTCTTTTTCTCCTTCCTTGTAATGTGTACCTGCTTGCCAAATTATTCTCCTAATCCTTCAACTCGAGTTTCGTGCCGCTGTTATAGTGACGCATCGTCATACGTTCCTACGAGGATTTCCCTTTCTTCACAAATGTATTGTTCTCGTATTCCCGAAAAGCAATTTCCAATTCTTTTTGTGTATTCATCACCACCGGCCCGTACCACGCAATGGGTTCACCGATCGGTTTCCCGGATATCAGGAGAAATCTCATGGGCTGATCTTCCGTTTGAATAACGATTTGATCGCCGTCATCAAACAAGACGAGCGTGCCATTGGATGCGTACGGCTCGCGCGTGATATCAAAATAATTGACTCCATCTGCTTCATAGGAAAACGGCTTCCTCTCCCTGCACAGAAATCCTCGCCCTTCGATCACATATGCGAAGACTGTATATCTCCTCTTCGTCGCGTGTATAAATTCCGATTTTGACGGCACGGTAATATCGAGATACTCAGGATCGACAATAATATCCTGTACAGGTCCCTTTGTCTTCTTGTAAGAGCCGCAGACGAGTTTTATCTTTGTTCCGTTTTCCAGAACCACTTCCGGAATATCCGTCTGTTTAACTTCCTGATACCGCGGATCCATCATTTTGTGAGAAGCTGGAAGATTTGCCCAGAGTTGAAACCCGTACATCGCGCCTCCCGTACCGGGCTTCGGCATTTCCTGATGTATAATCCCGCTGCCTGCCGTCATCCATTGAACATCACCCGAAGAAATGATCCCGCTGTTGCCCATACTGTCTTTGTGTTCTACGCTTCCCTTGAGCATATACGTGATCGTTTCAATTCCCCGATGAGGATGCCAGGGAAATCCTTTGATGTAATCATCCGGATGATCGGAACGAAAATCATCTAAAAGAAGGAAAGGATCGAATTGAGGCACTTCTTTATTTCCCATCGCCCGTTTGAGACGAACTCCCGCGCCCTCAAGAACAGGCTGACTTTTGAAAACCTTCTTTATTTTTCGTGCGTCCATCTTACACCTCCTTTGAGTTATTTGCAGCATACGCTGTTGATGTCGTCAAATCTATTTCTGCGATCATCGTCGCGGCTCAAAATCATTTTCCTGATCTCGGTTTTCCACATCTACTTTCCCTGCTGGAGTTCTTTGTAATATTTCTGAAGCACATAGAATGCTTTCTTTTTTTCTCCCCTTTCAGAAAGTAATCCTTTCCTGTTTCGAAAATCCTGAATTCCCGGCAATTGCCTTCGCGGTGAACGAAAATCCATGAGAATCCATGGACTCATCCCGCTCAAGAATGGAATCTTCTGCAGCATGGCAAGCTGGTGTATGTACAGTGACTCCTGGAATTCTTCACTCCACGCTGTCAACGAATCCGCATGATACCCAAAGAGCGCGCTGCCTCCGAATTCACTCATGATGAGGGGTTTATCAAAAACTGTCTTCCACTGGATGGCATCGGTTTTTTGCGGCAACCCGTCGTACCAACCGATATATTCATTACACCCGAGCAGATCGACAAACTCTCCAAGCGGATCATCAATCATTTGTGTCGTTGCATCGATATAGTGCCGTTCCATTGCAGCGGTGAGAAGCCGTGTCGGATCCATCTCTCGTGCCTTCTGCACCAGGCCTTTGAGAAATTCTAATCGCGGTGCACTCAAAGGCGTTTCGTTGGAAACAGACCAACAAATGATCGATGCCCTATTTCTGTCGCGTGCAATCATTTCGGAGAGCTGCCGTGATGCGTTTTTAAATGTCTGATCGTTCTCCCACCGGATTGTCCAATAGACCGGAATTTCAGACCAGACCATCAACCCGAGACGGTCTGCTTCTTTCACCATGTTTTCATTATGAGGATAATGCGCCAGACGAACGAAATTGCATCCCAATTCCTTTGCCCATCCGAGTAATGTACGCGCATCTTGAATACTGTTTGCCCGTCCCGACTGGAAAGGAGCTTCTTCATGAATGGAAATACCTCTCAGAAAAACCGGCTTGCCATTGAGAAGTATCTGTGTTCCTTTCGTCTCGATCGTTCGGAATCCAATGACACCGGCAACAGTATCCGTTTCCGAAGAAATTGTTACTTCGTGCAGCACCGGATATTCCGGAAACCAGAGTTTCACTGAGGCTGGAAAAGAAAATTTCACAAATCCGCTTGAATCTGTTATATATCGCCGCCGAATGCCTGCATCTCGCAGAGCAATACTGACTTCCTGATGAAGTTGAGAACCATTCAATTGTATCCAGCCGGAGATCTTGTCTGTGGATCTTTTTTTCGATTGCAAAAAGTAATCACTGATGAATGTCGCCGGAGTCTCTATGATGCTCACGCTTCGTGTCAGGCCGCCATAGTTCCACCAATCCGTGTTCAGAGTGGGAACACATTCTGCACAGCGCTTATTATCAACCTTCACAACAATGAAATTGTCCTTCTCCCGGACAAGATTCGTTATTTCAAAACTGAACGGTGTAAATCCACCTTCGTGTTCACCAAGTTTTTCTCCGTTGAGATAGACTATGGCAAGGTAGTTCGCAGCGCCGAAGCGCAAGAAAACCCGCGTGTTATTCTTCTTTTCGAAATCGAATGACTTCTTGTACCAGATTGTGCCTTCATAGAAGAAGAGTTCTTTTCTCTGTGAATTCCAATCACCCGGAACGGTCAAGGTATCGGATGTGTCGAAATTGTATTCAATATGGCCCCATTTATTTTTGGGCTTTTCATTCTTAAAAAATCCATTTTGATTCGGCTGCCAACGGTAGTCATAATAACCGTTTTCATACGGATCGATAATATAATTCCAGCTTCCATTAAGACTAACGGAACTTCGTTCACCCAGCGTCATGAAAGACTCTTGCGCGTAACCTAGAATTGAAAAAAGAAAAATAAGCAATGCGATCATGATCTTGTTCATACACTTTCTCCTTTTGCCACAGCGTCTCCTTCTGCGTGATCACCGCTCACGGTTTTTAAGTTTTATTTACTTCCCGATTCCGTTCACCGCAATGCTTTTCTATCAATTCGTCTAACGACCATGAACCTCCGCCGACAACGAGAAGGAAAATTGAGGCGAGTATCATCGACCAATCCACGCGTGCTTCGTGCGCCATCGCCCAAAATCCTTTTTCCAGAAGAATCGGAATTTTGGTCGTTGAGATTGCGACAAGCATATCAATAATGAGCGGTATTGCAGCGATCCGTGTGATCATGCCAATAAGAACAAGCGTCCCGCAGACTATTTCAACAACACCGACGAAGGGGGCCATGATTTCAGGTGCAGGGATGCCGATCTTTATAAAACGACCCACGCCGAGCGATTCAGAGAACAGGAACTTCTGAATGCCCTCGGAGAGAAACACACAGCCGACCATCAGTCGAACTGCGAAGATCGCCCTATCAAATCCGTTGTATGACCATGGCGCGTGAATGAATTTGTTGAATGACGATTTGGAGTTTTCTTTTTCCATTGTTGCTCCGTAGATTGTTTAAATCGTGAGTTGATAGCCGATGTATCCGGTAATTGCCTCTGGACCAGACACACTGCTGCCAAAAGAAAACAAAATATGGTGGTACTCGTTCAGATTGATAAACCCGCCTAAGTTGAATCCTCCCTTGGATTCAGAATCCTCGGTGTCGGCGGTCTGGTAATAGAACTCTCCTCCAAGCGTAACGACATCTGAAAAATCGTATTGAACCTCCCAGCCTGTAAACACCCAATTCTTTTGCTGTGGTCCGGGATTGTACCAAAACCCTCCGCCCGCGTATGTCGTCAGTTTTCCCCAACTCTTTTGAATCCATACGGGAATGTATGCCTGGATTCTCCCCGCACCTAATTGTTCGTTTTCATCGCCCGTCGGCAGTTCGAGTAAAGGGAAGAGTCCTACTTGAGGGTGTGATTCTGTTTCTTCAACGAACCTGTATTTGATGCCTATCTCCGCATCTGAGAGACCGAAGTGAGTCGCCGCATCTGTGTGTACATATCCGAAGGGGAGAAGAACATGTAACTGCATATTGGGAACTACTCCGTAATTAAGCTCGAAGTGAGGGCATGTTGCGTTGATCTCGTGTCTTCCGAATTGCTGCACAGATGCAACATAGAACTCCCAATGAAGAAAGTCAACAGGTTGTGGATCATCAGTCTTGAAAGGGGGACCGGCCAATGTTGGGGCAGGCATCACCGAAAGAAGAATGATGATGCTGAGAGGGGTGTACTTCCAGAACCTAAGTGACATATTCTTCATTTATCTTTAAACAAAAATTTGTAACTAAAAAGTCCTTTCTTGCAACTTTTCAGTTAAAAAAATGGTTATAAAAGGAAATGAAGCATCAGAAATCGATACGAGTTAAAAAAATCATCATTTCATAATAAGGAGAAAGTATGAAAAAACCCTTTTTTATTCTCAACCTTGCATTGATCCTCATGAGCACACAATTCCTCTTCGCTCAACATGATTCTACGATGCACCAGAGAATATTAATCAAGCGAGCTCTTGCTGTAATCACACCGACAAAGGGGAATTCAGTGCACGGTATCGTGACATTTGAGGAAGCCGATAAAGGAGTTCGTGTTATTGCTCATCTAACAGGATTAACGCCGGGAAAACATGGATTTCACATTCATGAGTTCGGCGATATCAGTTCTGACGATGGGAGTTCGGCGGGCGGGCACTTCAACCCGATGGGCATGCCTCACAGTATGCCGACGAGCGAGAAACGTCACGCCGGCGATATGGGAAACATCGAGGCAGATGCCAGCGGTAACGCACATCTCGATTATATCGATTCTGTTATAAAATTGAACGGTCATAATTCGATCATCGGTCATGCAGTTATTGTACATGAAAAAGAGGATGATTTTAAAACACAACCGACCGGAAATGCAGGAGCGAGGGTTGGGTACGGAGTAATTGGAATTGCGAAATGAAATGACCGAAGTTCCGTAAAGCTATTGCTTCGCGATTACACGCGCTTACCTGTAGCCGACGTCGTCCTGTCCATCGTTTTGCTGGGAGGATGACGTTAGTTCTTTTTTTTCAACCCCCCCCTTGCTCCCCCCTTCGTTGAAGGGGAGATGGGGGGGGTCGAAACCGCAAGCATGAAATTCTGAATTTTCTCTCTGTAATCTTTCACCTATGCTATTTTTTCGGCCGGGATGCAGGCGGTACCATTCCGTTGAGACGGTAATACACCACCAATTGTCCGTAATGTTCGCCTGCATGTTCAATAGTGCCAAGCCAGCCGAACGAGCCGTGAGTCATAAAATTGCCCCATGGAAATTTAAACTCGCGCGTCAATCCGCTGTCACCTTGTGCCTTGATCAGTTCTGCGCCGTCGGCGACCGCCTGCTTCATGAATTTTACGATATCTGATTTCGCCGGATATTTTTTCTGCAAGGAATCTTCGCTGCCGGTGAACCCCATCGGTGTCCCTTTGATAGCACTGATCATGTAATAATAATCTACAGCAACGTGCAGGAGATTTTCTCCGAATGTCCTCTCGTCCTTCTGGGCTTTGAAGTTGTATTTGTTTTCAGGAAAATCTTCCGCCATTGCGATCAGCTTGTTTCCGATTTCGTTCCACATCCAGAGTAATTCCTGTGAGGGATTTTGTGCCGACTTGGGAGGTTCGACCGATTTTTTCTCTTGTGCCGAAGCGAATGTGACAAGCAGCGCCGCGAGTGCGCTCAATATAAGAGTAGAAATAATTTTATACATAGTATGCTCCTTTCATGTGAAAGATGATTTATTGATGTTGATGGTTGCCGTCGAATTTCTCGAATCAATACAGACTATTAGATTCTAACAATTTTTTGGATGAAAATCTTGATGGCATTTGATAACTGCGTAACGGGCTGGTTAACGGCTTGTCCGCCATGCTTTTTTATAGGTGGGACGGGCATTCGTCGCTACTTTCGGTTATTTGTCCAACTTCAATTTCTCAAAGCCTTTGAGCCAATGAGTAGATAAAAAGGTGAGCAATGAGTAAAAGAATGTCCCTACCAAAGCAATATGCCATTACTGAACAGCCCAAACATTTCCCCGCATTAACTTCCAGACAAAGTTACTTTCTTACCCTTCTTTCCTCTATCCATCCTGTCATCACATATTTATGCGAAATCATTAAAAAAATAATGAATTACTTGTTTCTTTAGAAATTTATCTGAATTTAGATTAGATTAGAACAAAGAAATTATCAAAAGGGATTGTGTTTGCCTCTCATAGAATGGAATAACGCCTTTTCGGTTGGAATACAAAAGATCGATGAGGAGCATAGGAAGTTTTTTTCTATTACCAACAAATTATTTGATTCCATGCAAGGGGCTCAAGATCGAGAAGTAGTCGATTCTGTTTTGAAAGAGCTACAGCAATATGTGGTGTATCATTTCAAAGCCGAGGAGTCTTTGATGAAAATGTACAACTATCCGAATATGAATGCGCACAAACAGGAACATGAAGGTGCGATCAAAAGAGTGAACAAGCTCGTACTGGATTATGAACGCGGCCTGCAAACTGTTGATATTGAATTATTGAAATTCTTAAGCGATTGGATCCAAAATCATATTCTTCAAATCGACAGGAAGTATATTCCATATGTCCGAGGAAAAGTATAGCAAGTATTTTATCCTTCTTCCTCATATCCATCCCGCCGACATAATATCCAATGAACCCACCGACACACACACAAACATCATCCAAGATCACCTTATAATTCCACCACCCCTTTCTCCCCTCCTCATATGAGGAGGAGCGTATTATAAAATACACGCATAGTTGTGTTACTGCTGCCACGCAGACATCACTAAAGCTCCTGCCACAGGCAGAGGGGGTGGTCGATAAACTCCAGAGATCAATCAAAGGCAAGCATCTGCAGCGTCCGGGAATCGAGGGCAGGTCAAAAATTATGCTCATAAACAAAGAAATTCTCAACTATTTCATCGATAAGGATTCTTCTTCGGAACTTTTGTATCAAAGAGATCATCGTTCTCGCATGAAACCATTGGCATAATAATGCGTCTAACTATTAAACAATATGTGTGGAGGAAATATGGCACACAAAATCATTTCATTCGCCTTCCTGGTCATAGCACTCAGTCTCTTCGGATGTGCGTCTGAACGATATACACAGAATGACAAAGATCATTCTATGCGAAGAGACACCCTGAGAAGGATGAGCCAGCAAGATGTGATTAATTTGTCGAAGGCCGGCGTGAGCGACAGTCTCATCATGAACATGATGGATGCAACAGACACCTGGTTCCAGTTAAAGCCGCAGGAAGTTATTGATCTCAGAAATGCGGGCGTGAGTGAGAAGGTGATCAGCGCTATGATGCAGCAGCCGGACGAACCATCGAGCAGTCCCGGTGTGGTACGATATTATGCCTATCCACCGTACTTCTGGTATGACGGATTTTATCCGGACTGGTACTATCCTCAATTTTCTGTAGGATTAAGATTCCACGGCTTTCATCATAGGCGGTTCCATTAGCAGAATTCTCTGATCCTGCATGAACAAAAAGGAGCTGTCTGAAGTAGATGCTCCATTTCAGACGAAGTCTTGGATTGGGTGATCTAGGTTTCGACACATCTCCTATCGTTGAAAAATGTTCTCAACGGCATTTTATGAGGGTGCTATCGTATTGGTCTGCCCACCAAAAAGTGATCCATTTTGTTGAAGGTTGTCGAGTCTATTATCAATTATCCGGCTTCCAAAAGAATTAATCCTATTTTCATCCTTTTGGGCGATTCCCGTTTATATAAATCATGAGTATTCTTTTCTAGGGTCGTAGAGAAGAGAGAGAGAATGATTTCGTCCTCGAAGGTGGATGAAATATTCGTACACATGTAGGAAAGTTGAATTGTTTGGAGTTTAAGGAAAATACACCATGAACTGGGATCGTCTGGAAGGACAGTGGAAGCAACGGAGGGGAAAAGCTGTGGGCCATTGGGGTAAAACTATGA
>JBEKEV010000003.1:0-297648 GCA_050013655.1 Bacteroidota bacterium | reverse complement strand
TTTTTGCTGTTCCGGTCTTACATGCAAACTGAGTTCCACCGAAAACAACCCAATCGTCATTTGGTTGTTGAGCAAAAATCTGTGATATACATAGTGTTGAGAGTAGAATACAAACAGCATACGCGCGTTTCATACTGCCTCCTGAAATGAATATGAAATGATTATCCCTTTTGATTCAATCCCGCAAAGGAGACCTTTATGAACGTAGGTGTAGAGAAAAAAAGAACCGCCCGCACTCCCCCTTTTTGTATTAAAGTAAAATGATTTATCGAATGATAGTGGAATAAATCATTTCAACAGACGAGAGTGAGTGATAGTTTATTAATTATTTTTTCAGAAACATGCAAGTATTATTTTTTCCCGGATTATTATTTTTGACTAATAGAATAAGGTTCCGTGATACAAATCATCAATTTAAATACTCGCGTCTTTCCCCGCCATCCGATGAATCGAATGGCTTGTTCATTGCAAAACCCTTCGGGTTTCGTTTAAAAATGAGGCGTTGATTTTGGCGAAGCTCCCAAAGGGATGCCTTTGGCACATCACTTTGTGATAATCAACGACGAACTACATGCAACTTTCTAATTCATTATTGAGTTTATTCTTCGCATGATGTTTTTTCTGATTTCGAATGTATTTCCTTACGCTTTGCAGAGCACCCGGACTTACTGTAACAACTCCGTATCCATCTTGCCAGTAAAGCGCTCTTGTCTTATCGTCCTTGAGTGTTATGTGATTCACAAAATGGGAAGATGATCCTTTGAAATGTTTTGCAATATCTGAAGGAGCAAGTGAAGGGATCGATCGAATCAGCAAGTGGATATGGTCTTCCGTTCCGTTGATTTCAAGAATTCCAATGCATAATTCCTTTGCCTTTGAAAGAAACACCTTCCTGACCGCACTCTCTATTTCGATATCAATAATTGGTGCTCGTTCCTTCGTGGTCCAAATAAAATGATAATACAACTCGTTGAATGTGCCTTGGCGCGCTTTCATAATTGTCTTTCTCTCCGCCATCCGATGAATCAGATGGCAATCGTTCTCAACCCCTTTGGGTTTCACGATACAAGGCATCTATTTTAATAGATGCCGAAGGAATTCTAATTTTTTCCGTTTTTCCATTATCCGATGATATGATTCAGCGCCATCCGATGAATCAGATATCTCGTTTGTCATAAAACCCTTCGGGTTTCGTTTAAAAATGATGCATTGATTTTGGCGAAGCTCCCAAAGGGATGCCTTTGGCACATCACTTTGTGATAATCAACGGTGCAAGCCATTCTATAAATTTACAATCTCAGAATTTACAATCTTAGGAACAGCTTGTTTCGTTCTCATCCTGCCGTTTCACGAATCACTTCTTCCAGCGATGTTTCACCGCGTTCCGCTTTCTCCACTGCAGCTTGACGCAAGCTCAGAAGTCCCTCAGTCTGTGCGTGCTGGCGCAATTCGTTAGCCGTGACACTTCGTGCGATCATTTCGCTCAATCCATTATGAATCGGCAATACTTCATACACTGCTGTCCGCCCTTTGTACCCGAAGCGGTTGCACGATGAGCATCCTTTCGGAGCATAAAAATCGTGCTTTGCTTTCTTCTCCAATCCCAATTCCGATAACTGTTCCGCAGTAGGCTTGGCAAGTTCACGGCACTTCGGACAGAGTTTTCTCAGTAACCGTTGAGCAAGAATCATCTTCACCGACGATGCAACCAGGAACGGCTCAACGCCCATATCGATGAGACGTGTAATAGCAGAAGGCGCATCGTTTGTATGAAGCGTGGAAAACACAAGATGGCCCGTGAGTGCGGCTCGTATAGCGATTTCTGCTGTATCACCATCGCGGATTTCACCGACCATAATGACGTTCGGATCCTGTCGAAGAATTGAACGCAGCGCCGCGGCAAATGTCAACCCAATGTCGGCGCGAACATGCGTCTGGTTGATACCGAGAAGATTGTACTCAATCGGATCTTCGATCGTGGTAATGTTTATCTCCGGGCGATTAATAAAATTGAGTGCAGCATAGAGCGTCGTGGTTTTGCCGCTTCCGGTAGGGCCGGTAACAAGAACCATTCCGTATGGCAAATGAACAATTTTTTTAAACACATCTAAATCTCGCTGCTCAAATCCCAATTTTTCCAAGTCGAGTTGAAGCTGCGATTTATCAAGAATACGAAGCACGACTTTTTCCCCAAAATCTGTCGGGAGCGTGGACACACGGATGTCTATAACACGATCTCCTTCTTTCACGCGAATCCGTCCATCCTGCGGGCGCCGCTTCTCTGCAATATCCAGGTCAGCCATGATTTTCAAACGCGAAACAAGCGGTTTCGATTTTTCTAATGATGGTTGAAGAATTTCGTGCAGGATTCCGTCGATACGGTAACGAACACGAAATTTTCGTTCGTACGACTCAACGTGAATATCGCTTGCTCCCATTCTGACAGCATCTGAGATAATACGATTTGCAAGATCGACAACGGATCCATCAGACGAGAGTTCTTCCCGCCGTTCTTCATCATGTACGGATACAACATGCGAATTACTCGCAGCGGAACGAGACATTTCAAGCTCCGAAACCCCGTACAGGCGGCGAATGGCATCGGTGAGTTCGGCATCCGGAACAATCTCAGCCCTTACCCGCTTACCAAGAAGAAACATTAAGTCCGAAAGAAGCGAGGAAACTGCCTCTTCCCTCATAGCAATGACGATTCCGTCGGTTTCCACGCGCAATGGAAGTACTGATAAATCGACAGCGGTCTGTTTGGGAATGAGGTTAAGTACTTCAGATGGAATTTCTATTGTGCGTAAGTCAACCATGACTGTATTAACTCCGAGATTGTTTCTTGAAAATAAAGAACAATACATCCTGCAACTGCAAGAAAGGAACCGAACGGAATCTTAAAATCAATTTCAGATTGCAGATTGCCAATTGCGAAATGTGCATTTTCTTTCCCGCTTCTCGTCAAAGCATATAGTGTTCCAACGATTGCTGCCATCCAAAGTATGATAAGAAAATTTTGAAAACCAAGAAAAAGTCCGATAACACCCGCCAGCTTTACATCTCCCCATCCCATCGTTTCTTTTTTGAAGAATAAATTAGAGAGAAGAAGGATAATCGCAACCATAACCAACGAGCCTATCGATGAAATTATTGCATGCACAAGCACATTACTATTTACAAGCGCTTTCATCGCCAAACCAAAGATGAATCCCATGATCACGATCTGATTTGGGATGATGAGATGCTTCCAATCGATGATTGCAATAAGAACCATCAGCAGGCAGAAGATCGATGAGAGAGCGAACTCTAACGTGATAGTATACTTTAAAAGCAAAACAATAAGAATTGCTGCGCTGATTATTTCGACGATCGGATAAGAGGGCGATATGCGCTCTTTGCAGTACCGGCAGCGGCCGCGATTAAGCGTATAACCGGCAACAGGTATTAATTCGTACCACGTCAGGCAGTGATTGCATGAAGGACAAAAGGAGCGCAGCGCGAGCACTGAAACACCACGCGGCAAACGATATCCGCAGACATTGATGAAACTTCCAAGAGATAAGCCAAGCAATGATACGATGATAAATGATTCGATCATGTGGAGATATGAGATTCTAAAAATTGAGTAGTGTAAGATAAAGATTTTGAGATTCTAAGATTCCTAATATCTAGTCTCACAATCTCTTATCTAATAATCTTAAATCTTCAATCTACTTCAGTCAGGGACTTTTTCTCTAATAGCACCGGTCTGATCTGCCTCCCATACATTGAACGTACCGTTATTATTGAAATCGACAACCGATGTCGCAATGGCAACAAAGCTCTTCTCATCAGCCGAAACGATTTCGATCTTGTAGCGAGCCTGCCCGCCTTCGCTGATCAATTTCGTTTGTTCAAAACCTATATCGGGTAAGGAAGCTGAGTAGCGGTCATTCTCAAATTTATAACTTTGTTCTAATGTAATGACCTGTTTCAGCATCAGCTTTGCTTCGGTCGTTTTGGCTTTCGTGACAAGCGGTAATAATTTCGGCAAAGCCAGCAATACCAGCACACCGATGATGACGAGAACAACCATGAGTTCCGTGAGAGAGAATCCTCGGCTATTGAAATGAGTATGACGCTTTTTCATAATGCCTCTTTCGGATAATACTTTGCAATCTTTTTTCGGAAGGAATACATCTAACCTATACTGTAATATGCAGACTGCCTTTGTAAAAATCCAGTGGAAATAAATATTTTTCTTTTTCCCTTACCCTCCGCCCACCACGCTGACCAGATCGAACATCGGCAGATACATCGATATCAGGATCAACGATACGAGGATCCCCAGCAGTAAAATAATCACCGGTTCAATGACCGATGAAAGCGTCTCAACTTTTGCATCGAGTTCCTTCTCGTAATAATCTGCAACCTTGAGCAGCATGGTGTCAAGCTCGCTCGTCTCCTCGCCCACCGCGATCATTTGCGCTACCATGGGCGGAAAAAGCTTTGATTCCACGAGCGGCTCGGCAACGGTTCGTCCCTGCTTTACATGTTTCAGCAGAGAATCAATTTCCTCGCGCACATTATCGTTGGTAAATATTCTCTGTGTCACACCCAACGCATCGACAAGAGATACTTGTGCATGGAGCAAGGTGCCAAGCGTGCGGCAAAATCGGGCAACATAATTTTTCAATACGACATCGCCTGCAATCGGAATATGGAGGATCCATTGTTCAGCTTTTTGTCTTGTTGTCGGACTGAGGATTGCTCTTCGCAAAAACACTATTCCAATAATCATCAGGAGCAAGAAGTACGGTCCATACCCGACAACATACTCACTTAATGAAAGAACAATTTTTGTTGAGAGGGGCAATTCGATTTGAAAACTTTTAAACATCTCGGCAAAAGCAGGGACGATGAATACCAATAAGAACGAAACTGCACAGATGGAAACAGAAAGCACCAGCGCAGGATAGGTGAGTGCCTGGCGGAATTTGCGTTTGAGCGCGTTCATTTTTTCCAGGTGAGTCGCTAATTGCGCCAATACTTCAGGCAACCTGCCGCTCTCCTGCCCAACCTCTACCGTTACCACAAAGAGACTGTCAAAGACATCTTGCTGCACCGCAAGCGCACGGGCAAACGAATTCCCTTTTCTAATCTCGTTGGAAAGATTTGCTATAACCTCTTTCAATCTCTCGCTCTTTGTCTGCTGTGCAAGTACTTCAAGGGATCGATGCAGCGAGACGCCTGCTTGCAGCATCACTGCAAGCTGCGTGGAGAATTCCGACTTCTCCTTTTCCGTAACGCGCTTGCGTCCTCGAATTCTTTTTAGAATGCCGGACAGTCCTTCTTCCTTATGATTGGCAGTTGATTGTTTCATGAGTATTGTATTTTTCATTGGTGAATTTGAGATTGCATGAACAGCGAACGTGAACTTGGCGCGGGTGCTGCGTCCATTTCTGTCGTGTAATCCAATAATGCCGATTGAACAAGTACTGTAATATGAAAAAGAGGTGCGCGATCTAAACTTCCACCAAGTGTTTGTTCTTCTACCACCTTCACTCTTACTACTGCCGCTTTTCGCGGAGTCATCTCGACATCGTTTCGCTGTAAGGTTTTGCCGTTATAGTTGTATCGAACAACTTTACCGACGCTTCTCGAAAGTGCAAAACTTGTATCAGTATGTTCGACTATTTCTCTCGATTGTTGAATATCAAATGCCATTTGATAGAGAATTCGATTCGTCTCGCTCTTTAAGTCGTTTGTACCTGACCACGTTAGAAAAAGTTTATTGGTGAACAGAAACAACGAAAGACTTAATCCGACAAGGATCGACCCCACAATGAGAACGACAAGAATTTCTTGTATGGTAAAACCATCTTCTTGTTTTATGGCAGTAAAGAATTTCATAGATCACAATAGATATTCTTCCACATATGTTCCAACATCTCCAAGAGACCACCCGAATAATTCATTCCTCGTGCCGCGTCATTCATATACAATCTTCTTCAGTACAATAAGTTCTTTTGATTGATCGGTCGATTGTTTTACTGTAACTCTGATTTCTACGAGTGCGTTGTACCGTTCAATATTTTTTATAAGAATAAATCCGGGCTCCGATGTTTTGACGGCATTGATATAATCCTGATGGGCAATGGTCGAACTCATCTCCGATTGAGCCAGCATAAGTGCCTTCGTTGCCGTCATAGCTTTCCTGTCGAACATCATTGTTCCCATGGTTCCGATAAGCGGAATAAGAACGCTCAGGAAAAGAGCCATAGCAATGACGGTCTCAATCAATGTATACCCACGTTCGGAATTCGTATCAGTGCCAGACTTCATACATACCTATGCGTAAAATCAACATCATTTATAGCCAATCTAAAACTTGCAACTGCGATAGACTGTCTGTGCCAACTGTCATCAATGCACTCTTTGGCAATGCTTCTCTGTCAATCCGTGCACTCCTCAACCAACCTAAATACGTTGTCGGCGATTCATAGAAATAAAAGTCTTTTGTCTGCACACATCCATCAACCGAACCATCAAGCGTGATTGGAGTATTCGAGATAATAAATCCGGATATTTTTGCCGCTGATTCTATATTCAAAAACACACTGTTGTTTGTCTTATCTTCTGTGCCGGCGATGATGGTCCCTTCGACTTCTCCACCGTTCTTGATATTTATTCCCTTTTGTTGCTCATTATTATCTTTCTTTATATATGAAATTAAAGCAGAAGGATACAACATCTTTGCCCCTGTTTCAATCAGGATTGACGGCGCAATGATCTGCGCTGTAAAAATCGCATCTGATTCGACAATGATCTCCTTGCGGCTATACAAGATAGACCCGTCGATATGTGAAGTGCGAGGAATTCTTATACTTTGAGAAGACGCAATGCACACTATTCCATCAATATGCACATCTGTGCCAAACGTTACTTCCCCATCAATAACTATGGAGAGCGGATTTTCGCGTCGAATCAATGCACTATCTACAATAGCATCCCCTTGGACAAATATATATTTCGTTTCGGGTTTGATTATTCCACTTGAAATATGAAGCAGTGATTTCGCTTGAAAATACTGAACGCCGGTTTGCTCAACATCCTGCGGAATTCTACCCCCCAGTAACGCGTCATAATAATCATATTGTTTTGTAAGATCGAAATCATATATGTCTATTTCCGGATCACGTATTACCTTCCCTTCAATTGGAATTATCCGCGGAGTCGGATAGTTCGAAAGTGTACCAATCGAAACACCTGCAGGTCCCACCATGACATCTCCTTTGATGTGCGTGGATCCTGTTAGCACTAATTGATGGCTCTTATTAGAAAAAACCAAGGAGTTCTTAAACCGTTCTGTCGGTGTTTGGCCTACGAGCGCAAATCGCGTTTCATTGGTCCGTCTGAATGATCCGATCGAACGCACGTACAAATAGAAGCCCCACCATTCAATAGTCACGCTCGCCTTCTCACCATCGGCTAAGTCATAACTTCGCTCGATTACCTGTCCTATCAGCGGTAAATCAGATTTTGATTTCAATTCTGAAAATATTTTTGATATCCCGCTTTGTGCGGCATAATCTGTCTTTACTTTTGCTGCGGCCGTTTGGATATTCTGCCGCTGAAAATACTGTAAGGCGAGAATGGAAAGAATAACAACTGAAAGTATTGTTATGAGAAAAAGAATTGAAGGTAGTGCATATCCGTGCACCTCATCATAAAATACATTTGACTTCAAAAATAAGTACTGTAAACGGTTACGACTCTGCTTTTGCATAGCCTCGGTTCTTTACATTAAAATATCCATTTCAAAATACTCACAAGCTTTTTGTTCTGAAGATATGTCGGTGTAAGATAGCTTATTTCAAAAGAATTTGCTGAAATATATTTAGTCTTCTATAGACACAACCTTCGTGAAATTCCTGGCAGAGTCAAGTGAAGTAAGATACAGTACAAAGCTACTTAATTTTGTGAATATTCGCAGATGATGATGAAAGGGTCAGATTCGGAACTGCAGTAGTTGACGAGCTTTATAATGAGTATTGATCCGGCCTTCGCCCTTTGAGCAAGTGATTGTATTCATTGATTTGCTTTTTATCGGCAAGAGTTAAATCTATATCGGCAACGGCAATGCCATGTTCTCTTTCCCCAAGCCTGCAAAGAATTTTACCGTTGGTCGCAACGATCTGGCTTGTCCCAATGAATTTTAAATCAATACCGCCTCGATTTTCTTCTCCTACCCGATCAGCTGTGGCAGTAAAAACTTTATTTTCCAAAGCTCGTGTAACCATTCCATCCGGACAATACGGCAAAACAAGATTAGAAGGATGAGCAATGAGCTGCGCTCCTTTCAGTGCAAGTGATCTCACACTTTCTGGATAGAGCCAATCAAAACAAACCATCATTCCTACTTTGCCGATGGGTAAATCAAAAACAGGGAAACCGAGATTTCCCGGAGCGAAAAATAAATTCTCCCGATCAAATAGATGCACTTTGCGATATATTCCTATAAATCCTTCCGGACCTACAAGAGCCGCTGAATTATAAAGTTTGTCAGCTTGTTCCGCAAAACCATAAACACTGTAAGTGGAATGTTTCGTAGTCCATTCATTTATCGTCTGAAAGGTTGAGCCATCTGCTGACTCTGCCATACTTCTTACTTCTGCTTCATCAACAAAATTGTAACCTGTGTTAAACAGCTCCGGCAAGACATAAAGATCTGCCATAACCGTTTCCATCAGCGACAATGCTTTATCAATATTCTTTTTAACTTCTCCAAATATCGGATTTGTTTGAACAACTGCTACGCGCACGAAAACCCTTTCGCTCCTTTATTTCAGTGTATTATTTTTCACGAGACGAACTAACTCCTGCATAGAAGCCTGAGCTATTTGTGAATCGACTGCCCACCAATAAATATCTTTTTCATGAAGAAAGAAAAAATGTGCTTGATCGAGTCCAAGACAGAAGAACACTTTTTCATTTTGAACCTGGAGCTCCTGAAAATGAGAGAAAGCGCTATTTTCTAATCTCATGAGATCAATCATTATTTTAAATTGTTCCTCGGCGACAGTACGTGAATCATAGAGAGACACATACAGCTTCGCACTTCCGTCGGTGCTGAAATACGTGCCAACGACATTCTCATCCGGTGTCACCGACTTGTTATATATTCTGTCAACTATTTCCTGCGCTTGTTTGCCGCGGATTTCTTCTGTGAGCCGAAGCTGCAAGATGGATTTTGGCAGTTCTATTTTTCGATGGTTTGGTATTAATATAATCACAATAACTGAAACAGGAATGAGTACGCCGGCGAGAAGTGCAATTCTTTTTCTTTTGGATATTGAGATCAATTTATTCAATAATTTCTATACCTCGTGTTTGATTTTGAAATCCTTCATCATCCATTTGCGTGCGAGCAACAATAAAATTGGGCTCATAACTGCAATAAACCCGAAGATGAGCCACATGTGTCCAGTGTTTTTTGGACCTTCTGCTGGACAGTAACGTTCCATTATTTGGCCAGAATAGAGTAATGGGACGAGAAACTTTGTAAGAAACCAAGGCAGTTGCGCCACTCCCTGGTATTGTCCTGCGCGATCTGCAGGTGCAATTTCAGTAGCGTATTGAAGAAAACGTGCCGACCACATAGCTTCACCAATTGTCATAAGAATGATATATGCAATAAGGGTTATAGGGGTTGGCCCAAGTGCCAGAATAAATGCTGAAGAACCCATAACGAACGTTCCCCAAACCATCATATTGTACACATTTCTCTTGTATGTAAGTGCTGTAATTACTGGCACTAGAATGAAGATAAGAATAGGATTTGCATTGGATGCAATCTCATAATACTCGCCGATCCAACCGCCAGCGAAAGCCCGGGAAATATATTGAGGCAAGACAAGCCAATTATATGTGAAGAGTGTCTGCACAGGCATAAGTGCGAAGATAAAGAAAAAGAATCTCGGGTCTGCTAAGGGATGTGCAGCAACCCAACGAATGACAGGGACTTTGAAGCGATCCGGTAAAAGTGCGATGATAATAGGAACTGTAATCACAATCGCTTCGAGGATATAACGCCATGGATCTGGAACTCGAAAATAGATTGCTATTAGAATACCGGCAAGAACAATCCACGAAGTGGTAGGCACTTTTAATGGGATGAGCAACTTTCCATTGTCAATTTTCCGTTTTTCTGTTTCAAGGGATTTGTTATCTGACGCCATAATAGCATTTTCTGCACTTACACTTGCGATTGTCTTCTCTACTGTTTTTTTTGATAATACAAAGATGGTCACAAGCAGCGAAACAAGAGTAAGCGCAGTGTAAACCCAAAAAGTTCCATTTATACCGAGTCCTAAGAATTTGTCATCACGCAGTAGGAATGCCATCATTGCCAACGATGAACCGGCGTTCATAAGCGCATAAAGCATTGCATATGCCATAGATGCTGTTTTCGGCGTGGTAAACTGTCGAACAGCAGCATACGCGGCAGGTTGATAGACACCATATCCGATAACGACAAAAATAATCCCTACCATTGTGAGAATGTGCAGGGATGACCAGACTCCATTTGGCATCATGCCAAAGACCGTTGGAGCAGCCGACATCACAATTCTTCCTATGAGGAGAAATATGAATGAAAATATGAGAGCGCGGCGGACCCCCAACTTGTCCGGCACAAAACCTAAGAGGACCATAGCAATTGCGATACCGGCAGTCAGAACCATGACCATTTCGTGAGACCATATATCTGCGTGCTCGACACCTTTGAAGACGAAATCTGAGAAATAAATAGCTAAGTATGTAAGAATCCCAAAGTAGGACAGTCCTTCAATCGTATAAGCCAGATTCACTCCCCATAATGCACGCGGTGCATGCACCAGATCAATAAATGGTTGAGTGATTTCATGCCAGGTCTTTCGCAATACACTTTCGGTTTGCCGGTCTTGTGTTGGATTTATTTCAGACATACGATCCTTTGTTTTTTTATCCACGATGCATAATACCTAAGACGAATTTATGAGATGCGTTTTAAAAACACGGCAGCAAGCGGCGGTAGTGTTAAATTTAATGAGAACTGTCTGCCATGACGCGGTATAGGCTCAGTTTTTATTTTTCCAATGTTGCCGACATTGCTCCCTTGATAGTAGGAAGAATCACTATTCAGAATCTCTCGATATTGCCCTTCTTCCGGAACACCGAGACGATAATTTATTCGTGGCACCGGTGTAAAGTTGTAGACAACGATGACTTTCTCAAGACCATCATTCGATTTCCGCATAAGCGCTATAATGCTGTTCGCCTTGTCTTGGAAGTCTATCCATTCAAATCCGGAATAATGAAAATCCACTTGATGGAGTGCACTTTCTTCGCGATAGACATGGTTCAAGTCCGTTATCCATTTTTGGATGCCGGCATGCGGCAGGTATTGGGTAAGATGCCAGTCGAGTGATTTGGCATGATTCCACTCATCTCGCTGTCCGAATTCTCCACCCATAAAGATTAATTTCTTTCCGGGAAATCCATACATCAGTCCAAACAGAAGTCGAAGGTTGGCAAACTTTTGCCAATCATCTCCCGGCATTTTATGGAGCAAGGAAGATTTGCCATGCACCACTTCGTCATGGGAAAGCGGCAGCAAAAATCGTTCTGTGAATGCGTACAACAATGCAAATGTAAGATTGTTATGGTGATGGGCTCGGTGAACAGGATTTTTGGAAAAGTATTGCAACATATCGTGCATCCAACCCATATTCCACTTCAGACTGAAACCAAGTCCGCCATACGCTAGATCTGTTGTCACGCCGGGATAAGCAGTTGATTCTTCTGCAATTGTAAGAATACCCGGATAATACTGATGCATGAGTCGGGTCGTATCTTTCAGGAAGGCAATAGCTTCAAAATTCTCGCGTCCGCCAAATTCATTGGGAACCCACTGACCTTCTTTGCGCGAATAATCAAGATACAACATCGAAGCGACTGCATCGATCCTCAGACCATCGATGTGATATTTTTCTGGCCAAAAGAGCGCATTGCTGATAAGAAAATTACGAACTTCTTTCCGCCCATAATTGAAAATGAACGTGCCCCAATCTTGCTGTTCGCCTTTTCGCGGATCTGCGTGTTCATACAAATGTGTTCCGTCAAATTCGCCAAGTGCGTATTGATCTTTTGGAAAATGTGCAGGCACCCAATCGAGAATGACACCGATGCCATTCCTGTGACAAGTATCCACGAAAAACATAAAGTCTTGGGGAGTGCCGAATCGGCTGGTGGGTGCGAAATAGCCGGTCACTTGATATCCCCATGATGCGTCGAACGGGTGTTCCATCACAGGAAGAAGTTCAATGTGTGTAAACCCTCGCTCTTGCACATATGCCACTATTCTCTCTGCCAACTCGCGATAAGTGAGCCAACGGTCGTTTTCTTCAGGAATGCGTGCCCAAGAACCAAGATGTACTTCGTAGATGGAAATCGGTTCACCCAGATGATCGGATTGCGCACGACTTTTCATCCACTCTGCATCGTTCCACGTATACTGTTGAAGAAAGTTCACTTTCGACGCAGTGTGGGGCCGTAGTTCCATTTCAGTTGCGTACGGATCTGCCTTATCCAGCACATATCCGGATTTTGTTTTCACCTGAAATTTATAAATTTCACCTTCGGGTAATTCCGGTACAAATATTTCCCAGACTCCTGAAGCCCCCAGCACACGCATTGCATGTCTTCGCCTGTCCCAGTTGTTGAAGTTCCCGACAACGCTCACGCTTCGTGCATTCGGCGCCCATACGGCAAACTGTACACCTTTTACCCCAGTCACTTCGATCGCATGTGCGCCTAACTTGTCATAGATACGATGATGGTCGCCGGCATTAAATAAATACAAGTCAAGATCGGTAAGGGTTGGAAGAAACGAATAGGAATCATAATAGATATCTACGGAACCATCCTGTGTCACTTTCTTAAGTTTATAAGGAAATATCTCAGAATGATTCATGAGAACAATCTCGAAGAATCCATCATCTCTCATTTTTTCCATCTGAAAAGCATTCTCGTTTTTACCATCTTCGAGCACGAACATTTCCTGCGCATCCGGTTGGAATGCCCTCACAACAACGACACGCATCCCTTCCCGTTTGAGAATGTGAGCGCCTAACACTGAAAATGGATCATGATGTTCCGTGTAGATAATGCGATAAATGTCGTCAATGTGTGCGGTTGATTTCATTTATTTTTCTTTTCCGGATAATTGGATATGAACGTAAATACAATGAATGTCGTTTGATATATCTCTCTATTGGTCTTGATAGTAGTTTTGAGACGGTTAATCCTTTCACAAGTCTTTTTCTGATTTCCGTGGATGATACCTGAAGAAGCTGGCCTTTTATTAGTTGAAATGCAATATTTTGATTTTTCAATGATCGATTGAATCCCCTTCGCTTATAGACAGCGAGGGAAGCAAGTTGAAGGATCGCTTTTGGCGATTTCCATGATTGAAATTGTTCAAGATTGTCTGCACCAATGACAAGTATAAGAGCGGCATTCGGAAAACGACTCCTAAATGCTTTGAGTGTATCAACAGTGTAGGATATCCCACGGCGTTGTAATTCTACCATGGAAACTTTGAAATCTTTATGTCCATCAATAGCCAACTTCACCATCGTGAGTCTATGTTTTGCTGTCATGGAATAATGCTGCAATTTGTGCGGTGGTAAGTAGGCGGGTACAAAATAGATTGTGTCCAGAGAAAGCTGTTTCATCGCCTCTTCTGCAATTGCAATATGTCCTTTATGAGGCGGGTCGAATGTTCCGCCAAAGATACCGATGCGGCTCATAATCTTTTCCCTACTTCACATGTGTGTCATCACGTGAAGAATTCCTTCGACGGTCTTCTTCCATGTAAATTGTCGAATGCGATCTTTTCCTTTTTGCGCCAGTTCGTTATGCAATTTATTATCTGTTATAACACGATGCAATGCATCAAATATTTCATTCTCGTTATAGGGATTAACTAAAATACCTGCATCCCCTATGACCTCCGGCAAGGAAGTCGCATACGAAGCAACAACTGGGCATCCACATTTCATTGCTTCTAAAGGAGGAAAACCGAAACCTTCATATAATGAGGGATAAATAAGCACATCAGCTAGTGAATAGATTCCTGGCAAATCGTTGTCGTCAACATAGCCCGTTATTGTCACCAAATCTTTCACATTTTCCTCTGCGATTGTTCTCTCTATATCGTCGAAACCATAGCCGGGCGCACCTACGAGTACTAATCTCTGCTTCCACTGATGGCTTTTTCGTCCCCTAGCAAACGCACGCACAATTCGTATAATATTTTTTCGAGCTTCAATAGTCCCAACGTGCAGAATATAGGGTGTCGTCAATTGATATTTTGCTTTTATCGATGATAAAATGAAATCGTCCTTGACCGGTGCGATAGATTCCTCTAATCCATAAAGTACAACATTTGTTTTATGGGCAGAGAGAGGAAGATATTTTATTATTTCTTCTTTAGTCGCCTCCGAGCCTGTTAGTATTGCATCGCAAAGTTGTACAGATCTTTTAATAACTGCTTGCTTATATAAGCGGCGTGCAATTCCTACAGTTTCTGGAACTGCAAAAGTCGAGACATCATGCACTGTAATGATGACTATCGATTTAAGTCTATAGACAGGCGATGTATGATCAGGGTAATACATGAGGTCGATATTCAAATTATTTATCAGATAAGGAAGCATCGTCTGTTCCCAAATAATTCTTTTTGCTGAGGAATTGATCAAGGCAGGCGTAGGCACAAGTGTTACATTTATTTGCTGTGCAACAACATCATGAGGATTTCCGAAAATAATAAACTCATGTTCAACTCCAATCTCAGGAAGTAACTGAATAACATTTTTGGCAAATCGGGTAACACCTGTTCGGCCATCAGTTAATATTTGTGCATTGAGTCCAATTCTCATATATCATTTCATGACATTTCGATAGACAGTTACAGTATCTTCAGCAATTTTCTTTTGAGTATAGTTTTCCAGCACCCTCCGACGCCCTTCTATCCCTAATTCAACACACAGAGTTCTATTCAGCATTAATTCCTGGATAGCCTTTTGGAGTGCTGGAATATTTCCTTCAGGAAATATGCGTCCTGCTTGGCCAATGACATTTGGAATTTCACCTGAGCTTGAACCGATAACAGGTACCTCACAAGCCATTGCTTCAATCAAAACGCGTCCAAATTGTTCTTTCCAATTAGAACGGGTATGCGAAGGCAAAACCAAACAATCCAAAATATTCAAATACCGTGGCATGTCTGTTGATTGAACTGAACCCACGAAATGAATTCTTGACATCATCCCGGTTTGTTCTGCCTGACGTTGGAGCTCTGCTTTATAGGGGCCTCCTCCAATGAGCACGATATGCGCATTCAGTGGAAGCCTTATAAAGGCGTTGAAGATATCACTGATTCCTTTTTCTTCAACAAACCTTCCACTAAATCCAATAACAAAGGCATCGCAGTTTCCAATAATGGTTTTTCGTAAATCGGACTGGGCTTGTTTTGAAAATAAATTACTATCGACACCGAATTGTGGAATTACATGGATTGGTCTGGAACAGTTCTTTTTGAGAAGCACATCTTTTGCTTCTCTGTTTCCTGCAATGCCAGCCGCTGCATATTTCATCGAATATCGTTCCATTGCTGAAAAAGGCCATGGGTATTTTTTTAAAATATTTTGCCAATTGAAAAAGAGAGTCGGAATTCCTAAGGCGCGTGCCTGACGAATGACTAAATAACTCACAAAGCTGAATGATTCTTCATCTACATGAATAATATCTGGCTTGATTTTTTTAACAAGTGTGGAAAGAGTGGGATAATAGTGGAAATGATTTATACCGGAAAAAACAACTGGCAGCGTATGGAGAGTATACCCATGCCCTTGCGTTTGTTCTGCTTTTTGTCTTCCCCAAGACTCAGGGATAACAACATCGAGATTGACTCCTAATCGAGCCATTTCTTTCAATTTCGTATGATACGCACTAACGACAAGCGCCTTTGAGATCATAAGAACACGTAGAGATGTGCTTTTCATCGTTCTGCAATAACAATTTGATCGCCGACAAACATATATCCAAGGAACCAATAATAGATTAGTTTTTTTATAATGCGCTCAAGGATATTTCTTGCTGGTTCCTTATCAGAAAATGCTTGGATGATGTGAAATCCTTCTCTTTGAAGAAGCATCCATAATAATTTTTCAGGGTAGGGACGAACATGTGTAATATCCATCCAAAACCGCTCAGTCGTCCGCAGGTCTTTAGCATTCGGGGTTACGATGACAAGTTTGCTTGTTTGTTTCATCACACGATATGCCTGTTTAAAAAACTCTATCGCATCTTCGGGTTTAAGATGTTCAATAACATGGGCACAAAATATTCCACCGATCGAACCGTCCTGTAAGCTTTGTAAATGTGAAAGAAGGTCACTGCAAGTTGCTTCGAGTCCCTTTCCTTTGCAATATTTCACTGTGGTATCCGATAAATCAATCCCGTAAGCCTGAATGCCCTTTTCTTTGAACATTTCCAGCATCACACCTCTACCGCAACCGATTTCTAAAACTGTCCCTGGGGAGTTCAAAAAATAATGAACGAATCGTGCTTGGACTTTTTCTGTCAATTCTTCTGTCCCGGCAAAATAGAGCAATTCATCATCAGGTAATTTTCGTTCCATAGCTTTTTCTCTTACTTATCGATCTGATGATAAAAGAGTAAAGAACCTGATTGCAATAACGAGTTCATAAGTTCTGTTCCCACGACAGCCATTGCGGCCCCGACTATCCCATAATGAGATATGAAAAATATATTTAATACGATACTGATGACAAGATTGAGAAAAGTTATTCCGCTTACAATACGAAATTTTTCCATTGAATTCAGTATCGCTGTTAACTGTGTATTGAAGGCTTTAAATAATAAAACAAAACTTAGTATTAAGAGGACATCACCTGATCTCGTATATTCTGATGAAAAAGACGGCAATAAAGGTCGTACGAGAAATATATAGATAAGTATACCTGCACCGGCAATGATAAGCATTCCGATGAGAGTTTTTTTTGCATAGAAGAACCGTTCATGCACTTTTGTGCCTATGGATAACGCTGACAATGAAGCATAGAGAGAAATACCAAATGAAGTAAAAAGAAGCGAGAATGGTTCTATCAACCGATAGGCAAAAGCATACTGTCCCACACTTTTCAAATCTAAAAATCGGCTTATCATAACATTATCAAGGCGTAAATAAATCACGACGGCTATACCTGCAATACCTACATAAATACTTTCTGCTAAAAACGTACGAATAAATGGAATGTTAAACCTTATCCGGAGCGGCGCCTGAATCTGATAACGTCGTATTAAGAGAAAGAGGATGATCCCTTCGGAAAGTGGAATAATTCCCATTAAAATGAAAAGCGAGG
The DNA here is from genome assembly GCA_050013655.1 of Bacteroidota bacterium. GTDB lineage: Bacteria > Bacteroidota > Ignavibacteria > UBA10030 > UBA10030 > Fen-1298. The sequence goes on along the minus strand of JBEKEV010000003.1, from coordinate 280,174 downwards.
TCTTGAACAAGATTGCAAGAATTGAAAGCGAGAAAAAGCATCCATATCCTATAAGATGTGCATTGATTATTTTCTCCATGGAAAGTTGCGTTTGATAATAACTGACAAATGCATTCAGGGGTAATGTTGTAAAAATCGATATACATCCTATCCCAAGAAGAACAAGTCCGTATGAATCGCGATAGAATACCGCGTACAGACTCGTAGCCAAGATAACCCCGAAAGCAGCAGCTAAGAGTTTTAACCCTAGGATAGACTCGAGAATGGAATGGATATTCTTTGAATCAGCAGCTAACCTCCTAATAGAAACTATATCGACTCCTAAATCAGAAACTACTTTCGTTATTTCAATAATAATGAGAATGAGAGAATAAAGACCGAAATAGGCAGCCCCGTACGTTTTCGCTAAAACCATGAAAATAATAATTCGTGCAAAGCCGAATGTTCCACGGACTATGACAGTGGAAAAAGAATTTCGAACAATTGCTCGAATAGATGAAGGAAGGATATTCATATTTCAAATGAATCAGTTGGTAATTCAGCATCACAAGAGGCAATAGATGTTTCCCCAACTCCATGGCCAAACAGACGTCCATATAATCCAGCAATTAGGGCAGCGACTATTCTATAAAATGTGCATAGACGGATACAGTCCTGCTTTACAAGTGAGACTGGAAATAACTTGCGAGTGCTTCTGTGAATATCGGTGAACCACAACCAGAATAGTGTACTCAGTCCAAGGAATCCTGTTTCGCATAAAACCTGCAATACCATGTCAGAGAAATAAGTAGTTCAGCTGTGCAACCATTACACCGCCAATTTTAATTTTTAAATCATACATAGATAAGAGAATCCAATCAAAACAGCATAACTGATAATTTTATATCGAATAAGTGTTGCTGTTGTTTCAACTGCGTGATCCATATGTCTATCTTTATCCTATGTAATGATAATAATGAAGAGGAGATAACAAAGAATTCATCTCCGAAAATAGATTTTATGAGAAAGAGTACATGCACGAAATTTTAAGAAGGAAGTTTTTCATTAATCTTCAACGCCAATCGGCTTGAGGAAGGGGGTTACCTTCACTTGCCGAATCCGGCGTGCGCTCTTCGAGATTATTGCAAAGATGAAATTCTCTGTCCGGATCTCTTCATTGGATTCTGGCAGTCTTCCTGTGATTTTCTGCAAATATCCGGCTACTGTTTCATACTCCGGTGCCTCCGGTAGCTTCAAACGAAACTGCTGATTGAAATCAGCAATGGATATTGTTGCATCTACAATAACCGACCCATCTCCAGCCTGTTCTACTGATTTGCGCACTTCGTCGTATTCGTCAAGAATGTCTCCGACAATTTCTTCGACGATATCCTCCATGGTGACGATGCCTTCTGTCCCGCCATACTCATCTACCACAATACCAATATGAACTTTATTTTGCTGGAATTCATGCAAGAGCTGGCTAATCTTTTTTGATTCTGGAACAAAGTGCACAGGCCGGATAATATCCTGGAGAATGATAAGCGAGCGATGCTCTAAAAGACTGAGCAAATCTTTGCTGTAAATAACACCAATGATATGGTCAATAGTACCTTTGTAGACGGGTAATCGTGAGTACCCTTCTTCAATCACTTTTCGTACGAGAACATCACGAGACATCGAAATGTCGAGAGCCACAATATCAGGACGCGGCACCATGATTTCCTTTGCTGTAATATCGGAAAACTCTAAAATACTTTTTATAAGTTCATGTTCCGTCTTGTCAATCGTCCCGCTGAGCGAACCGGCATCAACGACCTGCTTAAATTCATCTTCCGAAAGTTTCGTTCTTAGTAATCCTCCTTTGATCAGTGCATCTCTCAATATTTTTTTAATTGATTTCATATCTTCATCCAATGCAGTCCTTACTTCACTGCTACATTTTTAATATATCGATTTCATGATAATGTTATGGCAATGACCTGCTAAATTGTTGATACCGCTTCGCAAAATATATGATGAGCCGAAGTCTGGACATCTTCAACATATTCAAATCCTGGTATTAGTACGATATATCTTCTAAAAACAATCCTTTTGCGGGAACGGACATTCCGACAAAAGACCTATCATTTGATTCTAATATCTTATGAAATTCTTCATACGTCGTGTGTCCTCTTCCTACATTCACCATCGTTCCAACTAATGTACGAACCATTCCATGCAAAAAACGATTTGCAGAAATTTCATATATCAATAATTTGTCTTTCTGAATCCATCGTGATGCCAGTACACTGCATCGATGATTGTGAATATCGGTCTCCACTTTACAGAATGAACGAAAACTATGTGTGCCCATTATTTGTTGAGCGCATTTTTGCATCAACGTAAGATTTAACTTTTGGAACACTTGCCAGCAATAATTGCGTTGAATTGCCGTCGGTTCTTGACTAATCGAATACGTGTACCGTCTGCTTTTTGCGTCGTATCGTGCATTGAAGTCTAATGGAGCCTCCATCGCTTCGAGAACAACAATGCTATGGGGCATAACAGCATTCATGCTTTTTGCAAGCAGATTGATTTCAACCTCTCGTTCCACAAAGAAGCTTGCCACCTGACCATGAGCATGTACCCCGGCATCTGTTCTCCCCCCGCCGGTAATTCGAATGTCCACCTGAAGTATTTGTTTGATTGCTTTTTCAACTTCTTCTTGAACAGAACGTCCATTCGTTTGGAATTGCCAGCCGACAAAGTCGGTTCCATCATATTCAAGCGTGAGCCGGATGAGAGGCATGCGGGTGTTTTAAAAATGTGTAGTGATACTTATTCCCCATCCATTCACTTGCAATCCATTGTTCAATGTGTACGTATGAATTTCCACATTGTCCATCGCCGAAAGCGATTGATTATATGCCGCAGTTTTCTTTCCAGCAGAAAATGCAGAAAGAAGATGATTTACAACAATAGCACCTATGACGAACTTCGCATTGTTTTTCACTTCGCCGCTTTGAATGCGCATATTTTTGAATTGAAGACGATTGGCATCTGTATCCCAATTCCATTGATATTCAGGACGTGTAGGTTGGTATATCAAATCATACTCACGGTTTCTGCTCTTTGCATCGTTGTATTCTGCGGTTGTATTGAAGTTGCCGATGTTTACTGAATACTGGTCGTCCTTGTTGCTAAAGTTTGCATCTGCATGTTGGCTGGCAAATGTTTGTGCATCTTGTAGCAGCCAATTGGAATGCATGCGAAATCCGCTGTACGTAAGCCATAAGCCGCCTTCAGCGATCAAATAATACTTCCCTGTTTCAAATGAACCTGCATACAGTTCTCCCATGCCCGGTACGAAGAGCGATGCAACAACTGCCAGCATAACGGACTTCTTGGATTCAGGCGCAGGAGACAAGTCTAGATCTGGAATGGACATTCCGCTGAGTTGAACTTCCTTTGTTACCAACGTCGACATTGGTCTTTGTTGCGCAAACATCTGCTGTGTCGGAAAAAGCAGGAGTGCTATCGAAATGATAGATCGTTTCATGGTGTAGCTCCAGTTAAATAGCAATGCGTATCGCTGGTATTCTATGAGGCTCTGCGATCGTGCCAATACATTTTTCTGAGAATACTTCTTTGATAGTAACGTTGACAATGGCATTTGTTAAATCTGCATTCGATTTCACATCGACACGGATATATTCTTCCGTCAATCCAGATAGCGTACCATCAAGATGTGCTGATTCAAAAAGAACCTGTACCGTTTTATCGACGAATGTCTCATAGAACATATGTCGCTTTTGAATTCCCAGCTGACGCAATTTCTTGCTTCTCTTCGCTTTGATCTGAGAATCAATCTTTTTATCAAATGTCGCCGCAGGTGTATTCGGCCGTTCAGAATAACTAAATATATGAAAATATGAAATCGGAATGTCATTCAGAAAATTGTAGGTTTCATTAAATAATGCATCACTCTCGCCAGGAAATCCGACAATCACATCTGAGCCAATACCTGCGGTCGGAACATTCGATTTAATTCTTTCTACACGTTCAGCATAGACTCCGGTGAGATACCTTCTCTGCATCTTTCGGAGTATCGTGTTGGATCCTGATTGAAGCGGTATGTGCCAATGATGACAAAGAATATCATGGGCAAACCAAAAATCAAGCAGCTCGTCGGTAAGCAAATTGGGTTCAACCGAACTGATACGAATGCGCATTAAGCCATCAACCGTGACGAGCTGTTTGAGAAGAGCCAGAAGGTTCGTACCATTATTTTTTCCATAGTCTCCTACATTCACGCCGGTCAACACTATTTCTTTATAGTCTAATCCAACTGCTTCTCTTGCCTGTCGTACTATTTCGGCAATAGTTGTGCTTCGGCTTTTTCCTCGCGCCTGAGGAATAGTACAATAGGTACAACGATAATCACAACCGTCTTGTACTTTCAGAAAAGCACGCGTTCGATCCTCAAACCCTGCTGATGATGCCAGCCCAAAATTATTGTCGTCTATACAAGAAACAACAACGTTTGCATGTCTATTCTTTTTCTCGGTGTTGATAAAATCAAAAAGAGAGAATTTGTCCTGCGTTCCGAGCACCACATCAACGCCATTGATTCCGGCTATCTGGTCAGATTGAAGCTGTGCATAGCAGCCAACGACTGCCACAAATGCATTCGGGGAATGCCGAATGGCTCTTCGTACTAATTGCCGGCATTCGCGATCAGCCTGCAATGTGACACTGCATGAATTGATTACCACCACATCTGCCGGATCATCAATGCCAACCACAGTGTAACCCTGAGCAGTGAATTGCTTTCCGATCGCTGCGGTTTCAGCGTAATTGAGTTTACAACCAAGAGTATGTAATGCGATGCGCTTCATAAAGAAAAAGAGCTGCCCGAGCAATGCCAGACAACTCTTTTCATGAATGTTTCAGAAATTAGTTTGAACCTTGTGTGCCTGGTTCATTTCCACCTTCTGCAGATACTTCATTCTTTTTCTTCGCTTCATCAGAAGGAGTGGAGACGACATCCTTCATCGTCATCGGAGCAAGTTTATGACCGGCAACATAGTCATCCACAAGCTTCTGCTCTTTGCCGCGAAGATATTCAAGTGCGGAGAGAACGATCTTCTTGCTTTCTTTATCAAACTCGATCACTTTTAATGGAAGTGTATCACCGACCTTGAAGGAGTCCGCGATATTCTTGACCGGAGTGTGTGAAAGCTGAGAGAGTGGCACAAAGCCATCAACACCAAGAGGCATTTCAACGATGACACCCTTCTCGATAATGCGCACGATGTTGCCTTCGACATCTGTGTCTACTTTGTATTTAGACTCAAATACTTCCCACGGATTTTCTTGTACTTGTTTATGTCCAAGAGAAATGCGTCGTTGACTAATGTCAACCGAAAGTACGATGACATCAAGTTGATCGCCTTTTTTTACAACTTCACCCGGGTGACGAATCTTCTTTGTCCATGATAAATCAGAAATGTGCACAAGACCATCGACACCTTCTTCAAGCTCAACAAAAACACCGAAATTCGTAAGATTGCGTACCGTACCGACATGTTTTGAGCCGATGGGATATTTCTGCATGAGTGTTGTCCAAGGATCCGGCTCAAGCTGTTTCATGCCAAGCGAAATCTTCTTGCCGTCTTTATCCAGCGAGAGAATAATTGCATCGATCATCTGTCCCATGGAAACAACTTGTGAAGGATGTTTGATGTGTTGTGTCCAACTCATTTCAGAAATGTGAATGAGGCCTTCGATGCCTTTTTCAATTTCCACAAATGCACCATAATCTGTCAGCGAAACGATTTTTCCGTTAATCTTCGTACCGACAGGATACCGCTGGTCAATATTCTCCCAAGGATGCGGTTGAAGCTGTTTCATACCCAGCGAAATTCGTTTTTTCTCCGCATCGAAATCAAGAACGACGATGTTGACCAATTGATCGAGTTTCACGATCTCTGAAGGATGGTTCACACGTCCCCATGAAAGATCGGTGATATGCACAAGACCGTCTACACCGCCGAGATCAACGAACACGCCGAAATCCGTAATTGCCTTAACGTGACCTTCGAGTATCTGGCCTTTCTCAAGGCTATCAAGGATGGCTTTGCGCTGACTGGAAAGTTCTTCTTCCACCAACACCTTATGACTGACAACAACATTTTCTGAAGGGTGATTAACTTTCACAACGCGGAAATCCATCTCGCGTCCGATGAACACATCGAAATCACGAACAGGTCGAACATCGATTTGTGAACCTGGCAGGAATGCATCGAGTCCCATAAGATCGACAACAATGCCACCTTTCGTCCTGCGGACGCAACGCCCTTTAAGAACTTCACCGGTATCGTGGGATTTAACGACACGTTCCCAGACGCGCATAAAGTCGGCGCGCTTGCGCGAGAGTACGAGTTGGCCATCTTTGTCTTCAATACTTTCAAGGAAAACTTCGATTTCATCGCCAATTTTTAAATCTTTAATGTTCGGGAATTCGCTTTTCGCGACTGTGCCTTCCGACTTGAATCCGATATCAACAGCAACATTCGAATCGCCGATGTGGACAACGCGTCCTTTAACGATTTCACCTGCATTGATTTTGCCCATGGTACCGGAATAGAGTTGTTCAAGTTGTTTGTATTCTTCTTCAGAATACCCGTGCTCCTCAAACTCCTGCACAGCATTTTTTGTAGCTGACATTCAACCTCCAAAATTGTTTCCCGCATTCACGGGATGGCCAAACGAGATGTTCTCCGCCGCCAGCCAGCGCGCACCAGCGAACAAAACACTTCGGCTCTTGATTAGTGTGTGATGAATTCGTGAATTATCTTTGGCTGTGAAACACTCTGCATGTTTTCTTTCATATCCTCAATTCTTGCTTTCACCTGCTCCATCAACCATTGCGGTGTCGATGTTGCTCCGGTGATTCCAACGGTCTCAATTCCCTCAAACCATTCTGTATGAAGCTCCTGCACATCTTCAATGAAACGAATATGCGGATTCACCGACTTCACAATATCATACAATACTTTTCCATTGGAACTATGTTTTCCGGCGACGAAGATGATAAGCTCGTTTGCGGCGGCAAATTCTCGAATCTTCTTCTCGCGTCCGGAGACCTGACCACAAATCGTATCTTTCGCAAAAAACTCAATCGCTGTCTCTTCCATGGAACCAACAACAAATTCTTTAATTCGTTTTGATAATTCATCCTTCAGTACATGGAACGTCGCTTTGTCCATGGTTGTTTGCGAAAACAGAACCGTTTTCCGATCCAGTTTCACCTTTCCCACTTCGTCTAACGATTTGATGACAAGCGCCTCACCATTTGTATGACCGACAAGACCAATGACTTCGGCATGCTCTTTCTTGCCAAAAATCACAACCTGATACCCTTCATTATAAAATTTTCGAATACGTTCCTGCACTTTTGTGACAACGGGACACGTGGCATCGACAAGTGTGATTCCAAGTTCCTTCGCACGCTTGTATGTATCAGGCGGTTCTCCGTGCGCGCGGATAAGAATTCTTGCACCTCGAAGTTTTTCCAAATCGTTATGAGAGATCGTTTCAAGACCTTTCTTTCGGAGACGTTCGATCTCCACAGGATTATGAATGATGTCTCCCAGTGAATACAGCTTTTCACCCGCGGCAATCTCCTTCTCCGCAATATCTATCGTTCGAACAACTCCCCAACAGAAACCGGAAAAATTATCGACGGATACTTTCATAGGACTGTTTCTTTTTGGTGGATCGTTTTCTTTGCACGCGCTACTATGAAATCGACTTGTTCCTCAATGGTCAGGTTGGAAGTATCGAGTTCAATTGCATCCGCTGCTTTCCGCAGCGGACTTATGTCACGTGTCGAATCTTTTCGATCACGCGTTTCAATTTCTTTAATCAATTCTTTTTCTTCCGTTTCAATTCCGCACAGGGCGAGATCTTTCTTTCTTCGTTTCACTCGCTCGTGAACACCGGCAACCATGAAAATCTTTAACTCCGCCGATGGAAGAACGACCGTACCTATATCCCGGCCTTCCAAGACTACACCGCCATCGACAGCGATTTTTTGCTGTTCCCGTACCATCACTTCGCGTACGCCTTGATAACTGCTCACAGTACTTACGGACCGGTTCACCTGAGGCGTTCTAATTTTATCCGTAATATCAATACCATCCAAAAACACCTTCGTGGTTGGATTTCCTCCTTCCAGTCGAATGGTGCTCGTCTGTGCAAGTGAGACAATTTTTTCTTGATCGCTCACATCGAACTTTTTTTCAAGTGCCTTTAGCGTCAATGCACGATACATTGCACCTGTATCAATATGAAGATATCCTAATTTTTGAGCAACCAATTTTGCCGTTGTACTTTTCCCGGATGCTGCAGGTCCATCAATAGCAATGGTTATCTTCTTTTGCTCTTTTCTATGCATTATGAACTTATAATATAAGAAATTAAACACTTTGGAGCAATGAAGAATTCCCCCGGTTCTTGCATTTCTATCCATTTAATAGGACATTCACACTGATCATAATCTATAAAAAAACAAATACCTTCATGAAACTGCATCAAATCATCCTCCTCCTTTCATTAACACTTTTAGGTTGTGGAGCGACACGCACTGTTATTGTGCCACGCGATCCGTTAACACAATTAAGGAAAGACATTAATTCCATTCTCGCAGACTCCCTCTTCGTTCCTGCACGTGCCAGCATCAAAGTTGTATCGCTTGAGAATGGAAATGTTCTCTATGATCATGACAGCAAAGCGCTGATGAATCCTGGATCAAACATGAAGTTGCTCACTTCCGCCGCTGCTTTGTCGATACTCGATACGAATTACCAATTTAAGACGGCCGTGTTCGTTGATGCCTCTCCTTCTGATGGTATTCTTGCCGGCAACATTTACGTGAAAGGATATGGAGATCCAGATTTAAAGACGTCAGACTTAGACTCTCTGGCATATGCAGTTCGTCGAATGGGAATCACAAGTATTGAGGGCAATATCATTGTTGACGATTCATTCTTCGATGAGAACTATTGGGGTGCCGGATGGACTTGGGATGATGAATCTGATCCGGATGCACCATACATCAATGCACTTTCTGTGAATAAGAACTGTATCCGCATCACGTTGTTAACCGATTCGACCACAATATATCCCTATGTTGAACCGATGACAGATTTTGTCACAGTCGTCAATCGAGCAAAATTAACAACCGACAGCATTCGTACTCCTTTGAAAATCAAACGCCTTTATCTTAACAATCCTAATACCATTGTAACAGAAGGCGAACTTTCTTGGTTCAGTCAAATTACTCAAAAGTTCTCTCTTCGCCGGCCCGAGTATTATACAGGAACACTTTTAAAGGAATCGTTCCGACATGCGGGAATTCTTGTGTATGGAAATGTTGTGAATGGGGTGACTCCGATCGGCTCCCGTGAAATTGCACAGCATTACCAGCCAATAGAAAAAATGATCACAAATATGAATAAGGTGAGTGATAATCTCTCAGCGGAAAATGCACTCAAGGTCTTAGGAACTACATTGAATGGTGTGCCCGGTTCTGCAAAAAATGGAATAGTCGTCGTACAACGCTTCCTGTCTAACTTGGGAATCGACACATCGAAACTCTCTATTGTTGATGGATCGGGTGTATCTCGCTATAATCTCTTATCTGCCGATCAACTTGTACAATTTCTTACAGCGATGTACAAACAGCCCCGAATATTCCCGATCTTTTACAATTCTTTACCTCTTGCCGGCGTTGACGGAACCCTCGCACAAAGGATGACCACGTACCCCGCTGCTTGCAATTTACGTGCGAAAACCGGAACGCTGAATGGTGTGAGTTGTTTATCAGGGTATGTACTCACACGCGATGGCGAGATGCTGGTGTTCTCTATGATGATGCAGAATTTTATTACATCGGTCACCAATTATCATCAAGTGCAGGATAGAATTGGTGCTTTATTAGCCGGATTTAGTCGAAGAAACACAATTCAACAAGGTTCAGAAAAATAAAACAAATACATTTTTTTGCCTCAACATTCTTCCACTTTTGTAAGTGAGTACCTTTATGAATAATACACAAACATCTTCCTTTGGGTTGTACGAAGCCACCCGTATTCTTGTACCCGGTTTCTACTTTGCATCGCTCTCTGCGATGTTCTTCTATTCTTTTGCGTCCCGCTATATTTCGTTTTCGATTGAGCACGGATATTGGACTGTTTTGTTTTTATTTCTTGTCCTTGTTTCCGGATTGACTATGTATGCAAAAGAAACAACAAAGCGCAGGCGTGCCTTTGTCGAGAACCAGCCAAGTGCATTCCTTCAAGATATCGTCCGTCACTATTCTGCCACGAATATTCTGAATGAAGCGGAAGCACGACAGTTATACTTTTACATTCTCAACCACTTTATTCCTCCCGCATTTCATGAAAAAGTGTTCTTCTTTGGCACAGTGTATCATATCATGAATCAAATGCGCCGTACCTCTTTTTGGTTTGCCATCCTATCCATCATATGTCTTGCGGTACAGATAGCTCTGGGCATAGCGCTTGTGGATCAGCAAGGATTGGTCTCTTTCTGTCTGCTTGTCTGTTTGATTTATCTCTTGAATGTGAAATACAATAAAGCTGATAGGAAAATGCAGGAAAATTATCAGGATCAAATATTCTGGCTGCAAATGAATGGTGGAATCATCAAGGATCTCTTCCAGAAGTACGATCTTTCGAAAAAGGGTACACTCTCATGAAATTTCGGAAGTGGCGTCAGATTTCCGTTCGAATAGATGAGCCCTATCAGGACTTACTTGTCGGTCAGTTGGCATTACTTGGTTTTAGCGGTTTCGTTCAAGAAGAGAAATCCCTCAGTTGTTTTATCTCGGCACATAAATGGACTTCCACGATTCGTGCAAAATTTCAAACAACGCTGGAACGGTTCAAGTTTGAGTTTCCTGTTGTTGATCTAACCTGTACAGTCAAATCAGTACGCGAAGAGAATTGGAATAAAACATGGGAAAAACAGACCGGAATTGTTGAAGCAACGCCGCACATCATCATCAAACCTTCTTGGAAGAAATTGCCAAAACATTTTCGCAACAAAATAGTTCTCCACGTCGATCCAAAGATGTCGTTTGGCACCGGGCATCATGAGACGACTCGCTTAAGTCTCAGCCTGCTTGAGCGGTTTTTGAAGCCGAAGATGAAAGTTCTTGATTTCGGCTGTGGAACCGGCATTCTTGGTATTGCTTGTGTAAAGTTAGGCGCCAAATCCGTTATGGCAGTTGATAACGATCCACGGGCAATCGAAAACACTCGAGAAAATATAAAGAGAAACAATGTTCAACGCCGGATGACCGTGCGGTTAGGAAGCATGAGCGCTATTCCGCGTTCAAAATATGATCTTATTGTTGCAAATATTGATTTTCGTACGATTTCTCGATTCATAAAGTCGATTGTTGACCGAACTCGTAAAGAAGGCACAATCATTCTTTCGGGTATTCTCACAAGCGATATGCCCGTTTTACTTCCTTTATTTGAAAAGAATCTGCTCGTCCCAGTGAAACTTGACCATGAGAACGAATGGACAGCAGTCACGCTTCGCAGAGTCCTATGATGCGTCTTGCTTCCATCGATATTGGAACAAATACTATCTTGATGCTTGTCGCAGATGCTGAAAGAAACGGCACTCTTTCTGTTGTGAGAGATGAACATAGTATTGCGCGGCTTGGTAAAGGTGTCGATGAACAGGGTTTTATTCAAAAAGAAACTTTTCAGCGTGTTCGAAGGATTCTATCGCAACTCAAAAATATTGCCGACTCGATTGGAGTTCAACATCTCGCAGCATGCGGTACCAGCGCACTTCGCGATGCATCAAATCGGCAGGAGTTCATCGATTTCATAAGAAAGCATTTGTCTATCGATATCAAGATACTTTCCGGGCAGGAAGAAGCAGAATCAACGTATCTTGGAGCTGTATCAGAATATTTGGAGGACTCTCCTTCCGGAGAATTTGCCGTACTCGATATTGGCGGCGGAAGCACAGAGCTCGTTGCTGGAACCGGATCAAACGTCTCATCTGCTGTCAGCATAGATATTGGCAGTGTCCGGCTTACCGAACGAATTCTAAAAAATAATCCTCCCGATACTACCTCTCTTGAGAATGCGGTGAAACTCGTTCAAAACCATCTTCACCCTATTCCACATCTTCCATCTACAACGACGCTGATCGGAGTAGCAGGCACACTCACAACATTAGCCGCACTTGACCTTCAACTTAAAACATTTGATAAAACTTTGATCAATCGTTATGTACTCACGAGGGGAACCATTGAACGGATATTCCAAGAACTCAGACATCTCACACTGGACCAGATCAAAAGCTATCCTCAGATCCACCCTTCCCGCGCCGATATTCTCCTTGCCGGAATTCTCATTTTGTTGGAGACATTACACAAAGTAAACCTATCTCAAATAACCGTGAGCGATCGCGGCTTGCGCTATGGCATTTTGTTGCACATGGCACGCACGTTTATAAACGCTTAACTCTATTTCTGTCCGTACATAAAAAAACCGGCAGATCATATGCCGGTTATTCATAACGCAGATCAAGATCATTTAATTGTCTTATCGCCGATTCCAACGATCCCTTGCAACATCACGCATCAATTCCCTCAGATTTTTGTTGAAATTACGTTCAAAGATGATAAATTGAGACATCTGTTTTAATGACAGGATATCTCTCAGTTCTTTAATAAACTTCGTACGCTCTTCCAGCACTTTTTCCTCGCTCATACCAATGTCTTTAATAACATTTTCTAAAGCCGCATCGTCTGAATTTGATTTGATCAACTTCTGAAGCTGATCTATCAGCTCATCCTGTTCTCTCCCTATAACACGTATATTCTCCTCGTGTCTATTGTAACGTGCAAAAAAACGAACCGACGTCTCTTCATTCATTTGAACAACTTCCATGAGACGCAGTTTTTTATACTGGGCAATACGCTCTGCAGCAGGCCCACGTATAGGTAGTTGATCTTGAGCAACCACCTGTGTCATCATGAAGAATATTGAGATCAAAACTACAGTAAGTGGTCGAATAATATTCATAGCATTTCCCTTTCTGAAAGCTTTGACAATAATTGATCCGCTTGTTCTCTATTCAGTCCAGAGAGAACTCCGTCAATATCCATGTCCACTATCTCTTCGCTCTCGATTTGTTTCAAAAGAGCCTCTCGAATAAAATGATCGCCTTGCAGATTTTCGGCGACACCTTCAGAGAAGACTTCTGAATTCGATAACACACTCGAGCCGGCATATTCATTTGAAACCGCTTGCACAACATCATCTGCGGAATAATCCTTCACTGCTTGAAAGAGAGCATCAGTTTGTTCATTATTGTACGAAGAATCTGAAGGTATTCTAATCAAGAGAATCAACAACAACGCAGAAACGGCAAGCGGAAGTATGAGCCTCGATGTAATCTTTCTATCACTCCAGACAGAGTCACGATGACCCATGAGACGTTCCTGCACACGAGGAAGAATGGTGGAATAATACGCTGAACTTGGCGATACCTTCTGACTGTGCTGGAGTGCATCATACGCAGCTATCAACTCGTTGTAATGATTTTGACATTCAGAACAATGCCGTAAATGCAAGCGAACCTGATCGAGATCATACTCATTCAAATGTCCTGTAATATAATCCATCAAGGAATATTTAATGTGCTCTGTGTGCACGGTTTACAAATTCTCCAATTTTCTTTACAGCATGAAAATAATTTGCTTTCAACCCGCCAACCGATGTCTTTAATATCTTTGAAATGTCTTCATACGGTAATTCTTCGTAATAACGAAGAATAAAAACAGCTTTTTGTTTTTCAGGAAGCCGCTCTATGGCTTCTTCGATAAGTTGTTTTTGCTCACTCCGTTCATATTGCTTGTCCGGCTGTTCACTCTCCTCACTCGGATAATCAAAGAATTCATCAATTCTTAAGAAATCTTTTATTCGTTGTTTACGAATTGTATTGAGTGAGACATTGACCGTTATCCGGTAGAGCCATGTATAAACACTAGACTTTCCTCGAAAATCGTTGAGTGCACCGTACACCTTCAAAAATACTTCTTGAACAATATCATCAGCTTGATCATGATCATTCACAAATCGATGTGCGATCCAATAGACTTTCTCCTGATATCGTCGTACTAACTCGTTAAATGAATCCTCATTGCCCTTCTGGAACAATTCGACAAGTTCAAGGTCACTTGAGACACTCATGAGTCATTTTTATGTCAATAATTTGACACTAAGAAATCTTACAAGTTTAATTCTGTTATGAATACGAATCATCACCAAAGCCCTAAACTTGCACCTATAGTACATTCGAACTGATGCGTGCGATTTTGAGAAGGATCAGCTTCATCTTGGATTGTGTGAAGCCGGCCATCGAAATGAACAAAAATATCACGAATTGGCTGATATTTTGCAGTCATCCCAACTGAGCGTTCCACGTGTAAAGGACCAAAGAGAAAGGTCCAGTCTCCTTGATCATTGGCATACTGATCAGCTATGGGGAGCGTTCCGCCTTTGCGAAACACTTCACTAAATGCAGTGACCTTTAATGCATGAAAAGGAATGTAACCCAGTTCAAAAAATAAATCATCTGCATTTTGTCCCATCCAATTTCCTAAAACAAATCCATTATTTGTAAATGTCGTTGATGGATATTGATGATTATAAGTTGCCGGATTGACACGTGTATATTCTGCGGTGAAATCAAAATTCTTTAATGGAAATTCAAATACTCTAGTGCCAGATGTAAAAGCAACTTGCCTATGTGACAGGTTTGGATCAAATAAATGATCTGTATTCAATTCATCTATGAACAATGATAAATATAAATCTATATTACGTATAACATTTAAATCAAGACTTCCAAACAATTGGCAGTTGTCTTTATTGTCATTATAATGTTCGCCGGCTTTGAAAATCATAATCGGAATCATGTACATAAGTAAAGGCCCTCGGTCACTGTACACAATAGATTCACCAATAGAAAAATCAACGCCATGCCATAAAGATATTTCTAACATATGTGCCGCCATGTATTTCTGAACATCTACTTCGCGAAACCATGTTCCTCCAGGATTGCCACTCATTGCACTGGTCGGATAAGGGATATTATACGACAGAGCTGAATCAATAACGAGCGAGTTTAATTCAGCATGGAAATAAACAAATTCTATATCTTTGGACAACGGAATACGCAATTTGATCTGTGGATACGATGGCGCGTTATCGGAGAGGATCACTGTGCCATTTCTTCCGTAACCCCAAACATTATTCATTTTTTCAAAAGA
The DNA here is from genome assembly GCA_050013655.1 of Bacteroidota bacterium. Taxonomy (GTDB): domain Bacteria; phylum Bacteroidota; class Ignavibacteria; order UBA10030; family UBA10030; genus Fen-1298. Next base: position 264,819 of record JBEKEV010000003.1, on the reverse strand, counting down.
TAATGTTACAGAGCCAATCTGCCAGCTGAATTGTCCGTTAAATTCGTCAAATTGTAAATTATTTGTTCCAGTGAGCTGCGACGGTACAACACCTCGTTGAGGTGTTTTTATACGATTGTAATAATCCATGTCTGTAGGCGAAAGCCAAGAAGCTTGCGGCAAATCCCTATAATTAAGTCGACTGTAGTCGATGTGAGCACCGCTCTCAAGATTATCCACATAATTTACATAAAAGCCTAAATCATTATACGCATACCCTTGAATTTTAATTCCTTGAGAACGGTATTTTGTTATTCCTCCCCCGATCTCTGATCTTGAAAGGCTATAATCAATATCAAAATTCAGTATGCCTTGTGTCAATTCATGCGAATAAACATGCCAACGCGATTCACTTGGTTCTGCGTCGCCTGATATTTTCAACATCTCATAATTGAATTCTGTTTTCAGGAATTCATACGTTTCCCTTTCCACTCTGGTCATTTCATCAACATGTTTTTCCAAAGTAAGGAGCGCAGAAGCAATCTGTATTCGTGACAGGGGTTTTGCAGCATCCTTGTAATCGACAAGAAGCTGACGCGCTTCCATCCTCTTGAGAAAATCATATACTTCATGTTGTACCGGTACATACACAGACTGTGCGTGCACTATCAATCTCATTACTACGAATAGTATGATACTCCTGAAAAGAATTCGATTCATCCGATTTCCTTTTTGTTTTGTGATCTAATGTACATGTCGCCACAACTCGCGCCATGAATGTATTTCTTCCACTTTTGGATAGCGTGCTGGTGCTTTCCCAGTTATGAGGTATCGTACATCGCAATACATATGAAAAAGAACTGTCGGAAGTAAATTCTTTTTCAATCTTCGTGTTGAAACCAACGCGCGCGCTTTCTTATTAACGGTACATGTACCAAATTGTGATATTCTTCTGCTCAAGTCAAGATCTTCAACGATACCAAAATCTTCTCGAAACCCACCGACCTCTGTAAAACCTGCGCGTCTATACGCTACGCAAATTCCCGGGAATAGTGACAATCCGAAGAAATCGAACAATCGAACCATGCCGTACGTGCTTCGATAAACAAAGCGCTGCAAAATACCACCGTCACTTGGTTTTGCAATGCCAGTCATACCGACAATCGCCGGATTTGAAAATTCCTGATGACAATAACTGAGAAAATCTTGATCCAAAGTTGCATCCGCGTCGACAAAAATGAAGATGTCTCCTCGTGCTTTTTTCGCGCCGACATTACGACCGTAAGCTATTCCTTTCCGATCTTCCACAAGAACGCTCTCTGTATATTGACGTGCAATGTCTGCAGTGTGATCCGTCGAACGCGCATCCGAAACAATAATTTCAAATTCTGTTCGTTTATATCGTTGGTCACCTAGTGATCGAAGACATTTTTCGATACATCCTTCTTCCATATAGGTGGGAACAATAATTGAGAACTCCATCGAATCCCTCTATCGAACCCTTACAAGTTTCTGGATAACTTCTGGAGTGAACCCCTCAGCGCGGGAAAAAATAATCAGTGTTCTTTTCTTCCATTTCAAATGGTGAAGGATCCCGCTTCGTTCCAAAGGAACCGACGAGACGATGAAGGCAAGGTTCATTGCTACCGATGTACGTTTTTGTGATGCGAAGTTACATTCTTTCTGTGCATACTGTACCATCGTTCTATAACGATATTTTTTGTAAAAAATATTTATATGTCCTCTTCAATCCCTCTTTACGCTGAACGTGAGGAGTCCACCCAAGCAGCTCCTTCGCTTTCGTAATATCAGGCTGGCGTACTTTGGGATCATCTTCAGGAAGGTCTTGAAAGATTATTTTACTTCGGCTTCCGGTCAGTTGAATTATTTCTTTCGCAAGTTCCAGCATGGTTACTTCTTCCGGATTCCCAATATTCAGCGGCATATCATAATCGGACATCATAAGGCGGTACATGCCATCGATGAGATCCGAAACATAACAGACACTTCTTGTCTGACTGCCGTCTCCGAAGACCGTCACATCTTCATTCCTAATCGCTTGCGACAAAAAAGCGGGAATTGCACGCCCATCGTTTATACGCATACGCTCGCCATAGGTGTTGAAGATGCGTACAATTCGTGTCTCAACACCATGGTACCTATGATATGCCATCGTCATTGCTTCTGAAAACCGCTTCGCCTCATCATACACGCCGCGCGGACCAACGGGATTCACATTTCCCCAGTAACTTTCCTTCTGTGGATGAATCAATGGATCTCCATACACTTCAGAAGTGGATGCGATGAAGAAGCGGGCACCTTTTGCTTTTGCAAGGCCAAGAGCTTTGTGCGTTCCTAAGGAACCGACTTTCAGTGTTTGAATGGGAACTTTCAGATAATCGATGGGACTTGCAGGCGATGCAAAATGAAAAATAAAATCTAACTTGCCGTCAATAAAAAGATAATTGGTGACATCATAGTTGAGAAAGCTAAAATTGGAATTTCCCATTAAATGACTGATATTGGCAATATCGCCGGTAATAAGGTTGTCAAGACACACGACCTGATGACCTTCCGCAAGAAGTCGATCGCATAAATGCGAACCAAGAAACCCCGCTCCACCTGTAACAAGTGATCGTATCATTTGTTCTCCAGATACCATTGGATAGTTTTTCGTATCCCCTCGCGCAATGGGGTCTTTGCTTTCCAGCCAAGTTGATGGATTTTTGAAACATCCAATAATTTTTGCGGTGTACCATCGGGTTTTGTCGGATCGAATATGATCGTGCCGTTATATTCCACTTCTTCTTTGATGATGTTCGCGAGTTCAAGAATTGTCACGTCTTCACCGACGCCAATGTTGATGATCTCACTGCCATTATAATGATTCATCAAATACACGCATGCATCTGCGAGGTCATCGACAAAGAGAAATTCACGCCTTGGCGAACCTGTCCCCCATACAGTGACCGATGGTGCGCCATCTTTCCTTGCTTCGATAAATTTTCGTATCAGTGCAGGCAGCACATGAGAACTTTTCAAATCGAAGTTATCGTGCAACCCGTACAAATTTGTCGGCATCACGGAAATATAGTTTGTCCCGTACTGGCGATTATACGCCTGACACATTTCGATTCCGGCAATCTTCGCTATTGCATAAGGCTCGTTGGTCGGCTCCAATTTTCCATCCAGAAACGAATCTTCCTTTATCGGTTGGGGAGCAAACTTCGGATAGATGCATGAGCTGCCCAAAAAACAAAGTTTTTTTACGCCGGATTGGTATGCAGCATGAATAATGTTTGTTTGAATCTGAAGATTGATATAAATAAAATCAGCAGGATATGAATTATTCGCATGAATTCCGCCCACTTTAGCAGCTGCAAGAAAAACATAATCCGGTTTCTCCTGCTGCATCAGTGACTCTACAAGAGATTGTTTCGTTAGATCGAGTTCTTCTATCGTGCGCAAGAGAAATCGAGAATACCCTTGTGCTTGAAGGGAGCGCAAAACTGCCGATCCTACTAATCCGGTATTGCCTGCGATATAGATTTTAGAATTCTTATCCATAGGGCGTTAGTTCTTTGTGCTTAGCTTGATTGTGCTTCGTTTTTTCCGTTGTAATTAGTTATTTGTGCTTGTTATTTTTTAATAAGTATTGGATAAATCCACCGATAAGATTTTTAATATCTTTTGTTGCTATGAATAATTCATCAAATTCTTTTTGAGTAACATATCGACAATCAACGACAACGTACAAGAGCGATTGGACTTCGGACGTTGACCTGTAAGCGTAATTTAAGAAAAGAATAAAACTTTTCTTCGATCCAGAATCAAATCCCTCGCAATATTTTCCATAATAGAAACTGATGCACGTTGAATCTGTTCTCTTAGTCCAAAATCTTTTGCTAAACCTCCTTTGGCTGTCAGGCCGTATATTCGCGATGTCAACTCACGAGCCTTTTTCCATGATTCAATATCTTCAAATCGTTCAATCTTCAATTTTCATCATTCTCTTATTGAACAAAGAACCGCCAACCACGAACAAAGAACTAATAAACTACGAACTAATATCCTCTCTTCTTCACTTTTTCAAAATCTGCATGCGCCATCATTTTTGCTAATTCGCGAAATGTTGTCTTCGGCACCCATCCTAATTTATTTTTTGCTTTCGTGGCATCTCCTTTAAGCAATTCAACCTCTGTCGGGCGATAATAACGCGGATCGACTTCTACGAGTGTCTGGTGGTCTTTTTTTGATATTCCGATTTCATTTTCCTTTTCACCTTTCCACACCAAATCCATTTCTAATTCTGTAAACACTGTCTCAATGAATTCTTTCACAGAATGCGTCTCACCTGTGGCAAGTACAAAATCCTCTGGTTCATTCTGCTGCAGCATGCGCCACATACCTTCACAATATTCCGGTGCAAATCCCCAATCGCGCTTTGCATTTAAATTTCCTATTGTCAGCTTTTTCTGTAACCCGAGTTTTATTCTCGCAGCGGCGAGCGTAATCTTTCTCGTCACAAAGGTTTCGCCACGCCGAGGTGATTCATGATTAAAAAGGATACCATTACAGGCATACAGTCCGTATGCTTCACGATAATTGATGATGATCCAGTACCCGTACAACTTCGCTACGCCATACGGACTGCGGGGATAGAATGGCGTGCGCTCTGTTTGCGGCACCTCTTGCGCTTTGCCGAACAATTCGCTTGTCGAAGCCTGATAAAACCGAGTGCGAACTCCCGTTTCCCGAATCGCATCCAAAAACCGCAATGTCCCTACAGCATCCACTTCAGCCGTGTACTCAGGAACCTCAAATGAGACTTTCACATGGCTTTGTGCGGCAAGATTATAAATTTCCTCAGGTTCAACTTTTTCGAGGAGACGGTTGAGGTTGCTTGTATCCGTCACATCACCATAATGCAGGAACATCCTGCTGCCGTATATTTTAGGATTATTGTAGAGGTGATCGATACGGCCTGTATTGAATGAACTGCTGCGGCGAATGATTCCGTGCACTTCATATCCTTTTTCAAGTAGGAGTTCCAAAAGATAGGAACCATCCTGGCCGGTGATACCTGTAATAAGTGCTTTTTTCATTGTCTTCGTAGTGAATGGTGAATAGAAAATAGTTAATTGTGAATAGTTAACAGTGAATAGTCTTTTCTTTTTGCTCTTTACAGTTTACTGTCCACTCTTTATTGTCTACTCTTTACTGATTTTTCTTTTTTTAATTTTACCTGTTCTTCCACCCATGGATAGGTCAGCTTAATCCCGTCTTCAAGATAAACCTTCGCTTTCCAACCAAGCGAGAATATCCGTTCATTTGAGAAATTGCGCGATTGAACTCCGACCGGACCCTTTACATGTTTGATAATGATTTTCTTTCCTGCGACCTTAGCGACAGTGTTGGCAAGTTCATCTACTGTTACATACTGCGGGCATCCGATATTCACAGCTCCCTTCAAATCCGAATGCATCAAGAGATAAATACCGTCGACCATATCGCTCACATAGGTATACGAACGAACTGCCGAGCCGTCTCCCCAGACTTCAATTGTGCCGTTATTTTCGGCTTCCGCTACTTTGCGAGACATTGCAGCAGGAGCTTTTTCCCGTCCGCCCGTCCAGGTACCTTCCGGACCGTAGCAATTTTGAAACCTCGCAATTCGCACCTGCATTCCATACCGGCGTTCATACGCCATGGCAATACGCTCAGAATAAAGTTTCTCCCAGCCGTATTCGTTATCGGGATGTGCAGGAATTGCCTGATCTTCCGACATCTCAGGCTCGCCCGGTTTCATATCACGATAAACACAGACAGAAGAGGAAAAAAAATAGCGGGGTACACCCATTCTTGCCGCGAGATCCGTCATATAAATATTAACAAGCGCGCTATTGTGCATGATCTCGGTTTCAGCGGAATGAATAAAGCCCATTCCACCCATATCTGCCGCGAGTTGATATACTTCATCAAATGTACCGCCATCGACCTTAAGTGCTGCACGACAATTTTCTTCGATTCTCAGATCCAGCAAGAGAAATTCATCCGCCGCCTTGGGCGACCATTCATGCGGCTTAATATCGACACTGCGAACCCAGTAACCTTCTTTTTTGAGTTTCTTTACGAGATGACAGCCAATAAAACCTCCTGCACCGCATACTAAAGCTTTTTTCATGATTCAACCAGTAAATTGTAAATGGGAAATAGTTGTTAATTGTTAGTTATTGGTTAAGAGTGAATAGTAAAGAGTGAATTGTGAATTGTAAATAGTCGTTAGTTCTTAGTTGTTAGTTAAAAATGTGTTTTATTAAAAAATTTCTTATCCAAACATATCTCTTCCTGTTTCCTGTTTTCTATTCACTGCTCTTCCGGCCAATTCCATAATATACAAATCCAGCATTTCGTACTTCGTCGGAATCATAGATATTTCTTCCGTCAAAAATAACAGGTGTCTTCATGAACGACTTCATAAAGAGCAAATCTAATTTACGGAATTCATTCCATTCCGTCAGAAGGACTAATGCGTCCGCATCCTTCAATGCAGCGTATGCCGTCTTGCAAAACTGCACACGAGAACCGTATACTTTTTTTGCATGAGGCATCGCAACCGGGTCATGTGCTTTCACGATCACTCCCTCTTTCAATAAGCTTGATATAATCACCAATGAAGGTGCTTCGCGAATATCATCAGTCTGAGGTTTGAATGCAATTCCCCAGACCGCAATAGTTTTCCCTTTTAGTTTTCCTGCGAAGTGCTTTTTAAGCTTTGTCAAGAGCACTTTCTTTTGATCTTCATTAATGCGGTCAACCATTTCAAGAATTCGTAATGTATGTCCATGAATTCCTGACGTTTTGACTAATGCCTTAACATCCTTTGGAAAGCACGAGCCGCCATATCCGATTCCTGCAAACAAAAAATTCTTTCCGATGCGCGGGTCGCTTCCGATTCCCTTCCGTATACATTCTATGTCTGCACCTACTTTTTCACAAAGGTTTGCAAGATCGTTCATAAACGTTATCTTTGTTGCGAGAAATGAATTTGCTGCATACTTTGTCAATTCTGCGCTTTTTTCATCCATAATTATGATCGGATTACCGGTACGGACAAAAGGTTCGTAGAGTTCAGCCATGACTTCTGTGGTTTTCCTATCACTTGTCCCGATAATGACACGATCCGGCTTCAAGGAGTCTTGAAGCGCCGACCCCTCTTTGAAGAATTCAGGATTGGATACGACCTGTACGTTGTATTTCCCTCTTTTCTCAAATATTTGTCTCATTTTTTCTACTGTACCGACCGGGACTGTACTTTTACTGACAATGATTTTTGCTTCATTCAAATAATCTGCTATCCTCTTTGATACTTCCATCACATGTGTAAGGTCGGCAGAGCCGTCTTCCGATTGCGGGGTTGGAAGACAAAGAAAAATAACTTGAGATTTCTCGACCGCGAATTTCAAATTCGTTGAAAAAACCAGGCGCCCGTCTTTCACGTTTCGCCTTACGACCTCCTCAAGGCCCGGTTCATAGATCGGAATGATCCCTTTTTTGAGGTCATGGATCTTCTTTTTATCAATATCCATGCAAATAACGCTGTTGCCAGTGTCTGCAAAACAAGCGCCTTGCACAAGACCTACATAACCAGTTCCAATAATGGAGATTTTCATGATAAAATATTACAAGTAAATAGTTAAAAAGTGAACTGTGAACAGTAAAGAGTGAACAAAAATCATTCAAAATTTGCTATCAGAAGTCCGGTATCACTCCAAAAACAACCATATAATTAATAACTTTACGGAATAATTGACAGAAAGTAAAGAAGTGAAATCGGTGGACAGTGTCTCAATTTAGTGCGGTCAGGACTTATGTCCAGACCGATACTGTTAAGCGTCAGGAAAAAATACGCTCTCTATTAATCGTCAATGCACATTCCGCCAAAATAGATTCTAAGAGCACATGAGAACGGATTTGTGTTGAGTCTATAGTTGAAACGAATGTACGATGTTTCATTTTTCTGTCTTATATACGATCAACGTTTGAGAAATGATGTAAGCATGTACCAATTTTTTTGTATATCCTCTGAAACAACTTTTACGTCTGCCAGTACCGGGAAGAAATTTGTATCTCCATTCCAGCGCGGGACAAGATGAAAATGTACATGCTTTTCAATACCCGCACCCGCAGCTCTTCCTACGTTTGCACCAAAATTAAATCCGTCCGGTTTGCTGTTCTTATGCAGTGCCTGTATACATCGTGCAACTGTTTTCATAACTTCTAAGTTCGTCTTATCCGTCAGTTTACCCATCAATGAAGTGTGCATATAGGGCACAACCATTACATGACTGTTGTTGTACGGATATCTGTTCATCACAACAAAACACTCTTTCCCGCGCCACACGATAAGATTCTTTTTATCATCGTGTTCTTTTGCGATTCTACAGAAGAGGCATTCTTTTGATTTCTTGCCGCCCTGAAAGGATTGTATATAGACCGATCTCCATGGAGAAAATAGACGCTTCATTCCACTACCGTCACTTCCGTTATTGTTGAACATAGCAACGTCAATGCAAGGTTCATGAGCAGCTCTCAATACGATTATTTCTTAGCAATGTATTAAACAAAGATATATCAATCAAGTTGCCGCAGCGATCAAGCGTATTACAGGGAGAGCAGTGCTATGCTGCTTCTTCGACGTTCTTTTTTATAGTTCATACTCTACATGAAGCGTAGGAACGAACTCTACCATGTTTCCGTAAATTTGTCTCGATTCAATATGGCAATGCAATTTAATCCTATGATTCAACTTCGATGCATTCCAAGCCGCCTCAAGTGCGCTTAACAGATGATTCGCAACGATGACATAGGAAACGGTAGTAGCTATATTATAAAAACTGTTTGCATCGCCTCTCATTTTACTGTAGGCAAGAAACTGAGGTGTTACATTGCCTATTCCATTATTTCCAAGTACATCTTCTTTCGTAAATCCGCCTGCATCACTCCAGCCGCCGCCAAACTGGGCATATTTCCCGATCATTTCATAATATTGCTGGTCTCCATGCGGCGCAAGTTGGTGAGAAAAGCCTGTCTCGCCAATATTCAAATTTCCGCCTATTGCATTCTCAGCAGCATTCAAATCATTCCAGTTGACACATTGCCATGGTTTAAGATTCGGATCTGTAATGATAGGTATTGCCTGACCGAAGTTAGCGTTGATCCAACCGGCATATCTCACAACCGACCAGTTTTGATCTGCAAAATTTTGAAAAAGATTTGTTTGATCGTTTCCTTTTTTTTCATTTGTCGCATAAAGGACCCACATCAATACTTCTGTCCCAAAGAACGCAGCGCTCTGCCAGTAACTTTTCGTGTACCACTGGCCTGCTCCCGGGATGAAAGCGGAGAATAATCCGGCTCTCAAGGGAGAGTATAATCTCTTATAGACTACTGGACGTGCTGCAACAGAACTGTCCGCACTGATTACGCCATTGATATCCGTTGACAAATCATACTGCAAATTGCCTGTTAGTGAGCATCCGCTGTTTTGAACTGTGGGATCAATTCTGTATTGTCCATGCATATTCATACACAAAAGAAAAAGGCCGCAGATTTCTACTATCATCAGCCGGGATTTCATTTTTCACCTCATACATTGACGTGGAAGAATATCGTTCAATTCAAATCCGAATAACACACCTAAATAGAAGCGCCATTCGTGTCCATACTGTACAGTCGTTGTAGTAATATCCCGTACATACCATGAGAACCGATCCAAGCCATAGGCGCCTGAGAAAAAAATACGTGTAGGATATGCATAGAAGGAATATGTCTCAAGTCGAAGTTCGAAGCCAACATCCCGCTTCCACTGATCTATGGAAGGCGTTTCACCCGACCATGCATCTCCTATATCATAAAACACTGATCCATAGAGTTTTTTAAAATAAAATTGCAGAACTCGAAAATCAAGTTCGGTCTCAAGAGGAAATCGATATGTCGCGTTGAGTGCTACGGTCTTGTTGCCGCCGATTGCATAAAAGGGATATCCCTTCATTCCGACAAATCCGCCCGCATAGTAATCAAAAAACTCATCGACTGAATGGCCAAGAATGCCAGCCGCGTTGAATCCCAGTGTGAGAGTCTGTTTATGGAGCGGAAGAGCAATGTGTTCGGTCCAATTCAGTTCGAGCCGATGAAATTTATAATCTGTATAGATCGGAACAGGGAGGCCATTTGAATTTATGGTCATAGAATCCAGTGGATTGAATTTGTTTATCTCGTAGGAATATTTCAACGAGAACAATCTTCCGACCGGATTGATATCCTGGTCTATGGTGTGCAAAATACCGTCATATTTAAACTTCGCTGAAAAAGTATTGCCTATAAAATACGTTGAAGTTGTAGCAGGTATGGGGATCGGGGGGTTGCCGTTGAACGATGGATATTGCCAATCCCCAAAATCCTGACTGTAGCGACTCAACGTATAACCTATTTTTAGATCGCAATTTTCTGTAAATATTTTCTGCGAAAGAGAAAAATCAAATTCAAGAAGGTTATATGTTAAATCGGCATGAAATGTTTGAAGACTATCTACATAGAGGGTGAATGGCACATTTTCCCTTTTTCGAGTAACATTGTATAATTCAAGCGTGGCAGCCGGTTCCAAACCGAGCTGGTAAAGAAGCGGCAACCGGTCTCGATACTCGATGATAAGAAAAAGATCTCGCTCCAATTCCCTGTTTATGGTAGCGCCGCCAAAAAGATCCATCTTATCGAGCATCTCTAAGGAACTCACGTACAAGCCCGGCTTAATCATATCCAGAACATTACTGCTTTGTGTGTAATTATCAAAACGGAGCAACGGTATTAATGAAATGCTTGTGAAGACAGACCTGTAGGACCTCGCTGGATATGCTGCAGTGTCTTGACTATGAGTATGATTCCCGCTCGCCGACAAAAACATTGCACCCGCTTTCGAGTCATCCATCCTCTTAGGTTGATCGAAAGTAAGTGAGCGATTCACCGGTGAATAATTTGATACGGAGGCCAGTGTACTGCTAGAGTCGTGATGGACCAAAGCGATTTTATATCCTGAAGATGTATACGTCATATATACCATGTTGCCTTTTTGATCAAGCGCTGGATGAAAAGCGCTTCCGAGAACGGTTGTTACCTGCTGTTCAATATTCGTTTTGAGATTGAGCGAGTAAATATTAAATATTCCGCCTCTATCCCATGAATAATACAGCATTGAATCTGAAGCGAAGAATGGATTTCGACAATCGCCTGAGTGTGACAAGAGTTGAAAATTCTCTCCATTCGAATCGATGAGAGCCACCGATTGATTATGTTCCACCGAATATCCGAATGCAATTTTCTTCCTGTCATTCGACCACACCGGAGTGTAGACCTGTTCGCCGTTGCTAAAATGTGTTAGCTGAGAAATCTTTTTCCCATTCGTATCACAGACAGCAAGATTCAGTGTCCCGTTGCTTCCAAACGTATAGACAATTTTTTCCCCGTCAGAAGATAACTTAGGGTTAAATGCACGCAGACCATACGTTAAGCGTTCCTCTTTTTCTGTCGCAATATTGTACTTGAAGAGATCACTGTATGCAGACCAGTGCGGATTATTGCGCGTGATTCGTGCGTAATAAATATTCTGTCCGTTTGGAGAAAAGGAAAGAGTTGAATTCGCTTGCGGAACAATCATTTTTGATTTCTTTGTTGTTCGATCATAGAGATAGACACTTGTTAAAGAAGAATAATCCATGCCTTTATTCGAAATATACGCAATCGAAGCACCGTCCGGTGAAAAGACAGGATAGAAATTCCAGAATCCTTCGTTCTCGATAATTTCCTCCTTCGTGCGCATCGAATGCAAAGAATCCGCAAAGGACTTGTACTGAATTATTTTTGCTTTCTTCCATTCTTCGTAGAGCTCTTTGCCTGTTATTCCCAATGATGCTTCGATGGCTCCATCCATAGTCAAGCGGAACGGTGCTGCAAGCTGCCTTGATATTTCCTTAAGTTTTTCTACACCATAGTGTTGAGCAATATATCCGACGAGTGAAAAACCTGCATTATAAACCGACTCACTTCCCAATGATGACTTTTCAAAGTATCCCATTTCTTCCCATGAGAGCGGATTTCCATCAATCATGTACATCCGTAAAATCATATCACGGTGGGTGTCCCATCTGTCATATTGAAATGAAGGATTATTGTACTGCGCGGTTCCTTCTGCAAACCAGGCTGGTACGAGATAACCTGAAAATGGATACGAGACAATGACATTGGGATATCCATACAGCACATCAGGACGCCGCTCTGTTTCATAGCCGAGCCACTGGAGATAAATGCCGGGGACTTTCCTGCCAAATTTCAGCGCTGTTTGGATCTGAACGATATGCGTGAATTCGTGTGTGACGACATTCCATAACCATGGATGTGTCCCCCGCAATTCAAAATCCATTGCGGACGCCCAGATCACAATTCTATTATTGATGAAATCTGTGCCGCCATTGGAATAATCATCATAGTCAGCAATAACAAAATTGACCCGTGAATCAGGTTCATGTCCGTACATCGTTGTAATCGGCCCATACACACTCTCGGCAACTTTTGCAACTTCCCGCGCTGTTCGTTCTGTCCCTTGATGAAAATGAACAAGAAAATGTTTTGTCTCAATGGTCTGCCATTCCAGTTCGGGATGATAAAAATCTTCCTGGGCAAGGACAATGGATGACGCCATACATAAAAGAATCAGTATCAATAACAAATTATGCTTCAAGCTCCCTCACCACAACATCGGATTCGTCTCTTGCCGTCAACATTTCATCTTACTTTACGACAGCAATTTTGATAATCTTTACATCATTTTGAGTGATACCTTGGGCTTCGACACGCGCAAGATAAACGCCGCTTTGTATTTTTGAAACATCCCAGGAAATCTCACTATCCATTCCCGCGGTTCCCCTTCCCTTCAATTCCGTTATTTTCACACCGGAAAGGTCGAGAATGGTAACGGTGATGTTTGCATCTTCGGAAGTATAGTATCGAATTTGTGTAGAACGGCCATAGACAGGATTGGGCCAGTTATAGACGCGCGACTTTGGCAAAAATTCGGGAGAGAGAGGATGCGATGTTGTCTGAGTCCACTCTGCATTGCTGTGTCTGTCGTCGCCAAGATGCTGCCACCATGCCAAGGAATTCGCAGTAAATGTCGTTGAAGTGAGAAACGCATCGAGCGAACCGTCTTCTGAAAGGACAACGACTCCTCCTGTGTTCGAAGAATCCATATAAGCAAGAGGAAATGATTTTCCAGGAGAGGTCGCTTGAATCGGGAAACCCGTCAGTAATTTCCCATTTCGATTGTACACCCACATCTCGCCGTCATTCGTGAATGCAATGATTTCGAGTTTACCGTCTCCGTCAAAATCCACGATCAAAGGAGTACCGGTAAATTCATTAGCACCTCTCACTTGAATCGGAAAACCATCGAGTACAACACCCACCCTGCTCAAAACCGATAGATGAGTTGCAGATTGGACGATCACATCTTTTTCACCATCTCCATCGATATCTGCTATGGCAAGCTCTTGGAGAGCAGAATCAGGCACACTCACTTCGAAGAGCTTCTGAGATAAGGATCGATCAAAAGAAACAACTTTGGTTCCATTCTTTTCTGCTGCGACGACAAAGTTCCCTTTGGGTGAGGCTGCCGCAGCAAGCATCCAAGTATTTGATGAGGAAGGCAGGTCAATGAATGATGTTTCGCTGAACATCCGATTGCCTGCGATAAAAAAATATTCTATTGCTGTTGAGGATACAGGTAAAAGTGCGATAGAGGAAACTGAATTGCTTCCGATAGATCGTGTTGAAAGCGTATCTCCATATGAATTAAGACGGTAGAGCATCCCGGATTCCGTTCCAACAAGTATCGATGTATCGAGGAAACATGGAGATGTTGTAAATCGAGAAGAGATGGTTTTTGTTATGCTGGTAAGAGAATTATATGCGCCCTGCACATTGGGAGAGGCAAGCCGGAAAATACTTAACACACTATCCTGAACACTTGCCGCAATTTCGCTTCCCGTTTGCTCATATACAGCAACGCCAAAGCTGCTTTTATTACCGGAGAATAGACCTGATGCGTCATTTGTCAAACTTCTTCCATTGCTCTGGAACGCAAAGATGCTGTCATTGAGCGGCAGATAGAGATGATGGTTTTTTGTCGATGTGGGGTACGTGGTCGCATAAGCGAGCGTACGGGATAATGCTGTGTCCCGCTTGAGAACAGAACTTCCTATGACAACCGTTGCTGTCATATTCGGTGAGCGTGCACTGAAATCCCTGATCGTAATTAAACTCGCAGCTCCGGAATGGCTGTTGCTATTGGGGAAGGAATTTCCGTCAAAGATATTTTTATAGAGGATAGCAGAATTACCAGAGAACCAGCAATCGAGCGGACTTCCATTCTCAGTTCCGTAACCTGCATCCATTGATCCATAGCTTTGTCCAATATCTTTTGAACCATCAGCTTCCATTAATTCTACCCCGCGATGGTCGATATCAGCATTCACCGTGTTTGATTTCAATCCTGCTTGAATAATATTCTCGTCTATATGCCAAATCAGAATTCCTCCGCCGTCATATTTCCCGGTTCCATCCGTCATATCGCCTATCACTGCCCAATCGAAGTCACTCACATCTACAACTGAACCAACGATTCCGCTTACATCATAATACTGAAAGCCTGCTGTATCTTTTCTGAAATAGAGAGATGTGTCAATGCCATTTTTAACAATTGTTAATTTCTGACCATTTCCTTCGGGATCTCGATTGCGGTTTTCGAGAAGAAAATATTCCGATTGGCTTATGGGTATTTTATAAATGATATCTTGACCTGTGCTTGTCAATCCTACCGCCGGCAGTGAAAGTGTTTCGTTCGAACTTTCGACCGATTTTGGGACGACCCATCCTAAATAAATTTTTTCCCATGCGCTTGGTTCTGGAGGAAAGAGTCCGCTGTATGCAAAAATACTTGCACCATCCATCAACCCAAATTGTCCGATACCCGATTGACCGTTCGTTGTATTAAACAAATCCGGTAATTCTAAATAACTGCCGAGAGAAGCTGCAAACAAGCCATTTATGCTCAGTTGAAAAAGTGTGCCGGATATATCACGAGACTCGGTTTCCGGGAGAATGATCGTATTCGTGATGTTGAAATTTCCATGAACTGGAATCCCAGAAAACGAACCCAATGTAGTTGCAAGAGTCGTGGAATCAAGATAAAGTGAAGGTATATCATAGGGTGTAGGATTATACCCAAGCGAACTTACTAAGTCAATATCACGTCCCGCTCCTGCATGAAAAACAACAAATACATTGTACTTTGAAAAATCAATTTCCGGATGAAGTGAATCTGCTATGTGCCAGCTTTCAACTGCAAGTTCAGTAAGTTTTCTATTATCGGTCCCTGTTGTTGGCGGTGAGTACGCTGCCATCAGTTTCGGAAGCACGATCTTCTGAGAAATAATAGAACCACTTACTGTTAAAATTCCATTCGAAACCTTATGGAAATAATTTTCGACAAATCGAATTTTATTTCTGAAATATACTGAATCGTGCGGAGGCGGATCAATCTGTGCCGGAGAACCTGTGAGCTGGAACGTGCCGTCTCCGGTCGTCTGTTCATCGTTATCCTTCTGGAATTCGACCATAATGGCGAGTATACGAATAGTGTCAATCGGAGTCGATTGAGTTAACTGAACTTGAAGAGGAGCCATAGCCTTGCGCAGGAGATGAGATACTTTCATTCGTGTTTGCCCATACGATAAAGAACTCAAAAGAAAAAACGCACTCATAGCCCAAACACGTGTCACAGAGACTCCTATATTTCCTAATTCAAGTTATGCAAAATAGTGTGTTGGTTGAAATCCCAAGAATTGAAAATTCCATTACTTCTTAGGATCTCACTTTGTCAAAAGAATCGCATGTATAATTTATATCCGCTGTCCGGGATATTTTAAAAAGACTACCCTACAAAAATCTCATATTCTATATATCGATTTAAATAACGTCAAGTTTTTAAGAAACTTACTGTCCTGTACCACCCCAGCCCATCGATAGCGTGAGGCGTAACGTTCCATCAAGTGGTTCTTGTCCTTGAATAGTACTAATGTATCCAAAATCGAAGCCATAAAGATCATATCTGATACCTGCGCCAAAGGTCATAAACTTTCGATTGCCTTCTCGAGGATCTTCATAAAAATATCCAGCGCGAAGTGCAACCAATTTCGGCGAACCGTACCAATATTCCATTCCTAATCCAGAATCGAATCGTCGTATTTGTTCACTGATATTTCCCTGCGTCCATGTCGTAAAGAAAGCCTTATAGAATTCGTCGGAGTTCGCACCCCATCTTGCCACCAGTAATCGACTCACTTCAATGTTAACTGTCAGATTATTATATTCACTTTGAAGGACCTTATATGCGATGCCAAGCCGAAGATTCATGGGAAGAGGATCTGCTTGTGCCCTGTCGACGTATGACATATTTGGACCAATATTGGTCAGACTCGCTCCAAAACTCAGGCTCTTTTCAAGAAAAAGCGGCCGGTATAACAATCCGAGATCGAAACAAAATCCTGTTGATGTTCCGCTTCCCACTTCATTTCCGGCTCCTTGATCTGCAAGATGTGAATAAATAATTCTGATGCTGGTACCAATTCCGAGTTGTTCGCTGAGCTTTGTGCCGTAAGTTGCCGAAATAGCAAGTTCATATCCTGTAAATGTTCCTACGATTTCCGGACCTGTAGGATTCGTTCTATTAAATTGGCCAAGGTTGAGATATGTAAGTTGACCGCCGACAACTCCATCCAATTCTTCGACAGGCTGTTTATATGCTGCATGAGCAATCCAAATATCAGATAATCCTAAGCCGGGAAGCCAGTTTGTATGGGTCATTCCAAGTTCAGAGCCATTTTGGAATGCGAGGCCTGCAGGATTCCAATATACAGCCCATACATTATCCGGTATCGACACGCCTGTCTCACCCATCCCACCTGAACGCGAATCCGGTGCTATGAGCAAAAATGGGACTGCTGTCGTTTGTGTCGTTTGAGCTCGGGCAATATTCGAGAAAAATAATCCGAATACAAACAGAACGACAATAATTTTCTTCATCATATATGTAACCTCCAGACTGTAAGTGTTGAGTACCTTTGCATTTTCTAGAATATACTTGAATGTATTTTGAGATTCTACTTAGAGAACATCCTTTTTCAATATTCTGAACGCTACATTATCATTTCAGCGCACAACAGCGAGCTTGCCGATGGTTTCGTTTGTGTGTTGCCCATTTTGACTACGTGCAATCAGTTTATACAAGTAGACGCCATTGGCAAGACGATCTCCATCATTATCCCTTCCATCCCATGGAATTCTTACAGAACGATCCGTGATATTTTGGACGGCCATTTTCCCGATAAGTCTGCCCGCGATTGAAAATATTCTTATCTCTACATCGATCGGATCGATTCCATTACGCTGGAAGGTAAAGGTCGTGGAATTCGAGAATGGATTGGGATAATTCACCACATTCAACATTGTGAGATCATCGGCAATAGAGACCTCAAAATTTGTTTCTGCCTCTGATGAATTGTTCTGAACATCCCATGCTTTTATGCTCAATGTATATTTGCCCTCACTGAGATCGCCGCCTATGAGATCGCCTAAAAGATGGCTTACTTCACCTGATTTATATGTGTCAATATCACTTTGATAATAATTCGAAAGATCAAAAGTCCGCTCCGGGTTGCTGATCGTTGCCGATAATTGATGCCCTACGCCAGCCGTCGACGTGTTGATACCACTTTCATCATGTAATCGAACGATCAAGACTGGATTGCTTTTTACAACATCTCCAGTACGAAAATTAAGATCATTGAGATATATCGAAATTTGCGGTCCGACCGTATCAATTGCTGCGGTTGAATCGATTCCATTGATCATTACATTTTCAGTATATCCCGCTCCATCGGTCTCGTCATTCCATGCGTACATCGAAATTCGCGATTGATTCCCGAACGTCACATCTTTGGGTATAGGAATAGTCATTTCAAATTGCCCATTATTAATAGATACACCACCGCGAAAGAGCAAACCGCCGTTTTCCTTAAATCGAAAATCTCCAATTCCTTCTACGATGTGAACTTCTCTTTGCGAATCGAAAACCTGGAGTGTACCTTTCCCTTGGAATGATGTTATTGGTGTCCCATTCTTCAGTCTCATTGCACCTTGAATAGGTACGTGCCCCAAGGATTTTATTGCAACCATACTCGATGTTGATCTCCCATTCACGCTATCAACCGATGCAACGTTCTTCGGTATGAGAAGTCGAAGTGTCGGATCGCCGAATAGGTGAAATTTTTGAGTATTCATTGCATCAGAGTTATCAGATTTTGCAAGTTGTACCGCATCCCCTAATCTTGGATTTCTTCCGGTACTATCCTTTGTTAGCAGATAGGAAAAAAAACTTGTATTGAGCGCAACATTGGGGGTATTATAGACTTTACGCGCTGCTCCGAAAGTCCCAATCGCTCCCCCTTGCTCCATGGTTACAAGTTGTTCGCCCGTACTGAGTATGCTTGGATCATCATACAAGCTAAATTCGCATGATGCTGCAACAACGAAAGTTAAATTATTCTGATTGCTTAGTTTCGGCAGATCACTGTCTCGATCGAAAATATCTTCATGCGTCCATTGTTTATCATTCCCGTGACCGATGAAATTTGTATAAAGTGTACCCTGATTTATTGCATCAACAATCGCCGTATTTGCATTGGGTTTCC
Source organism: Bacteroidota bacterium (assembly GCA_050013655.1). Taxonomy (GTDB): domain Bacteria; phylum Bacteroidota; class Ignavibacteria; order UBA10030; family UBA10030; genus Fen-1298. The sequence goes on along the minus strand of JBEKEV010000003.1, from coordinate 245,980 downwards.
TGCGACCTAAAGCGCTGTTCACAGTTGGGTATTCGACTATGTAAATTTTTTTCTTTTCATAACTTTTAGCAGCATTGCTTTCGGCAAGTGCTTCGGTCGGATCCGTAAACATAGTTCCATCATCCGGATCGTTTGGATCTGAAGTTATTCCATCGTCAGCGACAAATGTAAAACTATTTCGCCACTGATCAACAGGAGCAGTCGTCTCATACGAAATAATTTTATTGACCAACACAGATGCCTCTTGGACACTGCGAGCAGGAAGACGTCCTATTGCTGCAGAATAGACAGATTTTAGTGAATCTAAAAGAATAAATTCATCATCAGTTGCATAACTTGAATTAGTTTTATCAAGGGATTCTTCTGTTTCGTATGGAGGAATCCAATTACGTTGATTTGAGCTAATATTCTTATAGTCGAAATATCCCCAACCAAATAGGAGGACATATTTCGGAAAAGGACTCTGCCAATTCGCTTGAGTATATCTCAAGAATTCTCGTATTGCAAGAATGTCTGGAATACCGCCTGAAAATTCGCTATAGATTTGATTGATATCCACAACGAGAGTTCGAAGACTATCGTGAGATTCACGATGTGCCTTTAAGAGATTCGCTGCTGATAAAAATTCCGTTGGAGAAATAATTATGAAATCATACTGTGATTGAACATTATGCAGATTTATCGTGTTTTCAATTTTTGTCGTTGTTGCAGGGATTTTAAATCCAGTTGTACCGACCACTGCGATTTCACGAACGGATCCGCCTGTCTGCTGAAGCTGGATTGTGCATACTGTGGAATCAGCGGAATAATATTTTAATTCTTTCACATTACTATGATCGGTAACATCAAATGCCCGGATATCACTCGAAAAATTACTAATATCATACTGGACCAATCCTTCGAGATCGGGCGTTGTAAAGATAAGAACGTCGTTGACAGCTTCAAACCTTCGATGATAATATATTTCCATCCAATCCAACCATGTATCCGCGTCCGTATTATTGCTGGTCACTTGAATTTTTACACTACTGGTACTATTAGATATTCCACCTGTCTGCGTTGCACTAAAAAGATGTTCCGTAGCGTAACTATAATCGTATGGGCCCATGGGGGTGCTACTCATCGCTATAGATCCGAGATGTTGGCCACTCTCAAAGATATCCGCATAATCTAATGTTGCAGATCTGTGCAAAAATTTGAACTGATATGTAACTGGAGATGTTGCAACCAATCCCGGCAGCGAATTATTATATGTGTCACTATTATCAATATCCGTAAATAATTTCCCAACCCATAGACGCCCCGAATTCTGGAGATTATGCTTTTCTTCTTCAACGAATAATTTTTCCTGAAAATTTGTCGGTTGGAGTGCTGATGGAGAAATGGCTGAAGCAGAAAGTGTATCCATCTGCTTGCCGTGGCCTTGCGTAATTGTAAAAAAGTAATAATTTTTTTCTGTGTACGGATTAATATAATGCTGAAAAGTATTGCCTCCGTTATAGTGCCAACCTCTCACTCCCCTGCCGTAAAAGATTACATAATCTTCTGGATCGAAAATTCCATTATTGTTTTGGTCTACCACCAACCGCGGAATTTCCAACAACGTGTTTGGCCGCGGGCTCGTATTATCATCCGGAATTGCCAAGCCTCCATTTCCGTATATTCTGATGGAGTTGATATCGCTTATCGATATATTCAGACTGCGGAAGTAATTATAATCCAATTTATACATGCCGGTTGAAGTATCTGATACTTCTATGCGATACCATTCGCCTTGCGCAAGCGGAGAATCTTCATTTACAGATTGCCGGGAACTTACTTTTGCCATTTTTGCTAATTGAGCTTTTTGTGGCAACTCGCCCCTCAGCAGACAAGAAGAACTCAAACCGGCAGGAAAAGCGTTTGTAAAATTAAGCCGAACAACAATGCGCGAATAAATCTTGACCTTCTCTTTGTCAATCGCCTGAACAGGGTGCAAGAGAAGAGTTCCAACGCATCCTATGCTCGTTTGCCCAACATGAATAAGCTCGGCGAGAACGTTTTGTCCCGGTGCTAGTGCTGTTCGAGCAAAACTCGTATCATCATAGCTTTCGCTGACGCCGAAACTCTTGAGCGCCTTCCTCGTTGGCTTAGGCAGGAGCTTGACCGTATCTCTGATTTGATATTCACTTGCTAAGACTTGAAGCGAATACTGTGGAGACGGAAGGAGCAAAAGAACAGCCCGGATAAAATCGGTTCTGCCTGTTAAATCGTATGCTATTTGACTTTCGAAGAACCGAAATCGAGTAAAGATAGTGCCCTGTTTTCCAGAAACACGTTCAGCTTGAATGTGCGGTGTAAACTCAAGAACTACAGAATGTTGATCTTCGCTCACGATGCGTATATCTGTCATCGGTTGAGCAATGCCGGTCAAAGTTCCGACAAAGATCAAGGAAAATATGGCAATAGTTTTTTTCATAAAAAAAGCCGACCGAGAAATAATGGTCTTCTCGTTCGGCTAAACATGTATTAAGAGAGTCTCAGCCGAACTTGAAAAAGGTTCCTACGGCAAATACAATTCCTAACTTTTTACCCTACGACACTTTAGGAATGAACCTTTATCAAGCCTTCGATATACTCTCCATTAATAGAACAGCATGTCATGAACTTATGGTAAGTTAATGAATGAAATGAAGATTGTCAAGCAAGTAAAATTGGAATATATCACAGAAAAAGAGCGGTTGAAGAAAACTTACATCATATCGCTGATATTCCAAGAATTGTTTTGCAGTTGTGGCAACATTTGGGTAAATTAGCTTTGCAAATGAATTTATCCTCTATCAGGTGATATGTCAAGACCACTCAACATTCTTTTTGTTTCGAGCGAAGTAGAACCTTTCGCTAAAACCGGCGGGCTTGCCGATGTTTCCAGTGCTCTTCCGAAGGCAGTCAAAGATCTCGGGCATGAAATCCGCATTATGATGCCGCGATATCGATTTATCGGCGAGCGAAAGTTCAGATTACACGATATCATCCGTCTCCATGGAATCCCCATTCCGGTCGGCAGTTTGACCGAACTTGGGAACGTAAAATCATCATTTATCAATAATTTAAAAGAAAAAGTTCAAGTCTATTTTCTCGATAATACAAATTACTTTGACCGCGATGGCATTTACCAAAGTCCGACAACGAAAAAAGATTATAAGGATAATGATGAACGGTTCATTTTCTTCTGCCGTGGTGTCATAGAGACCTTGAAGCGGCTTGGTTGGCAGCCGGACATCATCCATTGCAACGATTGGCAGACAGGACTTATCCCTGCCTATCTCAAAACGATGTTCTTGACTGATCCGTTCTTCAAATCGATGAAAACGGTTTTCACGATTCATAACATGGGATATCAGGGTGCATTTTCCAAGGAGTCCTTTGCTAAATCAAATTTGCCTGAAGAGTTGTTTCGTTCCAACGGTGTAGAAGCGTACGGAAACTTCAACTTCCTCAAGACTGGATTGTTTTTCTCCGACGCTATAACGACTGTAAGCGAGAAATATGCCGATGAAATCTGTACATCTCCCGAAATTGGTGCCGGGCTCAACGGACTTCTTTCGACCCGGCGAAAAGACCTGCATGGAATTCTCAATGGTATCGATTATCAAATCTGGAATCCTGCCACAGATGAATTCTCTTTCCGAAAATATGATGTAAAATCCATTGAAGCAAAGGTAGATAATAAACGAGCGTTGCTCACAAAATTCGGATTGGAATTTTCTGAGAACCGCCCGGTGATTGGAATGATCAGTCGTCTTGCAGATCAGAAGGGATTCGACCTGGTCTTTGAAATTATTGAGGATATTATTCGGCTTGACTTACAATTCGTGATGCTGGTAGCAGGTGAAAGAGAATACGAAAAAAAAATCGAAGCTATTCAAAAGAAACATTCCAAACGCATTGCAGTGGTTATAGGGTACGACAATGAAATTGCACATTTGATCGAAGCTGGAACGGATATGTTCCTTATGCCGTCTAAGTACGAACCGTGTGGTCTCAATCAGATGTACAGTATGCGCTATGGTACGGTTCCTATTGTTCGTGCGACAGGTGGGTTAGATGATACAGTAGAAGATTACACAGGAAACGGAAAGGGAACCGGTTTCAAGTTTGAAAAGTACGATTCGAAGGAATTGATGAAAGTCATTCAGCGTGCACTGAAGGTCTTTCAACAACCCGAAGAATGGAAGCGGCTCATGCGAAATGGCATGATACAAGATTTTTCATGGGAAAATTCTGCACGGAAGTACATCAATTTATATAAAGAACTTTTGAGGCATAACGCATAGCACTGGATGATACTGGAATTGTTTGCAATCACGACGGCACTATCAGCAGCAACAGTACTTGTTCCTGACAGAGAAATGGCTTTTCATTGACTCCTCCGTGTTGTGTTTGTTTTTGTACGGCAGCCACCAGAAGCCTGTGCACAATGGTACTAGAATAATTTATTCGCTTTCTCATCTCACATTACTTGAAAAAGATTAAAGGATATCGAATTTTGAAGTCATCCCGTTTTTTCCCCCTCTTCTGCATAGGAACAATGCTGTGTTTATCCTTTGGATGTAATGATGCCCCTGATTCAGTTGGAGCCGCGACACAACCGGTAGGATACCTTGGTACAGTTCAAGTTGATACGTTCTATGCCACAGGTCATTCCTCTCTCCCAAATCTTTTGTACACTTCAACGATTGACCGATTCATGCTCGGCAAATATCAAACATGTCAAGCTTGGGCATGCTTGAAATTTAGTTCATGGCCCGACTCAATGATTGGCGTAACGATTACCAGCGGCACGATTCTATTAAAATCAGTTTATCATTTTGGCCAGTCGATGTCTGTTTTGCCCTTTAATGCGTATCGTGCACGAGCAAGTTGGGCAGGCGACTCACTTACCTATGATTCGCTTAGTCTCAATACTGTTGCTCAGGCACCTTACAATTATTATTACGATATCGGTACTAAATATTCCTCCACGATTCAAGCAGGCGACACTGATTGGGTTACGATTGAAATTCCAGACACTAGTATGCTACGCGATTGGTTCTCCACAAATTCAGACACCATGCATTTGAATGATGGGATTATCCTTAGTCCGGACCCATCATCCTCAAATGTGATCAGAGGATTTTATTCGTATTACGCATCGGATACATCCTATCAACCTACGCTTTATGTTAATTATAATGGAGCCTACGGTCCAAATACGTATGTTCACAAAGTCAGCAGTTCTAAATACGTTTCTACAATTGATCGTGCAAGTCTCATCACAGATAACAATTTGATTTATGTCCAAAGCGGCATTTCCTATCGAGGACTTATCTCGTTTGACCGCATCTTGACGACATGGCCTGTTTCTATTCATCGGGCGGTCCTTCAAGTAACATTAAATGCGAGCAAATCCTCGCCTCAATTCAATTTCTTCCCTACTCCATTTTTGCATGATTCACTCTATGCACTCTCCGTAGCAACAGACAGTATATCTGATGGATCGTTTTCTGCGTTGAGCCAGCGTTCGGCAGATAGTTCCGGTCATGTCATGTATTCATTTGAATCAGCAGGGCTCGCCACGCGTTGGTTGAACAATTCATCAGCGCGAAAGGTTGCGTTATGCGGCTATTTCGAGAGTGATTCCTTTGATTTATTTACGATTTTTAGCGAAGCCGCCGCCGATATAAAACTTAGACCACGAATTATCATCACGTATTCTGTCAAACGTTGAAACAGTCTTTGACTATGAACTATTTCCGAATTAAAGTTACTCTGACAATCTTCACCGTTCTTTTCCCCCTCATCGTCCATGCAGGTGGATCATCTTACTCACGGTATGGATTTGGAGACATACTCCGCTATGGCGACAGTCAAATCTATGCAATGGGAGGAACAGGCATAGCTCTTGTGGATGATGGAAGCATAAACCTTTTGAATCCCGCCGGTATGAGTCGTATTAGTTTTACAAGATTTTCTGCCGGATTTGAATACGACGGCTTTTCCTCGAAAGATAGCAGTGGCTCTTCATTCTATTCCACAGGCGGATTGCAAGGTCTTGCCTTTGCGTTTCCAATATCTCAAGAGAATGGCATTGTTATGTCGATAGAAGCCACTCCGTATAGCAAGGTGAATTATGCGATTAGCTCTTCCAACTTTGACACCCTATCCGGATCCGTTCAACATCAAACTTTCTACGGCAGCGGCGGACTCTCCTATCTAGGACTTGGACTTTCCGGATCACCGCTAAACACATTACATCTTGGCGCCCGTTTGAATTATATGTATGGCAGTACACGTCAATATCAAACATCCAGTTTTGATAGCAGCTATTACACCAGCACTACTTTTGATCGCACTATTTATTATTCCGGTTTCACATTCACATTGGGAGCAATTTATGAAGGCATAGACCAACTCCTCGGTCTTCCCTCGCTGCATAATTTGTCTCTTGGGTTGACTCTGACGACTGCAAGTTCGCTCGACGCGAATATTGAGAGGATTTATTCAGAAGGCGACACAACTAATCAAAATGGAACTGACGACATTCCCCTTTCCGCAGGGTTTGGACTCTCTTATTTATATCAAAACCGGTACAGATTCCTCGGCGACTTTGTATTTGAAAATTGGGGAAACCTCAAGCCTTTTGCTTTGGATCCAGTTTCACTTCGGAATTCTTACCGTACGAGTATCGGTTTCGAGGCAATACCTGAAAAAGGAGCAGACACCTATTGGAAACGAATATTTTACCGTGCCGGATTTGCGTATAATTCCACCTATTACCAAATCAACGGTGTGGGAATCAACGAGGTTTTAATGAGCGGCGGTGTCGGACTTCCTATGGGGCCTGAGTCTTGGATCAATATCGGTTTGCAGGTTGGGTTGCGCGGTACGACCGATAATAATTTACAGAAAGACATAATCGTTCGTCTTTCTGTTGCCGTATCAGCAAGTGAACTTTGGTTTCTCAAATTTGATGAAGAGTAAATTCTATGATAGCTATCGGCAGTGATCATGCAGGGTTTGAATATAAAGAGCGAGTGAAAAAGCTTCTGGATGAAATCGGAAAGCCGTACCAGGATTTTGGTACTACTTCTCCAGACCCCATTGATTATCCAGATGTTGCGCATATTGTTTCGAAGGCGGTCGCATCCGGAAAATGCCTGCAAGGGATTCTCATCTGTGGAACGGGAATTGGCATGTCAATCGTCGCCAACAAACATAAAGGAATCCGAGCTGCTGCCTGTGAATCCCCTGCCTCTGCAAAACTTTCACGCGAACATAATGATGCCAATATTCTCTGTTTTGGGGCACGCATCATTAGCTGGGAAACAGCAACAGAAATTGTGAAAACGTTTCTCTCAACTCCTTTTAGCGGCGGCGAGCGACACATGTGCCGCATAGAAAAGATTCACTCGTTGACAGATCTCTAGAATCCACTAAAATGTTCATCACTCTCTATTAATAATTTTCCCATGAAAAACCTTAAGAACGCCGATTCAGAAGTCTATGCCGCCATTCAAAGCGAAGTTCATAGACAAAACACCAAACTGGAACTTATCGCTTCCGAGAACTTCGTGAGCCTTGCCGTACTGGAAGCAATGGGAAGCGCTCTGACGAACAAATATGCGGAAGGATATCCTGCGAAGCGTTATTATGGGGGCTGCGAATTTGTCGACATTGCCGAAAATCTAGCACGCGATCGTGCAAAAAAATTATTCGGCGCTGAATATGTCAACGTGCAGCCGCATTCCGGTTCGCAAGCGAACATGGCAGTTTATTTCTCTTTCATCAAACCTGGCGACTCTGTTCTGGGTATGAATCTTTCTCATGGAGGCCACTTGACGCATGGATCTCCGGTGAACTTTTCCGGACAATTGTATCGTTTTACAGCCTATGGCATTTCGAAGGATACCGGCCGCATCGATTACAACGATGTAGAAGAAACAGCAAAGCGCGTGAAGCCTAAGATGATTACAGTTGGAGCTAGTGCCTATTCGCGCAACATCGATTATAAAGCGTTCCGCGAAATTGCAGACAAGGTTGGCGCATTCCTCTTTGCCGATATTGCACATCCAGCAGGATTGATCGCGGCAAAATTACACAACGATCCGCTTCCTTATTGTCACGTCGTTTCATCGACAACTCATAAGACGCTCCGAGGTCCTCGTGGCGGACTCATTCTTATCGGCAAGGATTACGAGAATCCATTTGGACAGGTAGCACCAAAATCCGGCCGCAAGAAAATGATGTCGGAATTAATTGATTCGATGGTTATTCCCGGTGTTCAAGGCGGCGCACTCATGCACGTGATAGCTGCAAAAGCAGTTGCCTTCGGTGAAAATCTTCTGCCGGAATACCGCGCCTATGCAGAACAAATCATCAAGAACGCTCATGCTCTCTCGGCGGCATTAGTAAAGCACGGATACAATATTATTTCCGGCGGGACAGACAATCATCTCATGTTGATCGACTTACGAAATAAAAATCTCACCGGTAAGGATTCCCAGGAAGCGCTGGATCTTGCAGGGATTACGGTGAATAAAAATGCCGTGCCATTTGACGACAAATCGCCGCTCATCACCAGCGGTATTCGCGTTGGTACGCCTGCTGTTACAACGCGCGGACTGAAAGAACCGGAAATGGAAATCATCGCTGGTCTCATCGATCGTGTGCTGAGCAACCGAACGGATGAAAAAGTACTGAAGCAAGTAAGCGAAGATGTAAAGACACTCTGTGCAAAATTTCCGTTGTACCCCGAACTGATATAGTGGTACTTGATGAGCATTACCAAAGCCATTCTTGGTAAGATATTCCAATCGGCTGAAAAATCTCCCAGCCAAAAGGAAATGTCTTTTCTGGAACACCTCGACGAACTTCGTTCAAAAATCATTAAAGCGCTTATAGGAATTCTTGTCGGGACAATCCTTTGTGTCTTCTTCGCTGACTTCATTGTTCAAAATGTACTGTTGCATCCGCTTCGGTCAGTGGGCGTAAAGGTACAAGTGCTTTCGCCCTACGGTATTGTGATGCTGTATATGGAAGCTGTACTGATATGCGGAATCATTCTCAGCATGCCGTATACCATTTACTGTCTTTGGACATTTGTCGCTCCCGGATTGCTCCCAAAAGAGCGCCGTTACATCTCGCGTATTGTCTTCTTCACATCGTTTTGTTTTTTTACCGGCGTAGTATTCGGATATTATATTTTATTACCCGGGGCACTTGCTTTCTTTGCTTCGTTTGGTACGCAGAATATCGACATGAATATTGCTCTCGATCAATACGTGAGCTTTATGCTTACATTATTGCTTGGTGCCGGACTCGTTTTTGAACTTCCCATGATCTCTTATTTTTTATCCAAGATGGGAATACTGTCTCCCGGCTTCATGCGCAAGTACCGTCGTCACGCCATTGTTGTCATCTTTATTATTGCTGCAGTCGTTACACCGACTCCTGATATGGTAACGCAAACTCTTCTCGCTCTGCCGATGTACCTTTTATATGAGGTCAGCATTTTCATCTCGAAGTATTCACAAAAGAAGACAGCGTCTTCCCCTGAGGATGCCGCATGAGTATATTTCATCCGTCAGAGAGTTCACTCGATAGTATTCGCGAGCCGGTCACGCAAGAACTCAAGAAGTTCGATAGCGTTTTTCGAGAAGCGATGCGGTCTCAGGTTGCTCTGGTGTATCTCGTTACGCGCTACATCCTTCGCCAGAAGGGAAAACGCGTTCGTCCTTTGCTGGTGATGCTCAGTGCAAAGTTATGCGGCGAGGTCAATGACAGCACCTACCGCGCTGCTACCCTCATCGAGCTTCTGCATTCCGCTACACTTGTTCACGATGATGTCGTCGACGATGCCGATACACGCCGAGGTTTTGCTTCCATCAACGCTGTCTGGAAAAATAAAGTGGCTGTGCTGATGGGCGATTATCTCCTTTCACGCGGCTTGTTGTTATCGCTGGAGTACCATGATTATTACTTTTTAAATTCAACATCTTTCGCAGTGAAACGCATGAGCGAAGGAGAATTGCTGCAAATTCAAAAAAGCCGGCAGCTGAATATTGACGAAGAGACCTATATCAAGATCATCAGCGATAAGACGGCATCGCTCTTTTCAGCGTGCACGGATATTGGTGCTGCAAGTACGACGGAAGATCCAGAGAAAAGAAATTTATTGAAAGCGTACGGTGAGAATGTCGGACTGACATTCCAGATACGGGACGATCTGCTCGATTATCTTGGGCGAAAGAACATTCTTGGCAAACCAACCGGCGGTGATATTAAAGAAAAGAAACTCACACTGCCGCTCATCTATTCGCTTCATCAAAGCGATCGGCATGAAGCACAGCAAGCATTGCGATTCGTAAAAAAGGGCGCGAAGCAAAAAGATGTTTCATGGATAGTCGACTTTGTCCGGAAGAACGGCGGCATCGAGTATTCACTCCAAAAAGCTGAAGAGTTTGCAGCGAATGCCCGTGCTTGTCTCTCCTCCTTTCCTGATTCACCGGAGAAACAATCTCTTCTTCAATTTGTTCGTTTTGTTATTGAGCGGAATAGTTAGATTTCATCTGTTCGATTCCCGCTCTTCAGAATATCTTCTTCTGTTTTTCAAATACTATTTTTAAAAAGAAATACTCTTATTCGTTCATTCATCTTATTTTAATAGAACAAGTTTCTTTGTTTCCGTAAATGAGCCTGCTTGCAAACGATAGAAATACACGCCGCTTGGGAAATTTTCCGCATTCCATTTCTGTGTATATGTTCCCGCCGGTTTCTGTTCGTTCACCAGCGTTGCCACTTCGCGGCCCAGGATGTCATACACTTTCAGGGACGTATGGCTATACGTCGCTACAGAAAATGTGATTGCTGTCGTTGGATTAAACGGGTTCGGATAGTTCTGATCGAGGGAATATCCTCGTGGTAACATTCGATCCTGTTCATTAACACTTGTAATCATATCTGATAGAGGCCGGAACCAAACGCCGCTGCCGGCAGTCCCGGCAACGAGATTCCCTGATCCATCGAGCGTGAGTACACGAATATGTGTGTCCATTAATCCTGTATTTACTCCGGTCCAGTTTGTACCATTGTTAGTCGAAAGAAAAACACCACCGCCATCGGTCCCTGCAAAGAGGTCTACGATTCCTCCTTTGCTAATGGGCAGCTTAGCCTTAAGAGTGTACACGTGTGTATTAGTCAAACCGTTATTGACTGGATTCCAGCTTGTGCCATTATCTGTAGATCGAAAAACGCCGCTATTCGTTCCTGCATAAACAAACCCGGCGCTCGCAGAAAGCGTAAAGACATTGGTATCTGTCAAGCCTGCATTGACTTGAATCCAGTCACGACCGGTATCCGCCGATAGAAAGACACCGGCATTTGTTCCGGCAAAGAGATTTGTGCCGTTCACGGTAAAAGAAGAAATAGCAGTACACGGCAAGTCGTTTGACAACGGTATTCCAATACTATTCCAAGATGTCCAACTTATCCCGTTATCGGTAGATGACGTGACAACGTTCAAGTTTCCATAAAAGTCTGAAGTATCAACACCGCCTGCAAAAATATGCGTTTCATCCGCCAAAATAGACTTGCAATAGAACGCTTGCTGAAATATAATAAAAATAGCCGTATCCTGTTCCCATTTCCCAAAATCCGAATTCCAGTTTGTTCCGCTGTTCGTGGAAATAAAAACTCCGGCAGTATCCATCCCGGCAAAGAGGGTGACACTATCAGAGCTTGCAGCAAGTGCAGTAACTGTGGGACTTGCTACTCCATGGACAATTCGGCTCGGTAATCCCGAATTGACTGTGGCCCAACTAGCGCCGATATTTGAGGAACGAAATATCCCATTGGCGTCCGTCCCCGCAAAGAGATTCGAACCGGCTACTGCAAGTGCATTAACCTTCGGTTCTAATCCTATATTGGCTTGAACCCATTTAGCTCCATTGCTCGTGCTCAGAAAAACTCCGTTGCCATACGTGCCGGCAAATATATTAGAACCATCGGCGAAAATGTCGTTGATAGGAACATTTGGTATGCTCATGTTAGCGACAGACCAGTTTGAGCCGTTATTAGTAGAGAGAAAAATTCCGCCGGCTTCTGTTCCCGCAAAAAGATTTGAGCCGCTTATATCGAGCGTATGAACGTGCAGGTTTGCTAAACCAGTACTGACTTTGGTCCAGCTTGCAGCAGCATCCGTGGAAAGAAAGACGCCGCCCCAAGTTCCAGCAAAAAGATTTGTACCGCTCATAACGAGATGTGTAACATCAGTATTTGTCAGGCCGGTGTCGCTGATATTCCAGCTTGCACCGTTATCGATGGAAAGATAGACTCCAATGCCGGTTCCTGCAAACAGATTCGCACTATTTACCAAAAGAGCCTGGACATCTGAGTTTGGTAAACCTGCGTTGGCGGCAGTCCAGTGTGCTCCATTATAAAGAAAAACGCCGCCGCCGTTCGCGGTTCCCGCAAAGAGAATCGTTCCTTTCACTGCAAAGGCGATAACGTACATGTTCGTTAATCCTGTATTGGCCGCGGTCCAATGGTCGCCGTTATAGCTAAAAACTCCGCCGCCGAAAGTCCCTGCAAAAAGATTCGATCCGTACACGGTAAGTGCACGAACATTATAATTTGCCAATCCCGAATTGACGGCAGACCAGGTTCCACCATTGTCGATGGAGGCAAAAACGCCGCCGCCAATAACTCCAGCATAAAGTGTCGTACCATTTTTCGTAAAACAAGTGACCTTGGCGCCGGGTCCACTAGTCTGCACCCACTGTCCAAAAGCGGGCACTAGAATGACCAATATGAGCAGACAGATAAATAGGAATGTATAAGTCGTTCTCATAATGCGTTTCCTTCTTCTTCAGGTGGACAGTAATTTTGAATTTTTTCGTGTGTGTTCCCCAAATACAACGAACCGGCTTTGGCGGAATACATCTCGCTATTTACCGGTATCTTCGCACAATCTATTGGTTCCATTGTAACGAGCTACCTCCAAACTTGCCTGCAGTTTGTTTTCTTTTAGCGATGATTTCTGAAAAATAAAATATTCAATTTCTTTTTGAGATGCAAAAGCAAAAACCTGAAAAGTGGATGAAATGACTTCTCACTTATCTTGATTCTCCACACCTTTCTGTGTAGATTATCGCAGAAAAAAAGAGGTTTTTACGCATGGCATTGATGGTTAGTATTTCAGGAATTCGCGGAGTTGTTGGCGAAACTCTCACACCTGAAACTATTGTTCACTATGCTTCGGCATACGCTCTCTACTGCAATCGCGGGCACATCATAGTCGGCAGAGACGGACGCATCACTGGCAAAAATGTTTTAGATATCGTTGCTTCTACCTTACTGCAGATGGGCTGTAATGTAACAGATTTGGGCATCTGTCCAACACCAACGGTTGCACTTGCTATTGAGAAACTGAAAGCCGCAGGCGGTATTTCGATTACCGCCAGTCACAATCCGATGATATGGAATGGACTCAAATTCTTCGCTTCCACCGGTTTATTTTTAGATGTGGATGAAAATCGTAAGTTTTGGCGTCTTGCCGAACAATCGATGAAATATATTTCGTGGGATAAACAAGGCAAGTACACACTTCAAGAAACATTTCTTGATGAACACATTCGCGAAGTACTTTCTCTTTCCTATATCGATATTGGAAAAATTCGGGCACGTAAATTTAAAGTTGTATTGGATTGCGTCAATTCGGCAGGAGGAATTATTGTCCCTCGTTTGCTGGAAGAACTTGGCTGCGAAATCATTCCGATCCATTGTGAGATGACCGGCATTTTTGGACACACACCGGAACCAATCCCTGAAAATCTTACTTCGCTCTGCGCCAAAGTGCGTGAACAGCATGCCGATATCGGTATTGCCGTAGATCCGGATGTCGATCGTCTCGTCCTTATCAACGAAAAAGGTGAACCGTTCGGTGAAGAATATACCATTACATCTTGTGTGAAATTTATCTTAGAAAAATATTTCAACAAAAATCTAAAATCCAAAATCTCAAATCCCATCACTTTACAAGTTGTTGTGAATCTTTCCACAACACGCGCCGTGGAAGACGTCGCGAAGCAATATGGCGCTTCTACTCTTCGTACTCCCGTTGGTGAAATGAACGTAGCCAAGAAGATGAAGGAAGTCGGTGCAGTGATCGGCGGTGAAGGAAGCGGCGGCGTTATTCTTCCGAAAGTCCATCTCGGTCGTGACGCCATTGTTGGAATTGCGCTTGTTCTCCAGCATCTTACTGAATTCGGCGGAACATTATCAGAATTGAAAGCTGCCCTGCCGCAGTATTGTATCACGAAAGGAAAAGTCGATCTCGGCACTTTGAATCCCGATGCAATTCTCAAACACTTGGCGGTTGAACATTCTGTGAGCGATACGATCAACACTGATGATGGATTAAAGATTGATTTCCTGGAATCATGGGTACATCTGAGAAAATCGAACACCGAGCCGATCATCCGCATCATCGCGGAGGCACACACGAAGACTGAAGCTGATGAACTTGTAAAGAAATTCACAGCGAAGATTCTTGCATGATGAAAAGAGTATTGTTTTACGACGCTGGTGGTGTCTTTTACGATCGGAATAATTCGCGCCTTGCACTCGTTGAAATCGACACGTACGCATTAGGTATACCGATGCAAATTTCTCCGGTTGGAATTGGATTGAATTCGCCGCATTGACCTTGAACAGGTCAATGATATTTATTCAATAATAGCAGTAACATATTTCCTTATGATAAACGTTCGCGCACTTCTCCAGCTTTCTTCCGTGCCGCGCATTGGCCCGCAAAAAATTCGCGCACTTGTTGCATATTTCAAAACCCCCGAGAATGTTTTTCAAGCGCCGGCACGCGAATTGATTGCTGTTCCGGGAATCGATAAGAAACTCGCCTCGAACATCCTTCACCACAGCAATGGCGAGAAGTTTGCTGACGACCAACTGAAGCGGCTGAATAAACTTGGCGGCAGGATCGTAACCGTATGGGACAAAGAGTACCCCGATCTGCTTCGCAAAATTTACGATCCACCTGCTTTTCTTTTTGTACTCGGGAAATTTAAAGAACTCGACTCTCGCGCCATTGCTCTCGTAGGCACACGCCATCCTACTTCATACGGCCACTCTGTTGCAGAGAATATGACACGCGATCTCGCCAAGCAATCCATCACACTTGTCAGTGGACTGGCACGCGGAATTGATACTTTTGTTCATTCGACAGCGTTAAAATGCGGAACGCGGACTATCGCCGTTATCGGTTCCGGTTTAGATGTTCCGTATCCTCCTGAAAACAAAAAGCTTATGGACCATATTGCCGAAGAAGGGGTAGTCGTCTCAGAGTTTCCGATGGGAACAAAACCCGATGCATCGAATTTTCCGAGACGCAATCGTATCATCAGCGGATTGACGCTCGGTACGGTCGTCATAGAATCTGCGGAAGATGGTGGTGCACTCATTACCGCAACCACGGCACTCGATCAAGATCGAGAAGTGTTCGCGGTTCCCGGCAACATCACTGAGAAGCGCAGTGCCGGATCGAACAAACTCATTCGCGATGGCCGCGCAAAACTTGTTACGTGTGTAGATGATATTTTTGCAGAGCTTCGACTTCAACTTCGCCTCTCTCTCGACGAACCAATGCAGAGACCCGCCATTGAGTTGACCCTGCCTGAACGCACTATTCTTGATTTTTTAAGTTCAGAACCGATTCATATCGATACCCTTGCCGAGCAAGCAGATTCTTCAACTTCCGACGTTCTGGTGACCCTTCTTTCGTTAGAATTTAAAAGTGTGGTGCGTCAATTACCGGGAAAATTATTTATCCGTTCATAATTCTCATTGCTTTCCTATAAGTGGAATTTTCGCTATACTACCTTTGGTTAAATCAGGTAAAAAGATGATTGAGCTTCAAAAAATTATTGTGGAAGACAATATTCCAGAGATCAGATTTGCATGCAACACTTCCGCGTGCAAAGGCGCTTGTTGCACATTACACGGCGGCCAAGGTGCTCCGTTACTCGATGAAGAACTTGAACGGATCGAACATTCTTTCCCTATTATCAAATCGTATCTTCCGCAAGCGCATCTCGATACCATAGTGCAATTCGGACTTTTCGAAGGCGAGCCAAAGGCGTACACCACAATGTGTTTCAACAATCGGGCATGTGTTTTTGTACTGTACGAAGAAGGAATTGCACGGTGTGCATTTGAGAAAGCATTTTTAGAAGGCAAATTGAAATGGAGAAAACCTCTTTCCTGTCACCTCTTCCCTATTCGGATAGATCGTGGTATGGCACATCGATTACGGTACGAACGCATATCGGAATGCGACCCTGCATTAGACTGCGGTGAGCAGGAGAATATATATTTAAGCAATTTTCTGAAGGAACCGCTCGTGCGTGCGTTTGGTTCTCCTTGGTACGAAGATTTCCAATTCACGTGCGACTGGAAACGAAAAGAGACAGAAGCATTATAGGAATTTATCAAGAACGAAAAGATGATCCATCTTTCACAACAACTTCGGCTTGGACTCAGACTTACTCCCCAACAGGTACAGTATCTCAAACTGCTCCAGCTGCCGACACTTTCACTCGAACAGAGAATAAAACTGGAACTTGAACTGAATCCTATGCTCGAGCTGAACGAGGAGCAGGACTTATCACTTGAGCAGGATGATCGTGTTGAAGAACAAGAGGAAAAAATTGAAGAGAGCCAAACCGAAGACGACTACACGATAGAAGACTATATCAACGACGATCTTGCGGGATTTAAAAGCCCTGAGGCATCCAAATCAAAAGATGAAGATGATACGTACGAGTCGCCGATGCCTTCCACTATTCCGCTCTCCGAACGGCTCCTCAGCCAACTGAAGATGTCCGTCACAGACGAGGAAGAGATACTTCTTGCAGAAGAAATTCTCGGCAATGTAGATAAAGATGGATACCTGCGCCGCGAGTTGACTCTTATTGTTCAAGACCTCAACCTCAGCTATGGACTTATACTTACCGTTGAAAAGGCTGAACAGGTTCTTCAGAAAATTCTTGTCCTCGATCCACCCGGCATCGCAGCAAGAAGTCTCCAGGAGTGTCTTATCGCCCAACTTCATGCAGGCAAATATGCACATTCCCTGAAAGAACTTGGCATTAAAATCCTGACAACTTTCTTCGAAGATTTCAAGCTTAAACGATTTGATAATCTCGAACAGAATCTTGCGATCAGCCGTGAGACATTGAAAAAAGTCATCGAAATCATCCAACACCTCAACCCAAAACCGGGCGAAGGCGAGTTTACGGCACAAGAGAATTATATCACACCGGATTTCATCGTAGAGAAGGACAATGGCGATTTCATTATCACCCTCAATGATCGCAACATTCCGGCGTTGCGCATTAACAGTGCCTACAAACAATTGATGACGCCAAAAGGAAAAAAAGTTTCTGTAGAAACTAAAGATTTTGTAAAGAAAAAATTTGAAGCTGCAAAATGGTTCATCGCTTCCATTCACCAGCGGCGTGAGACTTTGATGAAGGTCATGAAAATCATCGTCGAGAAGCAACGGCAGTGGTTTGAAGAAGGTGAGTCACTGAAGCCCATGATCTACAAGAATATTTCAGAAATAGTTGGTGTGGATATTTCTACGATCAGCCGTGTTGTCAACAGCAAATATGTGCAGACAGAATTCGGCGTTCATTCCCTGCGATTTTTCTTTACTTCCGGGCTTGAATCCGACAACGGTGAAGATATTTCCAACCAGGTCGTTAAACAGCGCGTCAAAGATATCATTGCTGCGGAACATCCGCAGGATCCGTTGAATGACGATAAGATCGCTGAGATGCTGAAACAGGAAGGAATTCGTATTGCCCGGCGTACTGTTGCAAAATATCGCGAACAAATTGGTCTTCCTATCGCCAGGATGCGCAGGAAGGTTTGATTGAACGAGGAGACAACTTTCATGCAGGATAAACAGATACACGCAACGACAATTATTGGATTACGACATAATGGCCATATTGCTATCGGCGGCGATGGACAGGTGACGCTTGGCAATACAGTCATGAAGCAGAAATCGAACAAGATTCGAAGGCTCTACAATGATTCCGTTCTTGTGGGATTTGCCGGCTCAGCAGCGGATGCTTTTAGTTTGCTGGAACGGTTTGAGGAAAAACTCGAACAATACCAAGGACAGCTTGCACGTGCAGCTGTCGAACTCGCCAAACTATGGCGGACAGATAAATATCTTCGTCAACTTGAAGCATTGCTTGCTGTGCTCGATAAGGAACATGCACTCATCATCTCCGGCACTGGTGATGTCATTGAACCCGATGACGGCATCGTCGCGGTGGGCTCAGGCGGCAGCTATGCACTGGCAGCAGCACGTATACTTACCAAACATACGAACATGGGCGCAAAAGAAATTGTACAGGAATCTCTCAATGCCGCTTCGGATATCTGCATCTATACAAACAAAAATTTCACTATCGAAGAATTGTAGGCACCGTGGCAAAAAAACAAATTTCTCTCCCGGCAAAAGAACTCACACCGCGTCAAATCGTCCATGAGTTGGATCGATATATTATCGGTCAGCATCCTGCAAAAAAAGCAGTCGCCATTGCTCTTCGCAATCGATGGCGCCGGCTTCAAGTCACCGGAACGCTTCGCGAAGACATCATGCCCAATAATATTATTCTCATCGGACCTACCGGTGTCGGTAAAACAGAGATCGCACGACGATTAGCAAAACTTTCCAATGCACCGTTTTTAAAAGTTGAAGCATCGAAGTTCACTGAAGTCGGTTATGTCGGCCGCGATGTCGAATCGATTGTACGCGATCTAACAGAAATTGCCGTTAATATGGTGAAGGCAGAGAAAGCAGCAGAAGTAGAAAATAAAGCACGCGAATTAACAGAAGAACGGCTTCTCGATATTCTTATCCCTTCCAACCGGCGTCCGAAACCTTCTGAACCGCCTATATCACCTCTGGACACTTTGGAAGAACATGAGAACACTCGTCAGAAATTCCGGGAGAAGCTTCGCTCAGGCGCACTTGACGAGCGGATCGTCGAACTCGAATTATCCTTTGCACAAATGCCGGCGATGCAGGTGATGGGTCCGTTCAGCATGGAAGAGATGGGTGTCAACCTGCAGGAAGTGTTCGGCAATATTCTTCCGAAGAAAGAGAAACGCCGTAAAGTAACGGTCACGGAAGCTCGTCGACTTCTTATACAAGAAGAATCTCAGAAGTTAATCGATATGGAGAAAGTGGTAAAAGAGGCATTGGAACGAGTAGAGAATTCCGGTATCGTCTTCATCGATGAGATTGATAAGATTGCGAGCGCACGCGGGCATAGTTCCGGACCTGACGTCTCGCGCGAAGGTGTGCAGCGGGATTTGCTCCCGATTGTGGAAGGTTCCAGCGTGCTCACAAAACACGGAATGGTGAAAACCGACCATGTCCTCTTTATTGCATCGGGTGCGTTCCACATAGCAAAACCATCGGATTTGATTCCGGAGTTGCAGGGACGCTTCCCTATTCGAGTTGAATTGAAAAGTTTGACGGAAGATGACTTTGAAAAGATTCTTACTCTGCCGCAGAATGCTCTTATCAAACAATATGCTGCGCTGTTGAAGACGGAAGGAATAGAAATTACATTTGACGATGAAGCAGTGAGAGAAATTGCTAAGATTGCATATGAAGTGAACGAACAAGTCGAAAACATCGGCGCCCGACGTCTTCACACGATCATCACGACACTCTTAGAGGAGATTCTCTTCAACGCTCCCGATGAGATTGCCGAATCCAACATTGTTATCACGCAGAAGATTGTTCAGAACAAACTGAATTCGATCGTCAAGAATCGTGACCTCAGCAGGTACATCTTATAGAACCCGGATGTTCTCCTTTTACACCCGGATCTTCATCCCCATAGAAAACGAAACAGTTTGGAAGCTGTTCGGTATGAAAACCATGCCGAAGTTATCTGAAGCGAAATCCAGGCTGAAGTAGTGAAGATCGAGTCCGAATCCGAACGCCCACCGCATTTTATCTCCACCACCGAATGCTAAGCCGGTTCTCAGCGGTAAAACAGGAAATACACGATATTCAGTACCGAGTGAAAATCGCGGTTTAGTTGTATTACCCAGCGACTCGTTGAACCCCTGGAGGTAATCGAAAGCGAGAATTAACTTACCCGGTAAAAATCTTAGAGCAGGGATCTCGAATGCTTCTGTCGCAAATCCTAGCCGTAATGCAGTCGGCAGATTTGTATCAAATGACTCGCCGGGACGCGTTTTCCCTTTGAATATGCTTTTCAAAGTATCTTCGAGATCATTGGTCGCACCCGTGATATTAATGGCCCCGCCGCCGTAGCTTTCAATAACGTTTTTATTCCAGGTGATCTTGCCAATATCAGTAACACTCACGGCTACTCGCACTCCATTGATCAATTCACCCGATAAACCAATATCAAAACCTGTCCCTTTACCAACGGGATCTGGAATTGGAGTGAACGATGCATTTGAGTTCTCGTTAAAAAAATCGGTTCCGGCATGCCTTGTGAGAAAATCGATATTGCCACTTAATGTATATTGCAACGGATTAGCAGGATCAGGGTAATTTCCAAAAGAAGATTTCTGACTTATCGGATTTGATATTCCGTACCCCTGAATAATTTTTATTCCAATTCCAGCATACAGGTCTTTGAGGAACTTCAGATCGACCGGCAACTTCCGTCCATAGGATAAATTGAATTCTCCATACCACCATGCGGAAACCGCAGTGCCATCAAACATGTAGACCGATCCAGCTGGCTCTAATCCAAAAGCAGCCATTCGGAAAAAATCTTTTGAGAGTGTTATTGCAGCTCCGGCATGTTCTATAAACGCAAATCCTATTCCGCCAACTATAGGATTCTGAAAAGATACACCCCCAAGCATCGCTTCCGCTTCAACTTGAGTCTTGGGCAACTCAGGCATTTGAGAAAGAATTTTATCCATATCCGCGGGCTCAAGACGCTTCGCCCAACGTTTACCAACTGAATCGACACCAGTGAAATATTCTTTGTACAGTCCATAATCTAATAATTCTGTACTCACACGGAGGCCGAATGGTGCAAGATTCAAGTTAAAATTTCCCTGATCCGGAATGGCAATGTTAGCCGGATTGATACCAAGTGCATCAACACCTCGCGAGACTGCATTCACCGTTCTTCCCATTCCTACACCGCGAATGTTTGATAGATCACCCGCTATAGCTGTATGAAGAACGACCGAAAAAAGAACGATAGTGAGAACACTGAGATTTGATTTCATTTTCTGTTCTTCCTTTACGGTTTATTTATTGTAGCACGTCCGATGAAGGAAGAACGGATTCGGATATAATCATCTCTCTTAAATTTTACCGAATTCTGTCCACTTCCTGTATTAAAATAGAGTTTGATATATACTGAATCTGCTTGTCTCATCATGTCGACTTGTGCACTTGTGAGAATGACTGCAATGTTCGTAGTCTTCGAATTTGTTGAGACACCATTCACATCCACTGCCGATGCTTTGACGAGAGAATCCGGGGAAATTCTAAACAGTGTGTCGCTATGCGTCACTGCAGAATCCCATTTGAGAAAATTCATTTGGAACTTCAATTCAACCGAAATCCGATTGGTGAATTCATAATTCATGGTTCCATCAATAATGCTGCGACTGATCGATTTATCCACATCCTTTATCGGATTTTTTTCCACATCTGTGAGGCTGCCATTTAAAATGGTAAGGTCTGTTGGAATACTCAGATCGAATGATGGGTACACTTTACTCGTGTCATAAATACTGTAAAATTGGTCCTGTGCAAATGCATCTATCGTGGGGGCAATTAAAAGACCTTGAACAAAAAACGAATCCGGTAAATCCGGGAAAAATTCACCGAAGAAATTTGTGAAGTTGGCAATGTTAGGTTCTTGTGAAATATCAATCGACGGATTCTGTTGCGTAGGATCGACAGTCCCATTCAAAATAGTAATCGAACGAGTTTGATTATGTTTGGAATTTTTGGCAATCAATACGAGATTTTGATAACTGAAAGGAATTCCACCGCCTGGCATCGGAAGACGTAAATCGAGTTTCATATTTTCGAAATACAATTCTGCCTTCACTTTGTTTATGTCTGTGCCGAGATTATATTCCGGTTTAAATCCTGAGTTGATCGTCTGTGGTGTGGGTTTAAATCTACCGTTGATATATTGGGCGACCAGAGGTTGGTCGGGGTGCAATTCTACCTGAACAACATCATTTTTAGAGACAGCTTTTTTCTCTCCTTGTGAATCGATGACTTTAATACTTACAGAATAGTGCAAGTGTGTTCCCAGCCCTGTACCCGGCGTTGTAATGCGAAATGTTGACATGGAAACGGGATAAATATAACTTCCCCCGCCCTGAATGGTCGAATCTTTTATAAAACTAGCCTGTGTTGCCGTGTTGATCAATTCATTAATTTGCACTTGCACGTCCGCAGAAACCTTAATGTTGTTCACAAGCGTAATTAAAAACCTCCCCGCTTTAAAGACCGCATCCTTTATGACAGTAGAATCATCCAACGTAAATATTGCATTTTGTATCGGACTTAATGTTTGGTTTGAAATAATAGAAATCGCACTATCAACCATCAAAGGCGTAGATTGAAACGATAGTGAAATTCCATTTACTGTGCTGATTGTAACGGAACCACTCGAGGCAATTGTTTGAATCTTAATAGCATCTGAGGTTAATATTCCACGCAGTAAATAATTATCAAGCGGTGATGGCACTGATATAGAACTGCCTTGATTTAATGTGCCTGAAACTGTAAAACTGGCAATTCTGTTCGTATCGTTAGGTGAACTCCATTTGTTTCTAAGAATGATCGGTTCTGGAAAACTAACTGGTACAGGTAAATTATTTGTAATGGTCATCGTGAGTATTCCACTATTCACTGCGACAAAATCAAAACGGCTCGTATCGATGAATCGTATCGATCCTGCTGAAAACGTTCCTGCAGGCAATCCCGGTAATGTTCCTAATGGAAGCCCGAAGTCGGATGCAGAAATATTTGTATCCGGCATAGAAAACCCATCCACACCAAATACCCCCAAAGCTACATTCGTATCGCTTGATACAGGCTGATAGGACACAGTGTCAATGAGAACCGGTTGCGCATTGAATGTTGTATTATAGAAATAGGTACTGTCTACGTTGTTGAACTTGAATGCTGTATCTTTTTGAGAAAAGTCGCTGAAGTATTCCGTTTTGTCTAAAACCGGGATGCTTACTTGGGTATCATATGTCGGCCCAACAGGTTCGAGTGGAGATTCAATACAATTGAACGATATAATCGATATAACCAGAAGTAACATACAAGCAGCAGCGTTTGTTCCTCTGCGCAAGAGTATTTGTTTCATAGTCGTCCTTAACTTTTTATGTTGTTTCTTAAAAGAAACCTATGAGAATATACCGACCCCATGAGGCATTGTCAAGGAAATGTAACTCTTATTGAACTGCAAGTGTAGAAAATGTGCTTGTGCTCACAGAAAAAACGAAAGCCGGCGCAACTCTCATTGTCACCGGCTTTTATCTCTGCATATCAGAATATTCCTAGTGGAACTTCTCTTCCTTTGTTGGCGGTTGGAAACCAAACATTGATCCAGCCGAAACATCGCCGACAAGCTTAATCTCGCCGAATTTTTTTTCAAACTTATCAATGTTATCATGGAGAGCATTGAGCAGCATTTTTGTATGCTGTGGAGTCATC
The DNA here is from genome assembly GCA_050013655.1 of Bacteroidota bacterium. Lineage (GTDB taxonomy): Bacteria > Bacteroidota > Ignavibacteria > UBA10030 > UBA10030 > Fen-1298. Next base: position 222,168 of record JBEKEV010000003.1, on the reverse strand, counting down.
ACAATGCGAGCATGAACCTTTGCCTTCGGAACTCCAGGGAGCACTCGTGTAAAATCCACGACAAACTCTGCCGGCGAGTGCGTAATGATGGCAAGATTGGAGTAAATGCCTTCTGCTTCTTTTTCTCCAAGCTCGATATTTATTTGCTGCTGGCCCGGTTGATCACTCATACGAATGCCGTTTCTTCTTAATGCATGATTGAATTGTTCACTTGGCTGTTTTGCTTATTTTATCAGCTTCATCAAGTGCCTTCATTGCGTTCTCAGATTGACCAAGAAGTGCATAAATAGTGCCGAGTGTATTCCACACCCGTGCATCTTCTGGCAGTAATTGTGCATGCCAATCTTGCCCTGTTTTTGAAGCTGCCTCCTGTGCGTTCTTAATTTTTATGTCGATTACTTTTATCATCCAGGGTAAGGCTTCTTCAAATTTTTTCTTGAAGCTCTGACTCTCATCCCCTTGTTCTTGCGCTTCCTTTTTTACCTTGACTCCCCAATTATAGTATGTTGCGCCAATGTCATAAAATGCATCGCTGAAATTAGGATCAATCTTCACTGCTTCATTGAACTCTCCTATCGCCCCATCATAGTCATCGACCATTCTATAGAGAAGACCGAGGATGTAGTGATTCATCTTACTCCCAGGGTCATTGTCCACTGCAAGCTTAAATACGCTGGTCGCTTCCGGAATGCGATTGGCTTCATAGTACGCTTGCAGAAGTAAATTTAAGTTTTCATTATCTACAGCGTTTCGAACCCAACCTTTAAGTTTTCCTTCAAAGAAATATAAAATAGCTTTTTGCTTATCATAAGTCCATTGAATGACTTTTGTATTCTCATATACCGCTTCGACTTTGGAAGTAGCTTCACCGAGCAGAGAAATCACCTCAGATTCAGTTAATCCAACACGTAAAGCAGACTGATTTGGATTCACTTTCTTGATCGCTTCAAACACGTCTACAGCGTTGTTAAACTGGACTATGGCTTCATAGTATTTCGTTGAATCAATTTTCAAATCAATCTGTTTCTCGATTTTCTTTCCAACGACCTTCTCGCCTTCAAAGGTGAGTGTCAATGCATATTGATTGTACTTCCAATCTTCTCTTTTAGAATTCTTCTTATCCTTTATTTTACTATCAGGTTCTCCAAACATCCGCGTCACATCGCTTTTATAACTCCCTTTATCGATCTCCTTCAGACCCTTTTGAATGCGAAGTCCATCGGCATTCGCCGATCTAAATTGTTCCTTCTTATCCAAACCCTGTTGAATAATGTATCTTCCGACTCGTTTGTATGCGTCGACATCATGGTCCAATTCCCATACTTTCTTCTGACTCAGGACGGTGTTCTCAATATCACCCTTCCCTTGATAAGCTTGGGTAAGAAAGATATACGTTAAAGATGTATCCGGCCAGATCCCAACCGATTTCTTATATTCTTCGATGGCTTTGTCATAATATAGCAAAGAGTCAGCACTCGCGCGTTTATAGAAAGTAACGCCATTGTTGATATGCTGAGCCCAAGCCTTAAATCGGTAGGCATGGATTTCGTTTGTATATGTAGGTGAAAGCTTTTCTGCTTCACGAAATGCCGCGGCCATACCTTCATAGTCATCCAGCTCCTCCCCTCGAATCCGGCCTAAACGGAACCAGGCTTCATGATTTGACGGGTTCTTTTGGACCTCTTTCTCGTAGAGTTTCGCTGCTTCAACATAATTTTTATTCTGTTCCTGCACTTTCGCCCCGGTGAAGTCCGGAGATCCGCATTGAAATCCTTGAATTATGAATCCCGCTAAGAGCAGCGCTAAAACAAAATAGTAGAAATTATTTTTCATGGATAAGTTCCTTCATTGTGGTCTGAGATGATTAAATACGAGCGAAAATATACAAAAAGGTGCTTGCAGAAGCAAGATGAAATTCGAGATGGAGTAGCTGAATAATGAATAAATGAGAAATGCAGCTTGTAAACTGTTGAGATGCTTGGAAGAGGTACAAAAAAGCCCAACCGGCTACGTTGGGCAATACGTAAAACACATATGCTCTTCCCTGCGATTATCGTGTGAGACCTTCAGAAGCAGTGTCTTTCCACGCGCGCTCTTGAATGGAATGATTCGGTGTTGCAGTCTGAAGAATCTGCTTCCGAATACGCGGTTGAATGATAACGCGCATTTGCTGTTGTTCAATTTCCTCAGTTGGAACGTTAATCTCAACGCTGAAAAATTCTTCGTTTCCAAAAGATTGAACCGGTTGCGGCCATGGAACATTTCTTGGCGCATGCTGAAATTCCCTCGCTATCATCCTTTTCAACATTGCCTCGCGGCGAAGTTCAAACATAACAACGTTTTCCTCCATGTGTCGACGAAGGCTGTCGAAATCGATGTGTAGTTGCGAATACATCATAGTATCCGGTGTAATGATAAAAAAACGATTATCCCGTGGAGATTGCGGAATATTCTGAAAGATACGATCTCCTTTTCTCGCCGGGACACTTTGCGCTGTAACAGTGTACGGTGCATCATTGGCTTCCAGCAAGCGCTCAAATTGAACTCGTTGGTACGGTTCTAAGCACGCAGCAATATTTGTCACCATCATCCTGTTTAAATTTGGCAAGTCAGGCGCTATCGCCATGGTATTGTTCTCACCAATTAATACAGACGACTCTATGCGCCTGCCGGTCAATTCCAACAAGGAATCGATTAAATGCTTTTGTCCGCTGGTGGGTTTCACTTCGGCAAGGAAGTGATCAAACGTCATAGGTTTTGCCTTGTTCTTCGAATCTTTCCCAACTTCTATACGGTATCCTTTCTTTGATTGTTGATCCACGCGCAACTCCGTTTTCGATTTGTCATCAAGAGCGAGTGTACCAAAAAGTGAAAACTGCAATGCCCGATCTTTGTCCACCTTGGAAAAGAGAGGCAACAGTTGTCCTTGGAGTACATTCCTCTCGTACACTTCTCGAACCGCTTGCGACTTTTCAGAGAAATATTGGATAAACTGCATTCGGTTTTGAATAACAAGTGTTCCGACTACAACAACCACAGCAGCAACTATTATGGTTATTGCAGGAACAAATTTGCGCGGGAACGGCAGAAGACTGTGCTCATCCTTCTTCTGCTCCTCGAGAGCAGCTGCAAAGCGATTCCAGAATCCGATATCGGGTGCCAGCTTCTGTTTTGATGTCAACAAGTCCTTTAATCGTCTCAACTCTTTCACCCGTTGTTGAGCTGATGTGTCCAGTGCCAAGAAGGATTCTACCTTCTGAACTTCAATTTCTGAGAGCCTGCCATCGACATACTGCGAGAGCAAGTGATCCATCTGTTGTTCATTCATTTTTTTCATATCTACACCTCCTCCAATAACGGTTTCAATGCTTTTCGCAGCATTGACCGCGCTCGGGAGATTCTCGATTTTACGGTACCGAGTTCACATTGCATCACTTCAGCAATCTCTTCATACGAAAGTCCATCAATATCTTTCAACACCACCGCTGTCCTGAACTTCTCCGGTAAGGATTGTAATCCAAGAGCAACCAACTCCTGTGTATCTCTGTCTTCCGGTGGAACAGAGAGGCGCATATTCAACTCATGTTCGATTCCTTCATCAAGTGTTTGAAATGAAAAAAAACGGCGTAGTTTTTTCTTCCTCAGTTCATCCCGACTTTTATTCACTGCAATCCGGTACAGCCACGTATAAAACGATGCTTCAAATCTGAAACGAGGCAATGCTTGGTATGCTTTGATGAATACTTCCTGCGCGAGATCGTCGATGAAATCGCGATCATGAAAGATAGAAAAGAGCAAATTTCGAATTCGTTCCTGATGGCGCTCGACAAGGAAACGATACACATCATGATCACCACTCTGGAATGCAGTGATCAGTGCTTCATCGCTCATTTTTCTAAGAACATCGACGCTCGGTTTTGGGAGGATATGATCGTTTGTCATTGAGCTCGCATCATTGGTTTTTGTGAATGAAGGTACAAAACTTCTTGCACGAACTCCAATTTGATACGGCTTATCCTTTGACGACCATCCTGCGCCCGGCAGTGGTAGAGCCATGCTCACTCCTGATTCACTCGATTTCATACTTCCTGCCCTGTGTAGCAATTAAATATAGATGTCACCAATTTTATTGAATATATTCATTCGATTAATTAGACGAAGGATTGAAAGCGATGGTTCCTGCGGGTTAAATAAATGCGGTCCTGTTTACGGATGAAGTATCTCGGAAAGGGATAAAAATGGTTCAGAGAGCGATTTCTTGGAGTCTTGATGCCTGGACGCGCTGCTCGAATTCATCCCGGAAGTTGCGGATCATCGATTGCACAGGCCAAGCGGCAGCATCACCTAATGCACAAATAGTGTTGCCTTCGATATTGTTTGCCACATCCAGCAGCAGGTCGATATCGTCATTCTTCGCTTCGTACCTCTGGAACCGTTTTAATATCTTGAACATCCAGTCCGTACCTTCGCGGCACGGTGTACATTGCCCACAGGATTCGCGATAGTAAAATTGTGCTATGCGCGTGATGACTTGGATGAGGTCGGTGTCTTCATCCATCACAATAATCCCCGCTGTTCCTACGGAAGAACCTGCAGTCTTCAACGAGTCTGCATCCATCCGAATGCCTTCGAGCTGATCGCCGCGCAAAATCATCGTCGATGAACCGCCGGGGATAACCGCTTTGATGCCTTTGTCGCCGGGAACACCACCTGCCCATTTATAAATAATTTCAAGCAGTGGTTCGCCTGTCGGCATTTCGAAGACACCCGGATTGTTTACGTGACCGCTGACACCCACGAGAATCGGTCCCGGATGTTTTGCTGCGCCAATCTTGGAATACCACTCCCATCCATAGTTGATGATAACGGGAATATTTGAAATTGTCTCGACATTATTGATGGTCGTAGGACACCCCCACAAACCTACCTGCGCCGGGAACGGCGGCTTTACTCGCGGATAACCGCGCTCTCCTTCGATAGAGTTCATGAGCGATGATTCTTCACCGCAGATGTATGCACCGGCTCCCCGATGGATGTACACTTGAGTAGAAAATTCCGTTCCAAGAATTTTTTCGCCGACAAGTCCATTTGCGTACGCATCGTCAATCGCTTTCTGTAACATCTTGATCCACTTACCATATTCGCCGCGGATATAAATATATGCTACCGTTATACCCATAGCATAGCAGGCAATGAGCGTTCCTTCGATGAGCAGATGCGGATTGAATTCGAAGATCTGCCGGTCTTTAAACGTGCCGGGTTCTGATTCATCCCCATTGATACACAAATATTTCGGCTTGTCGGAATTCTTCGGCATGAACGACCACTTCAGTCCTGTCGGAAAGCAAGCACCACCGCGACCGCGCAGATTTGATCTCTTCACCTCATCGATTATTTCTTCCGGCTTCATTTCCAACGCCTTCTTCAAGGCTTTGTAACCTCCGTGAGCGAGATAATGATCAATCTTGTAGAGATCACGATCGTCCGGAATGATTACACGTTTCCATGCATTCAATCGTTCAGTATCGGCAGATTGAAAATTCATTTTAAATTATCGATAAGCTTATCAATTTTTTCGAGTGTAAGATTTTCATAATACTCATCGCCGATAGCGAGCATCGGAGCAGTTCCGCACGAACCCATACACTCTGTTTCCGAGAGCGTCCACTTCTTGTCCGGTGATGTTTCGCCAACCGTTATACCGAGACGCTGTTCGATGTGTTCAAGAATTTTTCCGGAACCGCGCAGCATACATGAAACATTCGTGCACACTTCAATATGATGCTTGCCGATCCGGTCTTTTTGCAGCATGGTGTAAAACGATACAACGCCTAGAATATGACCAAATGGAATATGAAGCAATGCAGCTACATATTTCATGGAATCTTCGGAAATGTATCCCTCTTGTTCCTGCACCATCCAGAGCACTGGAAGTACCAACGCTTGTGACGTAGGATAGCGCTTCCGGAGTTCTTCGACCTTTCTCTGATTTTTTTCGCTTAACATATTCAACGAGATTCTATTCGATAATAAATCATAAGATTGAGTTCATTCAGATTTTTCAATCATCATTCGAAAATTGTAAATTGAAAAATTTTACTTATCCGCTTCTCCCATGACCGGATCCAGACTGCCGACAACCGCCACTATATCGGAAATCATCGCACCTTTGATCATCACAGAAATTGATTGCAGGTTCACAAAGGATGGCGAACGTATCTTCAACCGCCATGGTTGACCTTCACCATTACTATAAATATAGAAACCGAGTTCTCCTTTCGGCGCCTCGACAGCGTGATACACCTCGCCTTGAGGAGGTTCTACACCGAAATTGACAAGCATGAAGTCATGAATAAGCTCTTCCATTTTTGTGTACACTTGATGCTTGCCAGGTAACACTTTCTTTGGCTGATGTGCTTTCACTTCTCCTGCTGGGATTTTTTCTAACACCTGCAGAACGATCTTGATGCTTTCTTTTATCTCAGCCATGCGAACGTAATAGCGTGCCAGGCAATCTCCGCCTTCATAGACGGGAATGTTGAAGTCAAGATCGTTATAGACCAAGTATGGATTTGCCCTGCGAAGATCAAGCTCAACGCCGCAAGCACGGAGACACGGACCGGTCAGTCCAAGATCAATCGCTTGTTCTTTGGAAATGGAACCAACACCATCAACACGTCCAAGAAAAATATGATTCGTGTTGAGAAGCTTCTCGCACTCGCGAATCTTTTCCGGAAGTTCACTGATGAACAGGCGAATGATGCCGAGCGTTTCTGGTGTAACATCTTGTGCAAGTCCACCGATACGGGTGTAACTTGTCGTAAAGCGGGCACCTGCAATTTTCTCGAAGATGTCGTACAATTTTTCACGTTCCCGGAATGACCACATCCACACGGTAAGCGCGCCAACATCCATTGCGAGTGAACCAAGAAACATGAGATGGGAAGAAATACGGGCAAGTTCTGAAATAAGAGTACGAATGTACTGCGCACGAGGCGGAGCTTCGATACCAAGTAACTTTTCAACAGCAAGGACATACGCTGTATTGTTCGAAAGAGGCGAGAGATAATCAAGACGGTCTGTGTGCGGGATAAACTCATGGAAACTGCAATTCTCCGCCAACTTTTCGTATCCGCGATGCAAATACCCGAGTTCCGGAACAGACGCAAGCACCGTTTCACCATCGAGCTTGATGAGCAGCCTCAGAACACCGTGCGTTGCAGGATGTTGAGGTCCCATATTAAGCACCATATCATTCTCGAGCGGATCATCGAATGTAACGGACACGTGTTCGTTCTCAAGCGCTTCGAGAATCTTTGTTTTTCTGATTATGGTTTCCGGTTTCTGTTCCATCTCACTTCTTCGGCAAATCTAAAGATCCGGGAATTCCCATCAACGGAAAATCTTTTCGAAGCGGATGATATTCAAATTCATCCGGCATGTACATTCTGCGGAGATCAGGATGCCCCTCGAAAATAATTCCGAACATATCATACGTCTCGCGTTCGTGCCAATTGGCTGTTCCCCATACACCGGTCACAGTAGGTACTCTGGGATGCTCCTCTTCGGTAAATGTTTTCAATCGGATGCGGTGTTTAGTTTTCAACGAGTAGAGATTGTAAATTACACCGAATCGGTTTTCTGGAGTGTACATATCGATACCGCAGAGATCAGCAAGCAGGTCGAATGCCAGTTCTTCATCCTCTTTCAAGAATCGGCAGACTTCTACGATCCGTTCTTTGGGGACAATAATGGTTAACTCGCCGCGAAATTCGTTTGCCTCTAAAACAGCATCGCTAAGCTTTGCTTTAAGTTTCTCGAGAACTTTTTCGTTCATCACATCCATAAGAATTATTGTCCAGCGATTTTTGCTTGATGAGACCCATGAAAATCTCCAACATATGCAGGAGACGTTCCTTTGCATTCACCTCGCTGCACTTTCTGTTGAAGCAGCATGAGTGCGTTCAACAAATTATCCGGCCGCGGCGGGCAGCCGGCAACATACACATCGACTGGAAGAAACTGGTCAATCCCCTGCACCACAGAGTAAGTGCGATACATTCCGCCGGATGATGTGCATGCACCCATGGCAATGACCCATTTCGGTTCAGGCATTTGATCGTAAATCTTACGCACAACTTTTGCCATCTTGAATGTTGTTGTTCCTGCAACGATCATCACATCGCATTGACGCGGCGTAAAGCGCATTACTTCCGAGCCGAACCGTGCAATATCAAACCGCGGCCCTGCTGCTGCCATCATCTCGATGGCACAGCACGAAATTCCCATTGGCATAGGATAAAGAGAATTCTTGCGGCACCAATTGATGACATCTTCAAGCTTAGTTGCAATATATCCGTCACCCATCCAACTCTCTAATCCCATTCCAATGCTCCTTTCCTCCAGATGTAATAAAAACCGACGAGGAGGATAAAGACAAAGACGAACATCACCACAAATCCTTGCACTCCGAGTTGTTTATACACTACCGCCCATGGATACATAAAGACAATTTCAATATCAAAGACAATAAAGAGCATAGCGACTAAATAGTATTTCACGGAAAACCGTTCGCGTGCTGTCCGTACAGGTTCCATTCCGCTTTCGTACGTACTTGTCTTTTCGTCGGTCGAGCGGCGCGGCCCAAATAATTCGTTCGCTTTGCCCATGAAAACGCCAAATGCGATGGCGCAGCCAATCATCAGAAATATAGGAATATAACTTTCAATCATTTTTTCTCATCAAGAGTTGTGTGGAAAAATTTTATACATAAATTGCCTGAAAAACAAATGTGTCTCTCTCTTGGAAACACTACAAGAATAAAAGAAATTCCCAAAGAGAGATAGTGCGAGATTGGAAAGTTTGAATTATTTCATCTGAATCTTCACACCGTCAAGCGGCAACGAGCACGAACTTTGAATGTATCGGAAAGCGGACTGAGCCGTTCTGAGAAAATGAAAGGAAACGGTTTTCCTGATCCGCTCGTATATTTATTTCCTTTCCGTTGCTGTATACATACTATTAATTTTCATATAAGATAATTTAGCATAAGGAATTATTTCCAGGCTACAAAATCCAGGAAGGCATCCATTGCCACAACGTTGAGAGCCCGCTTCACTGCCTCGTAGAATTCACTTCGACCTGAAACATGGTACGAAATATTCAACCGCTGCACCATGGAAAATCCGCTGCGTAAAAGTGCCGCTCGTAACGTTTTTGTCGAAAAGAACGTCCTGTGGAATAAAGGATGATTGCCGCCATGCCATTTCGTTTTCGACATCATAAATTTGAGACTGTACAGATTTGGCACTTCGACGACACATATACCTCCTCTTTTCAGAAGTGCACTGACTTGCCGGAGCGCTTTGTATGGATTTAGAAAGTGTTCGAGTACATGCCAGAGTGTCACTACATCAAACTGCTCCCCCGAAGCCACTACCTCCGCCAGCATGCGGACTTCTGCATTTTGACCATATTCGCGGCGGGCGTAAGCTACGGCTCGTTCCGACACATCTATACCATCGGCATAATAGCCACGCTCGCTCGCTGTCTTGAGAAACTGACCGCGTCCGCACCCTATATCGAGCAACTTACCGTCAGTCTTGAATAGCTTAATATTTTTAATCCGCTGTTGGTTGATTTCATAGAGTTCCCGCAAAGCCGGATCACTCGAATTATATCTATACGCATCCGAGCTTGGTTCACGATCACTATAGTATTCATCATAAAGTCCATCACCTTTGGGAGGATTACCAAGATAAACCAAAGAACAGGAAAGACACTTTACTACTATGAACGTAGACACATTATACTTAGGTTGTGCGCCTAAGAAACCACAACATGGGCATGTTCGAATTACCTCAGCTATCAAATGCAATCTCTCTCAATCCATTTCAGCAAGCAAATGTTTTTTTAACTGCATTGCTATTCCTTACCATTTTAAATAGCAGCAAATAGTAACTTGCCCATTGAATTCAAATAGGTCGAATTATCTATTGAATTTAATCTGCACACCTTCGAGCGGCCAGCGAGCACGGACTTTGAGTGTATCGGAAAGCGGACTGAGCCGTTCCGAGAAAATGAAAGGAAACGGTTTTCCTGAATCGTACATACCGTTCTTGTTCCGATCACGGAATGCTTGAAACACATAGTATCCCTCCGCAACAATGGGAAAAACAAATTTGCCCGTTGCATCAGCAGCTTCAATGTAGTAATTGGGATTTTTCTCCCCAATTTGAAATGCAGTCACATACAGACGTCCTACAGTATCTGCATTGTTCAAATCAACGACTGTTCCTTCAACACTGCTCATATCTTCGATATCGAGCGTTTCAAATCGCCATATCTTTGTGGAATCCTTACACGTGCTATCTTTCCAATCACGTACTTGACGCAGCTCCGCGCGAAGTGAGTACCATGTCTTGTTGAGCAGTTCCTGTTCCGGCTCAATTGAAATCAAAACATCGTTCAAACTTTTTTTTTCAACTGCGACCTGTTGCATATTGTTATCAAGGATAGTTACAAAATCAAGAGAAGTTGTCTTTGCAAGAGCATCGGAAAATGTGAGAGTCAATACAGGTCGAAAATCAATGTTTTGCGTACTATCCTTGATCGAGGCCGCAATTAATCGTAGACCACTCATAACCGGCTTTGGTGAGCCTTGGAATGCAAATGAATTTGCTAACGGATTAATCTTGTTGCCAACCGAATCTGTTACACTTTGAACATGAAAAATAAATGTCTTTGCAGAATCTTGTTTCTGCGTTACTGCGATAATTGATTTCGGCGTGGAAGGATCAGGATATACGGCTACAAGTTCAAGCGGCTTACGATCCACAGTATCCGCAACAATGAACGATGCAAGATTGATTGATGAGGGATGTAATGATTCAGAAAATTCTGCGGTGATATGATTTCTATCCGGGGCGGATGCTTTAACGAGCCGTGGACCCGATGTATCCTCTTTTGCAAGCTGCATCAAGACACCTGCTGCGAGTGTGTCGTTCGGTGAAATTCGTATAATGCTCGATTGCACTCCGTACTCATCCACCTCTCGATCGTACACCAAATTGCGATACTCATCGCGTATTGCAAAGATCCGGTAACTCCCAAAAGGAATATGATGGAGAAAAAAGTCTCCGCTTTTACCGGTCTGTGTAATAAAATCCGGTTTTGCTGTCATAGGTTTCAACGTGTCGGGATTCAGTCCATCCAGCTGGTATGCAAAAATCATGACACCGGCCGCTGCATCACTCTTTTTCATTGGAAAAACAAGCCCCTCAATTCCTCCGCGGTCAATATCTGATCCGGTTGAAAAAGCCAGTGTATACGCCTTAGCCATATGCGTTTGGCCGCGAAAACGATCTCTGACATCCGTTCCGATATTTACAACGTATGTCGTATTACGACGGAGCTTTTCTGAAAATGTGATTTCGACTTCAGTACCGCTCCAATCGAATTCCAATCTTCCTACAGACGGCGAGATAAAAATGGATTCTTCGAGTGTCCGTTCCTCGACATATCTGTCAAATTTTAATCTTAATTTATTGTCGTTGAAATTCAGCTTATTGCTATCCGGATATATCGAAATGATTACAGGGGCAGTCATATCGACCGGCCCGCCTCCTGGCGGTTGCTGGTTTGCACATCCTAAAAGCATGATCACAGAAATAAAATAAATACTAAACAAAAATATATTGGGATGTTTCATAGAATGGTGCAGTTCCGTGACTTTCCGGTCACTTACTTGATAATTGTTTCAATTCTCGCTTCGTGTGATGATACATACGAATATTTTTTTGATGATCGCTGTAATTTTTTGCAAACCGATGTCCGCCTGTGCCTGTTGCAACAAAGAATAAATAGTCATGCTGTTCAGGATACAGTGTGGCCAGGATCGAGAGCCTTCCGGGATTATTAATTGGTCCCGGAGGAAGTCCGCGGCGGCGATATGTATTATACGGTGAATTGACATCCAAATCTAAAAATCTCAACCTTCTTCCTTCTCCAAGTGCATATTGCACGGTCGGATCAGCTTCCAGACGCATGTGTTTCTTCAATCGATTCCAATAGACACCTGCAACCCTCGGACGTTCCTCATCAACATTCGATTCCGCCTCTACAATAGATGCAAGCGTGAGAATCTCCGACTGTGTTTTGCCGAGGTCGTCTTGTTTCTTCGTCAGACTATCATTGTAGAAATGCTTGAAGCCGTTCAGTATGCGTGTAAGAATTTCTTGTTCATCCGTCTGCCAGTAGAATGAGTACGTATCAGGGAGTAAATATCCTTCTACCGACTTTGCGTTTATTCCCTGGTCGTGAATAAAATTTTCGTTTTGACAGAGTGAAAGAAATAGTTTTTCATCGATTCCGAGATCGTGTTCAAATCGATGTGCAATTTTATCGAGCGGCCACCCTTCCGGTATTGTAACCGGAATGATAAGCCGCGATTTTCCGTAACTGATGTCCCGCAGGATGTCAAAATTGGATCGACCGGAAACAAAAAGATACTTTCCAACTTTGATTGACTTCGTAGAGCCAAGTATTCTACCGGCAAGTTCAAATGACCATGTGTTTCGGATTGCACCTGTGCTGGCAAGCGAGTCCGCTACCGTCCGAAACGATGCCCCGCGTGAAATAGTGACAAGCTTTCCTTTCGGATCGCTATAATAATTCGGGAAAAAGAAAACGTAGTACGTACATCCAAATACTGCGACAACAACAGCACTGAATCTGAACAGAAATCTCTTTCTTTGTGCATTCAATGAATTCATCATTCTTACTTAGCTTTTTTCTTCCTTTCGTTCATCGTCACATGCTCGATGCTTCGCGATTCATCAATGATATACTCGAATAACCGACGAATCGCTTTTGCGGAAAGCGGTCCCGGATTTGCAGTAGAGACTTTATGCATCACTTCTTCTTCTCGTTCGGGCGAATACGTTTCGATGCCAAGCCGCAGTTTAAGCTTGCCAATTTCATCTGCACACTTCGCCCGCTCGCTGAGCAATTTGACTAATTGAAGGTCAATTTTGTCAATGTGTTCACGCCAGCGGCATATTTCTTTTTTCAGGTTGTCCATGGTTATCGCAATTGAAGGTTTGGTTCTGCTGTGAGTTCAAGAGATGATTCAAATCCATGTCGTAATCGTTCATATCCTGCGGCTGCAACCATCGCGCCGTTATCAGTGCAAAAATCAAGTCGGGGGATAAAAAGATTCAAATGATGAATTTTCGCTTCAGCTTCTAAACGGCGGCGCAGCTCGGAATTTGCCGACACTCCTCCCGATACCGTAACATCTTTCACGTTATACTTTTTCGCTGCCATGAGAAGTTTGTCAATTAACACATCTACAACCGCAGCTTGAAAACTTGCACAGACATCTGCAATAAATTGTTCGTTTCTGTTTGCCGTCTTATCAAATCCAACTTTGCGAAGATAGTACAGCACCGATGTCTTTATTCCACTGAAACTAAATTGGTGCGAACCTTCTTCGAGATACGGGCGGGGAAAGTTGACAGCTTTCGCATTCCCATTTGCCGCTAACTTGTCGATGAACGGTCCACCAGGATACCCTATGCCCAGCATCTTCGCTACCTTATCGAATGCTTCGCCGGCGGCATCATCCATGGTTTCGCCCAATAAGTCGTATCGAAAATAATCCTTTACGAGAACAAGCTGTGTGTGACCGCCGGAGACGGTTAAGTTGACAAATGGAAACGACGGTTTTGGATCATCAATCAGGTTGGAAAAAATGTGCGCTTCCATATGATTGACGCCAACGAACGGAATGCCAAGCCCCATCGCCATCGCCTTGCCGAAGCTGAGGCCAACCAGAATTGAACCAATGAGTCCTGGACCATGGACAGCGGCAACGGCATCGAGATCTGCTTTATCCACCGAAGCTTTCCTCAGTGCCTCATCTACAATCGGTACAATAAGCTTCTGGTGCGCACGAGAAGCCAATTCCGGCACTACACCGCCATGCTCGGAATGAAACAATTGCACGACCGTCACATTCGAGAGAAGCTTTCCATCCCGAACGACAGCCGCAGAGGTTTCATCGCACGATGTTTCGATTCCAAGAATTGTCATACATTAACTAAATGATAACCAAAATTGGCAAGCAGTGCAAACAAGATAAAAGTTTTGAGATTGGTGGTTGGAGTTGTGACTCGAATATCTCGCTTGTATGGGAGATGTTCTCCCCAGCAATGAGATGAGAAAGTCCCGCCAAACAAACAACTGGCAAGAGAACCCATGTACAGCATTTATTAACCCAGCATCTCACTCAACATATATTCTCGGAACACGCGAGCTTATGCCGCAAAGAAACTCGTAGGTAACGGTTCCGACTTTATCGCAGAGGGATTCAAGGGGGATCGTATTGCCATCCATTTCACCAAAGAGCAGAACATCGTCTCCATTGTATGCTGTTCCATCCATCCCGATCTCTATCATACATTGATCCATACATATCGTCCCCACAACTGGATATTTTTTTCCTCGAATAATAACCTCACCTTTATTTGTAAGCTGACGAAAATATCCGTCACCGTATCCTATGGGAAGCGTAACAATACGCGTCTGTTTATTGGTTCTGTAGGTGTGGTTATAGCTTATTCCGGTTTGTGCAGGAACTACTTTAAAATAAGCAACCTTCGTCTTCAGTGTCATGAGAGGTTTCAGTTTCCTATCGCCGAACCTAACAGCCGGCAAGTATCCATTCGGGTTGTATCCATACAGCATAATTCCAGGACGTACCATTGTGTAATGTGAATTCTTAAAATTCATAATACCGGCTGAATTAGCGATGTGAACAAGTTCAGGCAGGAGTCTCTTCTTCTCCATCATATTCAATACCGACTCAAAACGATTCAGTTGCTGGGATGTAAAATCGGGATCCGTCTCGGCTTTTGCGAAGTGAGAGCATATTCCTTTGATAGTAATGTATTCATATTCATAAGACTTCTCAATGAACTGTTCCGCATGATACCAGTGCACACCAATGCGTTCCATGCCTGTATCGATCTTTAAATGGACTTTTGCCTCTTTCCCCATGTTTTTTGCGACTGCAGCAATGGCAGCAGATTTATCAATGGAAGAACTTGTAATTTCGATATCATGGTGTATAAATTCTGCAATTTGATCGGTATTGATAGCACCAAGGACGACAATAGGAGCTGTAATTCCGCACTTTCGCAAATAGATTCCTTCTTCAAGAAATGCCACACCAAGGTACTCGACACCTTGTTTTAAAAGTTCACTGGATATTTCATACAGGCCATGTCCGTATGCATTTGCTTTGACCATCGCCATGATTTTTACATCAGTGTTAGCGAACGACCTGACGATAGAAAGATTATTGCGCAAGTTGTCGAAGGATATTTCTGCGCGAGTAGGCCTGTTTTTATAGGTTTCAACTCCTGCAATCATTTCGGTCACCTATGATTAATCTTGTGCGCTGAAGAGTACGTTTATCACTTTAAATAAAGATATGAGCAATCGAATTATTTTTAAGACGGCAAAACTATTTTTCTTCTGGACCGGGTAAGTTTTTGTGTATAATTTTCGCTCCATCAAAACCGTTGAACTTGGTCGATGAAGCGGTGCTATAGGCACCGATGTTTTCTGTATAAAGAAAATCGCCGACTTCTAAATTCCCCGGCAATTCCGCTGAAAGAGTGATTTTATCGAAGCTGTCGCAGGTAGGTCCCACAACTGCGCAAATTTCTTTCTCGCCCTCTTTGAACGCGGTAAAGTTAGGGATCCAATGATCGTATACCACGCCGGAAAATGTATGGTATACCCCATCATTAATATGGTAAAATATTTTACCATCTCTTCGCGCTTTGCCAATAATTTCCGAAACCAGCGTGGCGGCAGTTGCGACGATAAATCGTCCGGGTTCTGCAAGAATTTCTATATCGTCCGGAAAGAGGCGTTTGAATTCTGAGTTTAACAATGCTGCCAATTGTTTAAATTCCGGCACTTGAGGATCGTAGGGAACCGGAAATCCGCCTCCAATATCCACCAAATTCAGATTGAATCCTTTTTTTCGAGCATTGTGGAATATCTCTGAAGTAAACGCGAGCGCCGAAGTATAATTATCAAAGTTCGTGCACTGGCTTCCCACATGAAAGCTGATGCCTTCAACTTTCAATCCCATGTCAAATGCTTGCTGTATCAGTTTCTCAGCATCGGTAAGCTCGGCTCCGAACTTCGAACTCATCTCTACCTGCGAGCCGGTATCCGGAACTTTCAGCCGCACAACCAATCCGGCAGTATCACAATAGTCTTTTAATTTTTTTAGCTCGGCAGCATTATCGTACGTCACCAGCGGTTTATATTGTTTAATCTTCTGCAGTGTGGTGCGGTCTTTTATGGTGTTGGAGAAAATGATCTTGTCCCAGATAAAATGTTTTTTTTCTTTTGTATCGAAGTGTTTGATGTATTGATAGACCTGCATGAACTCATTGTAGGAGGCGACATCAAAGCTCGATCCTTCTTTGAACAACGTCTCGACGATCTGCTGTGTAGAATTTGCCTTCACCGCGTAATAACACTGAACACGCGGCAGGTGCTTTTTGAATGTCCTGTAGTTCTCCCGAATCTTATCGTGATCCAGTATGAACAATGGCGTGCCGTGTTGTTCCACTAACTTTAAGAGATCATCTTTCATGTTCAATTCTTACCTCACTCAATTCGTTAGAGTTGTACCATTCAGATTACGCGGACAACTTTCTCATCAGTCCTTTGAGTTCCTCGATTTCTTTATTGTTCTCCAGATACGACTTAATCAGCTTCTCTCGCAATTCCTGCCCGCGATCATACAAACGTTTCTGCTTTTTGGGTTTGGTTGTCTGCAGAACATATGCAGCCATCAATGGGAATGCCACTGTCACATCAACATAGGCAGTAACCGTCTCTTCAAGCTTCGTCGGATCGATTTTCCCCCAGCTTGCAGCTTCGCTCGGCGGTGCGCCGGAAAGTCCGCCGGTATCGGGACGTGCATCGGTAATGTTGATATCATAATCCTGCCCGGCTTCCGGAATCATCAGCACTTCCTGTATCTGCGGCTCAGTTTGCAACATAAAGTTCTTGGGACTTCCGCCCCCGATGAGAATCACACCGGTCTTCCCTTTTTCATATTGCTTGGCGTTCAGGATGATGGCAGTCGAATCATTGACATCGATACTCGGATTGATTTTCAATTTAAACTTATCCAACAAACCGGATGCTTGAGCTAAGAGTTCCACTCCGGCAACATTCATCCCGATTGTGGAATCACCCGGCGATGAAGTAAAGACGGGAATGCCGTTGCGATATGCTGCAGCAAGAACACTCACTTGTCCGATATTGCTCTGTTGTTCATACTCGTTGACCACCTTGCCGAGGTGATGATAGAATTCTCGCGTTCCCATTTCTTTTTGAAATTCCGGACGCAGCATAATCTTCCGCAGAATCTTATCCGTTTCCATCAACACATCCTGATAATCAAAAAGGATGTCATAAATTCTTGTCACACCTTTATCGCGCAGATCGGCATCATCCACATTATGGCTGCCTCGGTAGAGCGGCATATTCAATGCAAAGTGCATATCATGATACATGTTGGCGCCGGTGGAGGTCAGCCAATCTACAAAACCATGATTCATCAACGGAATAATGGTTGATGGTCCTAAACCTGCCGGAGTCAACGCACCTGCGATGCTGAGACCAATCGTGACATCTTCTTGAGAATATTTATCCTTTAATAACTGGCAGGCGGCTCGAAGCCTTCCGCCGTTGTATGCATCCATATTATCTATGACAGCGGCAAGATTGCTGTCTTTTGAGATGGGTTGAGGAAGTACTCTCTTTCCATTGAGATACTTATCTTTACCCGGACAATCCTTTTTATGGTGCTCCATGAACATTCCTTTCTGCGAATACCATTAGGTTTATTTACTTTTCTTGGGCATTATGATAACCAAAAATGGCAAGCAGTGCAAACAAGAGAGAACAGAGAGACCCGTTCTGCGAAATCCTCAATCTCTCTTCTTCAATATCTTTTTTATTCTCTTTTCTGCTTTTTCACCCCTCTTTATTGATTTTCTTTTTATATACTGGTCTCTACGATAAACACCTGCTTCATACTTTCTCATTTTCTTCCTTGCCTCCCTTAGCTTTTTTGGCTATATTGAAACGTTCAAAATTAAATTTCCAATTGGAGTGGCACATGGCAAGAATTTGTGAAGTGTGTGGTAAGAAACCTATGGCAGGAAATAACGTCAGCCACGCACATAATCGAAGTCCGAGACGTTTTCTTCCTAATCTTCAAAACGCACGGGTGAAACTGGAATCCGGCGAAGTAAAGAATATCCAAGTATGTACCAACTGTATCAAATCCGGGAAGATTAAAAAAGCAGCATAAATATTTTGTTCAGTGTTGCGAACGTATAAAATCCCGCCCCACAGCGGGATTTTTTGTCGGTCGCCATTGAACAATGACCGTTATCGGCATGTTTCGAAATATCTTTGAACTTATCAGGAATCTCGTGCCGAAGGCATAGCCGTAAGAACTCCTTCGGAGGATTGCCAAAATTAAGCGATGAAATTCTTTTCTCCACCAAACCAGTTGACATTCCTGAGAATTTTGCTCACACCGGTGTTCCTTGTCTTTTTGTTCTCTCCATATCCAACGATACGTCAGTGGTCGCTTGTTGTGTTCATCTTTGCAGCCATCACCGATTGGTACGACGGATGGGTCGCCCGGCGCTGGGGGTACGTAACACGCTGGGGCACATTCTTTGACCCGTTTGCAGATAAAGTAGTCACTTCAGCGGCTCTCATAGCATATATCTATCTCGGTTTAGTCGCAGGATGGATGGTATGGATTATCGTCGTTCGCGATGCCATCATCACACTTCTCCGTTCGTATGCGGAATATAGAGGCAAACCGGTTGAGACATCCAAGCTTGCCAAAATAAAAACGTTCGTGCAGTTCGTTATTATTTGCTATTTACTCATCCTGTACGTTGCCCAGAATACACAATCGCTCCGCGAGAACTATGGTGAACTCATTCATGCCCTTCTCAATTATTCACTCGTCTATTCCATGATGGTCGTTGTTACAACTCTCACGCTTTGGACCGGCATCTCCCACATCATCGTTAATTGGAAAACCATCCGCGAACTCTATGGTACGTCTGATAAAACCGCGCAAACAGATTAGTTCTTCATCGGGCCCCGAACCCTCGCTGCCGACAAAGTTATTTGCATCCGGATTATATACCGGGTATGTTCCTGCCGCTTCCGGTACTCTCGGCAGCGCGTTAGCGGTAGCGTTTTACTTCATCCCGGGATTCGAGTCACCGGTCATCCTCGGCTCAGTTCTCTTCCTTGTGTTTGGATTAGGCATCAAAGCTTCATCGATCATGGAAAAACGGTACGGACACGATCCCGCTGAAGTGACCATCGATGAAGTAGCGGGAATGTGGATTACGCTTTTCCTTCTTCCCAAAAAAATATTCGTTGTCCTTGCAGCTTTTTTTGTTTTTCGTTTCTTCGACATCATCAAACCCTTTCCTGCTCGCAAATTTGACACCATGCATGGCGGATTTGGCATTATGATGGACGATGTCGTCTCCGGTATCTATGCGAATATCGTTCTGCAGTTTGCATTATTGATTCCTTTCATTAAAGAAATATTACTGAGGTAGGAAATCTTGAAAGCGGAAATCATTTCCATCGGCGATGAACTGCTTATCGGGCAGGTCATAAATTCCAATCAAGCATTCATCGCTGAAAAACTGAATTCCGTCGGTGTCTTTGCCGACCGAATGACGACGGTGGGTGACGATGAACGAGAAATTCTCGACGCATTCCACAAAGCGTTCACGACACATAATATCGTTACCGTCACCGGTGGACTTGGTCCTACACACGACGACATCACTCGTGCGGTTACTTGCAAGTTCTTCAATACCGATCTCGTGCTCAACAATGAAGCACTCGAAAATGTGAAACGGATCTTTGCCCGGCGCAGCGCGCCGCCGCGGAAAGTAAATGAAGATCAAGCTCTTGTTCCCCGCGAATGCACCGTTATCCAGAACCGGCTTGGCACTGCACCAGGGTACTTCTTCGAACGTGACGCCAAATTCTTCTTTGTGATGCCCGGTGTTCCCTATGAAATGAAGGCGATGATGGACGACTTTGTGCTCACGTTCATCAAAAAACAAAACACGGGACTCGTCATTCGTCATCTCACTTTAAAAACCACTGGCATCGCAGAATCATTTCTTGCTGAACAAATTGGAGATGTGAAGAATCTTTTCTCTCCTGATTCCGGTATCACACTCGCATTCCTGCCAAGTCCGCTTGGTGTGCGTCTGCGCATTACGGTTAAAGCGAAATCTGTTGATGAAGCGGAACATAGTATTCGGGATGTTGAAATGAAGCTGCGCAGCAAAGCAGAGAAATACATCTACGCAAGCGGCGATAAAGAATTAGAAGAAGTCATCGGCACATTATTGAAAGAACGCAAGTTCACACTTGCCATTGCGGAATCATGCACCGGCGGGTTGATCACTGATCGAATAACAAACGTTTCCGGAAGTTCAGAATATTTTGAACGCGGAATGATCACCTACAGCAATAAATCGAAAATACAGGAACTCGGTGTTCCATCCGACTTCATCAAACAACACGGTTCAGTAAGCCGTCAGGTTGCCGAGGCAATGGCGTTCGGCATTCGTACAAAATCTAATGCCGACATCGGAATTTCTACAACCGGCATCGCAGGTCCAACAGGCGGCTCTGCAGAAAAACCTATCGGACTTGTATGGATTGGATATTCGGATAAAGATGAAACATTTGCACTGCAGTTCAACTTCGGCGGAGAACGCAGGATCATCAAAGAACGAGCTGCACAAGCTGCCTTGGAGTTAGTAAGACGAAGAATGTTGAAAATCCCCGAACAATAACATGCCCGCCATCCGCACATTCATTGCCCTCCCCGCTTCAAGTGATGCTCAACAGCAGATGGAGGTTGTGCAATCCGAGTTGAAAGCAACACAAGCAGATGTGAAATGGGAGCTGCAGGATAAATTTCACATTACTTTAAAATTTTTGGGTGGTGTTGAACTATCGAACATCGAATCACTCTCGTCGGCACTCGCAGATATGGTGAAGCAATTTCCGGCTTTCGAAATCACGTATAATTCACTCGGCGTTTTTCCAAATCTTCATAATCCACGCGTGATTTGGATTGGCACGAAATCCAATCAGGTTGTGCTCGATCTGCAATCGGGTGTAGAACGAGTGTGCTCGGATTTCGGCTTCCAGAAAGAAGAACGCGCCTTTCATCCGCATATTACATTTGGCAGAGTGAAAGGAACACGCAATCTTGCTCGCTTGACTGAAGCGATAAAAACCGTTACTTTTGAACCAATGCAATCACGATGTTCTGAATTGTTGCTGATGAAAAGCGATCTTCGGCCGAGCGGTTCCATCTATACAATTTTGAAATCATTTCCTCTTCAACTTTAAAAGGGAGAGTTCCATGTCTGAAAATAATAAAGAAGCAAAACTGCAAGCACTCAAAATTGCTATCGACCAAATCGAGAAACAACACGGCAAAGGATCCATCATGCGGTTGAATGAAGGACCGATTGCCAAGATCGATTCGATCTCCACTGGTTCCATTTCATTGGATGCCGCGTTGGGCATCGGCGGCGTGCCGCGCGGACGGGTGATTGAAATCTACGGTCCGGAATCTTCCGGTAAAACGACTATCTGTTTGCATATCATTGCCGAAGCGCAGAAGTCCGGCGGCTTAGCGGCATTCATCGACACCGAGCATGCGATGGACATTGCGTATGCCAAGAAGTTAGGCGTTGATGTGAACAATCTCCTTCTCTCTCAACCCGAGTTTGGCGAGCAGGCGCTCGAAATCGTAGAGACGTTAGTTCGCAGCAATGCAATTGATATCATCGTTATCGATTCAGTCGCGGCGTTGACACCGCGTGCAGAAATTGAAGGAGAGATGGGTGATCCTACAATGGGTGTTCAAGCGCGGTTAATGTCACAAGCGCTACGTAAACTCACTTCCGCAATCAGTAAATCCAAAACATCGGTGATGTTTACGAACCAACTCCGCCAGAAAATCGGCGTGATGTTCGGGAATCCCGAAACCACCACCGGCGGCAACGCACTGAAATTTTACGCTTCTGTCCGTATGGACGTCCGCCGCATCGAAGCGATTAAAGATGGAACCAATGTCATCGGCAACCGCACGCGTGTCAAAGTAGTCAAGAACAAAGTGGCGCCGCCATTCAAGGAAGCGCAATTTGACATTCTGTACAATGAAGGCATTTCCAAACTCGGCGATTTGATTGACACTGCTGTCGAGCTCAATGTCATAGTGAAGAGCGGCTCGTGGTTCTCCTATAAAGATGACCGCATCGGACAAGGACGCGATTCTGTTAAAACGTTCCTTCAAGCCAATCCGAATATTGCAAAAGAAATTGATACTGAACTTCGCAAAAAACTCGGACTCTTGCCCGCAGAACCGGCTCCCGCTCATGTAAAAGTAGAAAAAGCGGAAAAGGCAGAAGCACCTGCAGCTGCGGCAAAGAAGAAGTAAAGGATTGGTTTTGACATATAAACACCGACCCTGTCATTCCCGAATGTTTTTATCGGGAATCCAGGTCAAGGGCTTTAGTGCTGGATTCCCCCTTTCGCGGGAATGACATTTTTAAGGACAGCGCCTTAAAGGATTTCTGAAATAGAATATTAAAAACAACATTATTGATTTGCTACTTTGATCATAACAAAAATTAAACGGATACGCGGCAAACGTGCACAGTATGGCTTGTACCTTGACGGCTCACTCGCATTGGAGTTAAGTGACTGGACGATAGGGAAATTCGGCCTGCGCACCGGAGACGATCTGGATGAACAATTGATCGATACAATCAAGTCGGCAGAAGCAGAAACACGGGCAAAGAACATCGCCATCAACTATTTATCATATCGGCCGAGAAGCTCGAAAGAAGTCGCCTTTCATTTGACGAAGAAAGGATTTGAAGACGGGTGCGCTGAAAACGTAACGCGGCATCTTCAATCGTTAAAAATGATCGACGATAATCAATTTGCGCACGCCTTCGTCCGTGACCGCTTGAAAAGAAAACCGACGGGTCAGGCTCTGCTGCGACAGCAGTTGCTGGCAAAAGGAATTTCGTCTGAAATGGCGGATAAAGTTCTCACAGAACTTGTATCGCCGCAGAGCCAGCAGGCATCTGCACTTCAGGCGGCAAAACGGAAAATACAATTGACGCAGCATTTAGCAAAAAAGATCGACGCAGAAAAACGAAAGAAACGCATTCTCGACTTCCTCCTGCGCCGGGGTTTCTCGTATGAAATTGCATTGAAAACTATTCGCACCACGCTGGATCGCTGACCGATGCAATTGTCTCATTCAATATCCAACAAACCGTTTATAAAAGTTGTTATTATTGTCGGGTTGATAATTCTTGGCTTCTGGATCGCATCCTTCTTCCCCGACCTTGTTCTCACGCTCATCATCTCGACACTTACGGCATTCATTCTCAAACCTTTCGTCCGGTTTCTGGAATTTCGATTTGGTTTAAAGCGCTGGTTCGCCATCACGGTGGTTTTTCTGCTTGTCGGCGGAATGGCAGTCTTCATACTCATAGAAGCTATTCCCCTTTTAGTAAGCCGTATGCGCTTGATGTACGAGCAACTGAAAAATTTCCCTTTTGAAGCAAAACTCACTCTAACGGCAAAAGAAATGGCAACGCATATTCCATTTGTGGATCCATCAACCATTGGAGATAAAGTTCATACATTTGTGCAACAGTCGCTTGATTCTCTTGGCGAAACGACCGGAACTGTGGCTTCCTATTTAGTGAACCTTGTCATCATTCCTTTCATCACTTATTTCATCCTTGCAGAAGGAGACTTCGGATTAAAGAAATTTGTGGAGAGAATACCCAATAAATATTTCGAAATGTCGCTCAATATTATGGATAAATTACAGCGAGAACTTGTTTCTTACTTACGAGGATTGATCCTTGAGTGCAGCATCGTCGGCGGACTTTCTGTGATTGGATTTATGATCATTGGCGTTCCGTATGCTATTCTCATCGGCGTGCTGACAGGAATCGCGAATCTCGTTCCATATCTGGGTTTCATTGCGGGGGCAAGCCTCGCCCTCATCGCATCGTTGACACAGACAGGCGATTTCCGCTTGCTGGTTCCGATTGTCATTCTTACTGCGGTCGTCCGGCTCATCGATGACCTTATTTTGCAGCCCCTCTGCTTCGGTAAATCTTTGAATATGCATCCGGTGGCTGTTGTGCTCACACTCATTATCGGTCATCAGTTGATGGGAGTTGCAGGAATGGTCATCTCCATTCCCGTTGCAACGATTCTCCGCGTCTCGGCAAAAGAAACATACTGGGGATTGAAGCACTACACTATTTCAGCATAAGATATCATGGCAACCGTATCCATGCAACTGACAAAGGCAAAATCCAACCGGCCGTTAGTGAAGGTTCTCTTCCTTCTGAGCATCATTGTGAGTGCATTTTGGATCGCTTCCTACTTTCCGGATCTTATTCTCACACTCATCATCTCTCTCTTCTTGGCATTTATTCTCCGTCCGTACGTGCTCTTTCTCGAGTTCCGGCTCGGTATCCGCAGAATGTATTCTGTCGTAATTATCTTCCTTCTTCTTGGAGGGATATTAGTTCTTTGCGGCGTCGTCCTTATACCGATTGCCATCGAAAGGTTGAAATTACTCTATGACAGTTTCAAGAACTTTCCCCTCGACCAAAAATTGAACGAAGCCGCTATGAACCTGACTTCCGGTATTCCGTTCTTAAATCCAGAGATCGTTACAAGAAAAGTTCACGAATTTATTCAAAGCGGAGTGCAATCGCTCAACGATATGTTGGCTTCTGCCGCAGGTTTTCTTGTGAACCTCGTCATCATTCCCTTCATAACATTTTTTATTCTTGCGGAAGGCGACGCTGCCTTAAAAAGAACCATCGAGCGTGTACCGAATAAATATTTTGAAATGACTTTGAACGTACTGCATAAAATTCAATTGGAACTTGTGGGATATTTACACGGTTGGTTTCTTGATTCCGTTATTGTCGGCGTACTGAACATTATAGCATTCTACATTATTGGCGTAAATTACGCAATCCTTCTTGGTGTTTTCGCAGGAATTTGCAACCTTATTCCCTATGTCGGACCGTTCTTCGGCGTAATTCCCGCACTTCTGATTTCCCTGACGCAATATGGAGATTTTCGGCAGGCATTTATGATCATCATAGTGACATTAGTACTCGTGCAACTGCTCGATAATGTCATTATTCAACCGCTCTGCTTTTCAAAGACGGTCGATATGCATCCTGTCACGGTGATCATCGTGTTGATTATCGGAAATTCTTTGATGGGAATTGCCGGAATGCTGCTCGCTATTCCTCTTGCTACGATTCTTATGGTATCTGCTGTTGAAACGTATTGGGGTTTGAAGAATTACCAGATCACCGCATAACCATTTCCTGGGAGGGACATATGGCAAAAGTCGTCATCGACATTGAAACGCTCGGGTACCCGATTGAATCCTTCGATGAAATACGGCAGAAATACCTTCTCAAGTTTTCAGAAACGGAAGCCGAGCGCGAAGAAGCGATTCAGAAACTCAGTCTCTATCCTACCACATCGCAGGTCATCGCTATCGGATTGCTCAATCCAGAGACCGGCCGCGGAAAAATTCTGTTTCAGGCAGACACACCTTTGAATTATTCATCCGATGATGGTGCAATTCAATTTGTGACGGGAACTGAAAAGGAAATCCTTGAACAGTTCTGGCAAAATATTGCACATTACGATCAGTTCATTACGTTCAACGGGCGTGGATTCGATTGCCCATTTTTGATGCTCCGCTCGGCTATCCTGCAAGTGCAGTCCACACGCAACCTGATGCCCTACCGTTATGACGCTTCCATTCACTGCGATTTACTGGAGCAGTTCACGTTCTACGGTGCGTTTCGTAAGTTTAATTTGGATTTTTACTGCAAGTCCTTCGGCATTGAAAGTCCCAAAGCCAACGGCATAACCGGATTGGACATGAAACAACTCTACGAAGAAAAACGATTTCGGGAAATTGCAGAATATAATCTTGGCGACTTGAAAGCTACCGCCGAACTGTTTAGGAGATGGGAAAAGTTTTTGAGTGTTTGAATATTTTCCTGTCATTGCGAACGTTTCTCAGTGAAGCAATCTGCACAACAAGGTATTCCAACGGTAATCCAATCTTAGCGGATTGCTTCGTCACTCGCCCCTTCGGGGCTCCGTTCCTCGCAATGACGATTACTTTTTTTCTATCATTACACAGAGAACATCGCTTTACACGTCCCCCCTTGTGAATGGAGACTTTAGGGAGTCGACCCCTTTTGTGTTTTCCCCTCCACGAGGGGAAAAGTGTTTTGTTTGACTTGCCTCTGTTCCGTTACCGCTTCACTAAGTTGTTTGATGATCATATCGAGATTTGAAAGAACGTTTTTATTCGTAAACCTCACAACGCGAATTCCGAGGGTCTCGATTTCTTCCTGTCTGTTTTTATCATATTCAATCGCATCAGCTCTATCGTGCGATGACCCATCGATTTCGATAGCGATTTTATTCTCCGGCGAATAGAAATCTACCACATACGCACCGATACTATACTGCCTGCGAAACTTACATCCGTTAATTTGTCTGTTCCGAATCCGTGCCCACAAAAGTTCTTCTGCTTCTGTCATTTCTCGACGTAATTCCTGCCGTCGCGTTTTCATTTCATGTTTATTAAAGATCTCAGACATAATTTACCCGCATTCAAGTTTGTCCCCCTCATTTTCGAGGGGGACTGCAGGGGGTCAATTATTAAATCTCCAGGCAAGCCCAAACGCAACAAATGAATCCGGCGCAACAGTATTCAAGCCGGCGCCTGCAGAAAAATCGACTTGCACATCGTCGTTGATGAGATAGGCGCAGCCCATGTCTGCACGATAGTCGGAAACTGATTTCTCTGTAGAAAATCCGTAAAATTCTATGAAGACACTCAAACCCTCCGCCACTGTCAGAGAAGGCGAAATGCTGTACACCGCGGTTGCGTTCGGCTGGTCGCCGTCCCATTGAAGACCCAGATTATAACCGAGTGAAAGTTTTTCACTCAGTGAGTTTTGCATCAGGAGAAAAAACGAAGGCGCTAAAAACGACGGCTTGAATTCTCTTCTTCCAACATACGGCAGTGTGAAAGCGACATTCATAGCTGTCTGCGGAATGATTCCTTTTTCAGGACATATCGCGATTTTTGTGCCGATCGAAACAGGATTGAACCCTTGCAGTGCAGACGATTGAGCAGAACTGTCTGTGCGTGTGCCGGCGTATTCGACAACCACCCGCAGTTCGCAGTTTGTCATCAAGCCGACCCGCACCAACGACGTATTGTAAAGATAATTGGTAGTTTGGACGCCGCCTGCGTTCTTGGTTTCCCGCTGGAACCCGGTTTCGAGTTGGACGGTACCCGAAGCAAGAACATCAGGCGGATTCGTTTGCCCCGGCCTATCAGGCACAATCGGTCCGGGTGGTTGTAGTACAATCTGGAGGTATTGTGAATATGCCTCAACAGGCACAAAAAAGATGGCCGCAAGGAAACACAAGGTTTTCATTCGTTACACTAAAATTGGTTGTGATCTTCTACGTACTCCGCGGGTTTTTCATAGTGCACTCATCCACAGTCTTGATCTTTTCATAATACCACATCGCACCTGGATATCCCTCCCCCGCCGAAACGATAGCGAAGGCGGGACTGCTCCACAGTGGGGGGAAGCTATAAAATCTTTTTGCTACCATCTCTATGATCGTTTTTAATCACCGAATCCTGAGCCACGTTGTTTAACTTACTCAAAGCTCAAGACTTTAAGACGACAATCATATTTTCTGAAAACAAATCATTTAATATTCGTTGTAATATTCTTGACTTCAATAGCACATCGCCCCTTCTCATTTGCACCAAGGATAAAGGACACATTGTCATTGACCTTATAGTTTTCCCAATAATCTTCTTTTACAATTGCACCACGATGAAAGAACAATCGTTCTCCACTGTTTGATTCTATAAAACCATATGTTGTTAAAAGATTGATAATTCTACCATACAAAAACTCAGCTGAATCGGCTGCAATTGGTATAGCACCACTATTGCCTGTAATTTCAAACCATCGTGTAAGCTCTCTACACCTTTTTTGGAAAGATTCTTCGCGTATTTCAAATTCTAATGAACGTTCACATGAGCGCATAGTAAATACTGTATCACGTACTCTTTCATAAATTCTTTTGTCACAATATTCCGGTGGGCACTTTTGAAATGATTCGCGTAATTTTTCTAACTCTGTAAGAGCACCGATATAATCACGATTATTTAAAAGTGACTCGGCCTTCCTTTTGTGCAATTGAATCCTAAGATCATGGAGTTTACGATAATCTAAACCACCAAGATTTGGTATTGAAAAGAGAGCATCGATTTGTTTTTCAGCATCGTCGTACTCTTTACTATAGATTAGCAATCTTGAATATTCAATCTTAATACTAGTGGACTGTGGATCAAGAGACATTCCTTCTCTCAATTGATTCAGGGATCCATCGATATCATCAAAGGCTCTTAAAAGGAATTGAGCATACCAGTACCTAAGCGGTGCATATTTCGGCTCAATCGAAATTGCAGCTTCATAACAATCTCTTGCACCAACATAATCTTCTAAAAAGTAACGAATCATTCCTTCTACCCTATGTACTTCGAAATATGATGGTGCTAATTTCTTTGCTTGTTGAGCAAGTATTAGTGCTTTTGGTGCATCCTTTCTCATCATCTTTGAAGCTTCAAGTAATAGTTTAGCTGGTATTAAATTACTCTTTCCTGCAATTGAAATACCTTCAAATGAATAAGGATTGTTTTTCAAATTTCCTTTAATTTCTTCTTGAGCTGATATAAGTTTTTTATTTAGTTTTTTTATTGCTTCAAATTCTTCACGAGTAATTGGTTGATATTGTTTTAGATATTCTCGCGCTAATTCGGATATTTCATATTCCGTTTCAAAAGAAGAACCTATTGGACGAGAATTCATCTTTACCATATTGGTAGTCAACAATTGCTGAACGCTTCTCTGTATTATTACTGTATCTATTCCATTCAAAAACACTAATTCAGAAAGGCCATGAGGAGATGGAAGGCATACCATAGACTTAAGAACTTTTCTACTTTCTTCGGTTAAATAACCATAAACATTTGACATGCAGAACTCAAGAAACTTTTCTGGATGTTGCAATGCTTCTTCAGGCCTCTTTCCTGTTTGTACGACAGAAACGAACCACTTAATAAATCCAGGATTATATTGAAGTTTCTCACAGTATTCTTGAAGTTTACTATTTGGCATTTGAACTAAATACTTCATTTGCCGAACACTCGCAACTGCACGCAATAGTTGAATAGATTCTATCGGTGCAAATGGTGCAAGTTTGATTGGGAACTCATAGGCTCCTATTCCTATACGAGATGTAATAAGAACCTTACTACCTTTGGGTAATTGTGAAAGAAATAGATTTACTCTTTCATCGAGCACAGTTTCAAGATTGTCAATAATTAATAGTATTTTGAATTCCCGTAAATATTCAAGCACTTCTGTCATTGAATCAACATCTTTAGATCCAGAGAGATGATTAACTATTGATTTAAAGATCCCCAGAGAATCCGAAATTGCTCCCTCGATCTTTACAATATCTGTAGGTGTTAATATGGCTGTCTTTGATGATGTCCACACTATGGCATCAAAAGGACAATTCGGCAAATCCAATAGTTCATATGCTACCTTAAGGGCAATTGCTGTCTTTCCAAGACCACCCTCACCAACAATAGTAATAACTGGGTAAGGACCAAGACAGTATTTCACCAAATCCTTGACAAGTTCACTTCTTCCGATAAAACCAGTTTCGTCAAAGTCTGGAACTGGTAAATTATGATGAGATCCTTCTAGTATTCTGAAATATGATGGTATCTCCAATCTCAAAACAAAACCCGGTTCTTCTCCTAATCTGTGAAGAGTCTCATTGGTGCTTTTCCATATTTCTTCCTTTTCTTGTGCCAACCGTTCAGCCAAGCCAAGAGTAAGAGACCAATCTTCAAAATCCAATGGTCTAGAATGCATAATTCTATTTCTCACGGGAAGAATTTTTTGGAAGCCTGGTGTATTAGACTTAAGATGTTCGACCAGTGGATGTGATAGGTACTGCTTGTGGCTATTAATAGTTTGAAAAAGTTCACCCAAATCAACGTATAAAGATAAATCAACATTATTCTTGTTACGATCTTCAATTCCGGTATCTTTCATCATCCTTTCTCGAGCGCGATCAGACACATCTTTCGGAAACACATCACCATCTATAACGTTATCTGCAATGAGCATATTTAAAATGGCCCGTAGGTCTTCTTCAATCGAACTAATAATTGCATACAGGGTGAGTCTCGTTACACTAAACGACATAGATACGATCCTTTCCTTTAGAACAATAATATTTTTGAACTAACTCCACGTTATGCAGGAATTGCACCTTAGCACCAAACCTGAATCATTTTAAAACTCTTCTCAGCGCTTCATCTTCCAGCCACAGCCCCATTCTTATCCTTATTCCTCATATCCATCCCGGCGACATAATCTATGGGTTGAAAGTATTATTTTGCCTGCTAAAAACGAAAAAGCCTCCAACCGGAAAATTCATTTCCCGTTAAAGGCTTCAAGAGGTTTTTTATTTTGTAAAAGTTTGATCCCCCGAACTCCCAACGGGTACAATCAGCTGCGTACATCAAAACCACCATTATTGTACCAACGCTTTACCTGAGATGCAAGAGCAAATGAGTAGATGAGTCTATGAGCCATTGAGTAAATGAGTAAAAGAGCCAATGAGCATTTGAGCAGGTGAGTAATTGAGTCGATAAGTCTATGAGTCGTTGAGTAGTTGAGCCGATGAGTAGGTGAGTAAAAGAGCCACTGAGTCAATGAGCCGATAAATAGATAAAAAGGCAGGCAGGAAATGAATGTCCTCACTAAAATAATATGCCATTACGAACTACCTGCACCGTCATTCCCGAATGCTTCTGTCGGGAATCCAGAAATGGGGAATACCTAAGACCTGGATGCCCGCTAACAATCCGCGGGCATGACAATTAAGGAATGTGCGGGGATGATTTTTTCCATGTCATTCGATCCCGATGTTTTTGCCGAAGGCATCACTTCGTGATTATCGGGAGAAGTGCGTTCTCTGCATCCCGCTTTGCGGGGCAATCTGTCCGTCTCTTCGACTTGTCGAAGTGTCGAGATCTCGTCCTGACGGAGTCAGGACGGACACAACAAGACATTCCTGAGGTAATCCAATCTTAGCGGATTGCCGCGTCTCCCGATCAACTTCGTTGTTCGGGATCCTCGCAATGACGGTTACTCTGTCTCCGGCTCTCCCATCTAAAGTGTAGGTTTATCTCTTGATTTTATATTGTGCCTTCGTTTCTTTTACACGGAAACCCCGTCTACGTGTAACAAAACTTTGATGGGCAGGCAATCTGCCGCTTTGGCTTTTCAGGCGGAGCCATCAATTGCCTCATGGCAGTAAAGAGTGTATGGATGTGCTCATCATGCTTTTCAACACGATCTTCCAATTCCTTGAGTTTGGCGGCAAGTTCGCTATGGCTTGATAACACTTCACGAAGCCTCACAAATGCCCGCATAATTGCTATATTCATCTGAACAGCACGAGGGCTATTGAGAACGCTTGAGAGCATAGCAACACCTTCTTCTGTAAAGGCATAGACTGCTTTGGA
Organism: Bacteroidota bacterium; assembly: GCA_050013655.1. Lineage (GTDB taxonomy): Bacteria > Bacteroidota > Ignavibacteria > UBA10030 > UBA10030 > Fen-1298. The sequence continues at coordinate 190,244 of JBEKEV010000003.1, read as the reverse complement.
GAATTTCAAGGATGTCACAGTTTGTGATATCCTCTGAATTTCATCCCGCGTAAGAGCAAACATAAAATCGTCAGGAAAGCGCTCGGTATGTCGTTTGACTGCCTGCATCAGTACTCTTGTTTCTATACCATAGAGTTTGGCAAGATGAGAACTCAGCAATACCATGTGTCCTCTCACCAAAAATATTCTTTTCTCGATGACTTCGCTCGGAATAATATCTCTCTCATTCATTATTGTTATCCTTCTTTCTATTATCCATCCCGGCGACATTTGCATAAACCTGCAGGACATTACTTTCCAATGGTAATTCGGTCTTTGCAGATTGCCGCGTCACTTGCCCCTTTGGGGCTGCGTTCCTCGCAATGACGGTGGCCCTTCTTTTCTTTCCCTGTCATTGCGAACGTCTTTCAGTGAAGCAATCTGCACAACAAGACTTTCCTGAGGTAATCCAGTCTTTGCGGATTGCCACGTCACTTGCCCCTTCGGGGCTGCGCTCCTCGCAATGACGGTGGCTATTTTTTCTTTCCCTGTCATTGCGAACGCTTCCCAGTGAAGCAATCTGCACACTCAGGTTTTCCTATGGTAAAACAGTCTTTGCAGATTGCTTCATCTCCCGATCGACTTCGTCGTTCGGGATCCTCGCAATGACATATGCTTTTTTTCTATGTTTTTCGGGACTTCGTTCATCGCAATGACGGTTGCTTCTTTATTCCCATTCTTTGGATAAATCTTTCCATTTAGGATTCATTTTTTCTATCAATGCGATTTTCTTTGCGCGTGAACCTGCCTTGATTTGCTTTTCTCGAGCAATTGCACTATCCGCATCCTCGTACGTCTCATAATAAACAAGCATTGTCACATTGTAGCGACTCGTAAAACCTTTGATCTCTTTCCCATTATGCTCATAGGTTCGACGTTCGATATCATTCGTGATGCCGGTATAAAGAACGGTTTTTGTTGGATTCGTGAGGATGTAAACATAGAAATGTTTATGCATCATAATGCATTAAAAATAATTCTTTGCTTTGTATATTGCAACGACGGTTTTCCTTTTTTCTCTGTCATTGCATCCCGCTTTGCGGGATAATCCGCTAACTCAGACTTTCCCTAGGTAATACTCCTTTTGCAGATTGCCGCGTCTCCCGATCGACTTCGTCGTTCGGGATCCTCGCAATGACAGGTGCTGTTTTTTCTTTCCCTGTCATTGCGAACGTCTTTCAGTGAAGCAATCTGCACAACAAGACTTTCCTGAGGTAATCCAGTTTTTGCGGATTGCTTTTTTTGCTATTTGTTCACTGCTTTCATCATATCTGCGTTATATCTATCTCCGGCGGCAGCGCCTATCGGAGCGGCATTATTTATTCGTTCCAGATCCCTATCTGTCAATTTAACTTCGAGAGCGCCGGCATTTTCCTCAATATACTTTCGCTTTTTCGTACCCGGAATCGGAACAATGTCTTTCCCTTGCGCAACGACCCATGCGAGTGCAAGCTGTGCCGTGGTGCATTTCTTTTCTGCGGCAATAGCTTCAATCTTTTTCAGGAATAAAAGATTCTTCTTGAGATTCTCTTCCTCGAATCGGGGGTTATTCTTCCTGAAATCTCGTGCGCCAAACATGCCGGTATCACGAATCTGTCCGCTGAGGAAGCCGCGTCCAAGCGGGCTGAACGGCACAACGCCAATGCCAAGCTCGCGGCACACCGGGAGAATTTCCTTTTCGATGTCGCGCGTCCAGAGAGAGTACTCGCTTTGCAGCGCCGTAATCGGATGAACCGCGCATGCGCGACGCAGGGAATTCGCAGATGCTTCCGATAAGCCGAGGAAACGCACCTTACCTTCATCGACGAGACGGGACATTGCACCGACGGTTTCTTCGACCGGAGTATTCTGATCGACACGGTGCGCATAATAGAGATCGATGGTTTCAATCCCAAGCCGCTTCAGGCTTGCTTCGCATGCCTGTCTGACGTATTCGGGTTTTCCATTGACGCCATTAAGAATTGCATCCTTCGAGTGCATCAATCCGAACTTCGTTGCGATGTTCACTTTGCCGCGGTAAGGTTTCAATCCTTTCCCGACAAGGATCTCGTTCGCACCGAATCCGTACACGTCGGCAGTGTCGAACAATGTCACGCCGAGTTCAACTGCGCGGCGGAGTGTCGCGATAGATTCTACTTCGTCTCCGGGACCGTACGACTGCGACATTCCCATGCAGCCGAGACCGAGTGCCGATACTTTTAATCCTGATTTTCCAAGCTCACGTTGTTCCATTGTTTCCTCGTTTTAATGTTTGTGGGATCCTGAAAAAGCTGACATGAATTTGCGTGTTCGTTCTTGCTTGCCGATCTTGAACCTCACCCTGACCCTCTCCTAAAAGGGAGAGGGAAATGCCATCCTTCCCCTCTTAGGGGAAGGTGAGGATGGGGTTCCATTTTTCAGGACAAAACAGTTATTTCAATAATTCTTAAAATTCAAGGGAGTTTTTCTTTGTGTTCTCCTTTCCATTCAACAGCAATGATCCGCTGCCCGTTAATCCCGCTTGCATCGTCAGACGCCAGATACACCGCAGGCGGTCCCATGATGGCGGGATCGATAAGCTCTTTTCTTTTGGGTTCAGGGAATGTATCCGGAATCATTCCGGTGTTTGTCGCCCCGCCGGGGAGCAAGACGTTGAGAGTTATTCCTATGCCCTCCAATTCCTGTGCCCAGATGGTGCTCATCGATTCGAGTGCTGCCTTCGATGGACCATAGGGAGTGAACCCTTTGCGCTTCATTGTTTCATGATTCATCGAAATATTTATGATCCTTCCAAATCTTCGCTCAAGCATGTGAGGGATCACTGCTCGAGTCATCAGGAAGACGCCGCTTATGTTTGTGTCTATGACCATCCGCCATATGTCAGGGTCCGCTTCCCAGAAAGGCTTCGGCTCTGTCATAAAATTCTCGTTGACAAATTTCATTCCTCGCGCGGCATTGTTGACCAGTATGTCGATTCTGCCGAAGTCCGATACAACAGAATCGACCAGCTTCTGTACATCGTCCTTATTCGAAACATCCGCCAGGACGGCAGTGCCGCCAATTTTCGATGCAACCTGTTCGATTTCGTCTCTCTGCCGCGCGGCAGTGACGACAACTTTCGCTCCTTCCCGGGCAAATGCCCCGGCGATTGCTTTTCCGATTCCGCGCCCGCCGCCTGTAACGATTGCGACTTTATCTTTTAGCTTCATTGACGAGCTCATCTGTCCAGCGACATCCTCTCCAGCATCCAGTACGGATAAACTTTCGGCGGCTTGCTCAACTCATCGAGCCGGGCAACCTCTTCAGCGGTCATCTCCCAATCCACAGTCTTAAGATTGTCCGCGAGCTGTTCTTTATTTTTCGCGCCGATGATCACTGAAGTAACACCGGGTTTCCTGAGCAAATAGTTCAGCGCTGACTGTGTAATGGTTGCGCCATGGGTACGGGCTGTTTTCTCCAATTCATCGATGATGTCGAACCCCTTTTCTTCATCGAATTGGAGAAACTGATCGGCCGGGTTAGATCTTCTTGCACCTTCCGGCCGTGGCTCGCCGCGCCGGTACTTTCCTGTGAGAAAGCCGCCGCCCAACGGACTCCAGGTAAGAATCCCTAATTTTTGATCGAGCGAAAGCGGGACAAGCTCGTTCTCAAGGTCGCGGGCGATCAGGGAGTAGAATGCTTGAAGCGTCACAAATTTCTCAAGGTTTTGTTTTTCGGAGATGGCAAGCGCTTTCATCAATTGCCATCCCGTAAAATTGGACGCGCCGATGTATCGTACTTTTCCTTCCCTTACCAAATCATCAAGAGCCCGGAGGGTCTCTTCGAGCGGAGTCCGGGGATCAAAACTGTGAACCTGATACAGGTCTATGTAATCTGTGCCGAGCCTCTTGAGACTCCCATCGCACGAATCGATAATGTGCTTTCGCGAAAGTCCGACATCATTAGGGCCGGCCCCCGTTCTTCCTCTGACCTTCGTTGCGAGAACAATGTCTTTGCGCTTGTTGCCGAGCGCTTTGCCGAGGATCTCTTCCGATCGTCCTTCAGAATACACATCTGCGGTGTCGAAGAAGTTTATTCCACCCTCTATTGCCGTGTTCACCAGTTCGTTGGCTTCTTTCTGTTCTACCTGTCCAATATTTTTCCAGAAGCCTTTTCCTCCGAAAGTCATAGCGCCGAAACAAAGTTCGGAGACTCTGACTCCGGTATTACCAAGAAATCGTGTTTTCATGTATTTCATCTCCTTTAAAAATTAACAATTCTCAACACAAATTAATTCCTCTTCGCCTGTCTATTCATTTCACGCTTCAACCAATTAACCTCTGCATCAACTTCTTCTCTCAAAGATTCATTCATCCGTTTAGTTTGCTTCTAATCATATCCATTCTTTAAGAATGGTTCAATTTAGATAACTCTGGTATTATTCACAACATGTATCGTCCTGAAGCAGACATTCCGATTTGGGGGCAATCCGCCCGCTCAGACTTTCCTACCACATTTAGCAAATCATTTAAAAAAAACTACGTGGATCCACCACCCCTTTATCCCCTCCTCCACGAGGAGGGGACATGGGGAGGTGTAACGACGGCTGCTCTTTTATTCGCCTCCTTTTTTGTCTATCTTTTAATATGAGAAAGCTTACGCATTCTGAAATTTCCGAAAAAAGAATCCCGACGGAACATATCGAAAGTGCATCCCGCATTCCGCTTGTTGTGCTGGTAGATAATATCCGGAGTCTGTATAATGTCGGTTCCATCTTTCGCACATCCGACGGCGTTATGATCGAGAAGCTCATTCTTGCGGGTTTCACGCCTCACCCGCCGCGAAAAGAAATCGAAAAGACTGCGCTCGGCTCCACGAAAAGTGTTCCGTGGGAATACGTGAAGCATCCATCCGAAGCAGTTAAGACTTTGAAAGAACGCGGCTATAAGATTTGCTGTTTAGAGTTGACGGATAAAAGCATTCCCCATTATGACATCAGGAAATCAGATTTTCCAATGTGTTTGATCATCGGAAATGAAATCACCGGTGTGGCGAAAGAAGTGATCGAGCTATGCGATGTTGGGATTGAGATTCCTATGTTCGGAACGAAGCAGTCATTGAATGTGGCGGTGGCGTACGGGATTGCGGTGTTCGAGCTGGCGAAGATTTGGCAAGATTCGCAATGACGGTTTCCCTTTTCCTTTCCTGTCATTGCGAACGTTTCTCAGTGAAGCAATCCGCACACTCAGGTTTTCCTATGATAAAACAGTCTTTGCGGATTGCTTCGTCTCCCGACCAACTTCGTTGTTCGGGATCCTCGCAATGACGAATCCTTTTTTTTCCTGTCTGTTAGAGAATCGCGACGATGGTTACTTCTTAAAATGCTCTTGTATAAAAATCCTCCTTCTCGTGCGTATGAATCCTTAACACTCCGGCACGCACAAGCTGAATGAGCGAACGTGAGGCGCGTCGATGGGAGGCGTTCACCAACTTCATATATTGTTTCACGGTGATGCGTTCGTTCTCATCCAGGAAATCGAACATGCGCCTTTCATTATCGCCGATGGCAATACGCAGAGGCGGAGCGTCAGGATTTTCCGCCTGAAGTATATGCACGACTTCTTTACTTGCTTCGACCGTCTTATCATTCACGCGAATGTAGACCCGCGTTCCTCCATTCTCTTCACCTTCGTCAACGTTGAGATAGTGCGGTTTCTTATCACTTTCTTCTACTGTCACCACAACAACGTCTCTCCCTTTGTAGGGAACGGTATCAATGTCCGGTTCTAATGGAGGATCACAATAGTAGTTTGCCGCTGTTTGAATCATTTCCATTTCTTCCTTCTCGCTGCCGACTCCGACAATCGTCCGGTCATCATCGACACCGAAGAGCACAATTCCCCCTTTGGTATTGGCAAATGACATTAACGTCTTTGCAACTTTGATTGGAGTAGAAACCTTGCGCTTGAACTCCAATTCAAACCCTTCGCCTTCTTGTATCAATATTTTTAAATCGTTCAATTTCATAGTTTGCTGCTCACTACATTCCACGTGCTTCCATGCGTTCAAGAATGAGCTTCGAGCGGCGAAGCACATATTTCGAATCGACATCTGCACGATGCTTGCGCGGGCTTGGAATGATCGCCGCTAAACGAGTGCATTCATCCCTGTTCAAGTCAGAGGCAGGTTTATCGAAATAATACTGAGATGCCGCTTCGATACCATAGACGCCGTCACCCCATTCAATAACATTAAAATATATTTCGAGAATCCGTGATTTGCTCAGCTGCTGTTCCATATACCATGTCAAAATCCATTCCTTTAATTTCCGCAAAGGATTTTTTGATGATGACAAATAAAGATTTTTGACCAATTGCTGTGTGATGGTGCTTGCGCCCCGGGCAGCACGCCCTTCTTCAAAATTTCTTTCGACGGATTCCTTGAACTCAAACCAGTCGAATCCATCATTCCACCAAAAAGTTCCATCCTCTGCCACAACGACCGCATCGACAGCGTCGTGTGGAATCGATTTGAACGAAATCCAATTCTGCTTCTTATGGAATGGCCGTTTTTCTTTTTTTGCCCGATCTGCATACTCGCGCATGAATGCTGTCTCCCCCGGATTCTTTGTCTTCAACCGCTTCACATCATCATAAGGCAGAAAAATAATTTGAAGGAGAACGACGGCTACAAATAGAATGATCACCGATTTTATAGGATTACGCTTGAGAAACTGGATGAATTCCACAGACGCGACACGTAAGCGGGACACCGGTTGAACTTCCGGTGGTTGTTGAACAGCCGGTTGTTGATTCATTTCTTCCATGTTATAAGGAACGAGAATGTTTCGTACTGTCTAAATATCCCTGTAGCATCACAGCCGCCGCCATTGAATCGATGCGACCATCCTTCTTCTGCCGCTCTTTCTTTTTCGTCCCCATAGCAAGCATTGTCTGATTGGCAATGGTAGTCGTGAAGCGTTCGTCCCAGGCGAGTATTTCTATACCGAGTTCTTCCTTTAAACGCCCGATGAACTTCTGCACCTCTTCTGCCTTCTGTGCCTTTTGTCCTTTGAGATTAAACGGCATCCCGACAACGATCAGTGTGATATTCTCCCTTGCAGATACTTGCCCAAGATTACTAAAGAGTGATGCGTCATTTCTGAATGCTTCAATGGGCTGCGCAATGAGACCGAGCGGATCGCTTACGGATAAACCTACACGAACTGAGCCGTAGTCGATACCGAGAATGCGCTGATACGATTTCGTATTCTCCACTTTGCTGCTTTCTCCTATCCTGAAAACCGTTCGACACTTTGAATGCCCGGAATGCGCTTGATCTTTTCCATGATCCGCGCGAGGTGGTCGGTGTCTTTTACATACAGGATAACTTTCCCATCAAAAAGCGAATCCTTCGTATCCATGTTGACGCTCCGAATATTTGTGTTTTGATACATGGAAATGACGTGCGTGATATCGCTCAGGAGTGCTGGACGATCCTCGCCTCCGATATGAATGCCTGTTATAAAGTCCGCTTCGTTTGCCGGAGGCCAGCCAACATCCACCATGCGTGCGCTTTCTGCGAGCCGCAGCGAGATAATATTCTTGCAGTCCTTCCGGTGGATCTTAATCCCCTCACCTGTCGTTACAAAACCGATGATGTCATCACCGGGAATCGGATTGCAGCATTTCGCATATTGATGCATGAAGTTATCATTCATTCCCAGGACGGAAATGCCGCTGGTAATATCGCGCGCCGTGTTGATGAATTTGGTGAAGAGGGTATCCGTATCCGGCACCTGCGCCGCATCTTCCGCTACCGGATGTTTCAACCGAACAACATATTGCTCTACCAATGTATCGACATCGATGTTTTGATTGGCGATCGCAAGATAAAATTCCTGTGCATCATTGAACTTGAGGGCATGAACAAATCTATCAAATTCCTCGCTGCTGACGCTGATCTTTCGGCGTTTGACTTTTTTCTCCCACGTTTCCCTTCCCTCGTCGGATTTTTTTCGGGATTCTTCACGAAAGAAACGGCGGATATGAGATTTTGCTTTATGGGTAACCGCAAATTGCTCCCAATCTTGATTGGGTGTTTGATTCTTTGAAGAAATAATTTCGACCTGATCTCCACTTCGCAATTCCGTATTGAGCGGAACAATACGCCCGTTCACCTTTGCACCAATGCAATGGTACCCAACGTTGGAGTGAATTTCGAATGCAAAGTCAATAGGGGTGGAACTGCGCGGAAGGATTTTCAAATCACCTTTAGGAGTAAATACATAAATCTCATCCTGATACAGGTTCAGTTTGAAACTCTCCAATAGTTCTTTGGGAGTTTCATCGTTCTTTTGTTCGAAGATCTCTCGCACCCAATTGGTCCAGCTTTCTAAATCCTTATCAAAGGATGCATTGCTTTCTTTGTAGATCCAATGCGCGGCAACTCCCCGTTCAGCGATATCATGCATCGTCTTTGTCCGGATCTGTACTTCTACCATTCTGCCATCCGGACCAATCACCGTGGTGTGAATGGACTGGTATCCGTTTTTTTTGGGAACCGAGATATAATCCTTGAACCGTTCAGGAATCGGTTTGTACAATTCTGTCACAATACTATAGGCAATGAAACAATCGCTGTTATCCGTTGTGTCGATAATAATGCGGACAGCAAACAAATCATAAATTTCTTCAATCGGCTTATTCCGCTTTAACATTTTGTTGTAAATGCTAAAAATGTGTTTCGGCCGACCAGAGACTTCAAACGTTAAGCCTGCATCAATGAGACCTTTCTTGATCGGCTGAACAAATCGGTTGATATAATGTTCCCGCTCGCGCCGTTTTGAACGCAGCTGCCGCGCGATTTTTTCATATTCCTGCACATGCAAGTGCTTGAAGGATAGGTCCTCCAGCTCCCATTTGATCTGTGCCAAACCAAACCTGTGAGCGAAAGGTGCGTAGATATCGAGGGTTTCTTTCGCAAGGCGAAGACGTTTTTCAGGAGGAAGATATTCGAGCGTGCGCATATTGTGGAGACGGTCGGCAAACTTTATGAGGATCACGCGAATATCGTTCACCATCGAGAGCAGCAGCTTACGATAGCTTTCAGCCTGCGTCACTTCATGACTTTCGAAGATGTCGGTAATCTTGGTTGCACCATCGACGATATCCGCTACGGCATCACCAAACTCTGCACGGATATCTTTCAATTCAAAATCTGTATCTTCCACAACATCATGAAGAAGCGCGCTGGCAACAGATACATCATCTAAAGCGATTTCCTTTGCCACGACCATCGCCACTTCGTACGGGTGCAAGAAATACGGTTCACCCGAAGCACGCAAGTTGTTTTTGTGCGCTTCGAGGCTCAATGTAAACGCTCGTGTAATGAGATCCTCGTTTACCGAACGAAGATTTTTTCGGCAAACACTCAGGAGATCGTCTAATTTCTTTTTGTATTTGCTATCGATCATATACGATTTCTATGCTACAAAAGAATATACGGATTCCCCGCCGAATGTCAAGACTGAAAGAATGGAAAGCACCTTGTTTATTTTACTGCAGCACGCTTGTTGTCGATTGCAGAGAGCAGCATCCGCGTTTCTTCGAATTTTGCTTGAGCACGCGACCTGAGATTACCTGGAAATAAGATCTTCTCATACGAGAGGATTTTGTCGAGATGCTCTTTGAATGTTGTTGTATCACCTACTGCAAGCATGGATTTGACAAGATTCAACCGGCAAACAATCTCATTGTACGGGTGGGGTGCTTGAACATGTAAAATGTTCTCGAGAAGATTCGCGTACGCTGGTATAGCATCAAAAAAATGTTTCTGTCTATCAAGTGCTGTAGCAAGTCCCCACAAGAAGATTCTGTTTTCCGGATAGGAGTTCAATCCGCGTCGTGACCATTCTTCTGCTTGTTGATAGTTTTCGGCATCGAGATAAATGGACACCAATGCGCTCATTGCAGTGAAGCGATTATATTCTGAACGCTCCGCTCCAACTCTCAGCATTTTTATGCCAAGTTCACGATTGTCTTTGACAAAGGGCAGCCACCGAAGAAATGCCGTCTTCCGGCTGCTCCAATAGTAATATGTGCCGATACCAACATATGCATCATAGAACGACGAATCCTTTTCGACTAATTCTTCATACTCCGATACCGATGCCATGGCATTCCGTACTCCGCCCAGCCAATCTCCACTTTCAACCCGTTCGTATGCTTCATAGCCATCTGCCGTACCGAGGAAATATTTACGCCAAGGAGATGAAACATATGATGCAGCAGTTCTCCCGCATTCAAGCAGCGAATCAAATTTTCCCTTCTCTATGGGTACATCAAAATCGATTGTATAAGCCTGCATGACTGCTGCCCGGTAAAGAAAACCAGCCGGATGATTAGGATAACGATTGATAACATCGCAAAACAATGAATCCGCTCTTCCATAGTCCTGTTTCAAAATAAAATCGATACCTTGGGCAACAGAGGAATCAAGCGAAAGTTCTAGTTTCCCTTGTGCAGAGGAATTCATCAAACCAAAAACAAGTATCAGGATACTGAAAGGAATTATTTTTCTCAAAACATTTACTCCGTCCCGAACATTCTATCGCCCGCATCTCCAAGACCAGGAAGAATATATCCCCGCTTATTGAGTTCACGGTCAAGTGCACAAGTATACATTATGACATCCGGATGGACTTTACGCACAGTTTTCACTCCCTCCGGAGCTACTACGAGATTCACCATACGAATATTACACGCACCTCTTTTTTTAAGATACGAGATCGCTGCCGCGGCACTTCCACCGGTGGCAAGCATCGGGTCAAGAAGGAGGACCAATGCTTTGTCGAGATTGCGTGGCACCTTGAAGTAATAGTCTACAGGTTTAAGCGTTTCTTCGTCTCGGAACAATCCAATATGCCCTACACGTGCATTCGGCATAACTTCCACGAACCCGCCAACGAGTCCAAGTCCCGCCCGGAGAATTGGTACCAGTACGATTTGCTGTTCGACAATCACGCCTTTCGTTTTTTCCAATGGTGTTTGGATGGAAATTTCTTTTGTTTGAAAATCACGGGAAACCTCATACGCCATGAGACTCGCCGTTCGGCGGAGAATGGCGCGAAACTGGTGACTTGGTGTTTTTTTATTCCGGAGTATTGTCAAATCACGTTTGACAAGAGGATGGTCGATAACAATCAAATTCTTCATAGATATTCCTTCACTATATCGTTCTTAACGATACGACGTTGCGTTATTTTTCTTTGAACACAACTCCCAATGGCACACCGGTGAAGCCAAAGTGCTCACGCAATTTGTTCATCAAAAATCGTTTATATGATTCCTGGACCAGCTTTGGATGATTACAAAAGAAGGCAATCATTGGCGGATTTGTTTTGATCTGTGTAGCGAATTTAATTTTTATTTCTTTCGGTGTCGATGATTTCGGCGGATTTTTTTCGATTTCTGCCATCATTGCCTTGTTGAGCGCGCTTGTGGAGATGCGCCGCGATTGCTGCTTGTGGACTTCCTTTGCTGTGTCGATCACTTTCGTGATTCGCTGCTTCGTGAGGGCTGAGACAAAAATCACGGGAAGAAAATCGTATAAGCCGAGATTCCGTTCAATCGCCAGTTCATATTCGCGCGCGGTATTCGTTTCTTTCTCCACCAAGTCCCATTTATTCACCACAATAACTGCTGAACGGTGACGCTCCATGGTTGCATCAACAATCTGCAAATCCTGTTTGTCCACACCCTGTGTTGCATCAAAGAGAATAACAGCGACATCACTGCGTTCAATCGCATGGAGTGTTCTGATCGTGCTGTAGAACTCAATGCTCTCTGTAATCTTGCTGCGCTTCCGAAGTCCTGCCGTATCGACAAGAATGATTTCTTCGTCCTGATACTCGAGGATGGTATCGATAGGATCGCGCGTTGTACCAGGTAGAGCCGTGACTACTTGGCGCGTCTTGCCGATGAGCGCATTGACTAATGACGATTTACCAACATTCGGTTTGCCAATGACTGCGAGACGAAGTCTTTTTTCTTTCTTTACTCTCGTTGCCTTCTTGATATCCGCCGTGATGATGTCGAGGAAATCTCCAATTTGCCTTCCACCGAGAGCGGCAATGCCGATTGGCTCGCCAAGTCCAAGTGAATAGAATTCTGCGGTGGAATTCTCACGTTGTTCAGAATCAATTTTATTGACGACAAGATGGATAGGTTTATTCGAGCGGCGAAGGATAGCTGCAATCTCCCTATCGAGCGGCATGAGACCTTCGAGTGCGTCCACAACAAAGACAATGGAATCGGCTTCTTCGATAGCAATGTTAGCTTGTTCGCGGATTGCCTTCTCAAATATATCATCTGATTCGGGAACGAATCCGCCTGTGTCGATCATGGTAAACGATTTCCCGGCCCATTCCGCTTCGGCATAACGACGGTCGCGAGTAACACCAGGAGTATCAAAGACAATGGCTTCACGGGATCCGAAAATACGGTTAAAGAGTGTGGATTTCCCCACGTTTGGACGACCAACGATAGCGACAATGTGTAATGACATAGGTTATACTGTCTGGAAGGAATGATTTTTATGCTAATGGAGAAAGAACGCCGCTATTTAGTATTTTTTGTCGGGGCGGGGAGATTTTTCCGAAGGAATCCCTTCGGGAGAACTCCCGACCTTGGCGCCGTAGGCGCCACGCGCTAGCCAGATTTTTCTAAGTCTTCCAGATAACGCGCTATTCCACGTGCCTTTATTTTCTTCTCTTTTCTCACTGCTTCGGCACGTGTCAAATATTCTTCTACTCGAACCAATCGCCAAGGAATTCCCTTCCGTGTCGATTTACACTCTCCCGTATTATGTTCTTCAATTCTATTAGTTACTTCCTTTGTTGACCCAACATAATACTTGAGATTTATCAAACTTCTCAAAATATATACAAAAAACATAGTCGGGGCGGGGAGATTTGAACTCCCGACCTCTTGGTCCCGAACCAAGCGCGCTAGCCAGGCTACGCTACGCCCCGTTTACAACTTCTTTATCTTAATATAGCAAAGAGATGCAGGAAAATCAATTTAGAGATTAAGCGTTCTTTTGAGCAGTTTGAAATTCTTTTTGAATCATTTCCGCGATCTCATTCCAGTTCGTCCGCTCGTTCACCGAAATCCACCGGATTCGCTTATCGGCTCGAAACCATGTCAACTGACGCTTAGCAAAGCGACGTGAATTCTGTTTGATAAGTCTGACCATCTCCTCTTTTGTCAGCTTTCCTTCGATGAAGTCCAATGTTTCTTTGTAGCCGACAGCATTGAGTGCATTCAAGCCGGAGAAATATCCTCGAGTATTCAATTCCCGAACTTCTTCTACCAATCCCTTTTCCATCATCTCATCGATACGATGATTGATACGGCCATAAAGAGTTTTCCGTTCCCACTCAAGTACATATTGCAGGACTTCAAATGGCGCTCTTGTCTCTTGAACGGAATGTAAATCGGAAATCGGTTTCCCTGTGGTATAATATACTTCCAGTGCACGAACTACCCGCCGTACTTTTGATGCATCCATCTTCGCCGCAGAAACCGGATCGATTCGTTTCAGTTTTTCAAATAATATTTCAGCGCCAAATCTTTGCGCTTCGTTTTCAAGTTGTTCACGAATTTCAGAATCTTTCCCGGGTCCCTTAAAGAATCCATCTATGATTGCACGAACATATAACCCGGAACCCCCGACGATGATCGGCTGGATTCCCCGTTTCAATAGTTCTTCAATTTTACTGCGAGCCTGCTGTCCGTATTCAGCGGCATTGTATTCTTGATCAGGATCGAGGACGTCGATGAAATGATGAGGAACTCGATGGAGATCTTCAGGTGTTGGTTTCGCTGTACCGATAGTAAGAAACCTATAGATCTGGCGCGAATCAGCAGAAATAATTTCACCACACAGTTTTTTCGCAAGAAGAATTGAGAGTGTCGTCTTCCCCGATGCTGTCGGACCTACAATGGCAAGAACTTGTGACATCATGATATCTCTACTGTCCAATCTCTGATCTGTAATCCGATTTCATTTTTCATTCCACCCTTCTTTTCCTATGAGAGGAACAAACTTAAACCCATGCGCTTCTATCGATTCAAATTGATCTCCTCTGCGCGTCACCACTCGAATGGACTGCCCTTCTAAATCTCCTACAGGGATAACAAGTCTTCCACCGTCAGCAAGTTGATCCAGTAAGGGTTGGGGTACTTCCGGCGCTGCTGCAGTCACTACAATACCATCGTACGGTGCATACTCATTCCACCCAACAGTTCCATCTCCGCAGCGGGCCGCTACGCGATAACCAAGTTTTTCCAGTAATTTCCGTGCTTGCAGATGCAAATCCATATGCCGTTCAATCGTGAATACGCGACATCCCATCTCGGCAAGAACAGCGGCTTGATAACCGGAGCCGGTTCCGATTTCCAATACTTTAGAATCTTTCCCCACCTGTAATTTTTCCGTTTGAAATGCAACGGTGTACGGCTGTGAAATTGTTTGCCCGCTTGCAATGGGCAGCGCGCTGTCATCGTAGGCGCGATTAACAAACGCAGTCAAGACAAACTGTTCACGCTCTACACTCTGGAGCGCCTTCAACAGGAGTTCATCTTTGATTCCTCGCTGTTTCAACAATGCAATCATATCTGTTCGTTCTTGCTCAAATCGAGTCATGAGTATTTCCGTAAAAGCACTTTGATAAAATTCATCGTTGTTGCCCAATGTGTCATATAGCTCTTTTCACTGCCGTACACGGTATGTACCGGAACGAATTCTATTTTGAATTTAAGTCGCGCCGCTTTGATAAGGAATTCTGTCTCCGCTTCATAGCCGCATGATTCGAGCCGAATATTTTCAAGAACTCTTGTGCGAATCAACCGGAAACCGCACTGGCTGTCTTTGATTTTCATCCCTGTTTTCAAACTCACCAATGCAGATGTGAGTGTGTTGGAGAGAATGCGATGCACGGGCATTTTTGTTCCTGCTCTTGCACGCCATCCAACAACAATATCTGCACCGGTTTGTTGCTGTGTGCTGAAAAACTTTTGAATATCCTCCGGCTGATGCTGCAAGTCCGCATCGAGTGTGAGAATGAATTCAACATCGGTCTGTTTTTTTATAAAATCGAAACCGGTCTGCAAAGCCGCTCCCTTACCGCAATTTTTATCATGTCGAAGAACAGTCGCTCCAACCGAATGAGCAATCTCCGCCGTATTGTCTATGGAACCATCGTCAACAACGATGACCTGCATATCTCCGACCGAGCGGCGTAAACGGTTTGCTAATTCCTCCAGAAAAGTTCCGGCATTATATGCTGGTATGAGTACGGAAGTGGAACTTGCTATCGAATCCATCTTATGAAGCCGCTCGGATATTTTCAGATTTCAATGCATCAGTCACCATCGCTACGCGTTTCATTTCTTTTACATCGTGTACACGGATGATGTTCGCACCATTCAAAATGGCGCTTGTCACTACTGCCGCTGTTCCTTCTATTCTCTCGTTTGCCGGTAAATGAAGAATTTCTCCAAGAAATGATTTACGCGACGGACCTACCAGCAATGGGTATCCGAATGAAGTAAAAGATTTCAATTCTCGAAGAAGTTGCATGTTGTGCTCGAACTTTTTTCCGAATCCAATTCCCGGATCAACTATTATCTGTTCTATTCCTGCTTCCTTCGCTGCGAACAATCGCTCAGAGAGGAATTGTTTTACTTCCGTCGTTACGTTTTCGTATGTTGGATTTTCTTGCATCGTCTTTGGTGCACCTTTCATATGCATAAGAACGATGCTCGCCCGATACTTTACCACAACAGATGCCATCTTGGCATCGAATGTCATTGCGCTGATATCATTCACAATCGCGGCTCCAGCTTGTAATGAAGCGTTCGCCACTTCCGACTTATATGTGTCGACAGAAATAGGAACCTGTATATTCTTCGCCAACGCCTCAATCACTGGAACAACTCTCCTTATTTCCTCCTCGACCGATACCGGTTCTGAACCGGGGCGTGTTGATTCACCGCCGACATCGATAAAGTCCGCACCATCTTCCGCGAGCTTCAATCCTTGAACTACGGCTTGTTCGAGATCGAGATACTTGCCGCCGTCGGAAAAGGAATCCGGAGTAACATTCAAAACTCCTATGATATATGTTCGAGATGCGAGATCATACTCGAGAGCACCGAATCGATAAAGAAATTTTCGATCCATCTCAGTAGACTCTCTTCATTGCCATAGCAATCGAATAAGCGCAATGCCAACGGCATTCACACCCCAAACCATATTCGCCGGTTTTTTATCTGTTGTCAATGCCGGAATATCAAGTGACGAGTGATAGTATGGCGAGTAATCAATGTTTACGGAATCGGGATGACCCTTCCATGCTTTCGAACGCCATCCTCGTGTTTGCTGCATTGACGTTGGTTCGTTCCATGCTGCTGTGAAAACTGTGATCGAAGGAATTTTTTTCTCCGATACATCTAAACGGTTTAGATATTCTGGCAGAAACACGTACGAATCAGTTCCGCCTTGTGAAGGATTTGTAGTTGCTTCTTTCCAGAATCCTTTTTTGTTCACATAATCCTCGCCCACTCGCTCAAAAAGTTTCAATAAGTCATAATTCTGCGGAATATCGTTTCCTTCAAAATAAATACAGTGCCTTGGCTTTCCAATTCCAATCTCATCGATGTTGATAACACCCGCAATCTTCTCCAGACGATCAGAATGAAGTTTGACATAACTGCCCGATGAATGATATTCCGTACCCCACACGATGAACTTGATGCTTTTCTTCGGCAATGGCAATGTCTTGTTTTTCACCATTGTGTTTAAGATACGTGCAACTTCTAATACACCTGACACACCCGATGCATTGTCATCTGCGCCGGGCCCGCCGGAGTCGGAATCGCCATGCGCACCGAGAATATAGTATTCATCTGTCTGGCCCTTCAAGGTGGCGATAATTGTCTTCGAATTCCCATGTCGGATTATCGTCTTTGCTGAGTATTTGATGACAACGCGCGTCCCCTTCTCCAATTCCTCTTGCAATCGTCGACCCGCATTATTTGAGATATTGAAGACAGGGATCTGATTTTTATCCGTTTCTTTGAGAGTCGAGATCATTGCCCAGTTAGCATAGGCAGTCGAAATATCATTCTGGTAACTGACAATACAACACGCACCAGCATCAACTAATTCATCATACATTTTTTCTGAAGGCTGCCGCTCTAACAGTACTGCGCCGCTATCCATCGTTCTTGTATCTATATCTCGAATGGATCCGACAAAAGAGAGATGAACGGTGTCTCTCCGAGCAGAAGGTGAGAATCCTGCTAACCACTCATGCTGAATGAGTCCACGCAGCCGCTTGGGTTGATCAATCTTTAACTGCCAACCGTCGTTTGAATATGTAAGCTTTCGGGGGTCTTGTATTATTTCCGGTTTGAATCCGTAACCCTTAAATTTTTCAAATACGTACTGTGCAGCTTTATCGCCGGATTTTGTCCCGCCAAGTCGGTTGCCAAACTTGACCAGTTCGCGCACATTTTTTTGCAAGTATTTCTGGGAAACCTTAGAAATGAATTTTGATTCCAGCGGCGATTGTGCCTGAAGGTGCAAGACAACGCACAAACAGAAAACGATCGTACAATACAACCGGTATTGTTGTTTCATTCAGGGGAAACCGAAGGTGACACATGTTCATTCATTTGTTGTGATATAATACCAAATTCTTCCGAGAGGAGCAATTTCAGAGATACTTTCAGAAGGTTCCTCAGTTCAAGCTCTGAAACCTTCCAAAGGTTACAGAATGTCCACGGATCACTTACTGTCCAGCACTTCCCGTACCACTTTCAGAACTTGCTTGAGATCATACGGTTTATAAAGAAAATGTTGTACTCCTGCTTTCAGAAATTCTTCTTTCATCTCCGGATCAAGATACCCTGTTGCTACAATCATTCTCGCGTTCGGATTGAATTTTCGTATCTGTATACACTCCTCCATACCGCTCATCTTCGGTAATCCAAGGTCGGTAAGCACAAGCGCAATCTCTTTCTTCCGTTCCTTATAAATATTCACTGCCGTCAATCCATCTTCGGCAGAAAGAACTTTATATCCCTTTTCAACAAGCACCAGCCGAAGAGACATCATAAGCATCTCTTCATCCTCTACAACCAGCAATGTCTCTGTTCCGCCCGGAATTTCTTCCAACGTTTCTTCATCTTTTATACTGATCGGCGCTGCCGCTTGCGACGCGGGTAGGTACAACCGGAAGGTCG
Organism: Bacteroidota bacterium; assembly: GCA_050013655.1. Taxonomy (GTDB): domain Bacteria; phylum Bacteroidota; class Ignavibacteria; order UBA10030; family UBA10030; genus Fen-1298. The sequence goes on along the minus strand of JBEKEV010000003.1, from coordinate 171,933 downwards.
TTCCCTTGCCAAGCTCGCTTTCTACATCAATAAACCCTTTATGGGTCTGTACAACGCCGAACACCACTGCCAACCCTAAACCGGTTCCCTTACCTGGTTCTTTCGTTGTAAAAAATGGTTCGAAGATTCTGCTCCTGGTCTCCGGAGTCATCCCTTCACCTGTATCGCACACTTCAATGCAGACATAACTGCTTGCAGCAGCGTCTGGGTGCTGATTACGCAGACTTATGCCGGACACCATCCGCGTATTGATGGTGAGTAAGCCGCCGCTTGACATTGCGTCGCGTGCATTCACACAAAGGTTCAGCAATGCTTGATGCAGCTGCGAACGATCGGCATTGATAAACGTAATACTCTTATCGAAATTTTGAGCATAGGTAAGGAGTTTGGGAAAAGTCTCAAAGATCATTGTCATTATTTCCATGACAACATCATTCACATTCACCGCTCCAAATTCTGTTTCCGTTTTTCTCGCAAAGGTTAATATCTGCTGGACAAGTGTTTTGCCGCGCTCCACAGCCTTCACGATGGTATCAACAGCGAGGTCTAACTTCTTGGCATCACCTTTAAACCGCTTGGTGCTTGTGATGTATGCCAGTATGATTCCAAGAATATTGTTGAAATCATGCGCGATCCCGCCGGCAAGAGTTCCTAATCCCTCCAATTTTTGCATTTGCCGCAGTCCTTCTTCCATTTGCCTGCGCTCGGTTATGTCTTCTACTGTTCCATCGTAGTACAAAGTTTTGCCTTGAGAATCGCGGATCGCTCGAGCGCTTTCCAGCACAAAGATGGCTTTGCCATCCTGACGAATCCATTTTGAATCATAACCAATTACCTCACTATCTCTTTCGATCTTTTCAAGAAATTCTTTGCGTTGAGAGGATGATTCGAAACCTTCTTTTTCAAGGTTTCTTTCAGCAAGCTTTTCAAAAGATGGATAACCGAGCATTTTTACTAATGCCGGATTTGCCAATAGTATATTTCCATCGGGGGTCGTTCTGTAAATACCGATTGTGGCATTCTCGTACAGTGAACGAAAACGTAACTCACTTTCCTGCAGCTCTTCCTCTGCCTGTTTGCGCTTGGTGATATCCTGTCCATGAGCAATGGTGGCAATGATTGTTTTTCCATCTGCAGTATAAATATTTGCCGTATTCCATAAGACAACGCGAGTACTCCCATCCTTACAGCGAACAGGCATTTCGACAGATATTAGGTTGTCTCCATCTGATGTCCTTGAAATAAGAGTTGATAATTCTTCTCGCTTGTCATTAGAAAAAAGCATTTCCGGATACTTATCAAGAACATCGTACATTGTATAACCCGTCAATCGCTCAAATGCCATATTGAACTTCGTGATCCTATGATTATTGTCCCAAACTATAATGGGTGCATTTGCAAAACTAAGCAAGTTCTCAAGATAGTCGCGGGTTTCCCGCAATTCTTCCTCTGCCTGTTTGCGCGTGGAGATATCATGCATGCTGCCTATGATTTTTTCAGGTCGCCCTTGAGCATCAAAATTAATTTTTGAGGAGATGGAACAAGAGATAAACGAGCCATCTCGGTTCTTAAGCCGGACTTCGAAATCAGTAACACTGCCTGTTTTCTGTATCGCTGATATAATAACATCGCGGTCCTTGGCATCAGCATAGAATTCAAACATCGATTTCCCTATCAAATCCGTCCGATGATATTGTCCTTTCGAAACGATCTCGATAGAAGGACTGACTTCGAGTACTGTGCCGTCCATCAAAGTTTCATAATACACATCCTGCACATTTTCAAAAATAGAACGATACTTTTCTTCGCTATTTTTCAGTTCCTCCTCCGCTCGTTTGCGCTCGGTGACGTCATTAAAGTTAATAAGTAAATATTTCTTCTCTCCAATTGTTAGAAGGGCAGGGCGAAGATCTGCGAAAAAAATACTTCCGTCTTTTCGCTTGAATCGAATATCACTGCGAAGACCCTCTTCTCCTCTGCTAAACTTCCCGATCTGCTCGTTTATAAAAGGCAGGTCCTCGCTGGGATGTATATCGTCGATATCCAGAATTAAAAATTCCTCTTGGGTATAACCCATCATTTTCACACACATAGCATTACATATGAAGAACTTTCGAGCATCCAGACCAACAAGAAACATCCCGTCGCTCGTGTTGTCGAAAATAGCTCGGAACTTACCCTCTGACTTTTTTAGCTCCGCCTCCGCCCGCTTGCGCTCGGTAATGTCCTGCTGCAGGTTCTCCAAGGCATGCTTTAATTCCTTGGTACTTCTGGCTACCTCGGACTCCAACTCTTTCTGGTAATTACTCATCAAGTCGTTGTAGGCCTTTACCTTTAGCAGGGATCGGACCCGGGCCATAAGCTCCATCTTATCAACAGGATATGAAATAAAATCATCACACCCGGCTTCAATTCCCTTTACCCGATCTTCCGTTTCCCGCAATATGGTAACCAAGATTATCGGAAGCAGTCGATGTGTATTGTCTTGCCTGATCCTGCGCGTAACTTCAAAACCATCCATGCCGGGCATCGTTACGTCCAGCAGAATTAGATCGATCTGATGCGCGGAAAGTTTTTCCAGCGCTTCTTCACCGTTTGCCGCCTTGATAATTTCATAATCCTGCGAAACAAGATGTGCTTCGAGAAGTTCAATGTTTTGGGGCTGGTCATCGACAATTAAGATTACTGGTTTGTTTTTCATCATCTATCTCTTTTGAATTTGACTTTTCAACATATGAGAAACTCACTTAATAAATTGACTGATTTCTTTCACAAAGGTGCGCGTATTTATCGGCTTACTAATAAACCCGGCGTTCGGTATATCATTGATCTCTTCTCTTCCTTCCGCCATGACAGAAGAAGTCACAAAAACAATGGGAATATCGCTTGTCTCTTTGTCTTGACGCAATATCCTGGCGGCTGCGGTTCCGCGCATATCGGGAAGCCGCACATCCATAATAATAATATCCGGTTTTTCTCTCCTGGCAATGGCAATTCCATCTGCCGCATTTTCAGCTTCAAATACTTCGAAGCCGGCGACCTCCAAAAGATCTTTTGCCAGCATCAGATTGTTTGCGTTATCATCGACAACTAATGCTTTCTTCCTCATCTCACACCCCCCTGGATATAATAGGCAAAGTAAACCGAACCGAGGTACCTTTATTTAGCCCCTCTGATTCTACAGAAAGCTTCCCACCGTGCAGCTCAACCAGCTTTCTAGAGAGCGGCAAACCGAGCCCGGTCCCCTCAGTTACCCGAGAATATGGAGTATCGACACGGAAAAAACCTTCAAATATTTTTTCCATGTTTTCAGGTGCGATACCGATCCCCGTATCCCAGACCACTATTTCTATCTCGGGATCGGCTCTCTTCGCTCGCATACCAATTTTACCACCCTCGGGTGTAAATTTAACTGCGTTTGAAAGCAGGTTGTAAATTATCTCTTTTACGTTAAGTTCATCCGCCTCAATATTCGGAAGATCTTCGGCTATTTCAAGAACCATTTGAAGCTTCTTTTTACTGACCATATTCGCTACCAGTAGTGAAATCTCACTTAATATACTTTTCATTGGCAAGCTGGATAATGTTAACTTCATTTTTCCGGCTTCAACTTTTGCCATATCCAGTATCTGATTTATCAGTAAGAGAAGATGCTTTCCGCTGGTCAAAACATTATTTACGTATTTTTTCTGTTTCTCATTCAGCGGTCCGAAAGTCTCGTCGTATAATACCTCAGAGAAACCGTTAATGGAGTTCAGCGGGGTCCTGAGCTCATGCGACATGTTGGCTAAGAATTCAGATTTTGCCTGAGCGACACGTTCTAACTCGACGGCTAAATCTTTTAACTCTTCATGAGCTTTTTCCAGCCCATTTTCTATTTTCCTGCGCTCGGTGATGTCCTCAATGGCCAGAAGGATGATCCGTTCTTTTCCCAATCCTCTTTGAATTTGCCGGGCATTCAAAAGCATGATGCGCCTGCCAATGGTAGTAAAATCGTGTTCAACCTCATAGTTATCAAAGGTTGCCTTTTGGGGAAGAATGGTTTCCAGCAGTTCCCGCAGTTTAGGAATATCCCACTGTTTATTGCCCAGGTCGTAGATAAGTTGTCCCACGGTCTCTTCGGGTTTTACCTTAAAGACTTCATAGAATGAGCGGCTGACCGTGACCACCCTGAGATCCTGATCCAAAGAAATTAAAGGTTCACGCACGGTGTTGATGACGCTCTCAGAGTATTCACTGGCTTCATCTGCAGATTTTTTTATTACCACCAGTTCTTTCCGGGTCTTTTCCAGGCCGGCTTCTATCTCCTTACGCTCGGTGATGTCCTCAATGGCTAGAAGGATGATCCGTTCTTTGCCCAACACTCTTTGAATTTGCCGGGCATTCAAAAGCATGATGCGTTTGCCAATGGTGGTAAAATCATGTTCAACCTCATAGTTATCAAAGGTTGTCTTTTGGGGAAGGATGGTTTCCAACAGTTCCCGCAGCTTGGGGATATCCCACTGTTTATTTCCCAGGTCATAGATAAGCTGTCCCACGGTTTCTTCAGGTTTTACCTTAAAGACTTCGTAGAAGGAACGACTGACCGTGACTACTCTTAAATCTTGGTCCAGAATGATTAAGGGTTCACGTACGGTGTTGATGATGCTCTCTGAGTATTCCTGGGATCTTGTTACGGTTCTTTTCCCGGACATTTTCTGCCTCCTTGCGTCGTGTCAGGAATTGTTTATCCGCCATGCTTCCGCGTTTTTTGCGTCCGCCGTTTTGTGGCGGAATCTTTTGGCGGACTTCCTGACACTCCTACTGAGACTTACTTCAATCTGGCAACAGCACATAATTATTGAACAATACTTCGTATTGTTTTTTTTACCTTCGGTTGAATAGAACACGCTACGCGTGTAACATTTTCAGGCTTCCAGCTCTTCGGAAGGTATCTCGGCTCAAACTCTGAGACTTTTCGAAGGTTACATACAGAAACACAAATGCTCTGCCGCGATAGAAAATGCTGCGCGATACAGGGCATAAGAAATTTCTAAATAATTGGTGCTTATGAATAGGAAATGTTTTTTGTAAATGCGGGGGGGGGGGGATTGATCTTGAAAATATCTGAGATGTTATACCAACAGTCATTTGCGGGATTGCATGTTGAAGATCATAAAAATTCTTTGGAAGAATCAGGCGCAAAATGGAATCGGACATCTGTCCAATGAAACTTATTCTTGTGTTCATACTCTTACTTCGAACCCCTTTCGTGGTGTGAGAGTCATAACACTGCTGCACAAGAATAACGAGTCTTTCAATGAAAATCAAGGTCGCGATACCGTCCATTGTTGTAGTTTGCTTTCAGGGTCCTTTTTGGGTAGTATTCTTTTAGATATGTTGTATACAAGAGGTGTGAAAGGAGATTACCACGATGGAAAACCGAGAGACGAAAGTTGTGCTCGCAGCACCGAACTTCGGATCGGCGTTACAAGTTGCACTGTCCGAACATCTCAAGAAGTGGCTCAAGCCGGAGGAGATTGCACGCCGGTCTGTGACAGACGACTCCGGCATGCAGAAGGAGCGCTTGAAGCAAGCACTCGCCCAAACACATCCCACTGCCTTGATCGCTATTAGTGTGCGGCCGGATTCCGACACGATTGCTGCCTACACCGCTGCCAATGTGCCTATCATATTGATAGATGAGGAGACGGCCGATGTGTCCAGCATTACCACGAACAACCGCTTGGGTGGACAAATAGCCGGCGAATACCTTATCGCGAAAGGTAGGAAGAAGATCGCTATTATCTCCGGCAAGACTCAGGTGCAGGGCGGTTACAATGCGGAACAAAGGATCAAGGGGTTCCAACAGGCGCTTAGCGCTGGAAAGCTCTCCATACCGCAAGGGTGCATGATCGAGGTGCCCCACTATTCTCGCGAGGACGGCGTCGAGGTAATGCCAAAGTTTTTGCACATAGGCGTGGATGCCATCTTTTGTGCGGCAGGTGACAACTGCGCGGCAGGATTGCTGATTGTAGCCAGAGAGCAAGGAGTGCGGATACCCGAGGACATCGCAATTGTGGGCTTCGATGACCTTCTCATAGCACAGCTATCAACCCCCACGCTTACTACCATCAGACAACCTTTGATAGAAATGGCAGAGGCAGCATACAAGATGGCTGTAATCCACAGAGATGAAATTCTTCGCAAGCCCCAGAGGATCATATTCAAACCTGAACTCGTGGTTCGCCAATCGGCATGAAATCTTGCTGCCAAGTGGCAGTGGAGTACTATTCGCGAATCGTTCACTTTGAAGTGTACGTTCACTTGTGAGGCGGTGTCGAAACTATTGAAAAGCCTGAGTGTGGATCTTGCCGAGCTCATTGCCTCGTCATGTATTCCGGATAGAAGCATGACAGAATGATTTTGGAATTTAAACTTCTTTCCATCTCAACATTTCTTAACCTCGATCAGCATTACCCATCAGTGGTTGATGTAACATCGATGGTACGTGTTCATTATTTTAACAATATTATTTTTTGCGTTTTCATGATTGAACCGGTGGATAACCGACAATAATATATACCTGTGGGAAGCATTGCCGCGTTCCAAATTCTTGAATAGCTTCCAGCCGCTAATTCACCATTGACAATCGTTCCCACTTCTCTACCGGATTGATCATATACTTTCAACGATATATATGATTGTTGCGTGACAATAAAAGAAATGTTCGTCGTTGGGTTGAAAGGGTTGGGATAATTCTGTGTAAATAGAATCTGATCATTACCGTTTGCATCAGCATGATTCGATTTGTTCGACCAGTGTAACCCGTTGACTGTAATACCGACACTATCTGCGGTCAAGTTTGTTACCATCACATTGGCAAACATAATGTAACTTTCATGCGCTTCTCCGGAGGAAGTCAATGTCAATTGCATGAGAGAACCAGTCCCAGTACCAAATGATGCACAATTCATATTGATGAAAAGAACATTCATGGTCGAATCATTCGGTTTATACGTAGCCATCATCCATGAAGTATCGGAGATACGATTACTACGCTCAGGATCCGACAATATGACATTGGAAGAACATTGAAGGGTAAACTGTATGCCGGCAATACGTTCTGTGTTTTGAAGCTGAACTACTACATGAGTACGAGAAGTGCTAACAACTGAAAGATTATTATACGCAAGTGTAGTAATAAAGAGTACACATGTCATTATCCATAATGTAAATAGAATTTTCATACCTCGGTGAGCGTCTTAGTTCTCTTGAAGCGTTTCACTTCTCTCCCACACATATATTTAACCATGAAAATAAGCACTTCATTCCTGCTTCTTGAGCTACTTGATATCTGACCTCTCGCTCCACACTCATTTGTTCCATCCTCTCTTCTCCCCTCCCCTGAGGGGGAGACTTTCACCAAGATCGCTTACGCTCCAAAACTTCAGCAGTGAAACGCAAATACGTATTGGGTATAGAGAGGAAGTCGTAAAACATATTTTGAAAAAACTATGTACGTCAGGACTTCTTTTACAACTTGACTCATGCTCTTACGGTGCATCCAGCACTTCTCTGATCTTTCGCAGAACATCTTCTTGTTTATATGGTTTTTGAATGAAGTCTTTAGCTCCGTCTTTTAAAAGTGCGGCTTTGATATCAGTAATGATGCCGCTGGTAAAAATAACTTTTACACTTGGATTCATCTCCTTCAACTTTGTAAACACTTCTCTCCCTTCGAGTCCAGGCAATACTATGTCGGTAAAAACAAGTGATATTTTTTCTCGGTGCTTCCTGTACATCTCAACTGCTTCGATGCCATTCTTTGCAGCAAGCACTGTGTATCCTTTCGATTCGAACAAGAGGCATGCCAGGTCCAGAAGAGGCTTCTCATCCTCCACGATCAGAATAGTTTCTGTACCGCCGGCATCGGCTGACATTTTCATCTGCAGAGAATTATTATTTTTTTTGTCTACGGTCATGAGCGGAAAGTAAATATAAAACGTGCTTCCGTGTCCAGGTTCACTTTCCAGATCGATGAACCCGTGATGCGCCTTTACGATGCCATAAACAACCGATAGCCCCAAACCTTTTCCTTTTTCTTTTGTGGTAAAGAATGGATCGAAGATCATGTCTTTTGCCGTTTCTTCTATCCCTGTGCCTGTATCTGAGATACTGATACAGATATACCGATCATGATCGACTGTAGGAAAAAGTCCTTGTAGTTCTTGGCGTGTCACACTGTTCACTCGAATGGTTATAGTACCTCCCTCGGGCATAGCATCGCGGGCATTGATACAGAGATTCAACAACATCCTATGCATCTCAGTTTTGTCGGCGCTGATGCAGGAAATGTTTTGTTCTATCATTTTCTGAAATTTGATATTCTCTGGGAATGTTTGCATGAGCTTGGAAAGACTGTCGTTTATGAAACCAGGAACAGAGAGCGGTCTGAATGAAACATCAGTTTTGCCGGTGAAGATGAGAATCTCGTTCACAAGTTCGGCGCCTCGTCCCACAGCATTGTTGATAGCCTTGAGGATTTCAGTATATTTCTCAGGACCGACCCTGTTCATCGCGAGTAAAGAAGAAGATGCCAGAATGGTACCGAAAATATTGTTGAAATCGTGCGCAATATTACCGGCAAATGTACCTAAGCTCCGCATCTTCAGTGATTGGAAAGATTGATTCTGGACTTTATTCTGCTTGGCGTCATCATGAATCAATTCAAACATTGCTTTCATGTTCTGAAACTGAACGCCTGTGTGTTTCATCTGAAATGTATGACCGCCAAAAACTTCTGCTGTTTCATTCATATTCACCTTCTTTAATTCGTTCTCTTTCATCACAATCTCATTGCTTAACTGTTGGAAATATGGTTTACACCTCTGCACGTCTTTCAATATCTTTTTCAAAAACCTTGCTGGTGTCGCACTTGGAACTGTATCCTTGCCTCTTCTTCCATCTGCAAATTCATAGAAGGGTTTTTTTCAACAAATACCGTCGTTCGAAGAGAGTACGTCTGCCATCAAGTTCTCGGTACTCTTGCAAGAGCTTTTATGTTCTTCTAAAAGAAATTTTAATTGTTATTGCAGAGGGGAACTATTGAAACTTCGAAAATTAACTAATACGAATCAATACCGAGAACCCAGTATTTAAGCAAGGACATCTAGGTGGGGAAAAAATCGATTTAAACCAGCCGTTCCTTAATTGCTTTAGCTACCATCGCATGCCGGTTGGATACATTGAGCTTATGAAAAATATTCTTAATATGCGTTTCAACCGTGTTATAGGTTATTGAAAGTTGTTGTGCAACCTCCGCACTATTTAGACCCTGGGTAATCCACCGGATGACTTCCCGCTCCCGAGCCGAGAGATTGTACGAGTCGCTCTCAGGTTTTCCGGCAATGTAAGCATCCGTCATCCTTTGTGTAATCATCGGATCGAGAGGCGTTCCCCCTTTTTGCACTGTTTCAATTGCCCGGATAATGTCCAGAGGCTGGGAAGACTTGAGGAGATACCCTGCCGCACCTCTCTTGAGTGAGGTTCGTATGTCCATATCGAAGTCGTACGACGTAAGCATAATGATATCTGTGGAAGGAGCAATCCGTTTGAGGAGAGCGATTGCATCCACACCTTTCGTTCCGGGCATTTTGATGTCGAGCAGAATAACTTGTGGAGGATGGTTACTGGTTTCAAGATATTCGATGGTCGACCGGCTGGAATGAAAATACTTATCACAGATGACCGAATTGCTGCGGTTCAATGCTTCAGACAATACGACACAGAAGCTTTTATTATCGTCAACGACCCAAACGGAAATACGCTTTCTTTTTTCTTGTGTGTCCTCTTGTAAACTCATCGTAGTGTCTTTGAAAAGATTGTTTCTATCTCAAATTTGTCTGTAGTGAGTTATGATTCCAAGGCTGGGAGAAAGATATTAAATTCCGTTCCTTGATTGACAACACTATGAACAGTAATGAAACCCGAATGACTTTTAACTATACCAAGCGCAAGGGAAAGACCGATACCGGTCCCGTTACCATTTGTCTTTGTCGTAAAAAAGGGCTCAAATATTCTTTCGATGCAGTTTTCAGGAATACCTGAACCATTATCACAAATATTCACCAGATGGTATGTTCCCATCTGAGCTTCTGGATACAGATCGGAACAATTTTCATCGATCGTCACTTTATAGATACCAATGGTTATAATTCCGCCATTTGGCATGGCGTCACGCGCATTGACAACAATATTGAGAAATACTTGCTTTAATTGGTTGGCATCGCCGAGCACAGCATAATTCTTACCATCGATCAAGTTATCGATACGGATCGTTTCAGGAATTGATTGTCGCACAATCGTAAGGATCGACTCAAGCAAATCGGATAGTTCAACTTTTACTCTTTCACCGGGAATCCCGTGTCCGTAGGTAATGATATTTCTAATAAGATCCATGCCGCTCCGAGCACTTTCTTCAACGGCATCAAGAACTTTCATACTGGGATCGTCGGTCAGTTTTTCACGCAGAAGGTTGACAGACATTGAGACGGGAGCAAGAATATTTTGGAGATCGTGGGCAATTCCACCTGTTAACAAAGCCATACTCTCCATTCTTTGCGCACGAAGCAATAATCTCTCCTGCCGTCTCTTCTCCGTAATGTCTGTGTTCACAATTAAGATTATTTTTTTGTTTGTTGATGCGCTCTCCACCTTCTTCCACCTGCTTTGGATAAGCAGTTCCTTTCCCTCTCTGTTCAAATGATACTGTTCTCCATTCCATTCGTTGAATTGAAGAATATCCTCCATCGCAAGATCATAATCTTTTGAATGTGCAGTATCAAAGATAAGGTCTCGGATGAAAGAACCGACAGCCTGTTTTCTCCCCCAGCCATAGATGAGTTCTGCCCCGTTATTCCAGAAGGTGAGTCGTCCTTGATAATCCATAACCATGATGGCATCTTGCGCTTCGTCTAAAAGCATTGCTTGTTCTAAAATTTTCTCCTGCGATACTTTCCGCTCCGTAATATCGACGATGACTCCATGGGCCAGGTGCTCTTCACCGATCATTTTTGCCGAGAAGAGAATCCATAATTCCTTTCCATCGAGCCGGGTTGTCCTGATTTCATATTCCTGAATGAGGTCGCTGCTCAGAAGTGATTGCTGTATATCTTGAATGCTTCGCGGTGGTAATGCTGAAAAACAACGTGCCAATTCCTGTTCGGATGCACACCCGAATATTTGTTTCATTTCTTTGTTTGAATCAAGGATATCCCATGTCTCCAACGAAAACTTCACGATCCCCGCGAGTGAGTTTTCAAATAAACTGCGGTACTTCTGTTCGCTCTTGGCAAGTTCTTCTAACTCACGCTGTTTGGCAACCATTTCCCTGCGCTTGCTTTGAACGATTGCCATGATAAATCCCACAGCAAGCAGGAGAAGAACAAAGGTACCGACACCAACCATCCACAATATATTAATTGTGGTATCTGGCAAAACGGTCTCCATCATTGTTTATGATATGTTTATTATACCGGCGTTAACCGGTTTTGTGATTTTGAAAATTTCCTACGGCTCCCGTCACCACATCCTGTGGTGTTGGCACAGGCTTGCATAAAAAGGCGCGGAGAAAGAAACCATATTGAATAACGGCAAAAAGAATATTAAAACTCAAAATCATTCTCATTATTTGACGAGGTAAAGTCAACATTACATTGAACAATGCAAATATGAAGAAAGCAGAGGCAGCATAAAACACTATCCCAGAGACAATCCAGAATCGTGGATCATTTTTCCATATGCTACTTTTGTCGTCGATTATTGATATAAGTACTGGTATACCAAATGCAATTTGGATGGTCTGTGAAACCGATGCGGAATATACATCATCGTACATAAAAGGCTCAAATGTAAATTTGCCTACAATCCAAATAAGAAGATATACAACAAAGGAAAGCCAGAGAAGAATGCTGTAACGTTTACTTGTTCGCCAATAGTTAAACACTAGCATGTACAACAGCAGTTCAAGGATACTAAACCAATGATCAATCCAAAGTGTACGTATTTTGTTATAAATCATTACATCTTTAACGATATCAACTACAAGCGAAAACAGAATGTACCATACTACAACCTTTAGAGGATTAATCAAACGTTTATACTTGAGTATTCCAATAATGCAAACGTAAGCCACAAAGACTTGCGCTATGTACAGAATAATTATATAATAAGGCATAAAATATCTTTTACTTTAACAGTTCACTTGTTTCATCACAAAAGGGAGGACAATTCCCCATCTTCTCCATAATACATGCCTTCGTCATATCTTTTCCATCCTTATCAACACCTACAAGAACTAAGTTGGGTTTTCCATTTTCGTCTTTGCCATAATAAATACGCAAATGCGCGCAACCTGGCTGCGCGAGAATTTTTTCAATTGCACCGCGGTCAAATGATCCACCTTGTATTTGCGGTGTCTTTGTCTTCTGTGCTTGCAGAGTCTTCCGATAATTTTGAAGATACTGCTTTGCCTCGGCAAGAGAAATTTCATGCTTCTCTGCACCCGGGAAAGTTACTGTTATTTTTTTTTCTACCTGATCTTTATCTACTCCCGAAAGACTTTTTTGTCCCGGATTATAGACACAAGTATGGCGGCCAACAAAAAAAGCGATGATGGCAACTACAATAACAATAGCAACTGTCACAATAGGGCTTTTCATGGTAGATACTCCTTATATGATGAATGATGGATTGGTGAATTACTTGAAGCGTGAATACTGCAGCTTATACATATAGACCAATACCAAAACATTTTTTTCATAAACATAACAGATGGAACCATAGTGTAGCCATCAAGTTATACAATATTCTGATTTATGCTACAAATATTGTAATTCTTTTCATATTTTTTTTCTGATCACGATCCAGATCAAACCAGGATAACGCCTAAGCCCGCCTTATCACTCGTTCCCCTCCCATTTTAGCATTGTTAATGTAATTCTATTTATATACATCATAAAACACAATACCGAGAACCCAGTATTTTTGTACACAAAAAAAGGGTTGAGCTTTCACCCAACCCTCTACCATCTACCTTCTACCTTCTTCCGTCTGCCATCTACTTACTTCCCAATTACAAACTTCTTATACCGATCGTTGATTCTTCCCCAATGCAGATTTGCAAGGAAGTTATCGATGTACTTCGCTCGGGCAGGACCATCCTTATGATAATATGCATGTTCAAACACATCGAGTGCAATCAGAGGCACGCCGCCCCATATCGCTCCGTATTGATGCTCGTCCACCGTTACGTTCAGCAATCGCCCTGAATAAAGCCGATCGAACACAAGCAATCCCCAGCCGCTTAACTTTGCCGATACTGCCGATGCTTTGAAATCTGCTTTCCATACATCGAACGAACCGAATTCTTTTTCAATGGCTGCTTTGATTTCCGGTCCCTTGCTCGTATCGCCATCACCGCCAAGCACTTCCCAGTATAAATCATGCAGAAGTGCACCGGAATGATTCCATGTAAAACGGCGCTTCAACTCACCAATCTGACTGAAGTTACCATTTGCCGTCGTACGGTCGGCGGTTTCGAGAGCTTTTTCGATAGTATTCAGCGCAGTCACGTATCCTTTATGATGCGTGTTATAATGCCAATCTGTCGTCTCGGGACTTACGACATTTGCCAGTAACTTCTTCGCTTCATCGTCCGAATAAGGACGGGGGTTAAACTTCCATTCGTATGCCATACTCTATTCCTCTTTCTATAAATGTATTGTCAGTTCAGTTTCAATTCAAAATATAGAACCCTAGAAACATCAAAAGAGTTCCAAAATTAAATCCCAAAAAACAAGCATCAAAATCCAAACAAATTCCAACACACAATCCCCGAAAAGATTTTAGAATTTGTTTATTGTTTGGTATTTGTGATTTGATATTTGGAACTTTAGAACAAGCGCTTTCAAAATTCTTCTGAATCAGCCCATATTCAGCGTCAACTTTGCTGCCTCAGACATCATATCCGGATTCCAAATAGGGTCGAAGACAAGCTCGACAAGCACATTGGTCACACCAGGAATTTGCTGAACGCGCCGCTTCACATCTGCCGCAATCATCGGACCCATACCGCAGCCGGGTGCAGTCAGTGTCATTCTGATATACACATTCGCATCACCAGGAAGTTCTTCTTCTACTTTTACTTCGTACACAAGTCCGAGATCGACAATGTTCACCGGAATTTCGGGATCGTAACATTCCTTCATTGTTTCCCATACACGTTCATCGGTGACAACGCGCATCGGCGCTACTGTCACTGTGTCCTTTGTTCCATCCATGGTTATCGGCGATTCTTTTTTTTCATTTACAATCATCCCTACACCTTATTCATGATCTCCACAACTGCCGTCACCGCATTCACTATCACCGCATCCGCAAGACTGTGCCTTGTTGGGATTATCGAATCTGAACCCCTTTCCTTGCGGGCCATCAACATATTCCAGCGTAGTTCCGGAAAGACCTTCTAGACTTTCCTCATCAACATATATTGAAACGCCTTCGCTTTGGAAAACCTTGTCTGTTGCTTCTACTTTCTCGTCAAATGCAAGCAAATACGAAGATCCGCAGCAGCAGCCGCTTTGAATTCCTATCCGTAATCCATGCGTTTCAGGCACTTGATTTTCTTGACGGATGAGCCGTATTTGTTCTGCCGCTTCCGGCGTAAGTGTAATCTCCTGAGTGGTAACCTGTGCTTCTTGTGTTTCCTGCGTATTCATAACCATCATCCTTTTGTATGTGTCTTTTTGAATAACACTCATTCTGTTGATACAGTTTCCTTTTTCTTCTCTATTGCGTTCTTCATCGTATGCCAGGGGAGGATGGCGCACTTCACTCGCGCAGGAAATTCACTGACACCGGAAAATGCCGCCAGTTTTCCCAATTCATCGATACCGGTCTCACCCTTCATCTCGCCACGCACGAGATGATGAAATTTTTCAAACCATTCTTCCGCTTCTGCCCGCGTCTTCCCTTTTAATACCGTACTCATCACCGAAGCAGATGCTTTTGAAATCGCACATCCGGATCCTTGGAAAGCAATTTCCGAAATGACTTCTCCATCCATCTTGAGAAAGACCGTATAATGATCTCCGCACAGTGGATTGTACCCTTCCACCGAACAATCAGCATCTTCCATCTTCTTGAAGTTGCGTGGATTCTTGTTATGATCGAGAATTACTTCCTGATATAATGCTTTGAGATCAGACATGCTCAAAGACCTCTTTCACTTTTTGTATGCTGCGAACCAGTGCCCGTACTTCTTCCCGCGTATTATAGAATGCAAACGATGCGCGTGCTGTTGCCGGAATTCCGAACCGTTGCATCACCGGCTGCGCGCAATGATGTCCTGTTCGAATCGCGATCCCTTCACGATCGAGAATGGTTCCGATGTCGTGCGGATGAATTCCTTCCAATACAAAGGATATCACACCTGCTTTTTCCTTTGCCGTTCCAATAATTTTCAATCCGTCAATTGCAGAAATTTCTTCTTCTGCAAATTGCAGAAGTGCTTGTTCATATTCCTGAACACGGTTCCAATCGAATAAATTTAAATAATCAATCGCTGCTCCCAATCCAATGGCGCCTTCAATGTGCGGTGTGCCTGCCTCATATTTATAGGGGATGTCATTGAAGATCGTTTTTTCAAATGTGACAGACTTGATCATATCACCGCCGCCTTGATAGGGGGGCATGGATTCAAAAAGCTGTGTCTTTCCATACAATATTCCTATGCCTGTTGGGCCAAATACTTTGTGGGATGAGAAGACATAGAAGTCAGCATCAAGATTGCGGACATCCACACGAAGATGAGGAACTGCCTGCGCTCCATCAACGAGCACGGGAACACCTTTCCGATGTGCCATCTCAATCATCTGTTTTACAGGATTCACCGTGCCGAGTGCATTGGATATATGACTTATGGCTGCAATCTTCGTCTTTCCGGATAGCAGGCGGTTGAATTCATCCAGAATAACATCGCCGTTGTCATCTATCGGTACAACACGAAGATGAGCACCTTTCTCTTCACAGATCATTTGCCATGGAACAATATTCGAGTGATGCTCAAGTCCTGTGATCAATACTTCATCACCCGGCTTTATTTCCTTTTTTCCATACGTCGCCGCAACAAGATTGATAGCTTCTGTCGCTCCACGAACGAAAATAATCTCCCGCTCGGAACCTGCATTCAAGAATTTTTGAACCATCACACGTGCCGCTTCGTACTTCTGTGTTGCCAACTCGCTCAGATAATGCACGCCGCGATGAACATTTGAATGTTCTGTTGTATAGTAATGTCGAATAGCCTCTATGACAGACGCTGGTTTCTGCGTCGTTGCAGCATTATCAAGATAGATCAATGGTTTCCCATAAACCCTTGAAGCGAGAATGGGAAAATCACGACGAATCTTTTCGACAGGAAAAGTGTCGATGATTGACTCGGTTATAATCGTTGAATTATTCATCCTTCTTCAATCCCTGTTTGTCTGATATCCAGCCTGTCGTGAATCATCTTTTCTACTTGCTGGCGTAACGGTTCGATGGTAATCCGGTTGATCACATCACCTGCAAAAGCGAACGTGAGGATATCGCGCGCCGCCGCCAGGTCAATTCCTCGTGAACGAAGATAGAACAACTGCTCGTCGTCCAATTGACCGATGGTAGCGCCGTGTGTGCATTTCACATCATCCGCAAAGATTTCTAATTGCGGTTTTGCATTAACTGTCGCATCGTCGGAAAGCAGCAGCGTTTTGTTTGTCTGCTTTGCGTCGGTCTTCTGCGCATCTTTCCTTACAAATATTTTCCCGTTGAATACTCCCTTCGATCCTCCATCGAGAATGGCTTTATAGAGTTCATGACTATTGCAGTGCGGTTTTGCATGATCGATGGCAGTGTGATTGTCGATGACTTGTGCGCCGGTACTGAGAGTCAATCCGTTGAGCGTACACTCGGAATCTTCCGCATCCAACACAGCGGTGACGTTGTTCCGTACAAGGGAGCCACCGAGTGAAATTGAATTCGACGTGTAATGACTTGCCCTGTTCATTTGTATCTGGGTTGTTCCAATATGAAACGCATTCATGTTTTCTATCTGAAGCTTACCATGTTCAAGATGAGAATTCTCTCCGAGCACTATCTCTGTGACCGTGTTTGTAAGATAGGTATTTTGAGCAAGCCCAACGTACGTCTCAACGACCTTACATTGGCTCTTGGCTCCCGCAACAATGAGATTCCGGGGTTGTGCAGTGTATAACTGTTCATGATTTGATGCAATGAAGAGAAATTGTATCGGTCGATCGATCACTCTATCTTTTGGAATCGAAATAAAACCACCGTCCAACATGAATGCAGTATTGAGTGCTGTGAAGGCACTCTCCGCACCATTTACTAAACGTGCAATATACGGTTGAACTTGCTCAGGGTGTTTCTTTAGCATTTCGGCTAAACTTCCAACTACCACTCCTTGGGGGAGCGTTCCAATATCCGATAGTTCCGATGAAAACATCCCGTTCACAAACACTGCATGGACTGCTCCATCGAGAAAATATTTTCGTATATCGTCTCTTGTTGTTCCCCGTGCTTCATACTGAAGAATCGGTTGAAACTCAATTTTTGTGATCGGAGAAATATTGGTAAATCGCCATTCTTCTTGCCGCGTTGTCGGGAAACCATTTTGGACAAATCGACGAATAGCTTCGCGGCGTACTGTGTGCATCGTCGTTGATTTTTCACCATTCAAACTTTGTTCGAATGCTTCAAATCTCGATTGATACCATTGAATATTTTTATCGACAGATTGCATGTTCTTTGGTTTTCCTTCAACTACAACACTGCTTGCACAGTTTCTTCTCGAACCCAATCGTACCCGAGTTCTTCTAACTTGATTGCAAGATCTTTTCCACCCGACTTCACGATTATTCCATCAACCAAAACGTGGACAAAATCCGGAACAATATAATTGAGCAGGCGCTGATAGTGCGTTACAATAATCGTTGCGTTCTCTTTCGAGCGAAGTTTATTGACGCCCTCCGATACGGTTTTCAATGCATCGATATCCAGGCCAGAATCCGTTTCATCCAGAATCGACAGCCTTGGTTCCAGCACTGCCATATGAAATATTTCATTGCGCTTTTTCTCGCCTCCTGAGAATCCTTCATTCACGGGTCGGTTCAGGAAGCTTTCATTCATATCTACCAATTTCGTTTTCTGCTTGAGAAGCGACAGGAAATCTATCGCATCAAGTTCTTCCAAACCCTTGTGCTTTCTGATTGCATTAAGCGCTGCTTTAAGAAAATACGAATTGTTCACGCCCGGGATTTCCACAGGATATTGAAATGCGAGGAACAAACCTTCTCGCGCTCGTTCTTCCGGATCCATTTCTAACAAGTCTTTCCCTTGATAGAGGACTTGTCCTTCAGTAACGATATAGGCTTCGCGTCCTGCCAACACTCCTGCAAGAGTACTTTTTCCAGACCCATTGGGACCCATGATCGCATGGACTTCACCGATATTCACCGTAAGATTGATCCCGTGGAGAATTTCGTTTCCGTTCACACTTGCATGTAAATTCTTTACTTCAAGCAAACTCATTTCATCTATCCTTATTCATGAATATTTAATGATTGAGTGATTTAGTGATTTTATGATTTTAAATTGGCAACCACCAAATCGACAATCGTCAATTTATCCTACGCTTCCTTCCAAACTTACTCCGAGCAATTTTTGTGCCTCGACTGCAAACTCCATCGGTAATTCATGGAAAACTTCCCTGCAGAATCCGTTCACAATCATATTTACCGCATCTTCTGTGGAAAGACCTCGTTGTTTACAGTAAAATATTTGATCCTCACCGATTTTCGAAGTTGTCGCTTCATGTTCGGCTTTCGAGGATGTGTTCTTCACTTCGATATACGGGAAGGTGTGTGCGCCGCACTTATCACCCAAAAGGAGTGAATCGCACTGAGAATAATTACGCGCATTGGTTGCATTCTTTTTCATTTCCACCAATCCTCGGTAGGAGTTTTGTCCATGGCCGGCCGAAATGCCTTTCGATACAATCGTGCTTCTTGTATTCTTCCCGATGTGCGTCATTTTTGTACCAGTATCCGCTTGCTGATAATTGTTCACAACAGCAACCGAATAAAACTCGCCAACCGAATTATCACCAATCAGCAGCACACTTGGATATTTCCATGTAATAGCAGAACCCGTCTCAACTTGTGTCCATGAGATTTTGGAATTTACGCCAGCACACTTACCGCGCTTCGTCACAAAATTATAAATACCGCCGCGGCCTTCTTTATCGCCGGGATACCAGTTTTGTACTGTCGAATATTTAATGCGTGCATTATCCAAGGCAACCAACTCCACCACTGCGGCGTGGAGTTGATTTTTGTCTCGCATGGGAGCTGTGCATCCTTCAAGATAGCTCACCTGCGCTTCCTCTTCCGCCACTATCAGAGTGCGCTCAAACTGTCCGGTATTTGCCGCGTTAATACGGAAGTACGTCGATAACTCCATCGGACAGCGAACACCCTTAGGAATAAAACAAAATGAGCCGTCACTGAAGACTGCCGAATTCAATGCAGCAAAATAGTTGTCGTTCGCCGGCACAACAGAACCGAGATATTTTCGCACCAGATCCGGATGTTCTCGAACCGCTTCGGAAAATGAACAAAAAATGATCCCGAGTTCCTTTAATTTTTCTTTGAACGTTGTCGCAACAGAAACACTGTCGAATACGGCATCTACCGCGACGCCGGCAAGCCATTCCTGTTCTCGCAGTGGAATGCCAAGTTTCTCATATGTTCGAAGCAGCTCTGGATCGACCTCCGAAATATCTTTCAGCTCGGTCTTTTTCTTGGGCGCCGAATAATACACAATTGCCTGATAATCGATCGGCGGGTATTTCACATTGGGCCAACGCGGCTCTTCCATCTTGAGCCAATGCCTGTACGATTTTAAACGCCATTCGAGCAGCCATTCCGGTTCCTGCTTCTTGGCAGAAATAAATCTGATAATGTCTTCATTCAAACCGGCAGGCGTGGAATCGGCTTCTATATCCGTGATAAACCCATACTTGTATTCTTGGTCAGCAAATTGTTCTATAGTGTTGGTTTCGGTTGCCATAATTTTACCTTATTCTCGATCTGCCACACTATGCGGCAGTCGGTACCTTTAACTGTATTTTTTTGCACAGATGTCAACTTGAACCGCGGATAATTAAGCAGCCAGGTCTGTTCATCTAATTTTCTTAAAATATTCTTTTTTTCCAGCGAGACAACCACTTCATGTGTAATATCTTCCGACTCTCCGTACTTCAAAGAAACACCACGGTGTTTAAGAAATTCCCAAACCCCATAATGGAGGTCACGAAAAAATACATTTGAAAGATGATACAGTTTGAATTTCGATTTCAGAAACGCAAACAATTCATCGTGATTTGAGAGAAGATCGGTATATTTCTTTTCCATATTCATCACTAAATAATTTGTTCCAAAGTCGTTTTTTCAAATAGGAGATTTAAATTATGCTGGACTTTCTCTAACGGTTTACGGATCGTGCACGCATCAAAGATCGAACAATCTTCTCCTCCTTCGGCATAACATTCGGTAATCGTCGGTTTTTCTTCTTCTATAACATTGATGATATGAGAAATTTGCACTTGATCCGGCCTTTTGACAAGTGTATAACCACCATGCATCCCTTGGAGTGAAACTACAACTCCGGATTTCGTGAGTTTCTGTAAAACCTTCGCAAGAAGTTCGTATGAAATATTATACTTGGCTGCAATTTCTTTCGCCGTGAACACATGACCATGCGAATTCATCGCCATATGACGCAGCGCGATGAGAGCATATTCCACTTTTTTTGAAAGTTGTAACATAAATACGACTGATCCGGTCTTATATTATCCCAAAAAATAAGAGTCTCTTATTATGACTCTTCTTGTTTAAATATCTTATTCTTTTCTTCCGAAATCAAGTACTTCGAAAATTTTCATTCTCAATCATCTTTGAAGAGCGAACATTATTCTCTATTTTATCTCCTGTATGGAAGCACTTCAAACAGTCGATCTGACAAAGCATTATCGATCAGGCCTGTTCAAAAGAAAGAACATTATTGCACTCGAAAAAGTTTCCCTTTCTATCGAACAAGGAGAAATTTTCGGATTGCTTGGTCCTAACGGAGCTGGAAAGACCACATTCGTCAAGCTCCTTCTTTCTATTGCGCACCCAACATCAGGCACAGCGACAGTCCTTGGTCATTCGTTAGGACAGCGTGCACTCAAAGAACAATGCGGATACTTGCCGGAGAGTCATCGGTATCCAGGATTTCTTACTGCGTTGGATACGTTGATATTTTTTGGGAGACTGAATGGATTGCAGGAAAAAATATTGAAAGACAAAGCACATGTCTTGCTCGAGATGGTAGGATTGAAAGACTGGGCGAAAGTCAAAACAAAAAAGTTTTCAAAAGGAATGCTGCAACGACTCGGACTTGCGCAGGCACTCGTCAATGATCCAAAATTGTTATTTCTTGATGAACCGACAGACGGCGTTGACCCAATCGGCCGTAAGGAAATTCGCGATCTACTTCTGCAATTGAAAGGAGAAGGCACAACCATTTTCTTGAATTCACATTTACTTTCTGAGATAGAGATGATGTGCGACCGCGTAGCGATTTTGAACAAAGGAAAAGTAGTACGTACTGGTACTATTTCCGAATTAACAACACAAAAGCTCGTGTACATCATACAATTATCTGCACCGGTATCCGAAGACCTTCGAGTACGTCTGAGCCAATCGCATTTTTCTCTTGAATTGAAAGATACAAGTCTCACGGTTACATTAAAAGATAAATCGGAGCTCAATTCGATCATTGACACGCTTCGTGCCGATGGAATCGGTATTGAGGGCATGACACAACAGAAAACATCGCTCGAAGATTACTTCATTCAGCTTGTGAAAGGAGAAAACGACCAGTGAGGTTCTTTGGTATGTTTCGGTTTACAATCGGCGAGACACTCCGCAAAGGGACGCTCATTTTCTATTTTGCCGTTGCATCCAGCTTTTTGCTTTTCTTTGCATTAGGAATTGGTCACTCCCCAACCGATCCCGATATGGTAACAATCTTTGGATCGCCATTTGGCCGCCAATCTCAGCCGGGAATGAATGTCATCGATTTTCTTCTTATCCAACTGCATTCATCGTCTGTCTTTTGGATAATTCTTTTTGGTATTTTCGGGATCGCTGGATTGATTCCAAGAATGTTGGAAAAAGGGACTATCGATCTTTTTCTTAGCAAACCACTTACCCGTGCTGAACTCTTGATGGCGCGTGCGCTCGGCGCAGTTTCCGGCATTGCTGTCAATCTCGTTTACTTCTTTCTCGGTATTTGGCTTATCTTTGGCGTAAAGTTGGGTGTCTGGCACTGGGGATTTCTTTCATCCGTTGCGTATGTGGTGTATGCATTTGTTTGTTTCTTCTCCGTTGTCACCATAGTTGGATTGATTACCCGCAGTGCAGGTATCTCTATCATGCTGGCTTTTGCTTTCTCCATTATCTCCTGGGGACTTGAATTAAGAGAGAAAGGTCTCTATCGGCTCTGGGACAATGTCGTCTATCATCGATTGCTCGACGCGATCTATTATCTCACTCCACAACTCAATGCGATGCTTGAGAATTCTTCACGTGCGATCGGAAAAAATCCAATCATTCCCTACCCAGCGGAATTTACATTGATGCCGTTCCTCTACTCGTTCTTTTCTACATCTCTTCTCTATGGTCTCTCCGTTTGGTATTTTTCGCGTCAGGATTATTGAGAATTTTCATTCTCACATATCGCTCATTTCTTCTCGTTTGAATGTGACAGGATTTCTGACTACCTTTTTTCAACAATGAGGACAATATGAAAATCGGTATCACATGTTACCCGACATACGGCGGAAGCGGTGTTGTCGCGACAGAGCTTGGGAAAGCTCTTGCCAAACGCGGTCATTCTGTACATTTCATCAGCTATGCGATGCCGATGCGCCTGAGCGGCTTTCAAGATAATATCGTTTATCACGAAGTCGAAATGTCAAGCTACCCGCTCTTCGACTTCCCGTTGTACACCTTAGCACTCGCCAGCAAGATGGTGGAAGTAGCACGATATGAGAAGCTCGATCTCTTCCATTGTCATTACGCTCTCCCCCACGCCACAAGTGCCTATCTTGCTCGACAGATACTGCAAGAAACAAACATCAAGATCGTCACGACACTGCATGGAACAGACATTACGCTCGTCGGACTTGAACCTAGCTTTCTTGCAATTATGAAATTCAGCATTGAACAAAGCGACGGCGTTACAGCAGTCTCGCGGTTCCTCAAAGAAAAAACGTTAACGAATTACAATATCAACAAAGAGATTGAGGTTATTCCTAACTTCATTGACATTGAGAAATATCGAAGAACTCCTTCTGCAAAATTTTGTGCGAATTGCGCACCGCATGGCGAGAAAGTCCTCGTCCACACTTCGAACTTCCGTCCGGTGAAGCGCGTACTCGATGTCATCAAAATTTTTAATGAAGTTCAGAAAAAAGTTGAGAGCGTTCTTATCCTCATAGGCGATGGACCGGACCGTTCCCAGTGCGAGATGCTTTGCCGCGAGCTTGGAATTCAAGAGAAAGTGCGATTCCTTGGAAAGCAAGCCGAATTAGTGCCTATTCTTTCGACCGCCGATCTTTTCCTCATGCCAAGTCAATCGGAAAGTTTTGGGTTATCTGCACTCGAAGCGATGGCTTGTGAAGTCCCTGTCATTTCCTCCAGTGTCGGCGGGTTACCTGAGCTTCAAGTACATGGTCAGACAGGTTTCATTGCTGAAATTGGCGATATTGATCGGATGGCACGCTATGCCATAGACCTGCTTACGAATCCATCAAAGCACGCATTGTTTGCAGAGGCAGCACGCAAACGAGCCATGGAATTTGAATCATCGAAGATCGTAACGCAGTATGAACAGCACTACGAACGGATTCTCGGTAACGTCAGCATCCCTGCCAAATAATCAAGCCAACAACACGATATGCATTCTCATGAAGATCAGGCAGGACTGAGTTTTGCATATTTCACAATAAGATTCTTCCTGCCATATTCATCAAAGAGTACAATTGCCTTTTGGGCTTCCCCTTTCCCGGTTACTTCCACCACGCGGCCGCGTCCGAACAATTCATGCTTAACAATGGTCCCGCGCTTGATTTCGAAATGTTCCTGAGATTCTGTTTCATAATCCGGCATCGCATCGTCAAAACGCACTGATTCATCTTTTGCTTTGTGACGAGCCGGTCGTTTTGAAGTCGCCGACGGTTTATCAAACTCGAACAGCGGTGCGCTTGCTGATTGCCGTGGGATGCGTTTACCGATACGTTCAATATTTTCAGTACCCAATTCAGAGAGGAATCGAGATTCACTTGGATAGGCAACATCACCAAAACGATAGCGCAGGTTCGTATAGGTAATGTAGAGCTTTTGCTCTGCTCGGGTAATACCGACATAAAAGAGACGCCTCTCTTCTTCCACATCTGCGGATTCAAGCGTGCTAGAGTAGAATGGGAGAAGTCCTTCCTCTAATCCTGCAATGATCACAACTGGAAACTCAAGGCCTTTTGACGCATGTAACGTCATCAACGTAACGGAATTTTTTTCTCCCTCCCATGTGTCAATATCGGACACAAGCGCGACTTCTTCGAGAAATAATTCGAGTGTTGCATTTGGTTTCTCGTGACTGAATTCAGAGATGGCCGAAAGCAGCTCTTGCACGTTTTCCCACCTACTCATCGACTCAGCAGTTCGTTCTTCTTTGAAAGCTGTCAGAATTCCCAACTCATCTACAAGCGAGCGTGCAAGCTCACTGAATGTCATCTGCGGACGTAGCATCTGGTATTTTTCAATAAGCGCTCTAAATTGTGAAAGGCCGCTCTTTGCCCGGTCCGTCAACTCCGTGATCTCTTCTATTCTCTTCATTGAATCAAAAATCGATATGGAATGTAAGATACTGAACGTACGGACGTGTTCCACAGTGACATCACCAATTCCGCGTGCCGGATAATTGAGAATGCGCAAGAAGCTCACTTCGTCAGTAGGATTTGCAAGCAGTCGCAAGTATGCAAGTATATCTTTGATTTCCTTTCGTTCGTAAAATCGTGTACCACCAACGATCTCATAGGGAATCGCATTTTTTCTAAACGCCTCCTCCAATGCACGGGACTGGGCATTTGTCCGATACAACACGGCAAAATCTTTCAGATCGAGTTTGCGCCGTTGACTCTCTTGCTGGATAGCACGCACAATCTTGCTTCCCTCTTCATGGTCATCTGCACACTGAATAAGTGTTACCGGCTCGCCCAATGGATTCGCTGTCCACAAATTCTTTTTTAACTGTTCTTTGTTGAAGTGAATGAGCTGGTCTGCGACAGAGATGATCGACTTTGTCGAGCGGTAGTTTTGCTCCAGGCGAAAGAGCTGGCAATCTGAAAAGTCTTTTTGGAAATCAAGAATATTTCGAATATCTGCTCCGCGGAAGGAATAAATGCTCTGTGCATCGTCGCCTACAACAGAAATGTTGCGATACTTGGTCCCGAGCAGCTGAACAACCCGATATTGTGCACGATTGGTATCTTGAAACTCATCCACTAGAATAAATTTAAACCGATCCTGGTATTTTTCCAATACCGCTTTCTTCTTCTCGAAGAGTTCAATCGGTTTTATCAAAAGATCGTCGAAATCCATAGCATTGCTTCGTTCGAGTGTCTTCTGATATTCAGCATAAACAAGTGCCGCCTTTTCATCAAAAAGGTCGCGTGCAAGTTCGGCATACCTGCCGGGTGAAAGATATTGATTCTTGGCCATGCTCATACGTGAACGAATCGCGACCGGATTGAATTGCTGTGTCGGCAGATTCAATTTCGTCATAACTTTTTTAATGGCACTGAGCGAATCATCAGAATCATAAATGGTGAAAGCAGGTGTGAACTTCAGGTGCATGCATTCTTTGCGGAGGATCCGTGCGAACATGGAATGGAATGTACCCATCCAGAGACTGCCCGCATCATCACCCTTCAGCTTGATGATGCGGTTCTTCATCTCACTCGCTGCTTTGTTCGTGAATGTGAGTGCAAGAATTTGATATGAAGGCACACCGCACGCCATAAGATAAGCAATGCGATAGGTCAGTACGCGCGTTTTACCGCTGCCGGCTCCGGCAATGATCATGACCGGGCCATTGGTAGCTTTCACTGCTTCAATTTGAGCTGGATTGAGATCTTCGAGAAATTTCATCACATATGAATTCTATGAGGTAAAATGGTAAGGATAAATTACACGGGGGGCAAGAAAAAGCTGTAAAGATTTCTTCAAACGATTTTCAAGAATGAACTATGAGGAACGTCTAAAAAAAGTCGCTGTGCATTACACAGGCAGTGCGCCTTCAAGTCGAAGAAGAAATTCTTTAGTCTTCAATCCTGCCGCGTAGCCGATAAGTCTTGAATTCGATCCGATGACCCGATGACATGGAACAACAATTGGAAGCGGATTCGAACCATTGGCTTTTCCCACCGCTTGAAACCCGCGCTGCATTCCTACACGCTTTGCAAGTTCCTTATAGGAAATTGTTTTTCCATACCGTATTCTTTTTAATTCCATCCACACACGACGCTGGAATTCCGTCCCTACCGGATCGAGTCGGCTATGGAATTTCACAAGCCGCCGGTCAAAGTAGCGATTCAATTCATCGATAATCTGACGATTCTTTGTCGATGTTTCGATAAGTTCAGCACCTGCAAATTTTTTCTGCAGCCATGCAAGGAATTCCTTTTTCGTTTGGCCAGGAATACTGATTTTGCATACGCCAGACTTTGTCGAGGCAACGTGAATAGTACCAATCTTTGAATTAAACGAGGTGTAGTAAATTTTGTTCATATGTAGTACCAATTCCCCTACTCTAGAATCTGTCCGCTGACAAATTCTCCCTTATTCTCCCTGAACCGATGGCGATTCGCTTTAATTGGTTGGTTCAGAAATGAAGCCGAAAAAGTATAATCAAAAGGTAGCTGAAAGGCAAGCACTCTCGTTCATCTGCAGTTTTTTTTTAAGAAAATATCTTGACAAAACTTAGAAAAATGCCTTTGCTTCCATCCGCACAAAATGGACCGGTGTACGCCCTCCTTCACTCCGCCCATTATAATTAATCGATAATTGCAAATTACTGGTAATACGATAATCGAATATCAATTGCCAGAGATAGCTTTGCCCGATTACTTTCCCTTCAGTAAATTCATATGGTAAGGATAGGGTCGGATCTTTGACGTTCACCAAAACGACTTCTTCACGGTTCACTTCCGCATGCAGTTGTCCTACGCCCGGAAACGATTGGACAATCCTCATGCCTTCTACATTGATATTCGCAGTCGCATTTGTCCCTCCGAAACTATTTACTATTTCTGTTACGCCAAAATTGAAGCCAACTTCCCAATTCAATACCGGTTTATAAGAAAAATCAGATAACAGTGCATTTGAAACCAGGTCTCGTTCACTCGTTGACGCAGGGGATGCGGTTAATTGATCCGTTTTATTAATGAAATCTGTTTGATTGCCGATTTCTTGCACCAGTTGTGAACGCATTCGAATCGACCTCTCCTCCGTATAGCTTTGTTCTACTCCTGAGACAAATTGCGTCAGCCCGTACTGCTCGTTGTAACGAAATCGGAACGATAGATCTGAGTTATTCTCGAAAAGAAAAATATCCTGTGTAATTTGCTGTGAACCGGCGATGGTCGTTTGATCGTTCAAAAAACGAGAGAAGTTGAGCAAATAAATCTGTTTCGTATCCGTTTCTTTGCTATTTTCATCCACGCGCAAATATGTTTCAGTCGAAATCGCCCGCAGCACTTTATTGAACCATGTGGACGAAACCGGAATAAGACGTGCAGGTTGGAGTCGTAAGCGAATACTCGCTTTGAGATCTGATGTCGGATACAATTGATCACTTGGGACGTAGGTGACGATATAGTCTCCGTCAAACCGGGTAAGTTCAAAATCATTTTCATCAACTATACCATTACCGTTCATATCGCCTAAATACTTGTAGTTACCGCTTCCGGGCGTGACCCGGACAAATACTCTCTCCAATTGTGCAGAACGCTGATTGGAAAATTCATAATAGAGATCGGATTCTATGGCCCGCTGGAATGGTGTAAAACGTGTTTGGGATCGAACGAGAACGGTATTTGAATTAAGATTTCCACGCAACTTGAATTCGTCAGTGAATTCAACGTTGCGAAGGTTCAATGCAAGCGAGCTCGAAAGCAACTGGTTATTGTTCAATTGCCATGTGTACAGTTGCGTAACTGCCTGCGATGCACGATGGAGAGATCCGACAGTAGCGCTGTCTTCTGTTCGAAATTGAAGTTCGACTGATGCGGTCATCTTAGAAAATTCAGCGGTGGTGAGCCGCGGCGCAATTTCCAGAAATCGGAAACTACCGAGACTCATCGAATCAAGTCCAGTCGGCATGGCAATACGTTCTTCTGATTCGATGCAAAATCCAGGACGCCATTTGGCAATCTCATACTCTGCAATACCATGCTGGCGTGTCCAATGTGACTCATCGTTTAAAAGTGCATTCGAAGTATTTATTACTTCTATCTGGTACTGAACTTTCGCTAAATTCGAGTCGGCAATTCCGAGATCGATCTGCGTTCTTGTTGAATGTACTTCACCGGGCCGATCGAGCGCACCGTATGTCGCTGCGCCGCTGATACTTCGGGTAGGACGATATGCGAGGGAGAATTCCTGGATATCCTCGTCGGTAGTTGCATCTTCAGTAAGATTCCATTTACGATTAAACTCGACTTCATTTACACGATCCATGGCAAGAAAGCGCCGATCCACAAACCGATCGGAAATATGTGCATCCACCTCACCGATATTCGATCCTCCAATAATCAATCGTTTCGGATTGTACCGAGCAGCAAACATAAACGCACCTCCTTTCATGCTGGATGAATCATCAAGAGAAAATCGATTTTGATCAAAACGGCTCATCGCATATTCCCCTGAAAGCGAGAAATCTGAACCGAGCGATGCTTGTCCGTTCACGTCAATCACTTGATGAAGCTGCGGCATCGGCAAAAATTGCACGGGGATGTAGCTCCCCTGACCGATCCCTTTGAAATGAAACTCACCTGATGCAATACGATCATATCCGGCAGAATCAGCAGGCACACTATCTACAGGCGAGAAATACGCCGTATAGCGAGCCAGCGGATCGCCAGGTGAATACTCAAGAATCGAATAATGCCTGCCATTGATTATTGTGTCTTGCAAGATATACTGACCATTACCGCTATCCACCTTGACAATTCCAGATACAGATGCCTTCATACGATCGCCGCCACTTTGCCGAAGGATTGCACGGGTTGAATCATTTAACGAAAAATCTATCGGTGAATCAGGATCATCCGCTTCCTGAGCAAATGAAATATTCAATTTTAACTCATGACCGAACATACTCTCGCTTAGGCTTCCTGCAATAAGATTGCGAACAAATTGTTGATCGGAGTATTCAAAGTCAATCGTGATTCGTGAAGCGTTTGTTATTAAGCGACGACTGGAAAACGTTATTTCGCCGCTGGTATAATCAATAACATAGTCATTCACTTCTCCGCGAGTCATTAATTCATCATCAAGATACACTCGCTCACTGCCCGCAATGATGACGAGACGATTCTCTCCATTATTACCTTTGAGAAGGTATGGCCCTTGCACACCTTCTATTCCCTGAAATTGATTTGTAGCGTACTTTCCTCGTGCAGTTGCACCAGTAAGAGACATCGAGCCGCCAAGATCGGATCCACCAATATGATCGAAGGATGCGGTACCTTGCCCACCCTGAAGTTTACGATTCAGTCTTCCGAATTCACCTCCTTCTTTTTGATCAATTTGCAGGTCAAAATCTCCAAGCGTTGCAGAGTAATGAGGAGTCTTGATTTCGATATAGACTTTATCAACCTCTTGCAGAGTTTTCGTGGTACCCTCCGGCTGGAGAGGTGAGTTTTCATCCGTCAATGCTGCCGTCACGTCGACATCTTGAGCAAGCTTGCCTGCAAGCTGCATGCGGAATCCGGAATTCAACGAGAGGTCATTATTAGAACCGACGGAAAATCCGCGCACAATCGATCCGCTTTTTTGAAGACCTGATCCGAAAAAATCATCCGAGAAGAGCTTTGTTGATAACTGTGAAACAACCTTTCTTTCTTTCCCAACAGAATCCCAGAGAATTTCAATTTGCCGAAGTGAATATTCATGTTTGAAGTTCATAGGAAGTGCGCGATATGTGACCGTCATCTTATGAGGAAGCGAGTCAGAACATAACGAGGCAAGATATTTCGAAGGAAAGAGAATTTGTCCATATCGGTAAATCATTCGAAAGTCATGTAGCCGTTCCAAGTGCCGCACTGAATCGACGACAATATGTTCACTTCCCTCAATAATAAATTCCTGTGGTAGTTGATAGAGCGTATCAGATCTATTGAGTGTGAATGTTGTGGAAAGTTGTCCAAAAGAAACCGAAGTTCCGGATGCCTGCGCGCAGAGAGGAAAGGATGAAAATACCGTTATGAGAAGAACAAGAGAAAGTGAATACTTCATTAATTACGCCGAGGATACATGAATAAAGATTGGTATTATTTTCTCATACGCATCCTCTATAATATTCACTTACGATCGAACGACCTGCACTGTTGATTCTTCTTATGGAAGATAATGAATTACCTCACTCACTACAACTTTATTTTTGCAATCGGATTCTCTTCGCCTCGTTTTACAGTATTTCCCTCCTGTTGTGTCGACAGAGGGAGAGAGAATGTGAAGATCCACTCGTGTAAAATTAAAAAAATTGATACGGTTCTTTTAGAATGCCACTCCACCGCCCAAATAGATGATAGGTGGAAATGTAATGTTTGTATAATCATTTCCACCAACAGGCTGCGCAAGAAAACCTATTTCGAAAAATGGCACAAATAGGTTTTTCGTGTTGAATTGAATTTCAATACTTGCATTCAATGCCATCGCATCCGATTTGTCAATTATATAATAATCCGAAGAAATCATACGGTAGCCGATATTGAGACCGGGTTTGATAACTATCGAACCGTCACCGAGAGGAAATCGGCCCTTTATTGCACCGCCAACTTCATATATCGCTGCAGTGGTGCTATACCATTCCACTGAGACTGGCGAAAAATTGGCATAGGCACCAACAGCCAGCTTTTCGACAACATAGGCATCATAAAATGCTCTCAAAAGAAAACCCGGATTTTTATCTGTCTTTATATCATAATCTACAATTCTCACTTTCCCTCCAAGCCATAAAGCAGCAGTAACTCCAAAATCCGCCGTGCGCGACATTAGACCTTTTGGAGTATTCTGCGGTACATAAGATATTTGAGTTGCTGAAACCGATTTTGTTTCTTTAGCCATTTTTTGAATGTCTGTATACTTAATAGTAAATATAGATCCATCGTATGTCTCAATTTTGATATAGTCATTAGGAGTGTTCTCTATAATTGTACCTTTTCGGACATCTCCATTTTTCAGATAGACAACATCAATTTTTTCTTGACCAAATCCCACAGCAGAAACAATAATCAGAATACTTAGACAGAGAAAAAAAACTCTCATGGTAAATCCTCCTTAAGAATTGTGAGAATGAAAAGTAATTTATTGTGAGTGTTGCAGTGAAAGATATGGAACAGATTCAATTGTTACAACTTTCATCATTCGATTTCTGCACAAAATAATAAGATTTCGTTTTGAACAGTTGAATCGAAAAAAAAGCCTGTGAATGTGAAACTCACAGGCTAATCATGTGCCGAAGGGGGGAGTCGAACCCCCACTCGGTTTGAGCCAAACTGGATTTTGAGTCCAGCGCGTCTACCAGTTCCGCCACTTCGGCAACTTCGTTGTATCTAATATATTAAGGAATGGTTTTTGAAACAAGATTTTTCTTATGGGGCACTCTTTGACTTTGCAGGCATATTTGGATAGATTTCTTTGTGAAAAGAATGATATGACTGATTGCATTTTCTGTAAAATAATATCCGGAAAAATACCTGCTGAAATCTTATATGAGAACGACCACGTTATCTCTCTCCTTGATATTAACCCAATTCATTTTGGCCATGCATTGATCCTGCCCAAACTGCATTGCAGGGATTTCCTGGATTTGCCTTCTGAGGCATATTATTCCATTTTGCAGGCAGCTAAGATAGTAACGAATGCACTGGTTCAAAGTTTGAATCTTGAAGGATACAATATTTTCTCTAACAATGGTCAGATTGCCGGACAATCAGTGTTTCACTTTCATCTCCATGTCACACCTCGATATCCCGATGACAACATTCGTTTCGTTCTGAAGCTCAAAGGGTATCCAGACGGCGAATTGAAACGTTATGGGGCAATGATCCGACAACACATTCAACAACCATCAGCACAGAGGTAATTGAAATCAATGGCACAGTATGTTAAACTATCTCCACCTTCTGCAGGTCAAAAAATTCGTATTCAAGATGGGAAGTTGAGTGTTCCTGATCACCCGATCATCCCTTTCATAGAAGGTGACGGCACCGGACCGGACATTTGGCGTGCATCCCAACGAGTCCTTGACTCTGCTGTCGCTAAGGCGTATGGTGAAACAAAGAAGATTGTCTGGTTTGAAGTATTCGCCGGCGAAAAAGCGAATGAAGTGTACGGACCCAATACATGGCTGCACAATGACACGATCGAAGCGTTCAAGGAATATCTCGTAGGTATTAAGGGTCCTCTGACGACACCTATCGGCGGCGGTATTCGTTCGTTGAATGTAGCACTCCGCCAAATCCTCGATCTCTATGTCTGTTTACGACCTGTTCGATGGTTTACAGGAGTTCCTTCTCCTGTCAAGCATCCGGAAAAAGTTGACATAGTCATCTTCCGGGAAAACACGGAAGACATCTATGCAGGAATTGAATACCAAAGCGGCACCCCGGAAGCGCAAAAAGTGTTGGACTTCATTGCGAAAGAATTTCCGAGGCAGTTTGCAAAAATCCGATTCGGTACAAAACAAGGTTCGGTGGATTTTTGGAAATTAGCCGGTGTACTGAATTTTTCCAATGATGTTATGGTCGGCATTGGAATCAAACCTGTGAGTTATTCGGGAAGCGTTCGCCTTATCCAGAGTGCCATCAGTTATGCAATCAAGAACAATCGGAAAAGCGTAACATTAGTGCACAAAGGGAACATCATGAAATTTACCGAGGGAGCATTTCGCGATTGGGGATATCAGGTTGCGAAACAATATTTTGGAGCTGAAGAAATTGACGGCGGACCTTGGTGCTGCATTCCGAAAAGCAAACCAGGTGCCGGCATCGTTATCAAAGATGCAATTGCGGATATTACTCTCCAGCAGGTGCTCACTCGCCCTGAAGAGTTCGATGTCATTGCGACATTGAATCTTAATGGCGATTATCTTTCCGACGCTCTTGCTGCACAAGTTGGAGGTATTGGTATTGCTCCGGGCGGCAACATCAATTATATCACAGGTCACGCCATCTTCGAAGCCACACACGGGACCGCACCAAAGTACACGAATCTTGATAAAGTGAATCCAGGTTCTCTTATTCTCTCAGGAGAGATGATGCTCCGCTATATAGGTTGGACACAAGCAGCCGACCTCATCATCAAAGGATTAGAAAATGCCATTCAATCAAAAGTCGTAACGTATGATTTCGCCCGGTTGATGGAAGGCGCAAAGGAAGTGAAGTGCTCAGAGTTTGGCGACACTATAATTAAGAATATGTCATTATAAAGTCGACACCGATTCAACATACCTCATGCCGTAAGCTGTTTGTTGGTTCTTTTTGCATTCCTTGAAAGACTCTGCATTTTTCAGTATCATAGATATGGAATTACATCAGAGAATCAACATGAATCAAGTTTCAACACCCAATCCTCATCAACAGGAAGAAAAGGACGTCGATGTATTGATCGAACAACCTGCAAGGGTGATCCTGTACAACGACGAAATCCATTCTTTTGACGAGGTCATCGGGCAAATCATCAAAGCCGTCGGATGCGATACAACCAAAGCTGAAGCATTGACTTGGGAAGTCCACAATAGCGGCAAGGCAATGGTGTTTGAAGGACAGATGACAGAATGTTTAAAAGTATCGCACGTGCTGGAAGAAATTGCGTTGAATACACAGATTGAAGTGTAATTCTCATGACCTCATCGGAAATCCGAAATAGTTTTCTGAAATTTTTTGAAGAGCGAGCACACACAATTGTTCCAAGCGCTCCGGTTGTACCGTATGACGATCCAACCCTGCTCTTCGCTAATGCAGGCATGAACCAATTCAAGGATGTCTTTCTTGGCACCGGAAAACGCAGTTATACACGTGCAGTTGACACGCAAAAGTGCATCCGTGTGAGCGGCAAACACAACGACCTCGAAGAAGTCGGACGCGATACGTATCATCACACATTCTTTGAGATGCTTGGTAATTGGTCTTTTGGCGATTACTATAAGAAGGAAGCCATCGAATGGGCTTGGGAACTTTTAACAAAAGTCTGGGGACTTCCGAAGAACCGTCTCTGGGCAACAGTCTATAAAGACGATCAAGAAGCCGAACAATTGTGGAAGTCGGTCACAGACATCGATCCGAATCATATATTACGCTTCGGTGAAAAAGATAATTTTTGGGAAATGGGCGAGACCGGACCGTGCGGGCCCTGCTCTGAAATTCACATTGATCGAACTCCAAATGGAACAGCAATTGCTTCAATGGTGAATGCGGGAGTTGCAGATGTCATGGAGATTTGGAATCTCGTTTTCATTCAGTACAATCGAGATGAAGCCGGCAAGCTTACTCCCCTGCCGGCAAAACATGTCGATACCGGAATGGGATTTGAGCGCGTCTGTGCAGTACTGCAAGGAAAAAATTCTAACTACGATACTGATGTCTTTACTCCGATTATTGAGAAGATAACTGAAGTGACTGGAAAAAGATACAATAACACTTCTCCTCCAAACAACCGTAGCATTAAAGCAGACATAGATATCGCTATTCGTGTTATTGCGGATCATGCACGAATGTTGACATTTGCTATTGCTGATGGAGCAACGCCTTCCAATAAAGATCGCGGTTATGTTTTAAAACGAGTGCTAAGTAGAGCAGTACGTTTTGGCCGTTTTCTTAATATGGAAAAACCTTTTCTATATGAAATCACAAATTCAGTAATAGATGCTATGGGTTCTACTTTTCCAGAATTGACAAGTAAAAGATCATACATCAATGGAATTATCAAATCTGAAGAAGAGCGATTCAACGAATCTCAGAAGAATGGTTTGGAATATTTATATCGAATTGTTATAGGTGAACCTATTAGACAGTCTCTTATTCGAGAGAAGAAAATCAATAGTTCATGGTGGGTTGATGATCGATTAAGTGATGGGAATACTCTTGTTATTTCTGATCCGACTAATTCCTTATCACCATTAGTTTTAAATATTAAAAATGAATTAAGTCGACTAAAGATCAATCGCATTTCAGGTGAAGATGCATTCATGTTGCATGATACATATGGTATTCATATTGATACCACTACGGAATTAGCAAAAGAAGCGGGCATAGGTATAGATAGAATAGAGTTTGAACGCTTGATGGAAGAACAGAAAGAGCGGTCTCGAACGGGTTCCGCAAATATAATAATACCTAAAGTCCAACTGAGTGCGACAGGAACATATACACCTATTGAAAAAACTACATTCTTGGGATATTCTAAAACAAAACTCAATTCTATCGTGGTAGCTCATGGTGCTCGCTGGTTTGCCCTTCGTGAGACTCCATTTTATTTGGAAAGTGGTGGTCAAGTAGGAGATACTGGATTTATTATTGCGGATGGAGTCCAATATAAAGTGATTGATACGAAAAAGGATCAAGACATTTACGCACACATAACAAAAGATGATCTTCCTGACATCAAGAACAAGATTGTCACAGCAGAAATTGACTTGGAACGCCGACTTTCCATTATGCGCAATCATTCTGCAACACACTTGCTACATAATGCATTGCGGAGAATTCTCGGAACGCATGTTCAACAAGCAGGGTCGCTTGTTGCGCCTGATTATTTCCGATTCGATTTTTCGCATTTTGCTAAACTCAGCGAACAAGAACTCAACAATATCGAAGCATTGGTGAATGAGAAAATAAAAGAAAATATTCCACGCACTCCCGGATTAAACAATATCCCGTTTGAAGATGCCAGGAAAATGGGAGCACTCATGTTCTTCGGCGATAAATACGGAGAGCGGGTGAATGTTATTCAGTTTGGAGATTTCAGCACGGAATTTTGCGGCGGCACGCACGTCAATAACACCGGTGAAATCGGGTATTTTAAAATTCGCAGTGAAGGCAGTGTAGCAAGCGGTGTACGAAGAATAGAGGGTGTAACTGGTACGTATGCAGTTAGTTATCTTATCGAACAAGAGCAAGAATTCGCAGACGAATATAATTTTGCATATAATCGATTCGAGGAAATATTCAAGTCACAAATTAAAGATCTGAAAGAGCTTCCGAATATTCCAAATCAGGCTTCACCTGAATTAGCCGGTTATTTTGCTCAATTGCACAAATACAAAATAATTCTAAAAAACGTTATTGAGCAAGACAATGAAACAAAGAAAACGATGGAAAAGGAGCGAGCGAAATCTCGTTTAAAATCGCTTTCCGGCTCAATGGATGAATTGATTTCTTCCGCAGTTTCGATTAACAACATCAAACTTATTGCAGCAAGAGTTCCTGCCACTTCGATGGATGAATTGAAATCGCTCGGTGATTCACTCCGGGTAAAGCTCGGCAGTGGTGTCGGTTTGCTTGCTTCGATCATCGAAGACAAGGTTCAGCTTGTTTGCGTTGTTACCGATGATCTTCTAGCTACAAAAAAGATTGAAGCAGGCAAAATAGTCGGGGCAGTCGCAAAAATTGTGGGTGGCGGAGGCGGTGGACGTCCGCATATGGCAACTGCAGGCGGAAAAGATATAGCGAAGATAGATGAAGCACTCTCTCACACAAAATCTATAGTTGAATCTCTTTTAAAAAAATAACCGGAAATCTCATGACAACTCTCGAACATCTTCTCCAAATCAAACGCGATCGCGGTGCAGGCTACCTGTTGTTAGTTGATCCGGATAAAATCGATAAAGCGAAATTTCCAGCCTTCATCCGAGAAGCAACAACAGCCGGTGCAGATGCATTCCTCGTTGGCGGAAGCTTAATGCTTTCCAATGAGTTTGATGAGACATTGAAAACCATAAAAGAGAACACCAAGGCACCGGTTATTATCTTCCCCGGAAGTGTTTCACAAGTCTCCCCTGAAGCAGATGCGATTCTCTTTCTGCTTTTAATCAGCGGACGCAACCCGGATCATTTAATTGGTAATCAGGTTATTGCAGCTCCTATTATCAAACGGATGGGATTAGAAGCAATCTCGATCGGATATATGCTTATCGATGGCGGCAATGTCACTTCCGCCGAGTTTATGAGTAATACGAAACCTATTCCGCGTGAAAAGATAGACATAGCCGTTGCACATGCGCTTGCGGCTGAGTTGATCGGCTTAAAAATGCTCTACCTCGAAGCAGGCAGTGGAGCAAAACAATCCGTACCGGATGAAATGATAAAAAAAGTAACTCAGTATTGTTCCCTTCCTGTCATTGTGGGCGGCGGTATTTGCACGCCCGAAGAAGCCCGGAACAAAATCAAAGCTGGCGCTTCATTCGTTGTCACTGGAACAGTCATCGAACAGAACTCGAACAGTATGGTCATTAAAGAGTTTGCACAGGCAATTCACCAATCATAAAATATTTACAGGCGGACATCCTTTATGACTCCCTTGCACAGTACCATAAAATCCAGAGATCAATTTATCGCTGATTCATTGAAAGAAAGCAGTGAAACAAAACTCCATATTCTGCAACAGTGTTCAGGAGAAATCTCAAAAGCAATCGACCTGATCATCCATGCATTCAAGACGAAGAAAAAAGTCTTGCTTTGTGGTAATGGCGGCAGTGCCGCTGATGCGCAGCACCTCGCAACGGAATTTGTTATTCGCCTGAGTCCACACATCAAACGTCCGGGTCTTCCAGCAATTGCACTTACAACAGATTCGTCGATGCTGACCGCAGGTGCGAACGATCTTGGATATGACAATGTTTTCACTCGCTCCATCGAAGCACTTGGCAACGAGGGTGATGTGTTGATAGGAATTTCTACAAGCGGGAATTCTGCGAATGTGAATCGTGCATTTCAAAAAGCGCATGGTATGAAACTTGTAACGATTGGATTCCTCGGTAACGATGGCGGTGAATCTAAAAGACTTGTTGATCTCGCCATCATTATCCCGTCAAACGATACACAACGCATTCAAGAAGGTCACATCACTGTCGGCCATATCATTTTCCAGCAAGTTGAGCAGGAAATGTTTGGGTGATTTAATGTTTTGGATAACTGATAACTGACGACTGAATACTGATGGTCAATAAACGACGACAAGATTTTCTTATTCCCTTGTTGACTGTACTCACCGACGCGGTTGCTTTCGAAGCATCGTTTCTCTTTTCGTACTGGCTGCGTTTCCTTCCATCATTTACGCAACTTATTCCCGTTCCTTATGGCGTTCCGCCGCTGAAGGAATACATCTACAGTTCATTGGTTGTTATTCCCATCTGGTTATTGCTTTTCCATAGTCGAAGATTGTATCAACCGCGACGTGCCTCTTCCTTTTCGGATGAGTTTTTTGCCATTGTGCGCATAATTATCTTGGGAATGGTAGTGGTCATGGCAGGCGCATTCTTTTATCGCGCATTCTCCTATTCGCGAGTCGTCTTCGGAATCATTGGCGTTACGACCGTTGTATTTGTCTCAGTTGGCCGATTTGCGATTATGAAGTTTGAACAATGGTGGTATTCAAAAGGATACGACCTCAAGCGTGTTATCATCGTTGGAACAAGCAATGCTGCAAACAAAGTCTTTCAATCTCTTACCTTCCATCGTTCTCTCGGGTATAAAGCTCTCGGGTATTGTTCCATGAACGGCAGTACAGAAGACGCGATGCCACACATACCATGCTTAGGTTCCATGTCATCTGTACCACACTTGATCAAATCACACAACATTGATGTGGTTTTAATAGCATTGAATGAAGAAGAGCATTCTTATCTCCACAACCTTGTTCGTAACTGCCAAGGGTTAAATGTGGAAATGATGATGGTTCCCGACATCCTTGAATTGATGACGAGCCTTGTCCAAATCAAACACATCGAAGGAATTCCTTTCATGGGAATCAAGAGTCCGGCATTGAGTACTTGGAATTCCATCATGAAGCGAACGTTTGATCTTGTGTTCGCATCATCTATTCTTTTCATTGCCAGCCCTCTCCTTCTCATAATTGCAATTCTTATCAAGCTGGACTCCAAGGGACCTATTATTTATTTTCAGGAACGCATAGGGCTGAATGGAAAAGTGTTTCGAGTAATCAAATTTAGATCCATGCGCACCGATGCAGAACATGCTACAGGACCGGTATGGTCAAAGAAATATGATTCAAGAGCGACCCGGATTGGCAAAATCCTGCGACGCTTGAGTCTGGATGAACTTCCACAAATCATCAATGTGATCAAGGGCGATATGAGCGTTGTAGGCCCACGTCCCGAACGGCAGCATTTTGTAGAGCAATTTAAGAAAGAGGTTCCTCGTTATCTGGAACGCCATCGGGTAAGAACAGGAATGACCGGTTGGGCACAAGTCAATGGATTACGAGGAAATGCCTCTATTACCGAACGGACGAAGTACGACATCTATTACATCGAAAATTGGTCGTTAATATTCGATCTGAAAATTATTCTCAAGACAATCCACGCAGTTCTTTTTGGGAATGACGCATATTAGATTGAGTGATTCGTCATTTGGAATAAGCAATTTGAGATCGGTGGTTGGGGATAAGAGCTTGGAGATTTTTTCTTTCATATTTTTAAGTTGGTACTTGATACTTTTTCCATTTGATGACACACTATTTTCTTTCACCTTGACATTTGGGTCCTGATCGTATGGTTTCTGCATTCATCTTCTTCCTTCATTCTGTATTGGCTGTTTATGCTTTTATGATCTACAAGAAGGAGAGTATAAGCGAAGGATTTCTTGCAATCGCATTTGTCGGAATTGTTTTTGCTGTCAGCTGGACGATTTCCTCAATGTTGACAAACCTGCTGTTTTCGTTCGAGTGGTTTGTCCGCTGGTACTGGCAGCCGCTGGATTCATGGATTTGGCGAATTGTGAGAAAGGAGATCAGCCGCGATACAATTTCGCTTCTGATTCTCACCAGCGGAGAGATTGTATTCTACTATTTTTATTTTCTTACCGAACCAAAGGGGCCATCGACGAAGGACGACTCCCCGTCTGATCGCACTACTTCAGCTTGAAGTAAAATGTGATAACGCACGATTGCTCCACTTGCGACAGAGACAACCCAAGTGATTCAAATTTCCAGTACTGCACGGCTTTCATAGCGGCTTCTTCCAGCAATCGATTTGCTTTCTGTGTCGGTTGAACAGACTTTACTGTTCCATCAGGAAGAACGATAGTGAGAATTTTTACTTGAGCCGACACATTTGTACCAGGTGGATATTTCGGTAATTCACCGCTGATTTTTCGGCGTGTCATTCCTTGAAGCCATCGCATCGAGAAACCTCCATCGCCTTCCCCATCTCCATTGCCTCCATATCCAAAACCATAGGGTGTACCCTCTGCAGAAGGTTTCGATGAACCACCAATTCCTGAAGGATCTACACCACTCGGGGGCTCACCGGTTTTGCCGGGGACAGGAGTTCCCCCCTTCCGCCACGGTTCCCGCGATTCTCCACTCCCGCCGGAAATATCATCACGATCAGACGGAGCGTTTTTGTTGCTCCATATATTCTGCCGTACGTCTTTCTCATCCGATGGAAGCTTTTCTGCACCGCCAAATTCCGATAGAGTGTTCAAACCTTCACCAAGCTGACGTTCCTTCGGAGGATTCCGCTTTTTAGCACTCGATTGGTTTCTCAGAGGATTTGCTGGAAGGGACGCATCCAGAACATCTGGAGAGATATCCTGCTGAAGAGTGGGGTAAGCAGAGAGGCCAAATTCTACATCACCGAGCGGGCGCGGAAGTTCGATTTCGGAGTACTTAAAAATGTGTACAACGCGCCGCGGATTTGGATTGAATGCTTCTTGATCAACGAGTAACCAAAGCGAATTGAGGAGGGCAAGTGTAAGTGCGATAGAAAGAATAAAGGCGAGTGTCATGTGTTTCACATACACTCGTCGTAATTCTCCTGCACCGTATGAAACTCTTCCTAAGTGCGGCGATACTCTCACACATTCTCCTTCGCGCCGCACTTCACACTTCTTATCCGAACTGTAGTACGCTCTCGCATATCACCATACACACAATCATCGCATGACATGGCATATACCCGTGAGCCGGTTTCCGATGCACCTACTTATTTCGAATCTTGTCAATAACGTAGTGCGCTTGCAACTGCGATGCAAAATTTTTAACTGCTTTCTGTGCATCTTCACGAGACGGATATTTACCAATGCGAACGGTGTACCAGGCTCCTCCCTTCATGGGAACCTTTTCGACAAATGAAGGATATCCTGCATATTCTAAATTCTTCGAAGTCTCTACTGCCTTGCTCTTCTCACGATATGCGATCACTTGTACGGTAAACTCGCCGCTCATCTCACTGAGTTTTGATACAGACTCAGTCTCAGCAACTTCTTCCTTCTCCACCGTCTCCTTCGGAGGTTCTGCTTTCTCTTCAACCGGAGCTGTTTCGACCAATGCAACATGAGATGTATCAGTTTGTTGCGGTGGTTCTTGCTTTGGTTCCTGTGCTGGTTGATCGATAGGCTCTTGCTGGAACGGCTCTTCTTGCATTTGCGCGACCTGTGTTTTTTTCTTACCCCAAAGCTTAATGATCCCGCGCTGGTTTAAAAAATACACGGTCCCTCCCACAACAAGAAGTAAAAAGACGATGAGTAAAATTGTTTTAAAGCCTCCGCCACCACTACTGCTTTTACTAATTTTCTTTTTCGCCGGAGGAGCCGCCGGCACCGGCGCTTCGTCAAACCCACCTTCATCAATGAGGTTCAAATCTGGCATGGAATAATCCTCCTTATTGTTTGGAAGTTTTTAACCGTTAATGATTTCTTGCTGTTAATTACCATTTCACTTGAACTGTAACATACATCGTGAGAGGAAACTCTTGATATCCTCTCCACGTTTCATACCGCGCATCTGTCAAATTTTTTATTCCGATCGAGAGTCTCAAAAAATCGAGAGGTGCATATTCACCGCTCACATCAATTACCGTGTAACCTGAAACTGTCGATCTTCCAAGAAGATCAGCTTGCTGCTCTCCGACAAACCTTACATCTGCACTCACCACAAACGCCGTTCTAAATCTGTGGCTTGCGCGGCATCCACCTTCGATCGTAGGAAAATACGGAATTCGTTTTCCTAAAAACGAATCTTGAATCGATCGAAGCATTATGGTAGAAGCAAAATAATCATTTGACTCGAACTTTGCAACCATTTCCGCACAAAATGTGATAATTGTTACATGTTCGTTGTATGCCAACGTCCAGATTCCATGGCGAGAAGAATCTGAGAACTCTGAGAACATGGTCAAATCACTGATTGATTTCACCCCGAAGGATACGCGGCTTCGAACCATCTCATTCCAGTCCGATTCAACGCCAAGCTCGCCCGCATTACTCACATCTGTGTGTCGTATCGGCGAATCAGCAGAAAGAAATCGATTTACTTGAATATTCGATGCCAGCGTCATCGGAATGACTATCGGCTTATATGATACATACACACAGTGCTGCGATGTTATTGGATAACTTACAGTCAACTGTGGACGCAGACGAAAAAGGATCTGTCCAGACATTCCTTGTGCCCAATACACATGCAATGATCCCTCAAAGAGCAATCCTGCATACCGATAATTTTGAATACCTCCTGAAACATCCATAAATCCCAATCCGCCGGATGCGGTCATCCCATGAAATCTCATTTGAAAAGGAATCGAAGCAATGTCGAGTACAGTCTGTAAATTCAGATCGAAGCGAGTTTCATTTGCAGAGGCAGATGAATCCAACACATCAATATTATTGAGAGAAAATCCGACCGAATAGGGCAGATTGTTCATTGCCTGATTTTCTATTCCCACTTTCAATTGGAAATCAGAAATCGTCCGCTGGAGATTGGGTGTTGTTGAACCGTAGAAACGAAATGATTCACTCTTGTAACTGAGCCCGCCATCCAGCACCGCGTTCTGAATCATCGGTTCGTTTGATGTAAGATATGTTCTGCCCGCTGCCGTAAAACTTCCATCTGATTGATCGGTGTGTTGCGCAAAACCATCGGTGAGATGATAGGTACCGCCAAAAGTATACTGATAATTCGGCAGCGACTGACCGAACCAAAATCCCGCTTGAGGTGTGAAGTACGAACCGATTCCCACCTGCACCATACCGGAATATGTGTTCACCTCTGCTTGCGAATCATCCAATCGCTTCACTTCCAGTTTCATCGTTTCACGTTCCCGCTGTATATTTTCTAACGACTTTCTCTTTGTATGTATCACATCCTCAACGTCTTCGAAAGATATTTTCTCTGCTTTCGGTAGATCCACTGATGCAACACCTGTAATGACATATTCCGGCAAATCAAATTTTGGAAGCTGCCGCTGCACTGCTTTCGAAACTGAATGACTCGTATCCTGCTGCGGTGCTCCGATATCCAGATTATGACTTTCCGGATTTTTCTTTTCTTGCTCCTTCTGACTCTCTTGTGCAAGCAAAACCGTCACAGGTACGAACAGCAACAACATAAAGCTCCATTCCAGCAAACCAAACACCCTGCGCACTAGTGCTGCTCCATTATTTTGAGACGACGTTGTGCTTCTTCAATCACCGATTTGTCGGTCTTTAATTTCAGCACGGCTTGATATGATTCACGAGCACGTTTCGCATCTTTTGTCTGCTCATACGCATCACCCAAACCAAGATATGCCCTTCCAACCCATCGTTCATACAAGGGGAAAACATATTTCACTCGAAGCAGTGCCGTAATGACATTGGCCCACTCTTTCTTTCCCGCATGAGATGCACCAATGATGTACTGGGCTTCTGCGCCAAGCTCGTCTTTGCGTGATGTCGCAATTTTTTCTGCAATGGTTTTCGCTTGATCGAATGCACCCTCTTGAAAATAAATTC
The DNA here is from genome assembly GCA_050013655.1 of Bacteroidota bacterium. Lineage (GTDB taxonomy): Bacteria > Bacteroidota > Ignavibacteria > UBA10030 > UBA10030 > Fen-1298. The sequence goes on along the minus strand of JBEKEV010000003.1, from coordinate 127,490 downwards.
TTGCCCGTGCAACCCTTGCTTCATCAGCAATCGGTAAATCCCCGAAATCTTTGATTACCTGTTCAAATTGTGCGCTCGCATCTTTTGTGTTGTCCGCCAATAAAAATGATTGGCCTGTTCGCACCTTTGCCTCGGCTATGATCTCGGGGTCTTTCACTTTTTCTTGAACCTGCTGCAAAACAAGAAGGGCTTTTTCCATTTTATGCTGAGAATTGTAAATTTCCGCAGCCTCAAATAACGATTCTCCAATCACTTTTTCGAGAGCGTGGGGAGTGTTTGCTGCTCGCTCAAATGCGAGCGCAGCTTCATCTGGATTTCCTTCCATGCGATAGCATTTTGCCAGAGAGTACAGCGCGGACGCTAAAAGCTTGGAGTTGGGATTCTTTTCGGCAAATCCACGGTAGACAGTTGCTGCATCTGCATATTTCTTCTTATTAAAAAGCAGTTCTCCTTTTTTCAATTGAAGATCTTCCGAAGCAGCTGAAGTTGGATTCTCTTTTACAAAGTCGTCAATAACTTCTACCGCATCGGCATCTTTCCCCTGGGCAATGTAGCAATACTGAATTCCGGTTGTGGCATCGGCAATATAATTACTCTTCGGGAACTGCCTGAGCACTTCACGGTACGATTTCTCCGCCGCCACATACTGTTGAAGATTATAGTAACTATCGCCAAGACTGTAGTACGCGCGGGGCACAAGCTCGCTGCTGGGATATTCCTTCACCAACTCCTGGAATTCCTTGATTGCCTCTCCATATTCCTTTCGCTGAAAGTTGATCCAGCCCTTTGCAAATTGTGCATCGTCGGCGAGTGTGGATTGCGGCAATGCTTTGATCAATCCCTCAAATACTTTCATGGCTTCTGTATTATTTCCATCCATGACATAACTCTGTCCAAGCTGATAATATGCATAATCGATAGAAGCGCTGTCAGGATAAAGACGGATGAGCGTGCGATAGCTGCCAATTGCTTTTTTGTACTCTTTCAGGAAGAAATATGCATCCCCTAACCGCAAGCGAGCATCAAAGGCAAACTTCCCTTTCGGATATCCTACCAGAAGCTGCTCAAACGATTCGATTGCTTGTTGAAATTTACCTTGCTTGTAGAAAGACCATGCAACGCCATAGAAAGATTCTTCTTTCTTCTTCGCACCGGCACCCTCCACGGATTCCTGGTAGAGTCGGGTCGATTTGTCGAAATTGCCAAGTCGATATTCTGCTTCTGCCTGATAGAATTTCGCCTCACCGGATTTTGGATGCTTCGGATATTGCTGGATGAATGCCGAAAACTTCGCTGCTGCATCTTTGTATTGCTTCAACTTAAAAATGCACAACGCCGATTGAAACCCTGCTTCAACCTTCACATCGAACGATGCAGCGGGAAGTGCCAATGCCTTTTCAAACCAGCCCTGTGCATCTTTGAAATTGTTTTCCGTCAGGAAACACTCGCCAAGCATCCTGCATCCATCCGCCAACACATCGCTCTTTGGAAATTCCGTTATGAGTCGTTGAAAATATAATTTCGCTTCACTGAGATTGTTTTCTTCAAAATAAATCATACCGATATCAAACAGGGCATTATCGGACCATTCTCCCTGCAATTCACGTTTGAGCACTTCATTGAGTGTTTGCAGGGCTTTATCGGTTTTTCCCATCAGGCGCTCTACGACCGACCGGCGATAGAGTGAAGCGTAGCCAAGTTCATCAGACTGTATGGCAAGCGCCTGAAAAATTTCGATCGCTTTGGGATAGTTCTTTTGATTGAGATAACTCCATCCTAACACATACAGGACTTCCGGGGCAAGTTTGTGCTGAGGATGATCAACAAGAAATCGTTTGTACAGTTTCTGAGCGTTATCATTGTCGCCTAACTTGTAAAACGCTTCTGCAATAAGATAATCTGCATTCCCTAATTCTTCTTCATCGTGAATATCCAGACGTGATTTTGTCAATACATCAATAGCCTGCTGGTATTCTTTCGCATAATAGAAACACTCACCTATGTGGACATACGCTCCGGGTGTGAGAGTACTTTGCGGAAACTCTGAGATTAACTTGCCATACCAATCAGCCGCTTTTGCGTATTCGGTCCGTTTCTGATATGTCCACGCAATGGAATACAGTGCATAGTCACGCAATCGATTCTTTGGAAAATTTTCATACGCAAGCGTATAATACTTCAGAGCGTTTTGCGTGTCATCATTTCGTAGAGAAGCTTCACCGATCCAATACGCAGCTTCACCGGCTTTTTCACTTTCGCTGTAATTTTCGAGCACAGTTTTAAATGCAGTAATCGCTTCACTATTCTTTTTTAAGCGAATGCGCGATTGTCCAAGTTTGAGATATGCCTCTGGAACATAGCGTGATGTCAGGTACTGCTGAATGAATTCGTCGTATTTCGTTATCGCATTTTGAAATTGGGATGATTGAAAAAGACATTCAACGCTAAGGAACGCTGCATCCTGCCGCTTAATACTGTTGGGGTATTTCGAGGCAAAGATTTGAAATTGCTGCCCGGCAAGCTGGAAGAGACTATCGCGATAGAGTCCATAGGCAAATGCGTAGTCCTGCTCTTCAGCTACAGTTGGCGCCTGCTGCAGTGGAAGATCCTGTGCTGAAGTGGTTATAAGAAATCCGAATGCTGCAATAAGAAGAAAAAACAGAGATGCAACTTGAAACAGATTCGTCCCTTGCTTCTTTTGATACTTTGGAAATACTTTGAGAGTTATCAATTCTGACTTAAAGCACTGTTTCAGGTGCTACTTCTAATGGCTTAATTTACAATAAAGCCAAACAGGATGCAAGATTAAGCAAAAGAAACTTTAAGACATAGATTATTTTGATAAATGAAAATTTCTTATTTGCTCAACCTACAAATATCTGTTTACACTATGGTTCGACGTAGCTTCACTTTCAAGTCGTGGATATGTTGACGAATTTCACTCAGCTTCACATAATCCTTGCTTGTAAGCGCTTCTGCCCGTTTCTTCTTCCAACTCCTAATCTCTGCTTTCATCGCCGTCTTGTTAATACCAACGACAGTATGGTGCGCGTGGGTTTCGATGTTCAACGCTTTACAGATGGCGGGTAGAAGTTTTTCCTTGTGCATTGTGATATGCCCTTGCACCGCTTCGTGCTCAATTCCATCGGCAATTTTCCGAAGTTCCGCTACGGTCATCTTACTCAGTTGATCATATGTATACGACATGGTTCATCCTCCTATAGTAAATGATTCATACATAACACTCAGTGGATGTGTTTCTTGCGAATTAGACTTTCAACATTTTTCATTTAAACTTTTTTCAGCACAGCTGAATGGTTTCCACGTATGTTCGGAGAATCTACTTTTTTCATTCCATTGCTTTGTGCAAAGACACATGTTTTCTCGAATTCTTCTTTTGTCACATGTCCTTTTGGTTCGGATAGAAAGAGCAGTCCGTCTTTCTTGAGTGAGCTATAGATTTCCTTAAGAAGTAGCTTTTGATCCGGCACTTCATGAACAACCGCAAAAGCCAAAGCAAAATCTATCGAACCTGCAAGATCATCAATTTGAAGCGAAGACTCGCTGCAAAGACGCATCTCCATTCTGCCTAGAATATTTGCACGCACCGCCCGACGTCGAAGGCTCTGCAGCATCTTCTCTTGTAGATCAACGCAGAATATTCGACCGGTTTCACCAATAAACTTTGCTATGGGTAAACTAAAGAATCCCATCCCGGGCCCTACTTCCAAAACTTTCATCCCTTGCCTTAGATAAGGGCTCAGGATTTTTTCTGGATTCTGATAAAGCCGCCGTAACGGACTTGCTAATACGTATCCCAAATACCATGGACATACATGTTTTTCCATTCTATCCTTTCAGAACGAATCTATCAGCTATTGCATTCCAATTCATTCTGTGACTCACTTATACATTACATTCCAGCAGGCACGTTGATACCCCATTTCACAAGCTTGCCGTATATCTTGCATCGCTTCATTGTTCATTCCTCTTCTTTCATAAACTTTTCCACGATAATAAAATAACTCTCCATCATCAGGTTTAACGACAAGCGCTGAGTTCATAGAGTTGATTGCTTCATCATACATACCACGATTAGCATAGATGGTTGTAATTTTGATATATGCCTCAATATCATCACGCTTTCTTTCGATGGCATGAAGAAAATCTTGTAATGCTGCTTCATCATTATTCGATTGAAGATAACATAGAGCTCGGTTGTGATACAAGATATATTCATCCGGCAGAAAGCGAATGGCTTCTGTATATTCCGAAATTGCCTGTTCATATTGTCCCGCCCTCATGAATTCGTTCCCTTTTTGCGCATGCTTAATTGCCTGCTCATTTTCGACCTTGGAAGATTTCTTCGGAGGCCAATCATCGTATGTATCTGCTTGATTTGATTGTCTCTGCATTTTCTGTGCATCATTAAAACGGTTCTGTTGAACGATTGCCCGCGTTTTGCGGAGAAGATATTCCGGATCATTCGGACTCAGTTCCAATGCACGGTCATAATCCTCCAACGCTTGTTTGTAGTTCTGCAATTTAGCATATGCATCGCCGCGGTCGGCAAAATAGGAATGACAATTTGAATACTTCAATGCTTCCGTGTACATATTCACCGCCTGGCCATACTTCCCCAGATAAGAAAATGTGCTTCCCTTGTCGGCAGGAATAGCAGCAGAAAGTTCCTTAATTTTTGGATTGTAGACAGCAGACTTTGCACAGCTCGCAATAAATCCTTCCATCTTTTCATAGGAACCGCCATTTCGCGGCGTCAGTGTCTGTAAGTATTTCAATCTCACTCGATATTCATAGGGATGATTTTTTGTGGCTTCAATAAGAGCATTGGTTATCAATTCTTCTTTTTCCAGTGCCATCCCAATTCCTACTTTCAAGGCATAGCACACATCCATCCCGACATTTAATTTCAATGCTTGATCCATATCGAGGAGCGCAAGGGAATAAAACCGTTCCATTTCTTTGTATTCATTTTGACCTTTTTCTATCACACGTTTGTTCCCGCGTGCCTGCAAAGCACATGCACAATAGTATTCGGCACGTGCAACGTATGGTGCATAGGAATCTGGAAATTGCTTTACCCAATTTTGCATAATCGGTTCATAAGCAGTATCTGCTTTTTTAAACGCCTCGAATGCGTCAAAGACATAATCTTCTGCCTGATAGTCTTCATCGAACGCTTTTTGAAATTCTTCCAGTTTCGAGTTAAGCGGTTTGAATAATTGTTTTTGGAATTGCAAGAGTATCTCGGACTTGTCAACTTTGTAGCGAAATCGGGATGTCTGCCCTAAAGAGGGCATCAACAATGTACTCATGAACATTGCAATCATAACAACAGAAATATCCAAATGAATTTTCACGCGATCCATATATTCCCTGTGTAATGTGGTAACATTTTTATTTTCCTTTCTGTCGTTACATCGTCTCTTCCCCTCCAAAGGAATGATCAAGGTGGTGTCTGAAAAATAACTGGCCACTCTTTATTGTTTTTCTACCCTGAACAACACACTTTCCTTTAAATATTCCTGAATGCTCTTCACCGTTAATCCTCCCTCTTTTACTTTCTGAATTGCTTTCACCGCAGTAGCAGCGGCAGAGAGAGTAGTTATGAACGCAACCTTGTGTTCCAGTGCCGCCCACCCGATGGCATATTCGTCATACCGGGAAGTTGCACCTAAAGGAGTGTTAATGACGAGCTGAATCTTTCCATTCTTAATGAGATCCACAGAATTCGGACGGCTTTCATTCACTTTAAAAACTTTTTCACATAAAATATTGTGAGAGTTAAAAAAGGCCGCCGTTCCTGCTGTAGCAATCAGAGAGAAGCCCAGCGCTTGTAGCTCTCGTGCAATGTTAAGCGATATTTCATTCTTATCATTATTATTCACGCTGAAGAATACCGTCCCGCCTGTCGGCAGAGTGTTACTCGCCGCAATCTGCGACTTGGCAATGGATGCACCAAAGTTATCGGAGATTCCCATCACTTCGCCGGTAGAACGCATCTCCGGGCCAAGGAACACTGTCGTCTGCGGAAACTTTGCAAACGGAAAAACCGCTTCCTTCACCGATATGTGTTTTAATTTTCGGAAATCAAAATTCTTATAACCAAGCTCATCCAGTGTCTTTCCTACCATCACCTTTGCGGCTATCTTTGCCAGAGGAACACCTGTTGCTTTACTCACAAACGGCACCGTACGGGACGCGCGAGGATTGACCTCCAAGACATACACGACATCATCCTTCATTGCAAATTGCACATTCATCAATCCGACGACCTTGAGCGCTTTTGCCAACTTTACAGTGGTCGCCATGATTTCATCCAGTATCTTCTCCGACATCATATACGGTGGCAGGACACAGGCGCTGTCACCCGAATGAATGCCCGCTTCCTCAATGTGCTGCATAACGCCGCCAATCATGACATCTTTTCCATCGCAGACACAATCAACGTCATATTCAAATGCATCTTCAAGGAAACGATCGATGAGTACAGGATGATCCGGTGAAACATCGACAGCCTTTTTCATATAACCTCGCAAAGCGTCCTTGGTATAGCACACTTCCATCGCGCGGCCGCCAAGCACATAGGATGGGCGTACTAGTACGGGAAAACCGATCTGTTCCGCTACAAGCACCGCGTTATTGACAGTGTACGCTGTGCCGTATTTTGGATGTACGACTTTGAGGTTTCGCAGTAATGCGCCAAATCGCTCACGGTCTTCGGCGAGATCAATTCCTTCCGGCGATGTACCGAGAATGTGTACGCCGTTCTCGTCTAAAGCTTTGGCAATCTTCAACGGTGTTTGTCCGCCAAAACTGACGATGACACCATAGGGTTCTTCGTGATCGCAGATATTCAAAACATCTTCAAGTGTCAGCGGTTCGAAATAAAGTTTATCGGTCGTGTCGTAATCAGTCGAGACGGTCTCAGGATTACAATTGATCATAATAGTCTCGTACCCCTCTTCGCGCAGAGCCATGACACTGTGCACGCAGCAATAATCGAATTCAATTCCCTGACCGATGCGATTCGGTCCACCGCCGAGGATAATTACTTTCTTCTTTGTGCTTTTTACGGATTCGTTCTCGCGTTCATATGTCGAGTAGTGGTATGGTGTCGACGCGGCGAATTCTGCCGCGCACGTATCCACCGTTTTATATACCGGAATCACGTTCATCTTCTTCCGCATGATCCGGATCGCCGGTTCTTTCGTCCCCCATATTTCCGCTAACTGACGATCGGAGAAACCGTACTCTTTTGCTTTCCGCATAAGTTCAGGTGTTACTTTTCCAAGTTCTTTTGATTTCAATTTACCTGCCTTCACTTACCTGTCATTCCTTCAATCGTTCCCATTGTCGGCGAGACTCCATAAGAGTTTCACGTTTGTAATAAAACCAACCATAAAAAGAGAACTCTGTTTGGAGTTCAACAATCATTTTAAACATCATATCAGTATTGAAAGATCATGCTAAGTGATTTTGTTATAGACAAATCATGCTCTGTATGAATACAACTCTTCTTCCATCTCAACGATTTGTTTGATGTTGTAGAGAAACCACGGATCGATTCCTGTTGCCTGAAAGAGTTCTTCAATCGTCAAGCCAAGTTGAAATCCGTACCGAAGGTAAAATACATTGTTTGGACGTGGAATTCTAATCCGATCCAGAACCTTTCGCTTCCATTCAATCTTCTCGGTCTCAGAGAGCTCATGAATATTCATAATATCTTTTCCATCTGCACCGAGCCCGAAGCGTCCTTGTTCCAGTGAGCGAAGCGCTTTCTGCAGTGCCTCTTTGAATGTTCTGCCAATGGACATTGCCTCGCCGACGGATTTCATCTGAACACCGAGCGTATCGTCCACTCCTTTGAACTTTTCAAAATCCCACCGTGGAATCTTCACGACACAGTAATCAATTGTCGGTTCAAAGGAAGCCGGTGTTAATTTTGTGATGTCATTAGGAATTTCATCCAGCGTATATCCGACAGCAAGCATTGCTGCAATTTTCGCGATCGGAAATCCGGTTGCTTTTGATGCCAACGCCGACGAACGCGATACGCGCGGATTCATCTCGATCACTAACACCCGCCCGTCTTTCGGGTTCACTGCAAATTGAATATTCGAGCCGCCCGTTTCTACACCAATCTCTCGGATGACCTTAATCGAAGCATCGCGCAGCCGTTGATATTCTTTATCGGTAAGCGTCTGCGCCGGCGCCACGGTAATGGAATCTCCAGTATGCACACCCATCGGATCGAAGTTCTCAATCGAACAGATGATAACGACATTGTCTTTCAGATCGCGCATCACTTCGAGCTCATATTCCTTCCACCCAATGACCGATTCTTCAACGAGTACTTGATGGATAGGACTGCTGGTAAGGCCGTGGACAACTTTTGTACTAAGCTCTTCGATGTTGTACGCGGTACCGCCGCCTGTTCCGCCTAATGTGAACGACGGGCGAATGATGATTGGAAAACCTATCGACTCTGCAACTTTCAAAGCTTCGTCCAATGAATTGACAAAACCGCCTCGTGCGCTTTGAAGTCCGGCACGATCCATCGCCTTGCGAAACAATTCGCGGTCTTCTGCCATTTTGATAGCTTCAAGCTTTGCTCCGATAAGTTCAATGCCATATTTCTTCAACACTCCGCTTTCCGCCAAAGCAACAGCGGTATTCAGCGCCGTCTGTCCACCCATGGTTGGCAAAATAGCATCTGGGCGTTCGCGTTCGATGATCTTTTCAACAAATTCCGGAGTGATAGGTTCTATGTATGTTGCGTCAGCAAATTCCGGGTCGGTCATTATTGTTGCCGGATTACTGTTGACAAGGATCACACGATACCCTTCTTGACGAAGGACACGACAGGACTGGGTTCCGGAATAATCAAATTCGCACGCCTGACCAATCACGATAGGACCGGAACCGATGATGAGGATGGATTTAATATCTGTCCGTTTGGGCAATTTTTCGAGTATCTCCTTCTTTAATTTGATAAATATAGACAGAACTCTCTTCCCATTCAATGGAAAAAAGGTAAATACAGCACCCGAACAACTCTGCAGACGAAACCGGATATGTTCCTGAATCAGAGAGTTTTTCTTTAAATAACAGATTTTCGGAGAACACCGGTTTTAAAAGACTTAGATTTTTTTTGTATATTAGTAACGTTAAAATGCTTTCAATCTGACAAGGAAAGATTTTATGAAAAGTGTCGATTCATATCGAACGACAAAAAATATCAGCGTTGGTACAAAAACCTTTTCATTCTATTCCCTTCGTGCACTAGAACAATCCCTAGGCATTCAGCTTTCGCGCCTTCCGATGTCGCTGAAGATTCTCCTGGAAAATCTTTTACGGTGTGAAGATGGGAGGATTGTTCGAAAAGAAGATATTGAAGGTTTGGCACGCTGGGATTCGAAAGCAAAACCGGACAAAGAAATCGCCTTTATGCCTGCACGTGTCCTTTTACAGGACTTCACCGGCGTTCCTTGTATTGTTGATCTTGCCCTCATGCGTGATGCAATGATTACGATGGGAGGCGATCCAAATAAAATTAATCCTCTGCAGCCTGTCGATCTCGTCATCGACCACTCGGTACAAGTGGATGAATATGGGACACCTGAAGCTTTTCAAAATAATTCTGCACTCGAGTTTAAGCGAAACCATGAACGCTATGCATTTCTTCGCTGGGGACAACAGGCATTCAAGAACTTCCGAGTCGTACCACCGAATACCGGAATCGTTCATCAAATCAATCTTGAATATCTTGCACAAGTCGTCTTCTCTTCAGCACGTGATGGTGAACTGCTTGCCTATCCGGACACACTCGTCGGAACTGATTCGCACACGACCATGATCAACGGGCTTGGTGTACTCGGCTGGGGGGTTGGCGGTATTGAAGCAGAAGCCGCAATGCTTGGTCAGCCAATTTCCATGTTGATTCCACAAGTGGTCGGATTCAAATTGCATGAAAAATTACGGGCTGGTTCTACTGCCACGGACCTTGTGCTCACGATAACACAGATGCTGAGGAAAAAAGGCGTTGTCGGAAAGTTCATTGAGTTTTTTGGATCCGGATTATCTTCGCTCACTCTCGCCGATCGTGCAACCATCGCAAACATGGCTCCCGAGTACGGCGCAACGATGGGTTTCTTTCCTGCTGATACCGAGACAATCAATTTTCTCCGCTTCACAGGACGGAGTGAAGAACAAGTTGCTCTCGTGGAAACGTATCTCAAAGAACAAGGCCTCTTCCACACCGCAGAAACTCCGGAACCGGAATTTTCTGATGTGCTCGAACTGAACCTTGCTTCTGTCGAACCAAGTATTGCCGGACCAAAACGACCACAGGACCGTATTTCACTCTCAAGGACGAAAGCTTCATTCCGCTCGTCACTTGTTGAGATTCTCGAAAGTAAAGGCGTTGCCATAGATAAGATGGCCGCGGCTACCTGGGCACATTATTCGGACGATTCGATAAAACCCAATTTTCTCAAGAGTGTCAATGTTGAAATTGAAGGGCGCCAGCACAACCTCCAGCATGGTTCTGTCGTCATCGCCGCCATTACAAGTTGCACAAATACATCAAATCCATCTGTCCTTATTGCCGCAGGACTGCTTGCGAAGAAAGCTATTGAGAAAGGATTGCTCTCGAAGCCTTGGGTGAAGACAAGTTTAGCGCCCGGATCGAAAGTAGTTACCGAATACCTTCGGGACGCAAACTTGATGCAGCCTCTGGAATTACTTGGTTTCCATCTCGTTGGTTACGGATGCACAACGTGCATTGGCAATAGTGGTCCGCTTCCAGAAGAAATCGCAAGGGCAATACAAGAGAACGATCTCATTGCAGCAGCAGTTCTCTCAGGAAACCGAAATTTTGAAGGACGCATCAATCCGTATACACATGCAAACTACCTTGCTTCGCCGCCGCTCGTTGTAGCATACGCACTTGCCGGAACAATGGATATAAATTTCGGGAAAGATCCTATCGGTGTTGGAAAAAATGGTGAATTTGTATTTCTCAAAGACATCTGGCCATCTCCTCAAGAAGTAGAACAGACAATGCGTCAAAGTGTGAAGCCGGAGATGTTCAAGCAGGAATATTCCAATGTCTTTGAAGGCGACGAAAGCTGGACAAATATCCCTATCCCAACCGGAGTGCAATATCCATGGGATGCAGACTCGACGTACATTAAAGCGGCACCGTATTTTGAGAATTTTTCGCGTGAGCCACAACCTTTACAGGACATTCATAACGCACGAGTACTTGCCATGCTCGGCGATTCTATCACCACAGATCATATTTCACCTGCAGGTTCATTCGCCGAAAATACTCCTGCAGGCAGTTACCTGATGTCTTTAGGCATTCGGAAGAAAGACTTTAACCAGTACGGCTCGCGGCGCGGCAATCATGAAATTATGATGCGCGGAACATTTGCGAATATTCGTTTGAAGAACTTATTGGTTCCGGGCAGAGAAGGCGGCATCACTCTCCATCCTTCTTCAAAAGATCCAATATCGATTTACGATGCAGCGATGAAGTACAAAGAAGATGGCATACCTCTTATTATTATTGCGGGAAAAGAGTATGGCTCAGGTTCATCACGCGATTGGGCAGCAAAAGGTCCAGCTTTACTTAGTGTACGGGCAGTTATTGCCGAGAGCTTCGAACGCATTCATCGCAGTAACCTTATCGGGATGGGCATTCTTCCATTACAATTCGAAGAAGGGCAGAATTATCAAATGCTTGGAATTTCAGGATTCGAGGCATTCGATATTGAAGGGCTCGTTGACAACCTTAAGCCAAGAAAAAAAATAACGGTTACAGCAATATCGCAAAACGGCTCAAAGAAAAACTTCACTGTCGTGTGCCGAATTGATACACCAAATGAAGTTGACTACTACAAACACGGTGGCATACTTCAATATGTATTGCGTTCATTATTAAAACCAGATCAGCCAATTATTGAACAACAAAAAAAGCCTGTGGTTGAAGGCAAAACACAAAAATATCGGATTCTCTTCAATGGAGACATAGAACTGGGACAGGAGCTTCCAGCAGTAAAAGAACGTCTTACTCAACTTTTTAAGACTTCACCCGAACAAATCGATAAACTCTTCACCGGCAAATCCGTTACGATCAATAATAATCTCGATTATACAGCCGCACAAGAATATATTGCTGAATTGAAGAATGCAGGAGCACTCTGCTACTTTGAACCAATGAAGGTGATACATTCACCTCAAGCAAGCGGCATGATCAGGGACGGACAATATCCCAAAGGATCAAAGTCCGGCATTCCTGCACGCTCCAGTTTTTCATCATCCAAGAATAAGCTCGCATCGAAAACAGGGCGATCGTATGAACTGAATTCCCCGTTGCATACTACAGGATGTATACTCACAGCTGCAGGAATGGTTTCCCTCTTATTCTTGTATGTCTTTCTCATTCTCCTCATCGCAAGCTATACATTTGACCATATCGTCGATAATACTTCTCTTCTCGGCGGAAAATCTTTCATCATAGGAATTCCTTTATATATCATTCCTATGTTTATCGGGATATTGTTGATTGTATCAATGCTCAAACCCCTTATCGCACGACCTGTATCAAAACGGTTTGTCGTCACTCTTACCCGGAAGAAGGAACAGGCGCTCTATGCTTTCGTTGATAAACTCTGCCATTCCATCGGCTCTAAAATACCTTCTACCATTGAAGTCGATTGTTCCGCACACGCTTCTGCCGGGTTCCGACAAGGAATGATTGGATTTTTAGAAGATGAACTTACATTGATCATCGGACTGCCGGTAGCGTCTGAATTGACAACGACGGAGTTCACAAGCCTGTTGGCACATGAGCTTGGCCATTTCACGCAGAAGCTCGGCATGCGACTCTATTACATCATCACAAGCATCCAGGAATGGCTTTACCGTCTCATATTCGAAGAGGATACGATCGACCAGAGACTGGCTATCGTATCAATAACATCGAGCGGCTTTGTGCGCTGGTGTGTTATGCCTGCCGCAAATCTTTCCGTTTGGTTGTCTCGGAAAATTCTTACAGCGTTCATGCATGCGGGAAATGTCATCAGCAGATTTTATATACGTCTCATGGAGTTCGACGCCGACCGATACGCAGTGCGTCTTTCCGGTCCGGAGGCTTTTGAATCATCCCTTTCAAAATTACACTCGCTCAACATTGCTTTGAAGGAAGCATTCTCTCAGTTGAAAAAGCAGAGAAAACCAGAAGATAATTCTTTGCCGAACGATTTCGTTCTTCTCATTTCTTCTATTATGAAACAAACACCTGCCGGGGATACTTCAAAAGCGAAAGCGGCTACTTTAAAAAACTTAACAGGAATTCCAGACAAGAATCCGACTGACCGCGAACGCATCGAACAAGTAAAGGGTATACTTGCAAAAGCTGTACCCCAATCGGATGCCCTTGCATCAACACTCTTTACTAATTTCAAAGAAACAGCCAAGATGACATCTTCACGCCTGTACCGAGAAGTTCTTGGCTTGCAGTTCAGCCAAAACTCCTTAGTCCCAACGGATGAATTTGTTGGCACATCCGAACAAGCGCCAGAGACGACCGAGAATATAACCGAAATTGAAAACAACTTTTTTTAGTATTACATCAAACGAATAAATGGATGAACATGTTATGCCCATCTTTGATTATCGATGTACTCGTTGCACCACGATTTATGACATTCTGCACAAGGGAAAAGAACTGAGTGAGGATATAGTGTGTCCTCATTGCGCTTCGCATCAGCATACGAAGTTAATCTCTCTGCCCAGTATTATAACAAAAGGAGCATCTTCGGCACACTGCGATCAGAGGGTGTGTGGAATGGAACAGTCGTGCTGCAGTGATAGGTGCTCGCTTGGTGGAGCAAGCGGATTGTATTAAAGGTATCTCTAATAATTCAAGTTCCTCCAAAGGAGTCCCTTTGGGACAAATATCAAAATTTCAAACAATAACTAAATCCCAAATGCTCAATGATCGAAAAAATGATTTTTTGTGTTTGGTTTTTTACCATTGGGATTTGTTTGCGATTTGTAATTTGTGATTTGGAGTTTTTTGAGATTCCCTTAATTCTTTTGACCGTTTTGTCTTTCGATTACCTAAGGTGCGTCTTTCCGCTTCAATTCTGTTTGAATCATTTGCTGCAACTCCGTTTTTAGACGCGATTTCTGAATAAACCCATCGCTCAGGGAGTCATATTTCAAATTGCGATACTCGTTCACATCGTATGCCGAAAAAAGATAGATCCGGATATTTGGAAAGTCGGATTTGATTTTGCGCGTTACTTCCACACCGCTCATCCCTGCTAAGCTAATATCCATCAGCACGATATCCGGAGAGAACTCTTTCACTTGAGAAATTGCTTCATCTCCGTCGCTGGCTTCTCTTACAACAATATTCGCAATCCTCCGGAGGTACTCAATGACAAGGATCCGCATGGAAGCCATATCATCAACAACGAGAACTTTTAATTTCGGTAAGTTTTTTTGCTGTTGTGTTTTACTCATCGCAATCACTGGAGATCAAACTCTATCTTTCGCAAATCATTCCGCGACAAAAAAATAAGAAATTCTCGCTCCGCAATCAAGAATCCGCTATAAATAAATGTGCATCAGACGAAAGAATGATCACCCCAATCTTTTCTGAAATCGCATCACACTCAAGCTTAAAATGACACTGCCGAATATCAACAATGCCAGCGCCTGAGTCCACAAGATGCTCATACCGACTCCTTTGAGGAACAAACCGCGCACGATAACAAAATAGTAACGCAGCGGTATGAGGTAGGATATATATTGGATGATGGCCGGCATATTCTCAATAGGAAAAACAAAGCCGGAGAAAAAAACCATCGGCATCATAAAGAAGAAGATCGCTGTCATCATTGCCTGTTGCTGCGTCCGTGAGATAGTAGAAATGAAAAGTCCGAGTCCAAGGGTTGTCATTAAAAATATTAAACTCAATCCAAACAATAGCAGCACACCACCTTTCACCGGAAGACTGAAAACCACTGAAGCGAAGAAAACAACAAGGATAACATCGATAACGCCGATAACAAAAAATGGGGCAAGCTTTCCGATAATAAGTTGATACGGTTTGATGGGTGTGACGACAAGCTGTTCGAGTGTGCCAAGTTCTTTCTCCTTGACGATTGCCAGCGATGTCAGAATCATAGTCATTACCATAAGAAGCAATCCAAGCACTCCGGGCACCATAAAATTACGGCTTTTCAGATCTGGATTGTACCAAATACGAAATTCAGTTGATAAGCGTGCCGGCATCATAACGGAACCACGTTTGATGAGCGATTCTAAAACAACATTTTGTGAATACGTGCTCACGATGACAAACACATAATTGAGACCTATCGTCGCCGAACTTGTTTCCGTGCCGTCTGCAATAACCTGAAGCGGTGCAGATTGACCGGCACCCATTTTTTTTTCAAATCCTCTTGGAATGACAACCGCGATCGAGGCATGCCCATCATCCAATTGATTGTCGATCTCGGAGATTTTGTCATAATATCCGACAACTCTGAAATATTCTGTACTGGTGAAGTTCCGGACCAATGCCCGGCTTGACGCCGAATTATCAAAATCGCAGACAGCCATGGGAATCTTGCTGACATCGAACGTCGCGGCATATCCGAGGACAAGCAGCTGGAATACCGGCGCAAAGAAGCTCACGATGAACATTTTCTTGTCCTGGCGAAACTGGATGAATTCTTTTTTGATAATATGGAAAATGATATTCATGGTCTCTCCCTCACGCAAGGAACTTCCGCATACGAAGCGAACTGATTCCGATCATCACCGCGGCATAGATTGTGAGAAAGATCGCCTGATCCCAGAAAGCACTTACTCCAGCTCCTTTTAAGATAATTGCACGCAGGGCGACGAGAAAATATCTCGCCGGAATGAGATACGTGATCCCTTGTATGATCGCCGGCATATTGCGGATCGGAAATACGAAGCCCGAAAGGATAAACGTCGGCAGCATCGAAACGATTACTGCGATCATGAATGCAAGCTGCTGTGTCTCCACGAGCGTCGAGATCAACATCCCGACTCCTAATCCCCCAACAAGAAAAAGGATCGTCATCATGGATAAAAGGAAAATGCTTCCTTTGATGCTCACATCAAACAAGACATATCCAAAAAACAAAATTACCGCTGTTGCGATGAGAGAAATAATAATGTACGGTATGGTTTTGCCAAGAATCAATTCAATAGGTTTAATGGGTGAGACCATAATTTGTTCCATGGTGCCAAGCTCACGCTCACGAACGACCGCAAGCGCTGTGGAAATCACCGTTGTTACCATGAGAATAAAGGCGATAAGCCCCGGCACCAGAAACTTTGCACTTTTCAATTCCGGATTATACCATACACGCGGTTGAAAATCGATTGGCAAGGTGATTTGCTGCCCCCCTATTCTCATAAACGACTCAGCCATAATCTTGAGTGAGTACTGTTGGATCATGGCATTGATATATCCCAGAACAGTCGCTGCTGCATTGGAGTTAGCGCCATCGACAATAACTTGTACAGATGCAGATTTCCCTCGTTGAATGTCTTTCGAAAACGAAGAAGGCACAACTAACACAACACGAACTTGTTCTCCATCAAGCAAATTATTGATCTCCGCTTTGCTTGATAACGTTTGAACTTTAATAAAATACTCCGAAGTAAAGAATTGTTGAATAAAATCTCTGCTGGCACTGCTTCTGTCTTCGTCATACACCGCCATCCTGGTATTCTTTACATCGAAGTTCAAGGCGTACCCGAACGCAAAGAGCATCAGCGCAGGGAAAAATAATAAAACGCCAAGAATACGTTTGTCTCGTATAATCTGGCGAAATTCTTTCCGCACAATAGGAAGAATATTCAGAGAATATTTTATTGTCATAAATGAATATCTCCGTCTTTCTTTGCATCTTCTTCGGCAATCATATGAATAAAGACATCTTCGAGTGAAGGTATGATTTTTTCGATCCTCTTTGTCTGAATCTGATTCTTCGTTAGTAACTGGCTAATTTTTTTCTGTGCGTCGGGCTCATTGAACGTACTGACATGAAATGCCGATCCAAAAATAGATGTTTCTGCTGTCCATGGTTGTCCCTGCAACAATTCCATCGCGTCCACAGGATGCGTGCAGTGAACTTCGAAGATAGAATATCGATCAAGGTTATGCTTTAATTCTGTCGGGGAACCGGTAGAGATTAACTTGCCGTTATAGATCAGTCCAATCGTGTTGCAATGTTCCGCTTCATCCATATAATGTGTTGTGACAAACACGGTCACTCCGCGGTGCGACAAATCATAAATCAAATCCCAGAAGTTGCGCCGCGATACCGGATCGACACCTCCTGTCGGCTCATCAAGAAATAAAATTGGCGGCTCGTGCAAAATAGAGCACCCCAGCGCCAATCGCTGCCTCCATCCGCCTGAAAGCGCGTGAGCCAGCATTGTCTCTTTGCCAGTTAATCCAGCCATCTCAATCGCCCAGCGCTTGCGTTCTTCAAAATGCTTGCCTTCAAGGCCATAAATGCCGCCATAGAAATTAATATTTTGCTCAACGGAAAGATCCTCGTACAAAGAAAATCGCTGGGACATGTATCCGATATGTGCTTTTACATCATCAGATTGTTTCGCAATATCAAACCCATCAACACTCGCCGTGCCTTCGGTCGGTAAAAGAATTCCGCAGAGCATGCGAATGGTCGTCGACTTTCCAGCACCATTCGGCCCGAGAAAACCAAACACTTCTCCTCGTTTCACTTTGAAACTGATGTGATCGACCGCAACAAATTTTCCGAATTTCTTCGTCAAACGGTCGGCAACGACTGCATACTCCAGATCGGATTGCGCAGTGCTGATCCTTTGTTTTTTTTTGCCAGCCCACAACTTCACTCGTTGTCTCCTATCGCTCTTTTCAATCTCGCCAATGCAAGAGTACAATCGACTACAGACTGTGTATGCGTGAGCTTTGCCTGCAGAAGTGCGATCTCCGCATCAAGCATATCCGTGTTGGAAGTAATACCGTTTTTAAATTTTTCCGAAGTCATGCGGTACGATTCCTGCGCTTGCTGCATTCCATCATATGCGACATCAACTTTTTCCTTCGCTGTCTGGGCATTGAAATATTCTTGTGCAACATCCAATGTCACTGCATCGTTCAGCTGCGTCATCCCCGCTTCCGTCTGACGCAAAGCGGCTTGTGCCTGTACAGTTTGATACTGCGTTGCAAGCCAATCCCAAATATTCCATTGAAGCGTCACACCGACATCCCATGTATCATCCCATCGATCCTTTGGAGGAACGATTCGTTGGTTTGGCCTGGCATAATCATAGTTTGCAATAAAAAATACTTGCGGATACCAGCCCCCTTTTGCCGCAGTGACACCTGCGCTATTCATATCGCGGCGTAACTGCATCGATTTCAATTCAGGGCGATGATCACGAGCACGATTCTGCAGTGAATGTAAATCTTCTTGGAGCACCGGCACATCCATTCCCTGGAAAATTGCCGGTGTATCACTCGGCATCACCTGTAGGTCCAAAGAATTTCCAAGAATACTATTCAACGCCATCGATGCAATGCGAATGGCATTCCGAGCTTCGATGTGTTTTACTTTTACATCTGAACACTGCACTTGCACTTTCATCACGTCGGCGTCTGTTGCCAAACCTTGCTTCGTGAGGTTCATGATATCTTTGAGGTGCTCTAACATTTGTTCAACCGATTGGCGAATAACTTCTTCCACTTTATGTGCACGAAAGAGATTCCAATAGGCAATGATGACATTCAGAACCAAATCTGATTGATCCTTTGTCAGATCTTCACGGCTTGCACCGGCATTCAGTTCAGCCATCTCCCGGTTCTTCAGCAGCTTGAATCCGGTAAAGAGGGGCTGTTGCAAGGAAAGCCTCATATCATAGTTTTCATTGATTGATGGGAATATCACGGCAGAGTAATTGAAATATGGTGTCTGAATATTAATCCCAAATGGATCAACTGCACTCAATTTTTCCGCACGTCCTGTTAATTTCAGTTGAGGGAGCAACACTGTCGTCGCTTCCGATGAACGCGCCTCCGCTGCCTGCACCTTTGCCTGACTCATCTGAATCGATGGATTTTGACCTAATGCCTGTGCGATGCATTCAGTCAACCGTAATGGCTGCGTTGTTTGTTGACCAAAGAGCGCACTGCATAGGAAGAAAGGAATTAAAAATAAAATCTTTTTCATACAGACCTCATGATATTATCTTAAATCGTAACCCCTCAATGTATTCTTCAATAATACAATTTTCTTATTGGCATCCTCCCCTTTTAGGGGAGGACTATGGTGGGGTCTGTTGTTCTTTGACCTCACCCTAACCCCCTCCTATGAGAAGAGGGAATAAGTTTTCTATTTCTAACAAAATAACCTCTGAACAATTATCATACATTTAAACTCGCAATAAAAACATCTTCCAGTGATGCCGGAATAACCCGGTAACTGTGAATTTCAATCTTCTCTTTTTTGAGTGTTCGTAGAATTTCATCTTCTTTCGTCTTCGCGTGTTGAACCAGGATGTGCAGACGGTCTCCAAACAATTGGATATCTTTTCGCATGAAGGATCGCAGCAGTACTTCCGAAGCAGCGCGTACATTATCGCAAACGAGTTCAATCACTTCAGAATGAAAAGATGATTTAATAGCTTCCGGCGTATCGCACTTGAGAAGCCTGCCTTGATTCATCATCGCTACGCGAGTGCTTCGCTCGGCTTCATCAAGATAGGGCGTGCTGACAACAATAGTAATTCCAGATTTGAGAAGACTCGATAATATTTTCCAAAAATCACGGCGAGAGACCGGATCAACTCCTGTCGTCGGCTCATCGAGAAAGATTATATCCGGTGTATGGATGAGCGTACAGGCAAGCGCAAGCTTTTGTTTCATGCCTCCGGAGAGACGTCCAGCGAGACGATCACGAAACGGAGTGAGACGGGTGAATTGCAGCAGTTCTTCTTTTCTGTCTTTATACTTGCTCACTTTGTGGATCTCTGCGAAGAAGTCGATGTTCTCATCGATAGTTAAATCTTGATAGAGGCTGAAACGCTGCGAGAGATAGCCAATGTGCTTCTTCACTTCACTTTTCTGCTTTTGAATGTCATAGCCTAACAGCGAAATATTTCCTTCCGTCGGCGCCAGGATTCCGCACATCATCCGGATTGTTGTGGTCTTCCCTGCGCCATCGGGTCCAACCAAACTGAAGATTTCTCCTCGCTCAATAGTAAAAGAGAGATGATCTACAGCGACGAGACGCTCTTTCAGTCCTTCACTAAACGTCTTCACAACATTATTGAGAATAATGGCTTCAGCCATAACAAACAACCTTACCTCTTTGCCGCATGCAATATCACATCCGCCGGTACGCCGGCTTTTAATGTACCATCGGGATTCGGTACTTTCACTTTAACACTAAACACAAGCTTCGTGCGTTCGTCATTGGTTTGAATATTCTTCGGTGTAAACTCCGCGATCGATGAAATGAACACCACTTTCCCGTCATATTCTTTGTTTGGAAATGCATCGACAGTCACGACCGCTTTCTGATTCAGTTGAACCTTCGGAAGATCAACTTCCGTAACATAAATTGTAATATCCATCAGTGAGAGGTCTGAGATTCGATAGAGGGCCGTACCTATACCGGCAAGCTCACCTTGCTCCACAAAACGCTTCGTGATACTCCCGTCAATCGGAGCGATGACATTGCAGTCACTCACCTTTTTTTGAAGAGAACTAAACAACCCCTTCGTCTGATCGCGCCGGGCGCGTGCTGCATCTATTTCTTCCTTACGCAAACCGCGTTTTGTTTTTTCCCATATCTGCTGACTGACGGTAAACCGGGTTTTTGCATCGTCAAGCTGCTTCTCCGTGACACTCTTCGCACGATAGAGGTCTTCCATGCGCTTCAGGTCATCATCGGCATTTTTAAAATTCGCTTCCGCTTGAATAAGATCTTCTTCCCGTGCTCCTTTGAGAGCAAGCTGAAATTGAGCTTCCGCCATCTCGTAACCGCCGCGCGCCTGATCCAATTGATACTGCCAATCGGTATCATCGATGATCAGGAGCGTATCGCCTGCCTGGACCAGTTGTCCTTCGTCGGCTATAATGCGCTTGACCTGTCCACCGGATTGAGCGCTCAGAGTAATTTCCGTCGCTTCGATAGTTCCGGTCGCCGAGATGGTCGTTCCATCACCGCCGCTGCAGTCAAAAAGAAAAGCGGCACAAAAAAGAATTGCTAGAGTTTTGTTCATACTGACCTCGATGATTCATTTGATGAGACTTAGGTTATTCACTTTTCTTGTTGTTTTTTATGAAATCTTAAAAAAAGAACAAAGCACTCCTCCCCATGTCCCCTCCTCGTGGAGGAGGGGATAAAGGGGTAGTGGAATAGCTGTGTAATAAAATGATCGATTTTTTTTCATGTGAAGTTACATAACATCAGTTATTCAATTGAAATCGTTTACGTGCTTCTTGAGTAAAAGCGCCTTCATAGAGAATTCTAAAAATGCCTTTGAAAGCTTCTTCTGCCGAAAATGGCTGCTGAGAGAGTACCTGCGGATTCATAATGCCTTGAATTGTCGTGGTCAATATGAGAAAAAAAAGATCCGGATCCAGATCTTCACGAAAAACTCCCTCCTTCTTTGCCTGTCTGAACATCTGCTGCAGCTGGCTCAACACTCGTTCCCGGCGGAATATTTCAACCTCTTTCCAGAGCGCCGGTGCAAACCGTTGAACATCTGTCATGAATGGACGTGAAAACTTTCGCAGCTGCTTCCCGATAAATGTCAGGAGTGTCGTAAGTTTTTCTTCAATCGGTTTGTCTGAAGAAATAATTCCCTGTACTTCTGCTTCCACATTTCTCATAAATGCATGAACGATTGCCTTCAAGAGAGTTTCTTTGCTTGGAAAGAACTTGTAGACGGTTTTCTTACTCATTCGAAGATCCGATGCAATCTCATCCATCGTAACTTTATAGAAGCCGGCATCCATGAATCTGTCGGAAGCCGCATCGATTATTCTTGTCTCGTCATCATTTTCGGACATATGTTGAATCTCCTATAGAAACTATAATGGTATTATAGGTTTCCTTATGATAAAACAGGTATATACTATAATGATTGCAGCCATTTGATTCATTCTATCAGGAAACTATTATCGTTTCTTACGTTTCCAATATAAATAAGTGATTCTGATTTGTCAAGTAGTCTTTTGGTGTAAATAAAGATATTTAATGAGATAGTAAAATGTAGGTTTTGATGATACACTATGCGAGATTCATTCTTCTGGACAAGCCGAGCTTGAGTTGCTGATAGCCAGCACGACAACTATTATTGAGTCACCTTGAGTCTTGCTACATAAGTATTTTTATCTATAGGTTGTTGCCAGATCGGCCACGGTAACAAATCTATCATTCTCACTTTATAGTTCCCATATTCAATTTGACCTTGTTCATAAAATGTATTCAATGTATCAATGTGATTCGGAAAACTTAGAAGGATAGAAGCATTCCCTTGCCAAAGACATTCAACACCAATTGGACAGCGAGAATCGTCGAGTACAGAATTAAACTGAAAAACCAATTCTCCATTACTTAACCTAACTGTTTGACAAACCTTTACGTTTACTGAATCATTAAGTAAGATCACTAGCGTCGGGATCGAATTATTTAAGGACGTTACAGAATCTTTTTGCATCCCAGAAGGAATAAGATTGTATTAAGAGGAATAAAATATTTCATTGACGTATCCTCCTTTCATCGCGCCGGTTTACTACTAATTAGATAAACATTGTCTATCTATCATACAATAAATGCACTTACATCTACTAGATTAAACGGTTTGTCTTTTTCCATATTGGTCTCCACCTGCTGGAAATGTCTTACAGAACAAATATCTGTCTTCCTCTGCTTAAAAGCAAGATATCTCGTGCGTCCTTTAACTCATTTTTTGCGCTAAGATGACCTTGCCCTGGATTCCCAACTAAAGCATTCAGGAATGACACACTTTTCTTTTTATCTTTTTTCTGTACTTGCAGACTTTCCTTTGGTAATCTTCTCGTTGCAGATTGCTTCGTCATTCATCACGCTTCGCGTGATTCTTTCCTCGCAATGACATTTCCTCTTTTAAATGTTTTACTCTGCCTGTCCTCCCTTAATTTTAGGGGATGCACTGGATAGGCAACAGACCAAGCACATTATAGTTTGCCAGGATCAAGCTCACGTAAAAGGATTCTACTGCCGTTCGATTTTCGAATCTTTCTGCCAACATGTGCGAACAATCCTCCAAAGATGCGAACTGCTAGATGATAGAGGTGTCGAGGGGCAAATCCGGTTTCATTCATTAATCTGAGGAAACAGCCGTCTGCTTGCTTTCGAGTAAGAGGAACGCCGTCGGGAAGAAATTGGTAGAGGGCATCGTGGACGAGTGACGCATAGTATGTTTTAGGTTTTCTTGTGCGCGAATCTACGACTCCATCAGGAGTGCCGAAAAGCATATCAAATATGCAGATTTTCGGAGAGCACCCATCCCAAGCATATCCCTTTTTGATGATCATCCTTCCATTACGAAGAAGAATCAATCGTACAATTCCAGTTTTATCTTTAAACGCAAAGTCATCTGCGAATGTAAACCCCGATTCCCATGAAAAACCTTGTTCGAGTTCGAAGACCCATTTCACACTATTCTCACACATTCAACTCTCCCGAAAAATGTATTATTCTGTTGCCTAACGGATGGCGCTTGGTAGCAAACATTTTTTATTTTTTTTCAATTGTGCCTTTCATCGTAGTATTCATGCCAAAAGTAGAAATATTCATCGTTACATTTTTATCATGAAAACGTAATTCAAAAATTTGTTTTGATGGATCGCCGATAATATGATGTTCAATAATAAACGTATCATCATTTTTCCAATATCCTTTGCAAGCTATTTCCTCTCCATCGGGATGAACTCCCATAGAAAAATCTATTTTGTTGATGATATAATTGCCCTTCAAACCAACCTGCATGTCGACCTTTTTATCACCCAAAGAATATCTCCACGAACATGTAGCGTTCTTGTCAAAGGTGAGACTCGTTGATTTGAAACCTGTTTTATTGGGTTCAAAAATATAATTGTTATTAGAATTTTTCGCTGCAATTTCTGGCATCGATCTGTTAGGTATTTCTTTGGGATTTTCTATTTCCAGAATAGTATTATTTAATTCCTGGAACGCTGAGGGATTGGCAGGCAGCGGGGAATCACTTTTTATAGCTGAATAGATATTCTTCGCCAAAAACGACTTCATAAACTCCCCGTAACGATTGATAGTATCAAATCCATTTGCGGTAATTACTACTACCAAATCCAAATCGGGTCTAACGATGATGTACTGTCCTCCTGCACCCCAAGCCATATACCCCTTCTCCTGTATCCACCACCAATAACCATAGTCCAAATCCTTTGCATAATTAATATTGTCAGGTATTTTCACTTTCTGAGATGTAGATTCTTTTACCCATTTCTCGGATACAATCTGCTGTTGCTTCCATCTAC
This sequence comes from Bacteroidota bacterium, assembly GCA_050013655.1. GTDB lineage: Bacteria > Bacteroidota > Ignavibacteria > UBA10030 > UBA10030 > Fen-1298. The sequence continues at coordinate 102,847 of JBEKEV010000003.1, read as the reverse complement.
CTTTATTTAAAAATAAATATCCGAATTTCGCCATGTCTCGCGGGGTTAAAAAAATATCAGATCCGCCATGATAATATCCATCAGAGCTTTTTGTCCACTGATAAGATTTTATACCCAAAGGGTTAAAGAGATATTTATCAGCAAAATTCTTTGTGCTTTCCCCGCTTACTTTTGTTAGTATGGCAGACATCATATGCGGCAGCATTGTGTTATACTCAAATTTTTCCCCCGGTTTATCCCTCATAGGAATTTTAATCCAGTTTTCCAGATCATAAGGAGATGGCCCGGAATCTTCCATCCAATTCAATCCCGCCGTCATTGTTAATAGATTATATAATGAAATGCTTTGTTTTGATGATTCATGAACATATTCAGGAAAGAATTCTGTGACTTTCTGATGCAAACTATTTAAATATTTTTTTTCCATCGCAATTCCCACCAATGCTGATATTATACTCTTCGATGCTGATTTTACATTGTGGGTTGTGTTTTTATTGTAAGGAGCCCAATAAGCTTCAGTAACTATGGTACCATTTCTGATAATAAGAATGCTGTGAAAATCTAATGTTGAAGAATGTATTTTTTGGAACATCTCCAATATTTTTTCTGAATCCATTCCTTGTTCTTCCGGTGTCGAAATCCTCCATTTGTCATCCGGATAATATGAATCCTTTGTTTTCCCATATGATGAGATTGAGAAACTAAATCCTAAAAATATTATGAGAAGTGTTATTGATTGTAATCTGTATTTTATCATAGAATTATCCATTATATCTTTAACCGTGAAGCTGCTGAAAAATGTTTGCGAACTTGTATAACTACACCACAAGTAATTCCTGTGTTCTTACGGATAGCGCATAAACTACGCCGCTGATATATTACAAATAATATATTATCAGAAACAAGTTCCATGTAAATTCTTTTCAAATTGTACCAGACCTATGCTCACCATGCTTAACGTACCTCACTCATTCAGTCAGCAGTGGTGGGTTAGGCGGCCGGCTGTTTTCTTTTAGCGAACATTTCTACAAAAATAGTCACCGATTTCTTTTCGAGATGCAAAAGCAAAAAACGGTGAAGAGTGAAATTATCATTCTTTTTTCAGTGCAAGTCTTAATCCAAGTAAAATCAAAATAGAACCACTTAAATATTTAATTCCATTTTGGAAAAAATGATATTTTCTAATGAACGTGCCTATAAGTCCGGCAAAGTAACCAACAACTCCGAACCATAGGACAGCGATGAATGATAAAATCACTCCGAGAAACAAGAATTGCGATATAGGATGACTTATTTTTATATCAACGAATTGCGGCATAAACGCCATAAAGGTTACAATTGCTTTGGGATTAAATACATTTGTGAGAATCCCCTGACGAAAAACATTTTTCTTGCTGCCATTTTCTTCATTCCTGCTGAACAGTTGATCTCTTGTCATAAATGTTTTTAAACCTAAGAATATGAGATATCCCGCTCCAATATATTTTATTGCAAGATACGCTATTCTTGATGTTTGAATGATAGCCGATAATCCAAAAGCAGCTAACAAGGTGTGTATTAATAATCCGACACTTATGCCGAGAGCGGATACAGTGCCGGCTTTTTTCCCCTGAGAAACACCGCGAGTAGTGACATATAGAAAATCCGGACCAGGTGCAACTATTATTATTACTGACGTAATAATAAAAAGCGGCAGATTAATTATTCCATTCATACCCATGCTCTTCACTATGGTTTTTTACTTATTGCATTACTCATAACATTTCTACGAACCAGCGGGAGGTTTGTTACAATACAGGCATCTGACCTTGTATCATTCAATATTTTCCGATGTCCTGTGAGTATTTCTTTTGTCTGCCTTTTTGGTTTTAAGCCAGCCCTATTCCTTCACAAACTCATACTCTCCGATTCGCACAACAAAGGTGAAGCCCGCGCACCGTTGTGTTCAGTTTAATTTTCATCTAATTATGTTTTACTAATGCAAGACGGATCCCTAAAACTATTAAAATAAATCCCGATATGCTTTGAAGTCTTTTTGCTATCACATTGCTTTTCATGAGACAGTGTCCAATCCATCCAGAAAAATATCCAAGTGTAGCAAGAAAGATTATAGTAAAAAAAGCAAATACTAATCCAAGAATTACAAATTGCATTGCAGCACTTTCTTGTCCTTTAACATTTACAAATTGTGGAAGAAAAGATATAAAGAATAAAGCTACTTTCGGATTGAATACATTTGAAATTAAACCTTGTGTAAATATCTTATTACTTTTTATTTCTCCAGACATTTTTACATTAAATTCTTTTTTACCTAAAATCGTTTTTAGTCCCTAAATAAATTAAATAACCAGCTCCAATATACTTAACAAACATAAAAGCAAGAGCTGATGTTTTCAAGATAATTGATAATCCTAATGCGGCAAATATTGTGTGAACAAATATGCCTAAAGTCACACCAGACGCTGAAATTAATCCAGCTTTTCTACCATTGGATATTCCCATGGTCAAAACATATAAGACATCTGGTCCAGGAGTTATTATTAATATCCAGGATAATGCAATAAATAATCCAAAATCTTTAATTCCAATCATACGCAGTTATATTTTATGTTATCTCAAATTAAGCACAACGAAGGCGAAGCCCGCCCGTCGATATACACAACTATTCATCCGTTTCATTGTCGGTTTATTATTCCTGCAATTTCTTTACGGTGTGTTTCCCATCACAACGAAAGAGCATTGTTTACCTTTTTGGTCTTAAGCCAGCCCTATTCCTTTACAAACTCATGCTCTCCGCTTCGCACAACCAGGACAGGGCAAGGAGCTTTCCGGACAACCTTTTCCGCTGTACTGCCAAAGAGGATATGCTCCATTCCTGAGTGTCCATGAGTAGCTATGATTATGAGATCGATGTCTCTTTCTTGGGCGTACTGGTTAATCTCGTAAAAAGGTTTTCCCGTGCGGACAGCCTTGCGCGATGCTACTTTTCCGCCGATTTCCTTCTTGACGAGATTTTCCAATTCTTCATTGCCATGCACCTTCAGCTCCTCCTCCACATTGGGGAACCCGATCTGACCGAAACTAAAATCCGCCGGATAGATGATGGGTTCGACAACGTAAATGAGATCGATGGAAGCTTTGAATTGCTGCGCAAAAGAAATTGCATATTTGAGCGCGTTCTTCGAATGATCGGAGAAATCGATGGGTACCAGAATACGTTGCAGCTTGATGGGTGTACGTTTTGCCGGTTTATTCTTTTTTGCCGGTACCTTCTTCCTTGGTTGAACCTTTTTCGCCGCCATGGGAATCCCTTTCTTCTTGTGCTTGAAGCCGCTCGAGTTGACTCTTCACCTTGGAAAGTTCTTTGTCTGTATGCCGTAACCGTTGTGCAACTATTTCTGCCAGCTTGAGTACTATTTTAATGCCTAAGGTTGTATTCTTTTCTATTAATTCAAAAAGGTCCGGACGAAAGAAACCAATGAGCGTGCATTCTGTTTTGCAGACAGCATTGGCAGAACGCGGCGATTCATCTAAAAGTGCAAGTTCCCCGAAAAAATCTCCGTCTCCAAACACTGCAAGCTCACGCTCATTTCCATCTTTTCCCTGGATGACGATGGAAACCTCGCCGTCTTTGACAATATACATTCCTAATCCTGGATCTCCTTGATAGAACACAGGTTCACCGCTGCGGTACTCGCGCTTATGGACAATGACGGCGACTTCTTTCAATTCTCTCGGTGCAAGATTGGCAAATGCTGGAACCTTGCTCAACACTTCTTCTATCGTACCTTCGCGGATGACGCGTTGGGAAAATAAATTCCGCCAAAGTGCATTATCCGTTGAAGATTGTGAAGTTGCCATTGTCTTTACTCCCGTATGGTTTATCGTACAAACGTCAACCAATTATGTTTATCTTGCCCGTTTCGGATGATATCAAAAAACGCTGTTTGAAGTTTCTTTGTCACAGGCCCGGCTTTCCCACTGCCGATAACGATTTTGTCGATCGACCGTATCGGAGTTATTTCTGCCGCTGTTCCTGTAAAGAATATTTCATCTGCAATGTACAACATCTCTCGTGGAATAGCCATTTCAACAATCGAATATCCAAGCTCCTTTGCCAATATAACCACAGATGAGCGCGTAACACCTGATAAAATGGCTGAACTCAACGGAGATGTATATATTACATTCTCTCGGATGACAAAGATATTCTCTCCGCTTCCTTCGCTTACTGTCCCATCTACTCCTAAAGCAATACCTTCAACATATCCGTTGGCTATTGCCTCCAGTTTAATCAATTGCGAATTCAGATAATTTCCACCGGCCTTTGCTAGCGTTGGAAATGTATCCGGAGCAGCGCGACGCCACGATGAAACGCAGACATCAATTCCCTGCTCCAATGCACTTGCGCCAAGATACGCATCCCATTCCCACACAGCGATCGACACATCCACAGGACAACCGGAAGGATTCACACCCACATCGCCATATCCACGGTACACAAGAGGCCGAATATAACATGCCTTCAAATTGTTCGCAACAATTGTCTGTTTAATTGCTTCGGCAACTTGTGATTCTGTATAGGGAACTTGCGCCCTATAAATTTTTGCTGAGTCAAAGAGACGGCGAACATGTTCTTGAAGCCGGAAAACAGCCGACCCTTTCTTGGTATTGTAGCAACGGATTCCTTCAAACCAGCTTGAACCGTAATGCACCACGTGAGAGAGAACATGAATCTTCGCATCGTCCCACTTGACGAGCGTTCCATTCATCCAAATTTTTTCAACTTTCTTCACCGGCATACTTGACCTTACTCTTTCATACGTGATATTGAACCTATTATATTTTATTATCTATATACTCATTTCATAAATCCTGTATCGCTTAGTAATTTTCCCTAACATTGCTTCTGCAGATTTTACCATCCGCTCGTTATCTTCCAGAATCCAGCTCGCTTCTCCGTATTTGTATCCCAATTTTCTTGCATTCACAGCGGTCTCAAAAAAGAGCGCTGCACCTGCACCGGTATTCAAGTACTCCGGAATAACTCCTAAGACAATGACACGTACCAAATCAATTTTCTTCTTTTTTGTAAAAAGATGATACAAACCCGGCAAGATATAGCCATTCTTGTTATACTTCAATGCGACATTGATATCGGGAAGCGAAAGTGCAAACCCAATGGTCTTCCCTTCTTTTTCTGCAAAGATGACAAGCTCCGGAACAATGACGGGTTTGAGATCCGCAGCCAACGCATCAAACTCTTCATCTGTCATCGGCACTGCGCCCCAATTTTTTGCCCATGCTCTATTATAAACATCCTTCACTTTATCAACTTCATCCTGAAAATGCTTCATATCGAACGTTCGGAATGTGAGCTTCTGTCGCTGCTTGACAAGTTCATGCGCCCGATTAAAACGATCTGTGTACACTTCTCTTTGATCAAGTAAATATGCATACAAATCTTTTGCTTTTTTGAAACCATACTTTTCGATCAGATCGACATAGTATGGCGGGTTATACGTCATCATGACTGTCGGGCTTAAATCGAATCCTTCTATGAGCAAACCAATTTCATCATTGACCGATGGGTTCACCGGACCTCGCATTGCCGTCACACCCTGTGCAAGCAAGTATTTTCTTGCAGCATCGAACAGTGCATTCGCAACCGTCTGATCGTTGATACATTCGAAGAATCCAAAAAATCCGATGTTTTCGCTGTGTTCTTTGTTGTGGTTGTGATTAATGATTGCAGCTATTCTGCCAACAACTTCTCCTTCGTGTTCGGCAAGAAAGAATTCTGCATCCGAATGTTTATAAAAGGGATTTCTCGCCCGGTCCATTAGCTTCTTACGATCCATCATGAGTGGCGGGACCCATGCCGGATAGTTTCGATACACCTTCCAGAGAAACCGGATAAACGCAATTGTATCCTGCTTCGAGGAAATCGGCCTAACAATCAATCCTTCCATCATCACTCCAAAATAATATTCTTATAATATAAAAAAGCCGCAGCGTGTTTACAACTACGGCTTACAATTCAACAATCTATAATCTTAATTGTGCGAGCTTAGTTGATGACACCAAATTTCTTACCTACCTTGCTGAATACTTCGAGAATTTTATTCAGATGATGTTCTTCGTGCGTTGCCATATAGCTCGTTCGAAGCATTTCCATACCAGGAGGTACACCCGGCCTGATGAATGCATTCACAAATACACCTTCATCGAAAATCGCTTTCCACATCATCAGCACTTTTTCTGTATCGCCAATGATAACAGAAACGACTGCCGAATCGTGTTCGCTCACTCGAAATCCCATCGCCTGCAACCCCGAGCGCATCTTCCGAGCATTACACAGCAACTTGACAACACGCTCCGGCTCAGTTTCGAGAATATCAAGCGCTGCCAATGCTGCTGCGACTGATGCAGGTGTTGGACTTGCGCTGAAGATAAGAGCCGGTGCACTGTGTTTGAGATAATCAATGACTTTCGCTTCACCTACGACAAATCCACCTAGCGAAGCAAAGGTTTTGCTGAATGTTCCCATCGTGAGATCGGTTTCTTTTTCAAGACCGTAATGGCTTGCTGTTCCCCGGCCGCCTTTTCCTATCACACCGATTGCGTGTGCATCATCGACCATTATGCGTGCGTTGTGCTTTCGTGCAACTCTCACCATGTCCGGCAGGTTGACAATTTCGCCTGATGTGCTAAACACGCCATCGCTCACGATGAATTTGGCTGCTTCCGCGGGAAGTTGCGAAATGACATGTTCTAAATGTGCCATATCGTTATGCTTATACCGTACCACAGAGTTTTCACCCTCATTGGTATAAGACGCCATACCGGCGGCAACAAGAGTTCCTGCAACAATACTTGCGTGGTTGTCTTTATCAGAAACGACATAATCTCCGCGTTGAGCAAGCACGGGAACAATTCCCTGTCCCGTTTGATATCCTGTGCTGTAGAGTAAACAAGCTTCTTTCCCCATAAATTTTGCAAGGCGACGCTCCAATTCGATATGCAGATCAAGTGTACCTGTGAGATATCTCGAACCTGAACAGCCTGTGCCGTATTTTTTTATCGCTGCGATAGCGGCTTCTTTTACTTTGGGATGTGCCGTCAATCCAAGATAGTTATTTGACCCTGCCATAATAACTTTGCGCCCGCCAATCTTCACAACCGGACCTTCACTCTCTTCGATAGCGTGAAAATACGGATAACAACCGGTTGCTTTCACTTCATCAGCACGCGTAAAATTCCAACACTTTTCAAAAAGATCCAATGAATTCTCCTCAGGACATGGGTAAGAATAATCACGAAATGAAGCGGCTTTTGCTTCTCGTGCTTTTTTTTAATATAGTTGAATAAGAAAAGAAAGTCAATGAACACAAGAATGAGGAGGTTTCAATCCAGACGGTTTTCGTTACGGGAGGTACCGGTTTTATCGGCAGCCACACCGTTGAGCGTTTATTAGAAGAAGGCTATCGTGTACGATGCCTTGTCCGCCCGCATCAGATAAATCTGAGGTGGCTTCAGGGTCTGCCTGTCGATATTGTGAAGGGCGACTTATTAGATTCTGCATCACTTTCGAAATGTCTGGAAGGTGTAGACTACATCATCCATATTGCAGGGGTGACCAAAGCCAAACGGAAGAGAGAATTCTTTACCGGCAACGTAAAAGCGACAGAACATCTCCTTCACGCAGCAAGCAAAATAGGCCACCTTAAGAAGTTTTGTTACCTCAGCAGTCTAACTGCAGTAGGGCCGAGCACTACAGGTATTCCTCTCACGGAAACAGCTCCCTGCCACCCCATCACGACGTATGCACAATCGAAGCTTGAGGCAGAACATCATTGCAGACACTTTGCAGATCGGATGCCGATCGTTATTATACGGCCCCCGGCTGTATTCGGACCTCGCGATAAAGATATTTTAGAAATGTTTAAATGGGTTAGTTACGGTCTTAAGCCGATCATCGGCTCGCCTGAGAAAACACTGAGTCTTGTGTATGCACCAGACTTGGCGAAGGGAATCATTCAGGCATCCATCGATGAAAGGACGATTGGACAAACATATAATATTTCAGATCCGACCATTTTTACATTCGCATCTCTCATCGATTATATTGCAACATTGGTCCATAAACGAACGATTCATGTACATTTCCCCAAAGGACTTTTCTATTCGATGGCAGGGATTGCGCAGTTTTTTTCAGCTTTTGGAAAGAAACCGGCACTCCTCAACATTGAAAAGGCGCGAGATCTTTTGCAAAATCATTGGGTTTGTGATTCGCGAAAAATCCGGGAGCAGATTGGATTTCAGACTTCAACATCCATTTATGATGGCTTGAATAAAACATTTCAATGGTATAAAGAAATCGGGTGGTTGTAGAATCCTCCTGTAGAATTTCTAAATTTGATATTTTGCTGTAAATTCTGTAGATTGATTTTGGCGATGGAGTTCGCCATAAATTATTCCATAGAGGAATTGATGACTCCTACCTCGAGGCAGATTGCTTACGACGTAGGAGTTTTTCGTTTTATGAGAGGATGATATGCTTCGTAATTATTTATATGTATTTTTCGGCGGTGGGTTGGGTTCATCACTCAGGTATTGGCTATCAGGTCTGATACCACGATATACAGGAAGTCAGTTCCCGTATGGGATTCTCATCGTTAATATCGTGGGATGCTTCTTTATCGGTTTTCTTATGTCGGCATTGGAAGAACGATTTATTGGTAATCCTTCACTTCGCATCTTCCTTACTATTGGGATAATCGGCGGCTTTACAACTTTCTCAACGTTCAGTTATGAAACAATCGCGATGATGCATGATAGTGAATTCTTAAGAGCATCTCTCTATGTCGGACTATCCGTTGCGCTAGGATTGGGTGGAACACATGTTGGTTCTTTAATCGGCAAATTAATTTAACCGGAAGAGGTGATTTATGAAACTCGCAGGTGACGGTAAACTCTTACGCATATTTATTGGTGAGTCTGACAAGTTTCACCACCAAGCACTATTTGAAGCAATTGTCCATTCCGCGAAGGAAAAAGAGCTCGCGGGTTGTACAGTGTTGCGTGGTATCGAGGGCTATGGTGCCGACAGCCGCGTAATCCACACTGCAAAAATTCTACGGTTATCCGAAGATCTCCCGATAGTCATTGAAATCGTAGATACTGAAGAGAAGATAAAAAACTTCCTGCCCACTGTAGAACAAATGATTGAGACATCTGGATGCGGGGCGATGATAACGCTTGAAAAAGCGGAGATCATCCGATACAGCCACGGAAAATGAAACGACTTTTTAGACGTTTGATTTATGATGCCAAAGATTAGCGCCAAGTTTCGCCGGCGAAAAGGCATTCCGTACGCTATCGAGCAATTCAGCGGTAAGCAATTCCGGTGTCGGCATTGCAATAAAGTGTTTTGGGAAGAAAGAGACCTTGATCAACATCTTGAATATGTTGGTAAAGCAAAGAGAACGGGTAATGGAGCTATCGACTCTGATACGCCGCAATTGAATCAAATGCTGGAGTTAAAAATCGGCTATGTGTACGATATAACCGATTGTATGAGACGACAATATCTTAGGTTGAAAAAAAATGAAGTATATGACGGAATCACTTTTGCGAAACCAATAAAAGAACAAGGAGACACACGATGATTATCAAGACCATTCACGCACGACAAGTTCTCGATTCACGAGGTAATCCGACTGTTGAAGCAGAAGTTAAACTAGATAATGGAATAATAGGAAGAGCAATTGTTCCTTCGGGTGCATCCACGGGCGAGAAGGAAGCTGTAGAACTCCGTGATGGAGATAAGTCACGGTACCTTGGAAAAGGTGTCTTAAAAGCAGTTGAGAATGTAAATAAGAAGATCGCGCCTGCGCTTATCGGAATGGATGTTACAACTCAACGTGCAATTGACACGAAGATGACCGAATTGGATGGAACTTCTAATAAGTCGAAATTCGGTGCCAATGCTATTCTCGCTGTCTCGATGGCAACAGCACACGCAGCTGCACGTTCTGTAGGGTTGCCATTGTATCGTTATCTTGGCGGTTCGAATGCTGCTCTCTTGCCGGTTCCCTGTATGAACATTATCAATGGCGGCAAGCACGCCGATAACAATGTTGACTTCCAGGAATTTATGATCGCACCGCACAATGCTCCAAGCTTTGCTGAAGCGATCCGTATGGGGATCGAAACATTCCACACGTTAAAAGGCGTTCTTTCTAAGAAAAATTACAATACCGCCGTGGGAGATGAAGGCGGATTTGCTCCGAGCTTAAAATCCAATGTCGAAGCGGTCGAAGTTATTCTCGATGCCATAACAAAAGCAGGCTATCAACCTGGCAAAGATATTTCTATCTGTCTTGATCCCGCTGCAAGTGAAATGTGGGATGATGGCAAATACCTCTTCTTCAAATCTAATAAATCGACAAAATCTTCTGAAGAAATGGTAAAGCAGTGGGCTGATTGGGTTCGTCAATATCCTATCGTTCTATTGGAAGATGGTATGGCTGAAAACGATTGGAAAGGTTGGAAAATGTTGACACAAGAGCTTGGATCAAAGATCGAGTTGGTGGGTGACGATATCTTCTGCACTAATCCGGCAATTCTTCAAAAGGGAATCGAAGAAGGCGTTGCAAATTCTGTGCTTATTAAGCTGAATCAAATCGGAAGCGTTACAGAGACACTCGATACCATCGAGTTGGCAAAGAAAAATAATTACAATTGCTTTGTTTCTCATCGTTCCGGTGAAACCGAAGATACAACAATAGCCGACTTAACGGTTGCAGTCAGTGCCGGACATTTGAAAACAGGATCTGGTTGCCGCAGCGAACGCATCGCAAAGTTCAATCAACTCATACGAATTGAGGAAGGACTTGGTAAACAAGCAAGGTTTGCAGGTAAATCGACTTTCAAATCAATACCTGAATAAATATCAATATACTATGTGAGAAAATATTTGGTTTGTTGAAGCAATTTAGATAAGACTTGCAGTGCTTGTGCGCCTCATAGCTATTGGTGAAATGTGTTGAATATTTTTCTTTCTATTGGTTCTGTATTCGGATTTCTCGCTTCACTCATGGCATTCGTCGTTACTTGGAACGAATTAGAAAAACATAAATTTGACCGCAAACGATTGATCAGAGAGTCCTTTCAAGCCGCCGCTGTCACTTTTTTATTTTTTCTAGTACTTTCTATATTATCTTGTTATCTTGAGTTGCACTATGTTCTCAAATAGATTAATATAACGGAAATTAAAGCTATTTTGTATTGATCAGTGAGAGAATATTTGTCAGAAAGTTAATCAAATCATCCCTAACCATCGTTGATGAGATGCTTGAATCTGCCGGCGGCGCAATCGTGACACTTGAAAAAGTAGATGTGATTCGCTACTCGGCGGGAAAGAGTGATGTATAAAACTTCTTATTCAAAAAACGATATTATTGATGTCAAGAATTACAGAAACTTTGCAATGCACCAATAACATGCAGCAGAGACAAGCGCCGATGTAGGAATCGTGATAATCCAAGCAATAACAATTCTTCCTGCAAGTCCCCACTTCACCGCCGATAGACGTTTGGTTGCACCTACACCCATAATCGCACCTGTGATCGTATGTGTTGTACTTACGGCAATACCGCTAAATGCTGTAATGAGCAATGTAAATGCACCGGCTGTCTCAGCACAGAAACCACCTGCAGGTTTCAACTTTGTCACTTTTTGCCCCATCGTTCTCACAATGCGCCAACCACCGAACATTGTACCTAGAGCGATTGCCGTGTAACACGGAACAATAACCCACCACTTAACAGGAAAGTCATCAGGACTGCTCGTGTAAATTATTTTTGCATTGATGAGAAGGATCGTGATAATTCCCATCGTTTTCTGCGCGTCATTTGCTCCATGACCAAGACTATAGAATGCAGCAGAAACGAGCTGAAGTTTCCTGAAAATCCCGTTGATTTTAGATGATGGGCGTTTATGAAACAGCCACATCAGTACCGACATCATACCAAATCCCATCACCATACCAAGCATCGGTGCGACGACGATGAAGATAACCGTTTTCGTCCAACCGCTCCAGAGGATGGAACCGAAACCGGCTCGAGCAATTGCTGCTCCGCCTAATCCGCCCATCAATGCATGGGAAGAGCTTGATGGAATGCCGAAGTACCACGTAATGAGATTCCAGACTATAGCGCCAAGCAATGCTGCAAGAATTACATATTCTGTGACGAGGTTTGCCGTCACAAGACCTTTACCGATGGTCTTGGCAACATTATGACCTGTGAAAATAAATGCCGCTGCAAAATTGAAGAACGCAGCCCAGAGCACCGCTTTACGCGGAGTAAGAACCCGCGTTGAAACGATGGTAGCGATAGAATTTGCTGCATCGTGAAATCCGTTGAGGAAGTCAAAGATCAATGCAATGAAAACAATGAAGAGAATGAGAGGTATCATGTATGCGAATATCCCGTCAGTTATGCTTGATCAGGATACCTTCAAGAACATTTGCTGCATCCTCACATTTATCAGTTGCCGTCTCTAGTCCGACCAAAATTTCTTTCAGTTTGATGATCTGGATGGCGTTTTTCTCTTTAGCGAACAGATCCGCGACAGCTTGGTCAAAAATTTCATCGGCTTGATTTTCATATTCATTGACCTTTTTGAATGTATCTTCAAGAAGGTCAATCTTATTTAAGCTGCGTAAGAGATGAACACCGTTTTTTAGTTCGTTGATGGAGAGAATTAAAACGTCGATAAGCTGGGGGATGGCTTTCGGCACACGTGTTATTTTGTACATGACAAACCGATGTGCGCACCCATCCATATGATCAAGAACATCATCTAAGGCAGATGTAAGCTCATGGATATCTTCCCGGTCCAGGGGAGTAACAAACGTGGAGTTGAGTTCAGAAAAAATATTATGTGTGATCGAATCGCCGTCATGTTCGATGTCTTTGATTCGCTTAGCGATTTCTTCCCTTTGAGACTGCTTCTTACAGAAGGGAAGTTTTTTTAGTTCTACTCCGGCTTTCACCAGGTTTTGTGCAGATTCTTCCAATAAAACAAAGAAATGGTCATCATGAGGAAGAAATTTTTTTATGAATTGATCAAGTTTCATGGGTCTGTAGTATGTGATAAAGAAAAAGAATGTCGTTTTGTTTGGCAGGTCCAGGCAGGGAGTAATCTCCTTCCTGCTTACCACTGTAAGGTAGCAGAATGTTGTTTCAAAACCAATTGCTTTTTATATCGATAAAAAACAACCGGGGAGAATAAATTATAATTTTCCGGGTGTCATCATGCAGAAGACTTCAGTACTTTCTCCTGCATTTTTGTACGATAGGCATCAAGTTTTGTACTGAGTTCTGAATTGCTGAGTGCAAGTATTTCGAGTGCGAGTAAACCGGCGTTTAATGCACCATCGATAGCAACCGTAGCAACGGGAATTCCTGCAGGCATCTGAACCATCGAAAGCAATGAATCAAAACCGTTCAGTGTCTTAGACTTCACCGGGACACCAATCACCGGAAGCGTCGTGACAGCGGCGACGATACCCGCTAAATGTGCTGCACCGCCTGCGCCTGCAATGATCACTTTTATTCCTCTTCCCTTTGCGGCTTTCGCATATTCGATGGTCTGTTCGGGTGTGCGATGCGCTGAAAGTACTTTTACTTCACAAGAGACATCAAACTCTTTCAGAATCTGTCTTGCCGGCTCCATAGTATCGGCATCCGATGTACTTCCCAAGAGAATAGCAACAAGTGGATTTGTTGATTTGTCTGTACCTAAAAGAATCATAATTTTTATCTCCTGCTATGATAGTATTCGACACTGTCCCGTTATCTTCTCTCCATGAAGGAGCGAACATGGGGAGAAGTGCTTTTCTCAACCGTTATGAAGTGCGGCTTTGCGTAATCGATCCATTACTGCCGCACCAAGCCCCTTTTCTTCTACACTCTCTACCAGAATGACATCTACCTCCTGCCGGTCTAATTCACGCAATGCTTTAAACAGATTCCTGGCAACATGTTCAATCGAAGATTCTAGAATCACATGGAATGAAGACTGCTCAATGCCCGCTAATACCTTTGAATATGTAATCGATCCGACCTTCTTCTGCTGCGCTTTATTTTGCTGGATAAACTGTCTAAACTTTTCCTCATCTGCCGGCGCGAACAGAATCACACGTGCATGGGGAGCATAATGACGATGCCTCGTACCCGGAGAGCGTCGGAGCAATTCTATTGCATTGGTCCAACGCACCTCTCCTATTTCTTTCTCTATATCTTCTTTGCTTAATCCACCGATCCGCAGAATAACCGGAGGATCAACGGTTACATCCAGCACAGTCGATTCGACTCCTATCGTTGTTGATCCAGCGTCGATGATAAGATCGATCTTTCCATTCAAGTCGTTGTACACATGTTCTGCGGAAGTCGGACTCGGTTTTCCCGAAACATTTGCACTTGGTCCAACGATACCACCTTTGAACTGCCGAAGCAATTCCAGTGTCACCGGATGATCAGGCACTCGCAGTGCTACAGTCTCTAATCCCGCTGTTACACCATTAGGAACATTTATTTTTCTCTGAAACACTAATGTCAACGGACCGGGCCAAAATCGCCGAGCAAGCTGCAGTCCTTTCTCGGAAACCGATGCTGCAAATTGCTGAACATTTTCCAATGATGCAATATGCACGATGAGCGGATTATCCGACGGCCTTCCCTTGGCTTCAAAGACTTTTTGTACAGCTTCGGCATTTAAGGCATCGGCACCGAGCCCATATACAGTCTCTGTTGGAAAAGCTACCAACCCTCCTGCATGAAGCACTCCCACTGCATATTGAATCTTATCAGCATCCGGATGTTCTGTGGAAACCTGTATGATTTTGGTTATCGGCATTCTTTCTGTTGTTACTCTACCACCGCTAACAGCATCTCCGCAACATCTTTCACCTTTACTGTCTCGGCTGCTCCTTTGTCTTTGACACCATCCTCCATCATTGTCATGCAAAACGGACAAGCCGTACCGATTACATTCGGTTTCAGCGTGAGCGCTTCTTCTGTTCGCTCAACGTTGATTCGTTTCCCTTCATGCTCTTCCATCCACATTCTGCCGCCGCCAGCACCACAGCACAATCCTCTCGACTTCGATCGTTTCATTTCTACCGTATTCACACCGGGAATAGCATCAAGAATTTCCCGCGGTTGATCATAGATATCATTGTAACGTCCGAGATAACATGAGTCATGGAATGTTACTGTTGCTATTTCTTCCTTTGTTACCTTCAACTTACCGTCATTGATAAGCTTTACCAGAAAGTCAGTGTGATGAACTACTTCATAATTACCGCCAAATTGCGGGTACTCGTTCTTCAACATATTGAAGCAATGCGGACATGTTGCCACGATCTTTTTTACGCTGTAGTTATTCAACGTCGCGATATTGTCTTTCATCAGCATTTGAGCAAGATATTCATTTCCAATTCGACGCGCAGAATCACCAGTGCATTTTTCTTCGGTTCCAAGAATTGCAAATTTAATTCCTGCTTTCTGCATCAACTTTGCGAAGGCTTGCGTCACTTTTGTGTAACGCGCATCGAATGCACCAGCACAACCCACCCAAAAGAGAATCTCTGCATCCTGTGACTGCGACATTTGCGGAATGTTCATACCCTCCGTCCAATCCGCACGACTCGCTGCCGGGAATGCCCACGGACTAAAATTTGTCTCGAGGTTCTTAAATACAACCTGTACTTCCGGTGGAAAACTGGATTCCATCAATACCAGGCCTCGGCGCAAATCCACTATTGCGGGAATATGCTCAATATTCACCGGACATTCCTGTATACAGGACATACACGTCGTACAGGCAAAAAGTTCTTCCTGAGTGATATAATTATGAAGAAGTGTATTTTCTAATAGATTTTTCTCGCCTTCTTTGAGTGTTGCTGCTCTATTACCATTCAATAACAGCTTTCCTTTTTCCACCGTACGGTGCCGAAGATCGGTCATAATCTTTTTTGGCGAGAGGAGCTTGCCTGTAATATTAGCCGGACAAGCTGCAGTACAGCGTCCGCATTCCGTACACGTGAATCCGTCGAGTAATTGCTTCCATGTAAGGTCGTCGACATCTGTAGCACCGAATTTTTCTATCCCTTCTTTTTCAAGATTAATCGGCGTCAGAGCACCTCTTGGTTTCAGTGAAGTGAGGAATACATTCGGCACCGATGTGAGCACATGCGCATGTTTTGAGTACGGTAGGTAATTCAGAAATCCGAGAACCAGAACGATGTGTATCCACCAATAAATTTCAAAAAGGAGATGACTTGTGGAAGCATCTGAAGAAGCAAGAATCGAACTCATAGCTGAAGAAAGAATACGGCCTTCATCATTTGTTCCCAACTGGAAACGTGTTGCATTTTGTCCGAGCAGGCTCACCATAATCAGGAAGATGGTGAAGAGAATCACTGTGGCATCGATCTGAGCATGCCGATCGCCCTGCAGACGTTTTGGACGAAGAACGTAACGTCTAAACAAAGCGATGCATATTCCGATAATCACCAGGCCCGCAAAGATATCCTGAAAAAACACCAATGGTTGATAAAGAATGCCGATACAGCGGAAAGAAAATCCTGGATTCAGTCCTTCACCGATGGCTTCCAGAACGGATGACAACAGGACAAGAAATCCCCAGAAAATAAATGCGTGCATCAATCCTGCAATAGGCTCACGAAAGAGTTTTGTCTGTCCAATAGCTACCACCATCATTTTTTTGAAGCGTTCCCACAGGTGATCCAACCGATTCTCTGGTTTACCTGTGGAAATAAGAGCGATCATACGCCGCAAGCTGATTCCGAATGCTCCAAACGCTCCTGCTAATACAATTGCAAAAATGATGGTCTTCATCTCCATTCCTTTTCTCCTTTTTGCCGGTTATATCTTTAAAATTGAATTCATAATTGTTACAGCTTCACCGGCAATACTGATGCTTTCAATTTCTTTCTGTCTCAAATGCACGCGTATTTTTACTCTTCCTGTTCGATGAATCTCGTCTCCCTGTTCTCCAACAAATTCCAATCTGCCATCTGATAATTCCCGGCATACAACAGGATATCCAGCAGATAACACATACTTTTGAAGGTAGCATCCAAGCGGACCATTTGCCGATCCAGTGACGGGATCCTCATTGATGCCGTAATTCGGTGCGAAAAACCGTGAATGCACTGCTGAGTCCTTTTCTTTTGTCTCGAGTGAGAACAGGCTCACTCCATTCAGCTTCATTTTCTTTAACTCATTCGTCAATGCGGAAAAGTTCGGTTTGATTTTTTCTATCACTGCAAGACCATTCACTGGAATATAGAGATACAAATCCGTGACAATTGGCAAATCCTTTTTTATTTCCTTTGCCGTAAGATCAAGCGCTCGCAGCATTGTTGCAGGAAGTTTCTTTTTGACCTTGAATTTCGGTACTGGAAGTTCAAATTCTATTGTTGTGTCGTAGAAATTCTTCTCAACTCGCACAGCTAAAATACCGCTCTTCGTCTGCAAACGGAAGTAATGCTGACCATTCGTGCTCATTCCTTCCAACTCCTCTTCAGCAAGTGCGTGGAAGCTCGCAATGGTCGCATGCCCGCACAGCGGAACTTCACTCAAGGGAGAAAACCATCTGATGCGTACATTCGCATCCCGCTCCGTTGCCGGAAGAATGAACGCAGTCTCCGGATGATTCACCTCGCGCGCGATGAGCTGCATCTGAGTGTCCGTCAATCCGCCGGCATCGAGAACCACGCCCGCTGGGTTTCCCGCAAATGGTTTTTTGGTAAATGCATCGACTGTTTTAATTCGGTAAGTTTTCATTGTTTTATTTTCCCATGAATTGAATGACAATATCGCGATGACGTGTTCTTGTATCGAAATCAATTAGTACGATTTGCTGCCAAGTTCCAAGCAGCATTTTCCCTTCTGAAAAAGGAACAACAATCGATGGTCCTAGAAACGAAGCCCGTATATGCGCATGACCATTTCCATCTCCCCATGTATCATCGTGGTGATAGCGAGAGCTGCTTGGTGCAAGTCGTTCAAACATCTCCGGAATATCTTTTCGCAATCCCGGTTCAAATTCTGTGGTTGTTATCGATGCAGTCGAACCGACAACAAAGATAGTCACATTTCCTTCTTTCAACTTCTGTTGATGAAGGAGAGCGGCAACCTTTTCGGTAATATCAACGACTTCCGAATTCCCCTTCGTCGACACTTTGATATGCTCTGTTATGACTTCCATAGTCGCAATGCTGTCAATGTGTTTTGATTCTTGATGAAATACACAAATTCATCTTTTACAAAGAATGTATCAGGACTCGGGGCTTGCACGCCCTTTACAATTATTTCGCTGAATCTTTTTTTTCTTCGCTCTGTGTCGTACACGGTAAAGATATTTTCTAATGTCGACGATGCCGAAGAATTCTCTTTCCGATAATAACTCACCAAAAGGATATTGCTCCGAAGGAGATATTCTATTCGACCTTCTAAGGCATTGCCTCCTGTGATCTGCCGAATACTAGTTGCTACTTCCGAATCGATCTGTTCTTGATTATATAATTCTAAAAGCTCCGTGCCTTGCATGCCATCAGATTCTTCTTGTAGGATCTGTCTGCGTAATTCGTGTAAGGAATCCAGAGTATCGGCATATTCATTGAGCACTGTTCCCGTGTTGATATCGATTTCGTATCCGAGACGTTTTTCGAAAATGTATTTATATGCATAAAGTTTTTGATCATGCACAAACCAATAGGTCAAGTCATCGTTTCTCCATAAAAGCTTGCCCGTTGCAAGTTCAACCATATGAATGCCGCGATGTTCCGGCATATCAGGCCTGGCAAATCTATGCAAAATTATCCATTTGTCATAAACCTTTTCGATTCCTATCCACCACGGTTCATCAAATTCAATATCCTTCCATAACGATTTGCCGGTACGCGCATCGACACAGAAAAAACTCGTCGATTTTGCTTCTTGATTTCGCGTTTCACCTATGATTGTATTGTGTGACGAATTAAATATTCGCCAAATAAGCACGCCTGTGCTGAATTCCCATATTGGCTTTAATTGTTTTGAACGGATTAATGGGAAAAAGTCAGCCATGATGCAGATGAACATACCAATTTTTTTGGGGAGTATCAACCGACGTTAAAAAACAAAAAAGCCAGCCCCGCTTTGCAGGACCGGCTTGGAGAGTACCACTCATCGCTCAAGTGATTTACTTTTCACTCAAGAGTTGTTCTATCTTGTCGGTTACTTCTTTCTCTTCAGGTTTTGTTCCTGGCGTAAATTTTTCTACCACATTCCCTTTCCTATCCACAAGGTATTTTTGGAAATTCCATGTTACAACTCCCGGAACAGGAGATTCTTTCGTGAGATACTGATAGAGTGAGTCTTGATCGCTTCCCTTGACATTGATCTTTGAAAACATGTCAAATGTAACACCATAATTCAGTGTGCAGAATTTCTTAATCTCATCATTTGTACCCGGCTCCTGCCAGAGAAAATTATTTGCAGGGAAACCAAGAATCATAAATCCGCGGTCTTTGTACTTTTCATAGATTGCTTCAAGCCCTTTGTATTGCGGCGTATGACCACACTTTGAAGCAACATTCACAATCAATAAGACTTTGCCTTTGTATTCAGAAAGCGGTTTATCCTTTCCGTCAATTGTTTTCATGGAAAACGAATAAAGCTTTGGTTGTTGTTCCATAAGTTTCTCCTCAGTTTGTGCGTAGATTGTTACTGACCATGTGAACACAATCGCCAACACCAATCTCATTGCATGTATCATTGTTGTATCCTCTCAATTATTTCTTCCATAGATACAACACCAAACACGAGGCAAAAAGTTTCAATTACCATGTTGATTATACTAGCGAACTGGTACAATCCACCATGCTAGTACATAAGCAATAAAGAATGGAAAGAACCCGGTTGCTAAGCCAAGCACAACCATTGCAATACGGATAATGGTGGGATCAGTGTCTGTCATTTCACCGATTCCTCCGCAGATTCCTGCAATCTTTTTGTTAGTTTGTGAGCGATAGAGTTTTTTCATAGCAAACTCCCGATAATGGTATTTATTCTTTCTATGGACTACTGAATTAATATACGGAACAATCTGCAGACAGTTACACCAACGAGAATGCTTCTACTCAATAATGACTTTTCGTAGTCGCTTTGTTTCACCTCGGACTTTTTTCATACGAAGGCGGTCTTCGCGAGCAGTTTTAGTCGGCTTAGTAGAAATTCGTTTCTTGCGTACTTTCAATGCAGATTTGAGAAGCGCTGCCAATCTTTCGATGGTAAACTGTTTATTCTTCCATTGGCTGCGAGAGTCCTGAGCAACAACTCGCAGAACGCCTAAAGAATCAAGTTTGAAGGATAGATTTCTCAATAAGCGCTGGCGAAGACGTTCAGGTATGCAGGGCGAACGAGCGACATCGAACAAAAGTTCAACACGTGTTTCGAGTTTGTTGACGTTCTGCCCGCCGGGTCCACCGCTTCGGCTTGTGCGAAATTGCAGTTCGGCAAGCGGAATCTTGAGTGAATGTGTGACAACTACATGCGATGCGAGCATGTTTTTCTGTTAAAAGAAATAGTAGTGTGCGGCAATTTGCGGGAGAGGAATAACCCTGCCGTCTGAAAAATAAACAAACACACCCTCAACTGTTATATGCAGTGCATTTTGCGCATAAAATTCACCGCCGATACCTCCACCCATCCGAAATGGACCTTCTACTTCATTGAATTCAGCGCCATGGTAGAAATACGCGACTGTGCCTACAATAAAAAATCGTATTGCATTGTTCCTCACAAGATCATATTGATATTCACCGCCAACGCTCATCGCAAGTTTGTCCGATGTTTTAATAATTCCAAAAACTGCTTGAAGCGATGATTTCGATGGAAAATGAGAACGAAAACTTAGTCCGACACCCGAACCCCATCCTGCCGACAACCCCAAACCGTACACCGGTCTGTTCAAGTCTTCAGCTTTTGATAACCCCGAGGTAGTTATTTGAGCAAGAGAGATTGATACAAAGACAAACGATAGAACACACAACGAAAGAAAAATATTTTTCATATGGTCTCCACTAATTTTTCATCGAAGAAGGAATCTAAAAGTGAACCTTGGTAAGATACAGATTTTCTGTAATAGAAGAAAAGAAAAGATTTAGAAAATGAGATACTCGGTAAAGAGCTAAGACGGGAGACACCATGATTGCTCCTCTATCCTGCACAATACGCGAAATAGGGGACAGTTTTTAGTGTTCTATTTGCGTTTGATTGATCTCTCGAGTACTTTATTTGCAGTTGTTTCACTTATGAGGCTATTAGTGATACAGTAAGGGGTTCCAATTCAAAAAATAAATTACAAGTGAGAAAAATAATGGCGTATAGCATGCCGATTTGGACGGATACACGTAACTTCTCCACCTTCCACCACACAAATGGCGGACAGGTTGGTGGATGTGGTTTTACACTAATTAGGTAATATATCTGTCGCAGAAATCATAATCCTAAACGGTTTTGAGTATGAAAATTCTACTTGCCGGTCCTGGCACAGGAAAAACTAGTCGAATCAAGGAATTGATTAAGGAGAGTTTCAGTAATGCCCAATCCATTCTTATTCTTTCGTTTACAAACGCTACTGTAAATGAACTAAAAGCTAAATTTTCTGATCACTCAAATGTCAGCTGTTTTACTCTCCACAGTTTTGCGTTAGTTCTTAACCATCTTCCAACTCTTCATATTCTTATCAAGGAAGAAGAATCAGCTTTGAGAAAAGTATGCATGAAACTCGATTTAGATTTTGAAGTAGCTTGTGATATGTTACGGTGCATTACTTTTGATTCAATGATTTTGCAGTGCGTATCATTCATGCGAACCAATCCGGCCTATACACAAGATAAACTTGGTAATCTGGATCTTCTAATTGTCGATGAATTTCAGGATTTTAATCCGCAAGAACAACAATTGGTTCTCTTACTGGCAAAAGTGTCAAATCAATCTATTATTTTGGGTGACGATGACCAATCCATATACGGCTTCAAAGATGCTGACCCTGATGGGATAATCAGCTTATATAACGAACCGTCAATTGAACGACTTTCTAATGAGAACATTTGCCATAGGTGTCCAGATTTAGTTGTGGACTTAGCTACGAAGCTCATCAAATTCAATAAGCATCGAATTCAAAAGGAATGGAAGATATCGAACAAGCCTGGCTCCGTAATAATCAAGCAATTTCTGACTCAAGCGGAATCTGACAATTACATATTTGACTGCCTTAGACAAATCCACATCCGTGAACCAAATGCTAGTATTCTACTCTTAAGTCCTGTAGGGTTTGCTGTAAATTCTTTACGAACAATGCTTACTGAAAACCAAATCAGCTTTGTTGATTTTTGGCTTCCACCAATCGATGAGCAAACGCTTATTCACATCTGGTCATTGAATTCAATTTACGGTTCGAACAAGTTGCTTTTTCTACTCTTACGTTCTAATTACAACGAGATCACTTAACAAACAGAAAATCATAAATCATCTCAAATCACGCTTTCAAAAGGGTTTTAACGAAGATCAATTAATTGATGAACTCATTGAAATGAAAGGCATTTCACAAATCCTGGCAAGTGCTCTTGTGAATCAACCAACTTTCCAGAATCTTTGTCAAATGGAATCCGCTTTTACACAATACGAGCAATTGCTTGATTTGAACGACCTTGAGGCCTCAGTAAAAACATTAAACCGCCAATTGAGAAAACAAAAAGAGTTTGTGGAAAGCCAAATAAATGTGATGTCTATTCACAAGTCTAAAGGGCTTGAATCAGACTATGTAATAGTCAACGGCTTGCTCTCGGGGATCTTGCCGAATGAGCAGCAAGGCATTGACTCAATTGAAGCTCAGCGTCGATTGCTATTCGTTGGAATGACTAGAGCAAAAAAGGAACTTCATCTTATTTCAACGGTGGAATGGACCGGTAAAAATGTTCATAAAGTTGATCTTAAGCAATTTCAATTTGATTACAGGAAACGGACATATAAAGCTAGAACGTCGAAATTTATTGATGAGATATCTTCTTGATCTGCGACCGATACGTCACATAACACGCATAAAAATGAATAGTAATTTTACTATATTGATGTTATACGTTTCGCTCAGGAATCAGTGAAAAGGTTGGTTCAGAAAAGAAAAATTATTACACAAGAAGATGCCGCTAAAAAAGGGAAAGTCAAAGAAAGTGATCAGCTCAAACGTGAAGGAGCTGCTTCACAATTATAAGGAGAAGGGAACAACAGGAACGAGCCGCCCAAAGTCGATGAAACAGGCACAAAAGCAAGCGGCAGCAATAGCGTACTCGAAAGCAAGGAAGAAATAACAATACCTGAAAAGAATAGAAAAATCATAAGAAATAAAAACTTATATTTGGAAACCCGTGGTCAAAGAATGGGGAATTGAAACTTGTGGCAATTATGATTATAAAGTTAGGATATGTCCAACCGTTATGGTTTATCTAACATTTGTGCCTCTCAGCCGTCACTTCACATAACAGCAGTATCAACGCCGCTCCCTTTGTTGAAAAGGATTATTGTGGTCGTTCCACACTGATGCTCATATGGAACGAGTCATTAATAGTTCGCAAAGGTACGGCGTGTAGCCGACATACGTTGGCAGCGAGGCTGTGGGAAAAAAGCTAATATCCATTTAATAATTGTATCATTATCTAATAATCGTTTTTTTTTGGTTAGAGATTTTTAATATAATAAGCTTTAAATACTTACTAATAGAAAGAGAAATCATATGTGTTTTTCAGCAGAGGCAAGTTTTGCAGGAGGGGTTATCATTTCTACTATAGGTGTTGCTACTGTTAAGGAAGTCCATAAACCTTCTCAGCTCGTATTTGCGAGTATTCCATTATTTTTTGGGTTACAACAATTTGCTGAAGGTTGTTTATGGTTAACATTACGAAATCCAGAATATGGTACTGTTCATATATTTAGTAAATATATATTTTTAATAATGGCTGAGGTTCTTTGGCCAATGATGATTCCTCTTTCAGTTTTCTTCATGGAAGAGAATAAAAAAAGAAAAAGAATATTGAGGATTCTTCTCTTTATGGGTGTATCAGTGTCATTGTATTATGCTTTTTGTTTATTGTTTTTCAATGTCACCCCGCAAATTATGGGTTATCATATTCAGTATAGGTCTGATTTCCCTAAATCTTTGACCGCGTTGGCTTTTATAGTCTACTTTATTGCTTCTATCACTCCTCTTTTTGTTTCGAGCATTCAAAGAACGCATCTTTTAGGTATATTAATGTTTTTATCATGTGTAGTTACAGCAGTATTTTTTTGGCAATATCTCGCTTCAGTATGGTGCTTTTTTGCAGCATTGATAAGCGGGGTCATCTTCTGGATCCTCAGAGATGCAAAAAGGAAATTCAATTTTGACAAAATAAACTTATTGAAAATCAGTTCAAATCAACCGACTCATAAATGAATAATCCTATGCAATTGGTATAAAGGTTCAAATAAAAAATAAAAATATGATAGAAGTTAAAAAAGAAGGCATTTTACTTAACAAAACAGAACTCGAATTCGAAAACGAAGGCGTATTGAACCCTGCTGTCATGCAAGAGGGTAATACGGTTCACCTTTTTTACCGGGCTGTGCGAAAAGGGAATTATTCCACCATCGGTTATTGCGAACTCGACGGCCCGCTTACGATCAGAGAACGAAGCGATAAACCTGTCATTACTTCTCAATACGAATACGAATCGCACGGTGTCGAAGATGCCCGCATTGTAAAGATTGATGGCTTGTACTATCTAACCTATACGGCTTATGATGGAATTAATGCACAGGGAGCATTAGCTGTTTCTACCGACTTGAAGAATTTTGAAAAGCGCGGAATAATTGTACCTCCCGTCACCTATGTCGAATTCGTATATCTTCTGGAATCGGCTGCCAGGGTAAATAAAAAGTATTACCGTAATCACAAATTTTATTACCGGGAAACAGATATCGAAAAGAAAATATTATTGTGGGACAAGAATGTGATTTTTTTTCCCAGGAGGATAAACGGCAAGTTGTGTTTCCTGCATCGTATCAGACCGGGCATTCAGATTGCAGCAATAAATAACTTGAAGGAACTCACGAAAGAATTCTGGAGAAGATATTGCAGGAGACTGCAGAAACATATCGTGATGGATCCCCGGTATAAGCATGAATCAAACTACATTGGCGGAGGATGCCCACCGATTGAAACAGAACAAGGATGGGTATTGATATACCATGGCGTGCAAAAAACTCCCAATGGAAATGTGTATTCTGCCTGTGCAGCCTTACTGAAACTCGATGATCCTTCAATAGAAATTGCCCGTCTGCCCTTTGCATTATTTTCGCCCGAATATGATTGGGAACAAAAAGGAGAAGTCAACAATGTTGTATTCCCAACGGGAACAGCCCTGTTTGGAGATACCCTTTACATTTATTATGGTGCAGCCGATGAACAAATAGCATGCGCTTCCCTGAGTTTGTCGGCATTGGTCGATGAATTGTTACTTTATACATTACCCAATGAAAAATATAAAAATGGATCGTAAAATTCCAAAGTCTGTAGCTGTAATCGTGGCTCACCCCGACGATGAAACATTATGGGCAGGAGGAACAATACTGAGCCATCCCTCATGGAATTGGTTTATTATTTGTCTTTGCCGGGGAAACGATAAAGACCGGGCACCCAGGTTTTATAAAGCATTAAAAATCTTAAAATCAGAAGGGATCATGGGCGATCTTGATGATGGCCCCGAACAAAAGCCATTGGAGGGAAAAGAGGTAGAACGTGCCATCATGCAGTTGCTTCCCCCGACTCATTTCGACTTAATCATTTCCCATAATCCTTCAGGAGAATATACCAGACATATCCGGCATGAGGAAGTAAGTAAAGCAGTGATTACACTCTGGCATGCCGATAAAATATCTACAAACGAACTTTTAACATTTGCTTACGAGGACGGCAATAAGGAATACTATCCCAGATCAATTGAAAGAGCCACTATTTACCGAAAACTTACGAAACGGATATGGCTGAGAAAATACAGCATCATTACATCCACCTACGGATTTGAAAAAAATAGCTGGGAAGCAGAAACAACACCGCGGGCAGAATCATTCTGGCAATTTTCCAATCCGAACGATGCAAAAAAATGGCTTGATAATGGAGGCGTTTTAACATGAAAGTATTGCTATTATATTATTACCCTCCTTCACCCGGAGGGCTATCAACCCAGGGTAATCTTCTTTACAGGGGACTTCTTGAAATGGGTATTGATGTCCATCCTGTTCATTTAGAATCAGCACAGGAAAAGGAATGGTACTATCGCTGGTTTAAGCCAGATGTTGTTGTTGGTGTTGGTTATTGGGGGCACACGCCGCAATTAGTGCTTCACCCGCAACGGTATGGCGTGCAGCCGGTACCATGGCTGGTTGCCGACGGCTATATTGCAAACTACCAAGTGGTTTTGAATGCACTTCCGCTTATACTAGTGACATCGAATTGGGTGAAGGAAATGTATATTCGAGATGGGATCAATGGCGATAAAATAGAAGTGTTACCTGTAGGCTGCGATACGGATGCTTTTATCCCTTACAGTAAGGATGACCCGAAAATTTTGGCGGTGCGCGAAGCTCTGGGAATTTCACCCGATCAGATAATGATTCTCACCGTTGGCGGCGACGCCGCATCAAAAGGTGCACAGGAAGTAATGCAGGCGCTTGCAATCATTGATACGAAAGCGCCTGATTGGAAATATGTTTGCAAAGTATGGCCTCAACCTCGAACCAAGGTTCAAAACCTGGCTGATCTGGAAATGGCGACAAATTTGGGCATTGAAAAAAATGTCACTTATGAAACCAACACCATTTCACGAAATTTCATGCCTTACCTGTTTGGGGCATGCGATATATATGCGGCCCCTTCCCGGCTTGAGGGATTCGGAATGCCGCAAGTTGAAGCGGGAGCATGCGAAAAACCGGTTATAGGTATTAAGGCTATGGGAATGCTTGATACACTTATCCATGGCGAAACGGCATTCCTGGCAGATGTAGCACAGAAAATTGTTGTGGACCAGGTAACACTTGGCAATGAATCGGGCTTTGAAGATAAACATAGGGTGGTTTTTAAGGAGCCACGGACGGTGGATTACCGTGCCAATGTCCATGATATTGCTAATTATTTGATGGATCTTATGACTGATGCGACGTTACGCGAAAAAATGGGAAAAGCTGCAAGGGAGCGTGTAGTGAAAAATTTTGATTATCGCGTTGTTGCAAAACGGTTTGTTCAGATAATGAACGATAAATTGGGAATAAAGTAATTTGAAGATGAAAAAAATTAGCAAATTAGCACATCAGCAAATTATCAAATTAACGCCAGAGATAGAAGAGGCGAAGAAGGCCGCCCTTGAAGTGCTGCTTCATAATAGTCACGGAACTTACCATGGACTTCCAAGGACTGCTGGTTGGGGATATCCGGAGCCATATACAAGGGATTTGATGTTTTCCATTCTGGGAATTGCTGTTTCTGAAAATCAGACGCTACTGAAGAGCATTCGGAGAGTATTGAAAACACTGGCGAAAAATCAGACAGAACATGGTCATATCCCTTCGCTGGTGCACGACAAAGAGAATCGTGGATCAAGTGATACAACTCCTTTGTTTTTGCTCGGTGTTGGCATTTTTAGAAAAGTATCAGGTGAATCGGACTTTCTTAATGAAGCAGTTGAAAAAGCATTGACATGGATGGAGTATCAAAGCCCTTCGGACCGGTACCTTGTTGCACAGCAGCCGACAAGCGATTGGCGCGATGAACAATGGGTGACCGGATATGGACTATTTGTAAACACCTTGGTCTATAGTTATCTCCGGCTCCTGGGCAAGTACGAAAGAGCAGACAGGATGCGCCAAGATATGAGGCGGTTTACCATTACGGGCGGAACGATACACCATCATGTCCACGAAGGTCTTGTAATAAAACACAAGCCTTACTATGCTTTCTGGTCGTATAAAATTTATAGCAGCGAACGATTCGACTTGCTCGGTAACTGTCTTGCTATACTTTCCGGAATTGCATCGCCCTCTCGGGCTAAGGAAATGATTTCCTGGATCGAAGAGGAGTGTACAGGCATGAAAAAAAGAGGAGAATTAGCAGTTGATTTGCCGCCTAATTTTTTCCCCTTTATTAAACCTAAAGATCCTGACTGGCATGTGCGATATTCAATATATAACAAACCTGGAGAATACCACAATGGCGGTATATGGCCTTTTATATGCGGGTTTTATATAGCGGCTTTAGTTGCGTCTAAAAGATACAAGCTCGCCAGGAAAAAGCTCGTTACGCTTACCCATAGTATAAAAATTTCCAATACCGGGAGGGTCGATTTTGGATTTAACGAATGGCTAAAAGCGCAAAACGGCAAGCCCATGGGGCAGGACTGGCAAACATGGAGCGCCGCACTTTATCTATATGCCGTAAAATGCGTTGAAGAAAAAAGAACACCTTTTTTTGATGAGATACACAGTTGTCCAACTGAATCGAAAATAGAGTAGTAGCTTACATGGCACTCGTTACAAACGAGCGCCAGCTGGGGCTAATGACCAAACGTGAAAAACTACTCCAGCCGTTTCTTGGGAAAATAAAGAACCGGCTCAGCCATATTACCGATCAATTGTTGGTCACAACCTCACTGTCTCCACCAGATGCCGATGCACTTCTATCCACTTTCTCCAATTTCCCACCCTCTCGTCTGTCGGCGCGGAGCAAAAGAAGTGCAAAGATCAGACCAATGACACCGAGCATAGAAAACATGACCATACTTGCGGTGTATGACTGCGTTGCATCCCTCAGAAGGCCGTTAAGCCATGGAAAAAGTGCAAGACCGAAATTTTGGATCATCGTAGTCAAACCAAATGCTGTACCAACTCGATTCTTCTCTACAAGAAGCGGAATCGACGGCCACATTGCAGCCGGAACCATCACAAAAGCTGCTCCGAGTACGACCATTGGAAATGCCGGTGGTATCATCGTAAACGCCATCGTAAGAAAAGCCGGAACCATAAGAATTGATCCGCCAACCATAATCGTTGCTCGACGACCAAAGCGATCAAGTAATTGTCCGAAGACCGGTGCTAATATCATTGAGGCGAATATAATAATTGTCGTAGTACCACCTGCCGTGCTGAACATGTGGATGACATTGTAAAACACTTGAGTAAGGAAGCCACCTTCTGACCCCACCGTGAGCGGAAGTCCCCATTTAGTGTTGAAAAAATCCGTCGAGAGTGCCGTGAAAGGAAAGATTGCTGAGTAAAATGTCAAACAGAGCAGCGTCACATACCAGTAGGAGGAACGAAATTTCTTAACGTCCGCAAGAACGATTTTATCACCGCCCCCTTCTTCCTGCAATTTGAGTTCCCGCTCGCCGCGTCTATCCAGCATGATGTAGAGTGCATTTGCAAGAAGTGATAAACAACAAAATAGTACTGCAGCCCACAGTGCTGCACTATAATGACGAAAGTATTCGGCAATCAACGCTTCTGTATTAAAACTGAAGAGTGTTCCTAACCGGCTAATGGTGAGCCCTACTCCAAACGCAAACGCCAATTCCTTTCCCTTAAACCATCGTGTAAAGATGGCGCTTTGTGCCACGACCAGCGATTCCGATCCCCAGCCGAAAATGAAACGTCCGAAGTAAAGGATCCAGATATTAGGTGCAATGGCAACAATCAACGCACCGGCAGTAACAAGCAGAGAAAAAAGGAGACTTGCGCGTCGTGTTCCAATGCGGTCAATTAACATTCCACCGATGAACACAGAGAGAATTGCCGCAACACTATAGAGCGTGTACATTTGCCCTATGGATTCACGGCCGATGCCAAGCGCTTCGATAAGTTTTGGCGCTATAGCACCTACGCTGTCATACGCAAAATAACTGCCGAACGTCAGCAGGCTCACGATAAAAAGTACCGCATAACGATACGGACGACGAGATGGATGGAACCAAGTATGCCTTTTTACTTCAATCGAAGATTGGCTGCTATTTAAATCTGTCATCATTTACTATATCCGTTGTTTATTTTATAAAATGCTTTCTAAGCTAGATGGAAAATGGGAGATGGTAAAAGAGAAACATTGTTAAGCTTTGAATTACTGATTCCGAGACCTTCGATACCGGATGAAACCAGAAAGCAATGAATCAAAAGAATTGATCTGTTCAGTTAAAAGTTGGTAGTCGGCGTTATTCATCATATCCAATGAACGAGAGAGCTCTATTTGTGTGTCGAGTTCACTTAGCGAGCCTCGCGCAACAACAAAAAACTGTATTGCGTCTTTATTCGTTTGTTTTGCCGCTCCTTCTGCTATATTTGACGGAATGGAAACAACTGCTCTTCGCATTTGTGATATTAATCCATATTTCTCTTCAGATGGAAATTTCTTTGTCACTTCATAAATAGACTTCGTCAATTCAAAACTCTTAAGCCATACATCAAGTCTTTTGTGACTCTTCTCCATCCCACTCCCTTGCTTTCTTCTAACCTCTTTCTTCTAGCGTCTTCCCTCCACCATTCTTCACTCATCTTTACTTCACATTCTTCAAAATTGCCATCAGGAAATTCCAAAACATTTCGACTGTATCGATATGCATTTTTTCATCCGGAGAATGTACTCCTTCGAGCGTCGGGCCGAACGAAACCATATCTATTCCCGGATATTTTTCACCGATGATCCCGCATTCGAGTCCGGCATGAATTGCTTTTACTTCCGGCTTTTTCCCTGTGAGTTCTTTATAAGTCTCTCGTGCAATTTTCAGAATCTTCGAGTCCATGTTTGGTTTCCAGCCCGGATATCCATCTGATGTCTCAGCGTCTGCACCACCAAGCTGCAGGATTGATGCAACCGTATAAACAATCTCATCGATCTCAGACGCAACAGAACTTCGCTGACTGGTGATCAGGGTAACGCTTTTTGCATCTGTCTTGATGATGGCAACATTGGTGGAAGTCTCAACCAATCCCCGAATATCTGCACTCATTTTCATGACGCCGTGCGGCAATGCGGAGAGCGTTTGAAGGATTTTCTTTTGAATCGCTTTCTTCAACACCTTTCCTTTTTTCTTTCCCTTTACTTCTTCAATGAGAATGGCAAGATCGGGCTCAACTGTGGAGAGTTCCTCTCGGAGGATGGAATTATATTGCGAGACTACCGCACTCGCGTCATTCAGTTTTTTATTCGGGACGTAGACAATAGCTTCTGCCTCGCGTGGAATCGCATTGCTCTTGTTTCCTCCTTCTAATGTCGATATGCGCACGCCGAGCTTATCAAGTTCTATCAAGACACGATTCAGAAGTTTGAGAGAATTTCCTCGTCCTTTGTCTATCTCTAATCCGGAATGCCCGCCTTTCAGCCCTTTGACCTTCACAAGAGCCGGAGCATATCTCAGATCGATAGATTCGTACGCAGTTTTCCATGTTCCGGTAGTGTCTTTTCCGCCCGAACATCCGACATACAATTCACCTTCCTCTTCGGAATCAAGATTCATCAGAATCTTGCTCGCAACAAATCCAGGTTGAAGATTATTCGCCCCGGTCAATCCAGTTTCTTCATCGACGGTAAAGAGAAATTCCAACGGGCCATGGACAGCCGACTTGTCTTCCATAAGTGCAAGATTCGTCGCCACGGCAATGCCATTGTCGGCGCCCAGCGTCGTTCCGTTGGCCATTAAATAATTGCCGTTCACAACTAATTCGAGCGGATCCTTTTCAAAGTTGTGAACTTTGTCCTTATTTTTCTCGCAGACCATATCGAGATGCCCTTGCAGGCAGACCATGGGAACGTTTTCGCGTCCCTGGGATGCCGGTTTGCGCACAAGAACATTGAGCACCTTATCGCGTTTTGCTTCAAGACCAAGCTTCTTTGCTGTCTCGACGATGTAATCAGAAATTTTCTTTTCGTTTTTTGAACCGCGCGGAATTTTGCTAATCTCTGCAAAGTATTTCCACACCAATTCCGGTTTCAAGCCTTCCAATGGATTCGACATATCAACCTCTCTTATTTTTTGTATAGAACTGCGATTTCTCTTCGCTTTTCAAATCTACATCGATAAATCTGTGTGTGTGCAACCACTTGATATAACTGCTTACTTTCGTATCGACGGGTTCAGCGAATGCGCCGTATTCTTGTTTCATTTTATCTGCGATATCCCGCACTGTCATGGTACCATCACAAGAATCCCAAACGAAACTACACAGAAGATCAAGTTTCACACGCACATATGCCTTGTTCTTTTTGGGCAGGAACCATTCAACGAGTTTACTTTGAGGTTCCGGCACAAGAACGACGACTTTTCCTTTCTCCACTAGTTCAGATGGATACAATTGCTTCGGTCTTAATTCAAAAATATCTAATGGATTTGAATTCTGTCTTATCAACGTTAATCGCTAACTATTTATTTGATAAATATTTTGTCGAATATAGAACACCTTACACTATCTTTAAGTGCCCTCACCTTGTCAGATTACATCATCGCAGTCGGAGGTGCAGGTTCGTCTGCCCTTCCTGCTTTCGATAATGGAATATAGATTAAATATAAGGCGAGTATCGCAAAAATCGGAATTGCCAGCCACGATGCAATTGATTCAAATCCTTCCAATGTCCAGAATTCCGGCTTACCGCTCATTCGATCCCGAATAAACACAACAGTAGCGATGAACAATCCCATCAACGCCTCTCCTGCAATTAATCCGGATGCAGACAATATTCCGGCGTTCTCGACTCTTGCCTTTTGGGCATCGTTATAACCTCGTTGAGAAGCGCGTTTATCGACTAAACCGCGAATCAATCCGCCGA
This sequence comes from Bacteroidota bacterium, assembly GCA_050013655.1. GTDB lineage: Bacteria > Bacteroidota > Ignavibacteria > UBA10030 > UBA10030 > Fen-1298. Next base: position 69,865 of record JBEKEV010000003.1, on the reverse strand, counting down.
TGAATATTGCAAATGTTGTTTCGAGCGGCAAATACATTCCAACAGAAAATAACATCGGACTTTTTACTTTGATTAATATCAAGGAAATGCCTAATGCAATTCCAACAAGCACAAGCGGCCATGCCATTTCGCCGCCGACAATTCCTTGTGACAATGCAGCCATTAATCCAGCTTGCGGTGCAGGAAGTTTTGGACCGCCAAATCCACCTGTCAATGGATTGCTTGCAAGATCGGAGTTGTGAAGAACATAGAGCGGGAAGAACAGCACTAATCCGGCAAGGATAACGCCGATAATATCTCCGACTTGCATCTTCGATGGTGTTCCGCCGAGAATGTGGCCAACTTTGAGGTCTTGAAGCATTTCTCCGGCAACTGCCGATGACACACACACCACGGCAGCAACGCCAAGAACGGCAGCAACTCCTTGTATCCCTGTGACGCCAATGATGACCATTGTCAGCGCAGCCACGACAGTGGTTGCAAGTGTTAATCCGGAAATAGGATTATTGGATGAACCGATCATACCGACAAGATTTCCTGAAACTGCCGCGAAGAAGAATCCTGCAACCAGCATAACTACGGCAGCAAGGATTGCACCAAGCATGATGTTTGTGAAGTAAAAATAAAGCCCGATCATCAATGTAAAGACAACGACGATACCGAGAATGACTGCTTTGAACGAAATATCTTTCTCAGTTCTTTCTGTTGCCGCTTTTGCAGTAGCCGATTTCTTCACATCAGCGATGCCGCGCTTGATGCCAAGAATTAAGTTCTTGCGCATTTTCCAGAGAGTGTAGCATGCGCCAACGAGCATTCCTCCGACAGCGATAGGCCGAACAATGTAGCGATAGAGATGACCGGTGAGTGCACTCCAAGCGCTCAACGAATCACCGTTACTTGCAACAAGATATTTGTCGATCAATTGAGGTCCCAGGAAAAACACCAGTAGGGGAACAAATAATCCCCACGCAAGAACGCCCCCTGCAAAGTTTAAGGCTCCGAGTTCCGGTCCGATGATATACCCGACACCAATGTATGCAGGTGTAGCAGCGGGTGCAGAAATTGTCGTGATACCACCGCCAAGAATTTTTCCCGAATCCGGTTTCAATCCAAGTTTCACAAATGATTCTTTTACACGTCCGACCATGACTTGAAAATCGTTCGATGAGTGAAATATTCCCAATCCATCAATCAGTTTAATGAATGCGCCGACTGCCATTGCTTTGAATAGCATGATCGCTGCTCCAGCGCCGCGTTGACCTGCCTTATGGATTTCTGCTGCTGCCACAGATTCTGGAAACGGTAAAGTCTGATCTTCTACCATCACTCGGCGGAGAATCGTGACAAACATAATTCCAAGAATACCGCCGAGAATCATGAGCGATGAGGAGATAAGATATTCTGTCAACATATTTTCCGGTGTGAAATCCCAGATATGCAGAATCACGAACGCCGGAATGGTAAAGATCGCACCTGCCGCAACAGACTCGCCAATGGAACCGACCGTTCGGGCAAAATTCTCTTCGAGGATGGATCCTTTCATGATTTTGAGCAATGCCATACCGATAACCGCAGCAGGATATGTTGCTGCTATCGTCATCCCGGCTTTCAAACCGAGATAAGCATTTGCTGCGCCGAGTACCACACACATCACCAAACCGATGAGCAGCGCGCGGATTGTAAATTCTTTCATGTCGGTATGAACAGGAACATACGGGATAAATTTTTTCAGGCCGCCTATGTTCGTTCCATCTGCCATAAACATCTCCTTACGTTTGAGTGAAGTATGAGATCAACGAATAAAAATCGCTTTTGTAACATACCACGCCATATGCGGATTTTCCTTCAATCGGCGCATAGAATAAGCATACCACTGTTCGCCGAACGGTATGTATACCCGTAAATGATGGCCATCGTTCACAATCGTGTCACGGCGCTTCTCGCGTACACCAAGAAGCATTTGAAATTCATAATGCTCTTTTCCCAACCCGTACTTTTGTATCATCTCACAAGCGCCATCGATTAAATAACCATCGTGCGTTGCAATACCAACATAAGAACCGGCTTCAAGAATAATTTTTAAAAGCGAGAGATAATTATTCCGGATTTCCTGCCGTTCTTTATATGCGATTGACGGTGACTCATCGTAAATGCCTTTGCACAGCCGGATATTCGTTCCATCCTTCATAAGCGCCCGAACGTCGGCTTCACTTCTGTGCATATATGCCTGAATGACAACACCGGTATTTTGAAAACCATCTGCACGGAGTCGCCGGTACATTGTAAGTGTATCATCCGTCGTCGTTGCATCTTCCATATCGATCCGCACAAAGTTACCAAGCCGGTCTGCTTCTTTAATAATTGTCTTCAGATTACGATAACCAAGTTCCTTGTCGATCTTCAGTCCGAGTTGTGTCGGCTTGATGGAGACATTAGAATTTAGCTTATTCTCCTTGACTGATTGGAGAATTGAAAGAATTCCTTTTTTTATTTGTTCGGTCTCGCCGGCATTTTTCACATCCTCGCCCAACAGATCCATCGTTGCCATCATTCCCTTTTCGTTGAGGCTCTTTGCAACACGAACACCCTCGGACAAACGGACTCCGGCGATATACCGTTTTGCCACCTGGCCAACTATTGTTTTCGGAATGAACGGAAGTACTGTCGTGATAAGCTGGTTCAGTATCGGCATAACTTCCTATTATTGCGGGCTGCTTTCCGTAGAAATATCAATTCAAATCCGTGTCAATATAGCCACACAGGCGCGGAAAAGCAATAAAAAACCCTCCAAAATGGAGGGTTTGAGATAGTTGAATATCGGCTAAAACCGTGAGATTCTCAGCAGAATCCGTTAACTCGCTGAAGCCTTTGAGAATGATAAAAGAAATTTATCACCATATCACCACTCTTGCACTATCCGGACGCCACATGGCGTCGCCGTGTTTAATTCCAAACGCTGTATAGAACTCCGGCATGTTCGATAATGGACCGATCACGCGGAATTTTGCAGGCGAATGCTCATTGCTGCGCACTTGATTGGCAATTGCTTCTGGCCGTTCGTTCACCATCCACGCAAATGCATAACCGAGGAAGAAGCGTTGGTCTGATTGCAATCCTGCAAGAATTTCGTTCCTCTTATACTGATGAGTCTTCTTGAATGCTTCATACGCCATCATTGTACCGGCGAGGTCGGCAATGTTCTCGCCTTGCGTCAGCTCTCCATTAATATGGAGACTGTCAACAGCAATATATTCGTTATATTGTTTTACGATCATTTTTGTTTTGGTGTAAAACTTGATGCTGTCATCGCTCGTCCACCAATTATTCAAGTTTCCGTTGTTATCATACTTGCTTCCCTGATCGTCAAACCCGTGCGTTATCTCATGCCCAAACGTTGCGCCAATGTTGGAATACAGCAGCGCATCATCAGCGAGCGTGCGTTCATACCCCGGAATAATAATATTGCATCCCGGTACACAGATTTCATTATTGGATGGATTGTAATATGCATTATAGGTTTGAGGTTCCATGTCCCATTCAGTCCGGTCGACCGGTTTGCCATATTTAGAAATCATATAATCGAATCCCCACATATTGGCACTCATGACATTACGGACATAGGAAGAACGATCGATCTGCATTTTGCTGAGATCTTTCCATTTATCCGGAAAACCGACTTTCATGATGATTGTACTGAGTTTCTTGAGTGCCTTCACTTTTGTGGCTTCGCTCATCCAATCCAATTTCTTTATCCGTTCTGCGTATACTTCCTTGATGGCATTTCCGATCTCCAGCAGCTTTTCTTTTGTTCCACTGGGTAAATATTCAGACATATACACCTGCCCGATCAATTCACCAAGCGATCCATCGGTTCGCTCGACGACACGTTTCCACCTCGGTTTCGGTTCCTGCACTCCCCGAAGTGTCGTGGAATAAAAGCTGAATATCTCAAGATATGTTTTGTCATCAAGGTACACTGCAAGGCCGCGCACAAGGTGGTACTTGAGATAATTTTTCCAGGTATCGATAGAAACTGTTTTGAGATACCCGTTCAGTGCAGTGAGAAATTCAGGCTGGCCGACGATAACAGTATCCACGATACGCAAACCAACGCCTTTCGTAAAAATATACCAATCGAGATTTGGAGTAGTTTTAGTCAACTGTTTGAAAGATATTTTATTGTAATTTTTCAGAGGGTCGCGTGTGTCTTCTCGGTTGCGTGAAGTTTTTGCAAGTGCGGTCTCCAGCGTCATCAGATTTTCGGCGGCTTGTTTTGCTTTTACGTCATCATAACCGAGAATTTTAAACATATTGCCTGCGTGCACAACAAATTTCTGACGGATCATCATGGCAGCGGAATCGGCATCGAAATAGTAGCGCTTGTCGGGCAGGCTCAATCCTCCTTGCCAGATAAAGACAGCATTCTTGCTGCTGATTCTATCATCCTGTCCCACACCAAAACTAAACATCGGCGAACCGGAAACAGCATGAATATACGCCGCTGCATGGACAATCCCCTTTATATCATTTATGCTGTCGATCATATCAAAATCTTTTTTTAAATCGGCTATCCCTTTTCTATTATTGGTGATGCTGTCCATGCCGGTAAAAAAGAAATCGCCGATCTTTTGCTTATTGCTACCCTTTTCGGCGTTGGTCAATGCAGCGGAGGATTCACACATAATGCGGATTTGTGCATTAATCGTATCCTGAATCAACCGCCAGAGGCCATTGTTCGCTTCGCTGGCGGGAATAGGGTTTTCTTTAAACCACCTGCCGTTTGCATACTGAAAAAAATCATCGCCAGGTTTTACAGTCGTGTCGATGTGTACAACAAGCGGGTCTTGTGGGATTTGAGATTGGCCAAACGAGAAAGAAACAATGATTGCCGGGACAGCAAGAAGTGAAGCAACGAAAGGATTTTTCATGATATGGTCTTTCAAAAAAAGAAATGATAATACATGGTACACATCAGCTATAATTTACGAAAATAGAAGAATGAAATAATAAGAAGAACACCAACCGGCAGCACTACAATTACCCCCCCGAGTTCATTGACAATAATTACTGAAATGACGTCAGGAATTAAAACAGCAACGATGAGTACGACGAGAGAAAACAAGCTGGAAATGAGCAAACCGCATCCAAAGAATTTGTTTGCCTTATACCATACAGTCTCGTCCGACATTGTTTTACGTGTACGAACCCCATAGAAACAATTCGGGCGCACTTTTTGAAGTATCAAAGGAATTGATAATATGATGAAAACAAAACAAAGTATCATTGGAATGATAATATGATTGATCATGGTATATGTTTACTCGATCGTAATTATATTTTACTATTTTCCATTTTATCTCTTTTCTTTCCCGTCAAAAATTGAAATGATCCGGATCTGCACCAACACGTTCATTCTTATCCAGGCGATCGATTGCCTGCATATCCTTCGGCATAATTTCAAAATCGAAAATCTGTGCGTTGGAAATAATCCGCTCGCGGCGGATGGACTTAGGGATTGGAACAACACCCTTTTGCAGATTCCATCGCAGCACTATTTGAGCAATATCCTTTTTATATTTCTCAGCAAGAGGATGGAGCTCCTTAATATTGAAAATTTTACCCTGCATAAGGGGACTCCATGCCTCATACTGAATCGTATGACTATTGCAGAAATCTATCAATTTCTGCTGAACAAGACGCGGATGAAATTCCATTTGGTTCACCATCGGTACTACTTTGCAGTGCGCCAGCAGATCCTCGAGATGATGACGGAGAAAATTGCTTACACCGATGGCACGCACACGGCCTTCTGCGTATAAGTGTTCAAGAGCTTTCCACGTCTCAATGTATTTTCCTTTTACCGGCCAGTGGACCAGATATAAATCGAGATACTCGAAACCCAGCAATTTTATGCTCACATCAAATGCGCGCAGTGTGTTATCATATCCTTGATCGGAGTTCCAAACTTTGCTTGTAACAAATATATCCTTGCGAGGCACGCCGCTTTCTCTTATCGCCTGACCAACACCGTGTTCATTCCCATAGAGAGACGCTGTATCAATGTGTCTGTACCCGGCAGATAATGCGTACTTCACAGCTTGTTTTACTTCCTCTCCGTCATGAACTAAAAAGACTCCTAGTCCAAAATACGGCATCGGAACGCCATTCTTTAATTCAACGGTACCCTGTATATCTGAAATCCTCATAAAGAGACTCCAATGTTCATTGAGTGATATTTATTGCATCCTGCTGTTTCAAGGTTTGAGCAAACAGCCATGTGTAAGGTTCTGGATCTGCATATGCCTGGATCCATGATTGCGGATGATTCGCTTCCGGATAAAGTGCATATCGTATATTGCTTCCACACGCTTTTAACGTATCCACAAGAATTTCAGTCTGCCACGCCTGCATGGCTTCGTCTTTTCCACTGTGGAAAGTCCAAAGTTGAAAAGGCTTTGGCAATGTAGCCAAAAGGTGCTTGAGAACCAAAAGAAAAACCCCGACGCACTACCAGACGCCGGGGTTAGGGAGGCTATCTTGCGCCGTCGGGGAGACGGCGCATTCCAATAATAGAAAAATTTTTTGTTTTTGTCAAATAGGGATTGCGTGTTTCGTCTCTATCCACCGGTAGAATATCTTCAGCGGAACACGACACTTGAATGGTCATAAAATCGTCTTGGCAAATTGCCTTTCTTGCGTGCAATTCATTTCTCTCACGTATTTATGCCAAGAACTGAAAATCTTAGAAATCAAAAACGAAACTCACTTTTGGTTCTACACGAATCTGTTTGATAAAAGAACCATCGGGACGTAAAGAACCATCAGGATTTCTGTTCGAGTACGTTTGTTGATACAATGTTGAAACCAGTAAGTATCGAACCGGTTTATACCCAATCTCCGCGCTCAAGATGGAAAAATTATCCAAAATAAAGACACGGCCTATCTTTGCTTTATCGAATGCGCCGCGTATAACTATACCGGAAACTTCCGGTAATTGGAGTTCTGCATGTAACAGACCGTCGTTCTTTGTATCGTACGGTGCCTGATAGCCAGCAATAATATAGAATGAGTTCAGGATGCTGATAATAAGTTCGCCATAGTAACCTCGGTTTGCAACAATAGTATCCAGCATATCGGATTTACTCAATCTTCTCACAGGGTCGAATCTATCGTGTTCATACAATGCATCGAAATATGCCGGCAGATAGTGAACGCCATTGAACCGCAGTTCATATTTTCCTCTCAAATCTACAAGACCAAGGCCGGAAAAATTCATATTGATACCGACGGACGTACCATGTCCATAATGTATTATCTGCGCGTAATCAAAATACAACGAAGACTTGATAATTGTGTATGAGAGAATCGGCAAACCAAGGTCGAAGCCCACAATGGACAGGCCTCTACCGCTGGAATCTGCAGATGTTATGTCTGCGACTTCACTTAAATCTCTCGCATATGTCGCTCCAACCTCAAAATTATTAATCACCGGAACTTTCGCAAGACTCGTGAGTTTCAACGGCTTCACATATCCTCGCATTCCCAACAGACCTCTGTCGGTAATGTCGCTGTACATCGACTCAAACCCGAATTTATCAAAATTCATATCCAATTCAATACCTGTCCTTCGCATATCGTAACTTGCACCATTGCAGTAATTATAAACAATAGAGCCGTGCCCAAGAAGAGAATAATCAAGTTGTCCAACACGAGTATAGAACGGATCGCCTTTTTGCGCCCAGCGAACATAACGGATGATGCGAAGATAGTCCTCGAATGTTTCGTAGTCACCTGTTCTGAGCTTACCATTCGTAGTGAAACGAAGATTCAGATCAAGGCCCACGCCAAGTTGTCCAAATGCAACTTCCGGTTCGAGATTGATCAAATAAAACGTCTCACCATCAATGAACGTAGCACCAAATCCAACCGGGATCGAACCTCCACTTGTTCCCATCATTGCTGCCCTAGTATCACTCCATTGACCATTTCCTATCGCAATAAAGACTACAACCGCAAAGAGGATAATCAACGTAGTTCTCAGTGGTTTCATAATTCTTCCACTTTGTTGTTTTCTTAATGAACTATACTCCAAAAAGGATCCGACAAATAAAGACCGCCGCTAACATGCCGGCAAGATCAGCAAGCAGCCCGACTGGTACGGCATGCCGTGTATTTTTAATATTCACAGATCCGAAATAGACAGCGAGAATATAGAATGTTGTTTCCGAACTGCCGTACAATGTCGAGGCTAGGACACCGATAAACGAATCCGGTCCGTGCACCTTCATTAATTCTGTCATAATACCCAAAGAGCCACTGCCTGAAAGTGGACGCATCAGTGCCATCGGTAAAGCATCCGGCGGCATACCGATGAGATTCGTGAGCGGTGCGATGATCGATATTAGTACGTCCATTGCGCCGCTGGCACGGAAGATTCCGATGGCGAACAACATTGCTACCAGATACGGGATAATACGAATGGCGGTATGAAATCCGTCCTTCGCTCCTTCAACAAAGACTTCATAGACACGAACTTTTTTGAAAAACCCCCAGCCTAAAAAGATTGCAATCATAAGCGGGATAGCAAGAATAGAAATAAAATTGATGACAGTGCGAAAGAGATCAGCCATGATTCATCTCCTCCGATTTTTTCGTATCGTCAACCATCTCACGTTTATATTTCGGGAGACGCTGGAGAATTTTCGATGCAATAATTCCTATGATTGTTGCACATCCTGCAGCAAAGATTGATGTGCCGATGATAATGCCTATATTCGTCGAACCAACTGCCGCCCGTACTGCCATCGCTGTTGCCGGAATCAAAATGAGCCCACCGGTATTAATAGCGAGAAACGTCACCATTGCGTTTGTCGCCGTGCCAATTTTCGGATTGAGCTTGTTCAATTCTTCCATTGCTTTCAAGCCGAACGGTGTTGCCGCATTGCTCAACCCAAGCATATTCGCCGCGGTGTTCATAATAATGGCACCGATTGCAGGATGATCGGGCGGTACATCAGGAAATATACGTTTCGTAATCGGTGCAAGTAATCGTGTGAGCACTTTCACTAATCCGGCTTCTTCCGCTACTTTGATGAGACCAAGCCAGAGCGACATTACACCGATAAGTCCGATGGCAATTTCTACCGCGATGTTTGCAAAATCAATTGCGGCTTGTGTAATTGCTTTCAATTTCACAAATCGAATAGATTCCATTACAATGGTTGCTTTTGCCCAGCCATGATCATCTGAGAATTCGATTTTTTCGATTTTCCCTGTCAGCTTATCCTTCCCCGATGCTGATTTAGCCATATCCTTCCATAACACAGGTGTTTCCTCTGTACAGGCGAAAATAAAGTTACCGGTTTTGTTTTGCAGTAATGAAAGTACAGCCGGTTGTTTCACGTCTTCAAGCTGTGATGACATTCCGTAGAAATCGTTAAATTGTTTTGCCGTGAGATAGAATTGTCCTTCGCATCTTGTTGCCGTTCCTGACGGTACCTGTGAAGAGATGAGTATGACTTCCAACGGTGTGCCATTCCGATAGGTATTTCGGACTTCGTCATTGATATCTTTGCCAACGCCAACAACAAGCGCGATGATGATGAAGAAAAGCCAGATGTAATTCAGCATTACAAGTCCTATCGTAATGAAAGACTTCCAGCAGATTGCCATGAACTCGCCGTCAAATTATTCTTTTATACTGAGAAAACCAAGCGGAATGTTGGGGAAGGAGATACGGGTCACATACATAACTGAACCATACTTGCAGAACAACTACAAGTATGGTTCTTAGAATAAAGGGTTGTTATTTGATTCTATTCTGTCGAAAAAGAGCTTTATGAGTTTCTGCGTTTTTGTTTTGACGGCGTTTTGCCAACCGGTGGTTTTTCCGTATTTGCTTCGATCTGATCTGTTATCAGTGAGCCATTAGTCTGAACATCATCATCGCTTTGAATCTCCCGCTTGAACCGCTCCTCAAATATGGTATAGAGAATGGGAACAAAGAACAGCGTCAACACGGTAGAGAATGTCAATCCGCCGATAACAGCAATCGCGAGCGGCGCCTGGGTAGATTCGCCACCCAACCCGATTGCCATCGGAATCAATCCGAGCACAGTCGCGAGCGATGTCATAAGAATAGGCTTCAAGCGCGTCCTGCCACCGCGTACGACGGCTTCGTGCAATTCAAGACCGCTTATGCGCAGATGATTCGTATAATCTACCAGAAGAATTCCGTTACTCACCACGATACCGACCATCACGATCACACCCTGAAACGACGTGACCGAAAGGGTTGTATGCGTAAGGAACAACATCCACAAGACGCCGGCAATGCCAAGCGGAACGGTGAACATTATAATAAACGGATCGATGAATGATTGAAATTGCGACGCCATAACGACGTACACTAAAACAATGGCAAGCATGAATGCCAGGCTTAGATCACCGAATGTTTTTTTCTGCTGCTCAACATTGCCCGTCTGTTTTATTTCAAATCCCTGCGGTACATTCAACTTATCGAGTTTATCCTGAATATCTTTCGAAACGCTTCCCAAATCCCGCCCCACAGCATTTGCCGTTACCTCGTCAAGACGCTGCTGATATTTTCTATCGATCTGCACTGGACCGCTGCGTTTTTCAATCGTTGCTATATTTCCGAGCAGCACTTGCTGCCCGTTTGCCGTCATAATCGTTAATTGTTTTAAGTCTTCGATCTGGTTTCGGAAATCCTGATTGAGCCGAACAAGAATATTATATTGATTACCGGAGACCGGATCCGTGTACAGCGACGCAACAGTTCCAGCCATGCACGTATAGATCGTATTGGAAATGCCTGCAACATCGATTCCCAGTACGCCAGCTTTTTCGCGATCGATGTTGATGTGCAGTTCGGGCAAGTTGTCATCGCGCGTGATTTGCACATCCGCCGCACCCGGAGTTGATCGGACAATTTGTGCAATCTCTTTCGCCAGCGCGTTTCCGGTCTCAAGGTCGAATCCGCGTATTTCAACATCAATAGGAGCGGAGGAACCGAAGTTCAACAGAGTACGCAAGATACCGCTGGGATTCACGAATACCTGAACGCCCGGCAATTTTGCCAATTTGCGCCGAACATCGGCAGCAATTTCAAACAATGAGCGGCTGCGCTCTTCTGGAGACACAAGACCTATCTGAATATTCCCTGCATGGCTTCCGGAATTACCTCCACCTCCAATGCCTGATGCCGTTTTGGTATTTGTGGTAATACCAACATCGGTGATGAGAACCTGTGTTTCAGGCACAGCCGAAAAAATGATTTTTTCCATTTGCCGCGCAACCGAATCCGTTTCTTCATACCGCGAACCAACAGGTAGTTTAAAGGATGCCGTAAATTTGCTTTCATCCTGATCCGGGAAAAATTCCGTGCCGATGAACGCAAAAAGACCCAGCGACAGTGCCGAGAAGAGAACAATGCTGATGACAATCGTTTTCCTATGCTGCATCGTCCAGCGAAGGCATCTTTCATAGAATGATTCGATGCTCTCAATCATATCGTGAAAATATACTCTCGTACGATCCGGGAATTTTTTCGATGTCCTGTCCAATTCCTTTTCCGGAGGAAGATAATTCATGCACATCAGCGGCGTGACTGTTCGTGAAACGAAGAACGATCCGAACAACGCCACGGCAATTGTTATCGTCAGGGGAATAAAGAGAAGCTTTGCAATGCCGCTCAGGAAGACAACAGGCAAAAAGACAATAACAGTTGTCAGTGTAGAAATAAAGATCGGTGCAGCGACTTCCTTTGCTGCACCTAAGGTTGCATCAAGGCGCGATTCGCCTTTCTTGCGCATATTGTAATGACGCGAGATAGCTTCCAATTCTACAATAGAATCATCCACAAGCCGTCCGACCGCAAGTGCGAGTCCGCCAAACGTCATGATATTGAGCGTAATATTGCCGAAGCGAAATAAAATAAAAGTGATGAGTATGGAAAGCGGAATAGCAACAAGGATAATTAACGTTCCGCGTATATTACGTAGAAAAATAATAATGATGATCATTGCGAGAATACCGCCGAGCATCGCTTCTCTCTGTAATCCGGAAATCGTTTGCCGTATATAAACAGATTGATCGAACGTGACTGTCATTTTTACAGCGGAGGGAATGCCTGTCAACTTCGGAATCCCGTGCATCACATTATCGACAACCTCAACGGTGTTTGCGCTCGAAAGCTTCAAAACACGCATCACAACACCGGCTTTGCTGTTGACACGCACAATTTCCGTTTGTTCCTGATAACTGTCTTCAACGGAACCGATGTCTTTTATTCGTATAGGAACGCCATTCACCGTAGTTACTACAATATTTTCCATTGGCTTAACGACGTTAAAGAGGCTTTCAGTCTTCAAGGTGTAATCAAACGGTCCTGTTTTGAGGTCACCCGATGGAATGATGAGATTGGAATTTGCCACAGCGGTTAAAACGGCTTGCACCGGAATGCCCATTGCCTGAATTCTATTGCGATCGAGCGTTACATGAATTTCTCGAATTCTTCCGCCTGAAACAATTGCCGAAGCAACGCCGTTGATATGTTCGATCTGCGGCTCAATAATATTGTACGCCAGATCATAGAGGTCGCGCTGATCCATATCGCCTTCAACAGCAACGACGCACACCGGAAGGCTCGTAATGTCGAACCGCAATACTGAAGGCTGTGAAACACCCGTCGGTAATTGGTTGATAATGCGATTGACACGCTGCACACAATCCACAAGCCCAACATCGGTATTCGCATCCCAGTTGAAATACACGCGCACTTGCGAAATTCCCTCGCGTGTTGAAGAGTAAACATAACTAACATCGTTAATCGAACTGACGCTTCGCTCAATAAGGCGCGTTACGCTTTGCTCCATATCGAGAGGGCCGGCTCCAGTATAATACGTCACTACTGTAACAACTGGAATTGTAATATTCGGCAGCATATCGATAGGAAGCTGCGAGAAAGAAACAAATCCCAATAAAACAATTGTCAGTGCAAAGAGAAACGTTGAAATCGGATAACGAAGTGCAAGTCTAGTAAGCCACATAAATTATTAACCGTTTTACTTTTGAATAGTAAGAGCCGTGCCTTCTTTAACAAATTGCTGGCCTGTTGTGATGACGTCTTCATCGCCATTTAAGCCCGCGAGAATTTCCGTGTGTGAATTAATTTCGTTGCCAGTGTTAATGCGAACTTTATGCGCTTTTTTTGTATCCGAAACGAAGACAAAATATCCGTCATCGTCCTTTAATAAGACATCCGACGACAGTGTAAGAGCATCAGGCCGTTCGCTGACAATAAACGAGATGGTTGCAAACATGCCGGGTTTGATGATGCGGGAATGATTGGGAATGTCCACTTCAATCGGCATTGTGCGTGTTGTCAGATCGACGGCTTCGCTGAAACGGCTGACATAGCCGATAAACTCCTGGTTCGGTAACGCATCGAGCGTTACTTTTGCAGTCCGCACGTGATACATTTTTGACAAATCTTTTTCCGGTATGTACACAATAATCTTCACGCTATCCAGGTACATCATTGTAAAAAGCGTTGAGGTACTTGCATCGACCAGCGCACCGGCATCTAAAAATCTTCGTGTAACAAATCCGTTGAACGGGGCAACGATGTGTGCATAACTGAGATGTGTTGCTGCGGCATCATAATTTGCTTTCGCAACTATCATTGCCGCTTCAGCATTATCCACATCTTGTTTTGCCGAAAGATTTCTTTCAAAAAGCTGCTTCGCACGTTCAAACAACAAAGATGTATTTTGGAACGTTGCATTGGTCTGTTGATATTGCTGGAATAATTCCGTTGTATCGATCAAGGCGAGCATTTGATTGCTGTGAACGTATGCTCCCATTTCGACATAATTGCGTTCCAAATTTCCGGTTACTTTGGAATATATAGCCGCTTGTTGCATGGGAAGAATATCACCGGTATACGTAAAGATTGTTCTCATTGTTTCTTTAAACGGTTTCTGGACTTTTACAAGCACTATGCCCTGTCGTGGGTCGATCGCAGATGAGGTCAAGACAATCCGCAACACCACGACGAGAAGAAGGACAGCAATTATTCCGCCACCGATAAAATATTTCTTTTTTGTTCCCATAATCATTGATTTTTTTTAATCCTTTATATTTCTAATATGTTAAAAACCGTTATTGTTCCGATTGTACGGAATCCACAGCATGAGAAACACTGTCCCCCTCGAACGTATGTACCCCTCTCTACATAATTCCGTTTCGAGATCAATGTTCTTATGATATAATTTCACAAATTTTCTTATTTCTTGGCAGCTTCATGCTCCCGTTTCTTTGCTTCCCGTTCATTCATTTCCTGAATCACAGCATCAAATAATTTATTTTGATTGGCGTCCAGGAACTTGCGTATTTCTATCTGGGTCGTATCGCGCATCGCAAACATCTGTTTTCGATATACATCCATCTGTTGCCGACGGATTTCGAGAAGAGAATCCACTTGAGCGATCTGGTGCTCATCGAGGTGCAATTGCTCCGCTAGCATCTTTTGAAAATCGCCCGGCGTGTGTTCTGGTTTCATAAAAACATGATCCTTTAGAAACCATCCGCAAAATATGCCAAGAGTAAAGCTAAGAAGGATAAATAGGATTGTTTTTGTCTTTGGTTGCATAACGCACCTCGTTCAAATATTACTTCGTCATGACTGCATACAACAAATCACTCTTCGAGAGACGGTCTTGTTGTAACAACACGCGCGTTGAAACAGAATCGGTAGAATATCCGCTTAACAATTGATCTCCAGTGAAACCAGAGGAAGTACCGATAGAACTCGTGAACATGAATATCACAAAAACAACAATCGCAAGCACGAAGAATGTATTGCGTGCTAACGGTTCAACACCAAGCCATTCCTTCACACGTTCATCGCGTCTTTCTATCAAGTGTGCCAAATGTGCCGCAAAAGTGTACGATAGCTGCACTTCATCAATCGCTCGGATTTCTTCTCTTATTTTTTTTGCATGCTCGACAAACTCATGACACTCGGTGCAAACTCTGATATGAGAAAGTACCGTCACTTTGTCGGCATCACTCACTTCGTCATCCAGGTAGGATGACGCAAGCAATTGCAATTCCTTGTGATTCATGTTCGCTCCTCGAAATAATCACTCAAGAAATTCTTGAGTTCCATCCGTGCACGGAAAATGCGCGATTTTACCGCTTCCAAACGCAAGCCTAATGTTTCAGCAATTTCATTATAAGACAAATCTTGATATTCCCGCAACACAAGAACTTCTCGATGTTCCGGTGTGAGCCGCTGCAATGCAGATTGAATCACTTGCCGCTTTTCCTCTGTCAATACCGAATCAGATGCCATTGTATAATCCTTACTCTTCCGGCTCTTTTCTAAGGTGCCTTCAGTCAAATAATCCAATGACAACACCCGTCTGATTTTCCGCTTCCTCATTTCATCAATGCACAAGTTCATTGTAATCCTATAAAGCCATGAAAAGAACGAAGCATCGAACTTAAACTTCGGCAGCGAACGATAAACTCGAATAAACACCTCCTGAGCTATATCTTCCGCATCATCTCGCCCGCCCATAGTCACATAAATCAGGTTTGCGACCTGGCGTTGATAGCGGCGAACAAGCGATTCAAATGCCTGATGATCACCAGCCTGTATTGATCGAATAAGTGTGAAATCGTCAGTCACCGTCATATCAGCTTCTGCATAATAAACGCTTGAGGCATTAAATTGTTTCTAAATATAAGGCAAATTTTATTCGAATTAAAAATAAAGCCCAATCTTTATGCAACTTAGATTGGGCTGACGACAGTTTAGTTTCTTACACTCAATCCATAACTTGCTCAATGACACCCCCGCACAATAGATCATCGCCATCGTACACAACTACGGATTGTCCAGGTGTGATTGCCCGCTTGGGCTGATCAAATGTCACTCGAATTCTTCTCGATTCTTCAAGTGAAACGAGCGCATCTGTTCCTTCATCCTTGTATCTGACTTTCGCTTGCACACGCAAACTTCCCTCAAGTCCGGCTATGCCGCTCCAGTTTACTTGATCGGCAATAAGCGTCCGGTGATAAAGTTCCGCATCTGGTCCAATCCTGATGGTATTGGTCTGGCTTTCAATAGCGGTAACGTACATTTTCTGTTTATGTGCACCGATGTTCCTGCGTTGACCAATAGTGTAGAATGGATAGCCGTTGTGCTTCCCTACGACCTTTCCATTCTGCATAATATCACCGCCAGAAACCCGTTCCTGCAAATTAGGAATGCGTTCGTTTAAAAAGCGTTCATACCGGTCATCAGGTACAAAACAGATTTCAAAACTTTCTTGTTTCCGTGCATTGATCAATCCGTACTGTTCAGCAAGAGCTCTCACTTCTGGCTTCGTGAGCTCACCAAGTGGAAACATCGTCTTGCTCAACGAGTCCTGTGTTACTGCCCAGAGTGCATATGATTGATCTTTCTCAGCAGACTTGCCACGCGAAAGAATATAGCGACTGCTCTTTTCATTATATCGAATACGGGCATAGTGTCCTGTTGCGATATACTGCGCTCCAAGTTCCTCTGCTTTTTTCAACAATGCGCCCCATTTAATTTCCCTATTACAGATAACGCATGGATTGGGAGTCCGTCCTTTCATGTATTCATCAATGAAATTCTTAATAACGACCTCATTGAATTCTTCACGATAATTCATAACGTAATGCGGAAATCCCAATTTGTCAGCGACAGTGTGCGCATCGATCACTGCACTCTGATCGCAACAATTCCCTTCATTCCTGATATTGCCGCCGACCTCCATATAGTCGTACGTCTTCATCGTGATGCCGATAACGTTGTAGCCCTCTTTGACCAATAATGCAGCCGCCACCGAGGAATCCACTCCGCCGCTCATGCCTACTGCAACAGTTATATCTTTATTGTCTACTTTCATTTTCCTTTAAGATACTAAACAATTACACCGCGTTCAAAAACGATAAATGGGCTGTCGTGCAATTCTAAAGTCCACTTGTTCAACGTCGTCTTAGGTATAAAAGGTTTCAGAGAAGAAGACCCCTCAAGTCAGAAGGGAGTTGTCTTACCCGCCAATCTTAATGGTGGAACTCCTTCACAACTTGGACTAGGCTCTGCAATACTCCGATTTTCACACTCACCTGTAGCGTCCGACACTCTGTCGGACATTTAAGTATAGCCCTTCCCTTGATCCTGCTCTTATTTGAAGTCCCGTCAGAAATTTCTTCCTGATGTTTTTCCATTTCTTGGTTTATTGTATCAGGACAGAAGTCCTGACATCACTGGGAAATGAGACCCTACTTTAACTTTCTGTTCGGGAGAACACTTGTCAACCGTGCTTTATCTCGGGGGCTGATCTTCTTCCTTTCTTGGGTAATTTGCAACTCATCGAACATAAAAAACAATATGCAAATCGCATCGATTTATGCAATTACGAATAGAATAGTTTGCATCTCTATTGCAAAATTATATCAAGTCTCCCATTCAAGTTCAACACCGTCAATGAGCCACACCGAGACTATCGAGATCTTTCAAAACTTGCTCCTTGTTTCCCCAGTCGCTCCAGAGAACCCCCTCCACACGCAGAACAAACAAGCTTTCTGGAATTACTTCAAGCACACATTTAGAAAAATTTTTCGATGGAATACTATCAAAGGCATCGACAATAAATTGTTCCTCTTCATCTGTTCCGTATACTGATTTTGCTTTTTTAAAAGCTTCGTAAATAACCTCTAAGTGCTGACGGTACATTTTCACGAGCGTTTCGCATTTCGCTGCAAGCACCAATGAATTCCAGAGACTTCCAGCATCGAAAAACTGCCGTGCTTCTTCCAGTTTCGGTTTTTCACAAAAGCGAACGACTTTATAGAAACGATTCCCTTCGTGCAGCAGGAATTTCTTACTGGATTCAATCCAACCATATTGCAAATTCACATCAGTGGGTTTTATTCCTAACAATACTACGAAGTCCGGATGTTTCCCTACAAACGATATTGCACGTTCCACATAGCTTAGGAATCGGTCTTCTTCCCCGATAAAATGATCGGAAGGAAAAATTGCAACAACGGCTTCGGGGTCGCGGAAGTAAATATGCGACAGCGCAAGATACACACTTGCTGCCGACTCTCGATTTTCCGGAGCAACAAGGACGGCTTTTCGTTCGCGTTCTTTAATCTCTTCCTGTACGTAGTTTCGATGCTTGCGATTAACAACGATCTGAAGTTGTTTTGCAGGAATGATTTTCTCTACACGATCCAGCGTATGACGCAGCATGGATCGCTTGCCGATGATGGCAGAATATTGCTTGGGACGCTCTACACCGTACCGCTTGCGGATAAAATCCTGCAGGCGCTTTCCTTCCCCTCCGGCAAGAACGATTCCCCAAATATGATCTGTACTCGACATATGGCGCATCTGTTTTGTGGACTACACTCGCACACTGTATTTTTGTTGAAGCACATTTTACAATACATTAGCTTCACAAGAAATGTAGGAAAGAACTTACATTGACGCAAGAGTTGATTGAGTAAATATTCACAGATTATCGCAATTCGGCAAAAGTTTCCTTAAGAATTGTCTGATGCAAAGATTTAAGATAGTTTGAATTAAACACCACAAGGGTTACAACAAGACAGATCGTTCTTCACTTTCAACAATGCGATCTACGATTGAACCCACATGAAATACATCGGAGAAGTGGTGCGACGATGACGCCGGCCTCCACATCTCCGAAAAAGAACCTGCTATTTTAATGCTTCTTTCAGCAGCCATTTATTCCAATTGAGCAACCATTCATTTGCATTTTTTTCTGTGACCGGTATGAGTGGACTATACATAAGAGGTTCATTGGGTGTTTTATTTTTAATTATTTTCTCAAGTAATATTTCAACCGACTTATAACCCATCTGGAAACAATTTACTCCTACAAGGCATTGTACATAACCACTCTTCACATATTCCAATTCGACAGGGACTGCATTCCCTGCTACTATCTTCACCTCGCCTGGCTTCCAATTGAAACTATTTTTCGCTTGAAGTGCTGTACTGCCAATCAATATCCATCCAGTAATATTGGGATTCGCTTTTTGTGCACGTGCAATGATCCCAGATGCTATTTCTGGAATTTCTATATTATAGTACACATTGTCGGGATGGAGCGTACAATTTGGATGTTTTTTAAGTTCAGCTTTAATTCCCTGAAGACGGCGTTGGAGATTTAATGCATTCTTATTTCCGGCAAGGATAGCAATCATTCCCGTTTCATTGACTTCGTTTGCGAGTTCCTTCATAAGCATTCGACCGAATTCAATATCGTCTGCACCATAGTATGCAAACCGTTTACTCTTTGGTGCATCCGAATCGAAACACATGATCGGTAATCCTTTATCAACTGCCTCATCGATGGTAGGTGTCAGATAGTTCGCATCGGAGCAAGATATTGCAATGCCGTCAACTCTTGAACGGGAAAAACGCTCAATTGCAGCGGCTTGTTCCTCTACATTTTCTTTCTCAGGAGTTTCCCAGTCGATCACTATATCGACATTATATTTTGCACCCAATTCTTTAGCAGCTATTTTTGCCCCCGAATGTGCCGCAATGAAAACAGGATTTGTACCGATTTTCCCTATTAGACCAATGGTTATTTTCTTCTGGCTGGAATTATTCTTACTTAATTGGGCAAAAATTATTCCGAAGTTCACAAACACCAGACAGAAAAGAAAAATGAATCTGTGTCTCATGTATTCGCATCCTTTCGCTTATCTTGTGCTAAGTAATTATGTGTAGAAATATTAATGCCCCTTTGTGAAAACGATAGTACTTCCCCAGTGCTAACTATTGATATTTTTGAAGTATATGTCCTGAACAAACCAAATTTTCCATTTCAGTATATTGCTATTTTTGGCGTAATAAGGCATTTTCCTTACCAGAGTATTGAGACCGCATCTTTGCCTCAAGTGATTTTTGAGGTGTCTGTGAAAGTGCTCCATATTCATTTTGAGCGTTCAACTTGAACTGATTAACAATAGATTGAAGAGTTTCCGTTAATCGGTTCAGATCTTCTGCAGCACGGGCAATCTGCTGAGTGCCAGAAGCTGTTTGCTGAGTTACACTGGCTATGGCTTCCATGTTCTTACTAATCTGTTCGCTGGTGCTCGATTGCTCTTCGTTCGCGACGGCAATCTGTGAGACCATGTGTGTCACTTTCTGCGATATCTCTACGATCTCTTGCAGTGATACACCGGCATGATCTGCCAATACAATTCCTGCATCCACTTGCTTCGTCGCATTTGCCATTGTGCGAACTGCACCATGACTATCTGATTGAATTTGCTGAATCATCCCCGCAATTTGTTTTGTCGCCTTTGTGGTCTGTTCTGCCAGCTTTCTCACTTCATCAGCCACCACTGCAAAACCGCGACCCTGCTCGCCTGCTCTCGCCGCTTCGATAGCAGCATTCAGAGCCAAGAGATTTGTTTGATCAGCAATATGTTCAATCACTCCAATGATCTCGCCGATCTGATCGCTTGATTTTCCAAGATTTTGGATTGTTCCAGCCGATTCTCGTACAACGTTAGCGATTTGTTTCATTTCATTTACTGTATCCAAGACGACTTTTCCACCTTGCTCTGCTGCACCTTTGGCTTTCTCTGCGGTGTGCGCTGCCTCTCCTGCATTCTCTGAATTCACAGCGATGCTTTTTGCCATTTGTTCAACAGCCCGTGCTATTTCTTCCGATTGGGTTGTTTGTTCCTGGGAACCAGCAGCCATTTCTTCGGTGCTAGAGCTAATTTGTGCGCTTGCACTCGCAACCGATGTTGCCGTTTCGGATACTCGAATCAATGTGTCACGTATGGAACTCACAAACTGATCAAAGGAATTTTGGAGTTGACCCATCTCATCTTCTCGGGTTGTATTAAACTGTGTGTTCAGATCAGCATTATCGATACTCACTTGTACGGCTTTGATGTCTTTAACCAGAACCCGTGCATACATAATGACCCATACAATCCCCAATACAAGGATGATTAAATTAATAATTGAGGACACAGCTACTTGTCTATAGACCGCAGCCATCACCGGTTCCATAGAAACGCCGACGATCGTAGTCCCCAGTTTCTTTCCCTTATATTCAACTGAACGCGACTCCATAACAATATCCTTTGCATCATCAAATTCTACCTGGCGCAACAATGTTGTTATGTCATATTTCAGCTGTCGCGGATTATGCTCAACAATGGTTTGGTTGGATTCATCCAGGATCAATATAAAAGCGACAGCAGGATCTTTCTTTGCCCAGTTAAAGGACGTTTGAATGAGATCGAAATTTCCGTCGTTCAATCCAGCTCCAACCGAGAAGGAAAGCGTTTCCGAAAGCAACCGGGCATTGTTGTCCGATGCATCACGCCCAGCCGACCTTTGATTAATCCAGTAGTAGATAATTCCAAAGAAAGTAATCACCAATAATGGAAGAAGAAATATTGCGATCAGTCTAGCTGTTAATGATTTTTTAATTATGTCCATCATGGCCGTGCTCCTTTAATATCATAATGATTGTGCCATAAACAGCAAAATCTCTTTTCGCCTCAATATCTCTTATCCAATAAAAATTATGTTCAGTTACAATTTCATTCTCTGTAAATATGCATTTTCACGTGAACAATAGCTATCAGCAATCGAATGATTCTTCGTCGGACTATTCCTATAGAGAGTCGCACAGAATGGTTCGATCGAGCAAGAGTCACCTTTTTTATAGAATGAATAATATTAAAACCCTGTCTAGTTAAGTAAAAACAACATCAGTTGTGTTTCATTTGTTTATAGCGTTTCAGCTTTCCTTTGACTGTATCGATAAGCATATCGCCTGAAAATGGCTTCGTTATATAATCATCGGCTCCAAGCCCTTTCCCATATCGTACCATGCCCTCATCTGTCATCCCACTCAGAAAAATGAATGGCACAAGACTAAGATGATGTAACTGTCGGACTTTCTCATAGAATGAGAAACCTCCGATTGTCGAGGTTTCAAGATTTATATCAGAAATTATCAAGGATGGCACGTCAACTTTAAGTCCGGTGAGCGCTTCATCGGATGTATTGTAAGCTTGTACAGTGAATCCTCCACCTTCAAGCACCCGTACGATCATTCCCAGAGTATTTTCATCGTCATCTATAACATAGAGCATAGGTTTATCCTGATGCTCTCCAAACTCCACAAGGACCTTTGATTCTATTCTCGAATGTGCTTCCGGTGAAATCTGGTACTTATGGCGAAGTTCATTAATAACCGCTGAGCGTTCTTTTGCATTCATACCGGAAGTCCAAACAAGTGTAAATGCATGTGCATAGGATTCTTCTTTAGCCTCTAATTCGAGCTTTGTGTGCTCTTCCGTTGTGATGCGAAGAGTCGTTCGCAAATCTCGAAGCTGACTCTGTTCTTCCTGAGAGACTGCACCATCCGCCCATGCCAGCATCAACACTCGCTTGTACATATCGTGAGCTTGCTCGGTTGTTTTTTGTGTCTGCTCGACATGAGGAGCAGTTTCCGGTACCCTTTGCTGTACTGGTGCCGCTGCATTTTGCTGCACTGGTGCTTGTTCAGGTTTTTGTGCATGGACAGTCTTGATCATCTGTTGTGTTTCCATAGGAACAGAATGCGTCTTCCCAGAACTCCTTGGAGAAGTAACGGGTTCTTGTATTGGATGCGCAGTAGCAGCACTCAGCGATTCATCTTCATGTCGTTTTTCTGCTTCAAGTTTTTTTTGTTGCCATTCCTCACGTTGCTTCTGCTGATCGGATTCTTTCTTTAACCGTTCCAATTCTGCACGTCGCCGATCCTCTTCAAGTCTTGCTCGCGCTGCATCCTCCATCGCTCCGCGGTTCGATACCGCAACATTCTTCTTCGTTGTTTCTTCTTTCAAGAAAGCGATCCGCTCTTGGAATGCATAGATGTATGCATTCGTTGGGTCGATAATCCGTGCTTTATCGAGATGTCCCTTCGCCTCTTCTAGAAGTCCTGCTTTGATGCATTGATCAACCACCTTCAGGATGAAGTTTGCTTCCGTTCGGACTTCTTCGTGATTATTTTGACTTGAGGGCGTCACTCGTTCTTCAGTTTCAAAATATTCATTTTTAGTTCTACCGCAACATTAAATCAATTTCGATTACACACTGCATCATTTCTTGGCATGTTCCATCTATGATGTTAGCACCGTTCCTGATACCACCATCGTCTGACAATGTCACTCACGCTCGTCGACGTATTATTTATTTTCCATTTATCAAAAAACTTTATATCCGCACTCGCAGGTTCCGGATTGGGAGGATCCATCTGTACTCGCAGCGGCATAGGAACCGCATCGCCGACTATCAATGCCTCTCCTTGACGAAGCGAAGGGAGAAGATTTTCCAGACCGGGAAACGTCTCCGCAACAAGCCGACGCACATAATTCTGATCAACCGGATTTGTAAGACGCATCACTACAAAATTGTTACATTGCGACAGAATCGTCTCAGAAATATCAGATGGTCTCTGACTCACGATCATACAGCTTACGCCATATTTTCTTCCTTCTTTCGCAATACGTTCGACTGTGCGTCTTGCAGATTGCGTGCCCCCGGCATTTGAAGATAGATAATTATGCGCTTCTTCAAAAACTAGGAGAATCGGACATTCTCGCCGATTAATATTCCAAAAATTAAAATCAAATGCGAGTCTCGCCATAAGGGAAACAACGGTGTTGACGATGTCGAACGGAACACCGCTCATATCCATGATCGTTACTTTTGATTCACTATTCGACCTAAACATTTTTGTCAGTAATTCTGAGAACGATTCAGAGTGGATATATAGTCTTGGCCGGAACATGAAATCATATCGCGGATCGTTCAGTTTTGTATCAAGCTGTACAAGAAACCGGGCAAACTTGCCATAAAAGGGTCCGCCCTTCTCTGTTTCAAGAGCTTCTAACTTCGAACGCACTTTTGCAAAATCATAGTACACAGGTGTATCAATGGTAAGAACATTTTTTAATTCCGGATTTTGAAGACGTTTTGCCTGAAATACCAACTCTTTTAAAATGGTGATGTGGGTTGCCGCGTTCTCGTCTGCAAGATCAACAAATACTTCCGTCATTTCCTGAAACGTCATCAACCAGAATGGTAATTCGAGTTCGGTCAAATTTAAATATTGGCTGTTTTGAGGAAACGCACTGCGATATTCATTGTGAATATCCAAAATAACGACCTTCGTCGCAGGATTGCCGATGACCTTTTGTAGGATTGAAGCAACACTGCATGATTTACCGGAACCGCTTGCTCCTATAATTGCAATATGCTTTCCAAAAAACCGATTTGGATCAAGATAAGCACGCTCATTTTCAAAGTGTGTCATCGTACCGGTTGAAAATCCAAACTTTTGGAACACCGAGAAAGCAATAGCAAGGTCTTTTTCTTCCAGCAGATACACAGGTGCTTCTGCCGTTGGAAAGGTAGAAACTCCTCGCTCGAAGATACCGTTTTTCACCGAACCGACGAGGGAAATGATCATCTCATAGTGAGCAGTGGTCTTTCCATTTTCACCATATTCCATTTTCCTGAATTCTGACACCATCCCCAATAGCACCTGTCTGCCAACGGGCACAAGCACATACGAACCAATTTGTCCAATAGGATATGTTTTTCCATTGAGTTGCAACGAGAGGCCTGATAGATGCGGATCAAGAGCAACGGTTGCGTTTGAAGTCGTAACCTTGCGAATAACACCGATCCGTTTTTGATCCCATATTGTTTTTACAGCCATAGTAACACCTTATTTAACCGAAAATCTGACAGTATTCAACTATTTTTTTAATCGTATACTGCCGCAATTTTGGGGACACCATAAATTTCGTTATTCACCAACATCACCATATCTTCCGAATCAAACGGCTTCTGAAGAAATGGCAATTCTTGTACGAGAGTACTCATGTCACTCGGCAGATTTTCCAATAAGCTCCCGCTCATACCGATGATTTTAATATTTGGATTTATTCTCCTGAGGGCGGAAATTGTTGTAAGTCCATTCATATTGGGCATCAACATATCAAGCAGCACAACATCGATCTGATTTTTATTTTTTTCATAGATCGAAATCGCTTCATGCCCGTCATACGCAGTCATCACTTTGAATTTTCTGCTTTCGAGCGTAGCCCGTACAAGATCCTGCAGGCTTTTTTCATCATCGACAACAAGAACGGTTTCTCCATGTCCCATCGGGAAGGTGCTGCCTTTCGCAATGTGCTCCTTCACTTTCTCTTCTTTGGCGGGGAGAAACACTTTAAACTCTGTTCCTTTGCCGAGTTCGCTGTGGACATCTATGAAACCACCGTGGCTTTTTACAATGCTTAACACTGATGAGAGGCCTAAGCCGGTTCCTTTGCCCGGTTCCTTTGTAGTAAAAAATGGATCGAATATTTGATTCATAATCTCTGGCATAATTCCAGTGCCTGCATCTTTTACACTGAGAACAACATATGGTCCCGGTACCGCTCTAAAATGCAAACCTGCTTCCTGTTCATTGAGTACAACATTTTGCAAATCGATGGCAAGCGTCCCGCCATTTGGCATAGCATCTCGGGCATTGATTGAAAGATTCATTAATACCTGATATAACTGCGTTGCATCTCCCTCAACATTCCAGATTCCTTTCGGACAATGCCTTCTTACTTTTATCATAGGTGGGAATGTTTCTGAAACGAAATTGAGCAATTCCCACAAAAGATGCTTAAGTTGAAGAGTCACATGTTCGCCCTGCACTCCTCGCACAAAGGACATCAGTTGTCTTACAACCCCTTCTCCACGCTTGACCGAACTTTCCAATGTTCGTAAAATATCTTGGCTCGTTTCATCCTTGAGCTTCTCCTTCATAAAGGGAACAGCCAGAATAATGGGTGTAAGAATATTATTAAGGTCATGCAAAAGTCCGCTTGCCATAGTGCCCACACTTTCCAACCGTTGAGCACGAAGGAACTGCTGCTCTATACTTTTCTTATCGGTGATGTCTGTATTGATGGTCAGGATTGATTTCGGCCGTCCATACTCATCCCGCACAAGACTCCACCGGCTTTCCATAACAAGGGTTTTTTGTGTCTTTGTGACTTGCTTCAATTCACCAAACCAAGAGCCCTTATCTTTCACAGCGAGCAATGCTTGTTCTATACTGTCCGCTTCCGTGTGGAGTAGTTGGGAGGCATTTTTCGCTATGGCTTCATCGCGCTTCCACCCATAAATTCTCTCTGCACTATTGTTCCAATAGATTATGTGATCATCCAGATCTCGAACAATAATCGCATCCTGTGCGATATCTAGTAAATTTGCTTGTTCTCTAATTTTTTCTTCTGCTCGTTTACGCTCAGTGACATCTTGCATATAGATCGCAAGGCCATCTTCCGCAGGATATGCCCGTACTTGCAGCCATGAATCTAATGCAGAATAGTACTCTTCAAATTCAGCAAATTTATGTTCTGACATCGCACGATGCAACGCTTTATATGCCACAGAATCTTTCGGAGCAGGGAATTCGTTCCACCAATTCTTGCCCCAGAGATCTTCCCGTCGTTTGTTCACTTTTACCAAGAAGACATCAGATCGCGGATTCAGGTACTTTACATCCCATGATTTATTCACTGCGAAAAATGCATCAGTAATACTGTCAAAAATTGTGATTATTTGTTTCTGAGACCGTTCGAGCTCTTCTTCCAATCGCTCGTTCTCCCACTCTGCTCTCCGCTTTTCAAGAGCATTCTGAATGGCACCGGGTAACCGGCGAAGACTTGATTTCAGAATGTAGTCATCGGCGCCTTCTTTGAGACATTCTACTGCTATTTCTTCATTCTTCATTCCAGTAACGAGAATAAATGGAATCTTTGTCCCCCTTTCACGAACAATCTTCAGCGCCTCTAGACCACTGAACTGAGGCAATGAATAATCTGCAAGCACTACATCCGGAGAATATGTTTCAAGCTCCTTTAAGAATTTACTCTTGGAAGCAACTCGGCGTGTGTTATGTTCGATGTTTGCGTTCCGAAGTTCTCGATCGATCATTTCAGCATCGATGGGAATGTCTTCCAGAATCAGAATGTTTAGAATTTCGGCTTGATGTGTCATAGCGTTTGACCTATTTTTTCGCTTATTGTTTTCCTATGCCTTTGGAAGTGTGAAATAAAACCGGGCACCATTATCCACTTTCCCTTCAGCCCACACACGTCCGCCATGTCTTTGGATAATCCGCTTGACAATGGCCAAACCAACTCCTGTTCCTTCAAATTCTTCTATCTCGTGCAATCGGTGAAATACGCCAAAGAGACGATCGACATATTTCATATCAAACCCAACTCCATTATCATGTACGGAATACACTATTTCTCCATCATATACATATGAATCGATTTCCACTTCTCTCTTCTCTCGATAATGAGTATACTTGAATGCATTTGAAAGAAGATTGTACCATACTTGACGAATGAACGTTGCATCTCCATATGCCGGAAGTAATGGGTGAAGTGTTATCACGTAAGAGGATGGCGCGGTTTCGCCTTCCAGTAATTCGTCGATCACCTTTTGTGCTATCACTGTCATATCAACAATAGAATGTCGGGGATCAGACTTAACCAATTTTGAAAATGCGAGCAACCCGTCAAGCAGTTTCTCCATTTGTTCGGAACTTTCTGTAATCTGCTGTAACAAGGTAGACTCTTTCGTATCGAAATTCGCCGCATGTCGTTTACTGAGCCACTCACAATTGTTTCGGATTGCACGCAACGGTGCACGCAAATCGTGAGATATAGAATACGACAGTGCTTCTAATTCATTAGAGACAGCTTCAACAGTCATGTCCGTAGTGTGTTGATGAGATGCAAGTTGGTTTCGCATACTTTGGATGTCTTCTTTCCGACTTTCAGTAATCGTACATTCCATTATAGAGCCTCTTCTCTTCCAATAGGAAGGCGTGCTTTTGACCATGCTTGTGACAATCGTTCGAGTGCCACTGCTATATTATCGAGCGATAGCATAGAATCCACAAGACCTTCTTCATGTGCTGCCCGAGGCATACCATACACTACACAGCTCTCTTCATCTTGACCGATTACGTATCCGCCTTTCGATCTGATGTGCTTCAGTCCTTCGATCCCATCTTTTCCCATGCCGGTCATAATAATACCAAGCAACGGGCCTTGAAATGCCGCGGCAGCAGATGTCATCATGATATTTGCTGAAGGCCGATATAAGATGTCCGCTGGTCCGTCTGAGATTTCTATTGTTACACGAGAATCGTTGTTACAAAATGCCATTTGTTTTCCACCGGGAGCAATTAAAACTTTTCCGGGCTCAAATGCTTCCCCATGCTCCGCTTCTTTTACATGGACCTTACTGATACTATTCAACCTTTCTGCCAATGTTCTAGTAAAATGAGGTGGCATATGCTGAACAATACCGACACCTAAGGGAAAATGTTCGGGAAGTTGCGGAATAATATTGAGCAGCGCTTGCGGTCCACCAGTCGAAACACCAAGTACTATGGCATTAAATTTCAATACCACACTTTCAAAACTAATATTCTTTGGTTTGGGTTTGTTATGAACTACTTTACTGTGTGAAGACTGTACCAATCTCCTCATACGAAATCGTGTTTGCACTAAGCGGCTCCGTGCAATTTGTTTTACTTTCTCGACGAGTTCGTCTTTGATATTTCTGATATTGATCGAGATATATGACAAATCTTTGGGAATAAAATCAACAGCTCCTAAGTCAAGTGCCTGCATGGTCGCTTGTGCACTCTCTGTCGTCAATGAACTCACCATAAGCACGGGCACCGGCATTTGGTCCATAATAATTTTGAGTGCAGTGAGTCCATCCATCCCGGGCATATCAATATCCAGTGTAACGATGTCCGGTTTCAAGGTGTTGATCTTTTCTATTCCTTCGTTCCCGTCGCGAGCAGTCCCAATAACACGAATTTCAGGATCTGATTCGAGCATGAGCGTCAGCGATTTCCGCATGAATGCGGAATCATCAATCACAATAACTTTCACCATATTTTCTTCTGACGGCATCAGAATATCTCCCTTACTCATGCTACCTTCCCAAAATGATGGGCAACCAGTTCGATAAATCGACCAACATCAATAACTAAAATAACACTCCCGTCTCCGAGAATCGTAGAACCCGCAATACCAGGCACATCACCGAGGTAATTGCCCAATGTCTTGATAACCACCTCTTTTTGTCCCTGGAGAGAATCGACGAGAAGTCCAATTCTTTTTTCTGCCCAACCGACTATCACAACATATGAAACAGTTGATTGTTGAACAGTTCGATTTTTTCCAATGATGTCGGACATTCTTGCGAGCGGCAGAATGGTATCACGCACTCGTATAACTTCACGTCCTTGAATGCTGTAGATTTCTTCGGGAGTAATCCGAACAATTTCGAGTACTGCACTTAACGGAACAGCAAATATCTCGTCAACCACTTTCAAGAGAAGACCTTGGATGATCGCAAGAGTCAACGGTACCTTCAACGTGATGATTGTTCCTATTCCTAAATTGGAATCGATTTCGACGATACCTTTTAATTTTGCGATGTTAGTTTTGACAACATCCATTCCAACCCCTCTCCCCGACACATTTGTAATTTCTTGCTTCATACTAAATCCTGGAATGAAAATTAAATTGAGAGCATCGGATTTCGACATCTCTGCAGCTTCAATTTCCGAAATTAACCCCTTTTCGATCGCTTTCCTTTTTGTTTTCTCAATGTCAATACCGCGACCATCGTCTTCCATGGTGATCAGAATGTAATTTCCATCACGCTCTGCGTTGACTACAACTATTCCTTGCGCCGGCTTCCCCTTGCTCTTTCTTTCTTCAGGAGATTCGATACCATGATCGACCGCATTACGAATCATGTGAATAAGTGGATCTTTCAATTCCTCTATAATGGATTTATCCAGTTCAGTTTCTTTTCCATAGATTTGGAGGTCTACTTCTTTTCCTATCGCGCGCATAACCTCTCTAGCAACAAGCGGAAGTCCGCTAAACACTTTTTCTATTGGAACCATCCGCGTTTTCATGACTGCCATTTGAAGTTCCGTTGTCACAAAATCAATCTGACTACTGACGTCAGCAATCTGCTTCGACATATCTAAACGTTCATATTTTTCCGTCAAGGAATGTGCAGCCTGCGAAAGGCGATTGCGAGCAAGGACAAGCTCTCCGACAAGATTCATCAAATCGTCAAGTCTGCCAACATCAACTCGGATGGTTGTATCGACTGCATGCTGAGGCTGCGCCTCAGCCAGTCCAACACCATGCACAATCGGTTCTATGAATGACGGTGCTGCAACTTGAACTTGAACCGGCGCGGACTGCTGTTGCATCCCTCTCCGCAATTTTTCTAGAATACTTTCCATTTCTATAGGTTGCAGATTTCGACTTTCAATCCTCTGTAAGAGGACACTCGCGGTTTTTTGAACGTCTATAAGCACATCAATTATCTCACTCGTGGCAGCACAGTCGCCTTTCCGAAGCTTATTCAACAGATCTTCACTGGTATGTGCCAATTCAGCAATTTGGCTGAATCCAAGAAACGACGATGTCCCTTTCAGTGTGTGCATTGCTCTAAAAATATTGTTGAGCACATTCACGTCCGATGGAGCTTTTTCCAGCGCAAGCAGATCCTGACTCAAGTGATCGAGAATTTCTCTTGCTTCAATAAGATAGCTTTCGAGTATTTCCCGCATCTCTTCATCAAAACCAGGTGCAGTCTGTTCATTGTCCATAGATCATCATTCCATCATTATGGCATACCGCCAATATACTTCCTTCAACTACTTTTTTCGTTTTCTTTCCACGCTGTGACGACTTCATCGATCTTTGTTTGATGTTCCGACGTTTTCATGTACGAAGCATTAACATCGAATGATTGGGGACCGGCTTTCTCTTCCTCAACATGACGTCTCGCCTCGTCGGTCTTCAACTTCGCAGTTTCAAAATAGTTCAACTCGTTCAGCAATTCCTTGCGAACAGATTCTATCAGATGGTTTGCTGCACCAATTTTTTGTGCCGTAATATCTTGCACCTGTAAAGCTACCGTGATGTTGCTGGTATTCTCCTTCAACTCTGTTAGAGTTTGTCTGATACCCGTAAGCATTAACAGTTGACGTTCGGGAATTCCTTTTCCATCGAATTCTTTTAAACCATTCTCAACCATATGAATCTTGGTTCCCATCTGATCGAGAACGTCGAGAATTTCCACTGTAGCAAGTTCCGTCGCTTCTGTTACAGTGTTCAATTGAACCGATGCATTAGGAATCTTGCTCGAGCTGTCTTCAATTGCATTCTTGATGCGGTCGAGCAGCGTAATAACCTTCTGGAGTGCAGTAATGACACTTTCCGTCGTCCCTGCATCCTCATTCACTTTTCTTTCATCTGGCATACTTTCACCTTTTGTTTTATACTACACCATAATAATTTGTTTTTTAAGGTTCAGATTCTCACATCCGACGTTTATAATTGTCCTGCACGTGCCTTACTTAACAAGGACTCAACCATCTTCTTCCGCTCTATCTCACCTACGACTTCCGAATCATTCGGAAGTGGGAGATTGATGGAGAGCGACTGAACTGCCGGAACGCTGAAGAACCCGGTTGTAAGCTTTCGCAGCTCTTCAGCAATTGCCTGGATCGTACCCATGACAGTACCAATGTGCTGCTGAGTGATATCCTGCACTTGAAGTGCCATCATAATTTCTGTGCAATCATCCTGAAGGTCCTTCAGCAATCGTTCGAGGTTGCTTGTCGGACCGCTCATTTTCATACTGCGAAGGTGCGCTGCCCACGCTTCAGCAAGCTCTACAATGTCCGCATCCCAACCCGATTTCTCGACCAATGTCTTCACGATTCCTGCCATTTTATTTGTCGCAACACCGAGATCAGATGCTATCATACCCGAAGACACAGAAGTGATCACTTGGTCAAGTGTTGCCACCATTTTATCCAACGTATTTAATATTTGGGTGGACGCTTGTTCCGTCGCTTCTGTCACACGTCCGAGTTGACCGGCAGCCTTGGGGATATTCATCATCGCCACTTCCAACACTGCTTTGAGATCTTCAATAGCTGGACTAATTTCATTCAGAAAACCGGCGATTTCATCGAGAACCGGAATAGTGCGCTGACCGTATTCACAGAATACTTTCATTTCAGCGGCTTTTTGTAGAACTTTTTCAACTTCCTGTTGGTTCATAACTCTATCCTCTCAGGATCATAGTATTGTAAGACCGATTTTTCATTCCGTTCTATTCCGTACTAACTTGAACGGTCTTGAGAATACCCTCGATCTTCTCTTTCAATTCCTGCGGCGTGAATGGTTTCATAATGTAACTATTAACTTTTGCCTGAAGTGCCTCTACGACATCATGCTCCGTTCCGCGGGTGGTGATCATGAGAATCGGCATGGATGAATACAATGGATTCGATCGAACAATTTTGATAAAATCCAATCCGTTCATTTCGGGCATGTTCCAGTCGGTAATAATAAAATCCACTTTGCCGCTTGGAAGCTTTTCAAGTGCCTCTTTTCCATTTGAGGCTTCAATCGTATCTGTGAAACCTACGGTCTTTAACGCATTCGTGATAATCCGTCGAATGGTGATCGAATCATCCACAATGAGAATCTTTATTGATGCCATGGTACTATCCTTTTATAGTTTTATAGTTAATTTTTATTTTTCTTGTCTTCATGTCATTTATCTTCCTTCTGTATCAAAGTGCAACTTTGAATGCACAATAAGTATCGGCAAAGGAACGATTTGCTAATAGGATATTTCCTATGCTCACCCTTGTGGAATTGTTTTATGAACAAATCGAAAGACTTCTCGTTGTATGGCTTCAGTGCTGAGCGGTTTTTCTAAAAACGCTAACGCTCCACTTTCCATTGCAAGGTCTTTGTCCTTCAAATCGGTCATTGAAGAGAGGACGATAATCGGGATGTCACGATACTCCGGAGCTTCCCGAAGCGTGCGCATAAATTCAAAGCCGTCCATCTCAGGCATATTAATGTCCAGAATGATGAGGTCGAACTTCTCTGACGGCATTCGCTCTAGCGCTTCCATCCCATCTCCCGCTGTTACCACTCGTAATCCTTTCATATTCAACGATGCGGCAACAAACTTCCTCACTGTCGCTGAATCGTCTACAACTAGAACTACTTTTTCCATACTCTACTACTCCTTCTTGTAAGCGGTCGTCTTAGGAATGCTCACCAGTTTAAATGCGGTTGAAATCCTGTGTAACATTTCCGAGAAACCTATAAAGAGATATCCGCCCCGATTGAGGCTGTTGAACAGATCTCCAACAACCTGGATTTTTGCCTTCTCATCAAAGTAGATGAGAACATTTGCGCAAAAAATGAAATCGAAGTGCATCATGTGCCGCATCTTTTCCCGATCTATCAAATTAATGTATTCGAAATGAACCAGTTCTTTCACTTCTTGCCGCAATCGATAGACGCCGTTGGAATGGTCAAAATATTTATTCAAATATAGTTTCGGCATACTGCGGATTGCATATTGATTGTATTCTGCTTTGTGTGCCATGTCGAGCACTGCTGTATTGATATCTGTGCCGATGATTTCGATACGCAACTTCGGATACCGAGGTTTGAGATGTTCGAGATACAATATAGCTAATGAATAAGGCTCTTCCCCGGAAGAACATGCTGCACTCCATATTCTCAGTGTTCGATCATGAGATGCCTTCTTTGCTTCGATGACTTCCTCAGCAAATTTCTGTTGAAATGCATCGGTCTGCGCATCGTTCCGAAAGAAAGAGGTTTCGTTGATCGTAATGGTATTGCATAGGAACTCGAACTCGTTTTGTTTTAGTTGACCATATTGCAACAGTTGAAGATAATCCTCAAAATGTCCGAGCTTGAGTACTTGCAAGCGTTTTATAAGTCTTCCCTCGATCAAATACTTCTTCTTCTCAGGGAAAAAGATACCTGTTTTCGAATAAATGAAGTCCCTCAGCATAACGAAGGTTTCTTCAGAAAGCTTTGGAGCGGAGTCAACTCGGATTCTATCTTGGGCCTGTTCAAACACGTTCAAGTTGTTCCACGGTCAAGTGACTCATTTCTGTTGGTTGGTGTAATCGCTTCCACTGGAATTCCAGCAGCTTGGAGCGCCATAAGAGCGGCTTCCCGCACCATCTCGTTTTCGTCTTCGACAAATCGAGCGATACATTCTAAAGCACGACGTGTTGGCATAGTGACAAGCTGTTCGATCATATGCACACGAGACCAAGGATCCATGTCAACCATAGCGCTTTGAAGAAATATAGCAGCACGATCACAGTCGATTCGAAAGAGTGTGTCCGCAATAATTTCCCAATCTTCTTGATTCGCTTCGTACCAAGCTTCTGAGGTTATATCAAATGCCCGTTCCAATTCACTGTCATCAATCCTGTATCCGCGAAAACCCTTAAGGGAGCGTACAAATTCGCTTGCAAGTTTACCGAGCAGCATCATGATTTGTATTTTTCCACATGTTACTTCTGCTTCGAGACACTCAACTGCTATTTGAAATACACGTGGTCGGACCGGCATCTGCGCTACAATGACACAATCCATCTCTTCGGAAATCCCAAGAGAAAGAAGCAGTTCTTTCGTTACAACAGGATCCTTAAATTGAATAAGTCCCTTTGCGGCACTCAGTTGAATTTGATGATTATCATTGTGCAAAGCGTGCAGCAAGTCATTTCGCATTTTGTCATCTAATTGATATTCTAGATTACATCGTTCGATGATTAACACTGCTTCGTGCAGCAGTACATCCCGAAGTGGATCTTTGATAGCTTCATAATTTGCTAAAAGTACTTCGAGTGTATCAGCATCTCCTACAATTCCTAAAGCGTCGAGCAACGCGAAGAGATATATTTCCTCCGCGTTGCCGGCGTTGATTGCATCCCGATATTTGCCCTCGAGGTATTCACGGACAGAATCGCCGCCAATTTTTCCGAGCGCTTCGATTGCGATGATGCGGGTGAATGGATAATGCTCGAACGTATTGAAAATTGGTTTGACCGCTTCACGGCTACCGATATTGCCGATGGCCTCAATGGTTGCAACAAGAACATTCTGATCTGGATCTCTCAAGAGCGGTAAGAGGTAATAAATTGGTTCCTTGCTCTTGATCTCGCCAAGAATATCCACTGCTAATTTGCGAATGTCCTTGTCAACATCTCTCAAATATGGAACAAGTGCGTGAACAGAAGCTTCTCGCAATTGGACGAGCAATTTTGCAGCGAGGTTTCGAGAGGTGATATTCTCATCCCCGATATGGTGGACGATCGCACGAGCGGTAGCCACTCCCCCGATGCTGAGAAGTGTACGCGAGATAGCATCCTCGACTCCTCTGTTTTCATCCTCCAAGGCTGTGGAAAGCACTGCAAGAACATTCCGGTCATCACATCCGGATAGATCTTCTGCAGCTCTACGTCGGACATCGGGATCTGAGTCTGTCAGTAGGAGGCAAACAAGATTTTTGGTTTTTTCATCCATAAGACTTGCTTCAGTTCATTCAGTTTATATCAGCCATTATCATTAGTCACCGTCAACTTCTCAATTAAGAAGACTCTTTTACAGCTTACTTCACAACACTTCCTAAAATTCACTTTCATGAATAAATGCCACTTTATTCTGACATACTTGGCAGTGCAAGCACTTTCTGGATTTCCGGATCATTAATATTATCACGAGTTATCACACGCACATCAACGTCAACCTTGGAGTGAACTTTCTTCCCTCGGATATAATCGACAATCGTCTTTACGCAAAAGTATCCTATCCGTGCAGGATCCTGGGCGACAAGTGCACTGATTTCACCTTTCTTTAATGCTTCAACCGCAGGAGCTGGTGTATCAAAACCAATGAATTTGACTTTACCAACCAGGTTAAGATTTCGTAAGGCAAGAAGCATACCCATTGTTGATTGTTCATAAGAGCAGAAGATACCATCAGCTTCCTTAAGTTTATCAGATATCTTCATACATTCATTCATAGCTTCATCTACTGTACCACTCACAAAATGGCTCTTCTCGATTATATGGATGCCTTCGTATTTTGCCATCGTTTCAAGAAATCCTTCTTCGCGATTCGTAATATTAGATTGGCTAACCGTGTATCGTAACATAACAACCTTACCTCTGCCTCCAAGTAATTTGACCAACTCTTCAGCAGCAATATTCCCCGCCTTTTTATTGTCTATGCCGACGAAACTGATGAAATCTTTTCCTGGCGTTCCTTTAAGTTCACTATCAAAAATTATGACGGGGATTTTTTTCTTTGCAGCTTTAGCAACTAATCCAGCTAAAGCATCCTTGTCCATTGGAGCGAGGACTATCCCAGACATACCTTCAGCGATGCACTGCTCAACGACTAAAATCTGTTGCTCTATATCATTCTCCTTTTGTGAAGCTCTCCAGACAACCTCAACATCTCCTAACGCAACGGCTCCTAATTTTACACCTGAGTGTACTGATTTCCAGAACATGGCAGTATTGCTTTTAGGAATAACAGCTATCTTGAGTTTTTCTTGTGAGAACAGAGACATCTGTAGTGCCGTCAAAAGGACTGCAGCGAACGCGAACCGTATGATATTTTCTTTCATGGCTTTATCCTTTTCTTTGAGACATACTTCATTCTTCTATAACTGGCAGCGCAAGCAATTTTTGAATTTCAGGGCTATTGATATTTTCGCGAGTAACAATCTGCACATCGGTATCAATCATTGGATCAATTTTTTTGCCGCGTAAATAATCCACCATTGCCTTAATGCTCAGATATCCCATACGCGCCGGATCCTGAGCAACCAAAGCGCTGATTTCACCTTCCTTTAACGCTTTCACAGCTTCAACAGGTATATCGAAACCGATAAATTTCACTTTGCCGGCTAATCCAAGTTTGCGCAAAGCAATGAGCATAGCCTTTGTTGTTTGTTCATAAGAGCAGAAAATACCGTCCGCTTCTTTTAATTTATTACTCATCTTCAAGCTTTCATTCACAGCATCGTCGACCGTGACGCCAGCATAACGGTCGATGAGTTGAATGTCTTTGTATTTAGCCATTACTTCGAGAAATCCTTTTTCACGGTCCAAAATACTGGTTTGATTCGCCGCAACTCGTAGCATTACAACCTTACCTTTGCCTCCGAGTAATTTAGCTAAGTGCTCGCCCGCTAGGGCGCCTGCTTTTTTATTGTTTATGCCGACAAAACTGATATAATCTTTTCCTGCTGTTCCTTTGAGTTGGCTATCAAAAATCAGGACGGGTATTTTTTTCTTCACAGCTTTGGCAACCGGTACTGCCAATGAATCTTTTTCCAATGGCGCGAGGATTATTCCGGAGACACCTTCTGCAATACACTGTTCAGCGACAGAAATCTGTGACAACGTATTTTCCTCTTGAGGAACTCTCCAGACAACCTCAACATTTCCTAATGCAACGGATCCTAATTTTGCACCTACAAGTACCGCTTGCCAGAATACACCTATTTTGTTTTTAGGAACAATGGCAATCCTTAATTTTTCTTGTGGAAGTACAAATGTCCATATTCCCGACACAAGGATCAAACCGGATAGAAAACCAGTAATTGTTTTTTTCATGATTCTATCTCCTTCGTTTAAGTACATTTGCATTTAAAGTGAATTAAGTGAAATAAGTTTCCTGCTCGTTTATAATTTTCATCTTATTGATTCAGGTTGTTGACTCAAGCTGTTGTTTCTCCTTATCTCGAAGAAGCCGTCCGAGATCTAAAAGAATCAGCAAACGATTCTCCAGTTTTGCGACAGATATGATATACTCTGATCCGATACCGGCAATAATGGCAGGCGGTGGTTCTGTTATGTTTTTGGGAATCCGTATTACCTCACGTACTGTATCCACAACAAAGCCGACGACCATGTCGCCTAATTCGACGACAATAATACGCGTATTTTTGTCGCTCTCTTTGGGGGGGAATCCAAAACGCTTTCGCAAATCGATGATAGGAATAACTTTTCCACGGAGATTAATAACACCTGTGACAAAATCCGGTGAATTCGGCACTCTTGTAATCTCTACCATTCGATTGATTTCTTGAATGCTTTGGATATCCAATCCGAACTCCTCTTGCCCAATCGTAAAACTCACAAGTTGAAGAAGCTCTTCCGTCTGAGCTTTCACTCCCTTTTGTGTCCTTACATCCATTGTAGTTGTCATCGGTGTACTCCTTCTATTATCATATGAAACTTCAAACCTCGTCGTTCCTCTAGTGTGATACTCATCTATCTTTTATCTTTGGTCTGTAAAACAAGTTCCGCTTCTCGCTGACAAGAGAATAATATTGTGCTGTTGAAAAACAAAATCTTTAATGATTTCATTTATTTATTCTCAACAAGATTCTCTTTTCCAACGTAATAATCTCCTCAGAACTATTCTTATCGCCATATGCGTGTTTAATTTGCGCAATAGTAGCAAGCGATAACATCAGTAAAAATCTGATTCTTCTATAAGGTTTAACCTACCTCAGATGAATCATACGAGTGAAATCGGGTGTAATGGAAATCGCACGCAAAATTGCGATAAGCGCTAACTATTGAATATTAATATTCCTC
Organism: Bacteroidota bacterium; assembly: GCA_050013655.1. Classification (GTDB taxonomy): domain Bacteria; phylum Bacteroidota; class Ignavibacteria; order UBA10030; family UBA10030; genus Fen-1298. The sequence continues at coordinate 31,133 of JBEKEV010000003.1, read as the reverse complement.
TTTTGGGACGGAATTGACTATCTCAAGATGAAGAATCACGTAATGGTATAAATTTCTGACTACGGATAAAAGAAGAGTAAAAAGACACTGCCGTGGAAAGAAAAAAGATGGTAACGTGTCAACAAAACAATTGTCAGAATTTCCTACAAGAGAAGACGAACAATCTTAGTATGCAATCATATGCCCCACTGAATAGATGAAAGTATCTTAAGAATGCTGAAAAATTGTGATCTCAAGAAAGAGCTATGTCGTTAAACCATTTTGGAGAGCGTACGTTACAATTTGTGCATTGTTCTCCATGCCCATTTTCTGCAAAATATGAGTCCGATGTGTGCTCACTGTTTTAACACTCACCGAGAGTTCTACTCCGATGGCTTTCAAGGATTTACCTTTTGCGATCATCAACATGATTTGATATTCGCGATCGGAAAGATGTTCATGCGGAAGTTTGGGTGAGCCTCTACTTACACTTTGTGCGATTGATTCTGCAAGCAATTGTGAAATATATACCTTTCCCGATGCTACACGCCGAATTGCCTGAATAAGCTGTTCAAGCGCTATGTCTTTCGAAAGATATCCGGAGGCACCAAGGTTCAACGCACGAATCCCGAACACTTCTTCCGGATTCATGCTTAACACAAGAATGGCCATATCAGGTTTTTCAGACTTAATTCTTCTTATCGTCTCAAGTCCATCAAGCTTCGGCATTGAGAGATCAAGCACCAGAACATCAAAATCTGCGTTTCGAATCTTCTCCATGACCTCGAGACCATCACACGCCTCATCTTCAACCTTAATATCCGGCACATCTTTCAGAATTGTTTTGAGGCCTTTTCGAACTATCGGGTGGTCATCCGCAATAAGAACACTAATCATGATTTGCTCTCTCCGTTATTCTCTTTGCTTAGTGGGACTTCCACCGACAGCATTGTTCCCTTCCCAGGTTTACCATCAACAGTAAGCGTTCCGCCAACCATCCGAATCCTTTCGCGTATGCCGACAAGGCCTAAGGACGTATCTCCTGTCATTTCCTTCTTCGTAATACCACGTCCATCATCCCGAATAGAGAAGACTATAGAATCCAACTTTTTCGATAATCTTACAAACACATTCTGTGCTTGTGCGTGACGCACGACATTAGTCAAGGCTTCTCGAAAAATTCGATAGAGAACTGCGCCGATCTGTCCCTTTACTTCAAATTCAGGAGGCTCGATCGTTACAATCCCTTTAATACCTATTTTCTTCTCCATCTGATCGATGTCCCATTGTAATGCTCCACCAAGACCAAGCGCATCGAGCTGCGGAGGTCGAATTTCTTTTGAGATTCGTTTCACGGAAGCTAACGCTTCATTTAACGATTCCATCATTTCATCGGTTTTCGCTATAACTTCAGAATCGCCTTTAGCTCCCTCTAATCTAAGCCAACTTAGGTCAAATTTCAAGATGGTAAGTAATTGACCAAGATCATCATGAAGTTCGCGCGAAATTCGCTTTCGTTCTTCCTCAAGAACATGTTCAAGATGCTCTGTAAAGTGCTGCAATTGCTTTCGTGAAGTCTCCAGTTCTTGCTCTGCTATTCGACGCTCCGTAATATCACGGCTCACCATAACCATGCGCCGTTCACCGGACGAAGTATCATAGACTCGTCCTGAAGATTCAAACCAGTGCCAGCCGCCCATTCTATCGCGGTAACGATACATCGCACTTCCACCCTGTTTATTAAGAATTTCTGCAATGAGAGTTTTATCTTTAGTATACACTTTTGAAAGCACATTTGTACCGACCATATCCACCGGTCTAAAATCAAGGATGGACTTAACATTTGGACTGACGTACAGGAATGTGCCTTCAGAACTAATTTCGGTAACAAGGTCCGTCGAATTTTCAACAAGCAGACGATAACGTTCTTCGCCTTCGCGCAGCGATTCTTCAGCATGCTTACGTTCAGTAATGTCAAAAACAAATCCTTCGTAATAGAGTATTTGTCCAGTTTTATCTCTAACATCATGAACCGTCATCAAAACCCATATGGTGGACCCATCTTTCTTCTTCCATCGAGTCTCAGTACTCATTGCCACATTATGACCGGCCATATCATGTTGAAAGATAAACTGTTCCCGATCTTTTATATCATAATATATCGCTTCCCCCATATTACATCCAACAAATTCGTTCTCAGAATTATATCCCAACATCTGTGCAATACTGCTGTTGGCACTGAGCAGCTTCCCTAATCGTGTCGATTGATAGATACCAATAGGAGCCCATGTAACAATGTCTCTATATTTCTTCTCACTTACTTGAAGCGCTTTCTCTGCCCGCTGACGTTTCGTGATATCGGTCGCAACTCCGACCAAAGAAATCGTCTTTCCTTCTTTCACAACAGGAGCTTCTTGAATCTCTAACCAGACACGACTTCCTTTTCTACTTAATAACTCAAGTTCGTACGCTGGTTGCCGCTCGCCTGTCTGGATCGCTTTCTTTGCATGTTCAAAACCAAGCTTGTTGACTGGATTGTCGGTCATAAAATCCGCAAACCGAACTAATGGTTCATCTGGTTCACATTCGAAGATGTCATTGGCTTGAGAACTAAGGTACGTAAACACCAGATCTGTATTATACGAATAGAACATGTTCGTACTATTTTCTACAATATTTCGTAATTTTTCATCGCTGGTACGTAAAGTTTCTTCAGCTTGTAGACGCTCTGTGATATCACTGACGAGTGCTTGAAGATATATTTTGTTGCCAAATTCAAGACGGTTTAAAGATACTTCAGCATCAAAGAGTGTTCCATCCTTGCGGGAGAATTTCCAATAGAACCGTTGAGATGTCCCTCCAAGTGCAGCGTGAATAATTTCAAGCGCCTTTTCTTTTGAGTTTCGGTTATCAGGTTGATGAGTAGGGCTAAATTCGCGTACAGAATAATCGATAATGTCCGTCGGCCTTTCACATCTTAACATTTTAAGTGCCATGGAGTTGCATTCGATGAACTTATCACCACTGAGAATAAAGATAGCATCACTGGCACCTTCAAAAAGGGCGCGATAGCGTTTTTCAGACGCTCTCAATTGATCGGATTGGTTATGAATCTCTCGTTCGTCGTTTTGCAGCCGGATCATGTTTCTCCTCAGATTATCAGAAAGGAACCAAGTCATGATCGCCGTAAGACCTACCATGACTTCAAGATCGACTACGTCGTTCCAGTTTGTATAAACGCTGTACGCATTTTGAATTGCGCCAATAATTTCCAGATATCCTAAAATACCAATAGACAATAAGGCAGCACACGTGACAATCAAATAGTACCTGCGATTTAAAACGAGTCCTGCGGCCACAAGAATTCCCGGAATACTAAAAAGCACAATGTCATGAAGACCATTATACGTCCATGCGAGATAGTCAATAATTCCAAGCATACACCACAATAAGACGGTACCCGACCAGCTCAGTTGTTTCCGATGGAGCAAAACAATTGATACGAAGACAATGCAACACATAATGAAGATCGGTACCACGTCGCGAAGATAACTCGTAAAAAGTCGGTAGATAATGAGTCCGCTTAAACCCATCATAGTAGCGATTGCTATGATATTAAGAATTAATGCAATACGATTCTGCTCCTCATCTTGGAACCGAGGAGGTGCGGCAAGATTTTTTATGCCGACATACAATGTCATCTTAATCCTCGTAAAAATACGTACTATCCATAATCAAAGAGAGAACTTTCATCTTGCATGAGAATTTTCTCATTGTTCAAAGATAGTTGAAAATAGCGCTACAAAGAAGAGACGAAATAAGGTTTTTTTGAAAAACATACTTGAACCACATTTGCGGCTTGTCTGCAATATGATAGACATTGGGCTCAATACAATGCTTTACTCTCTAAGAATACATTTTATTTGTTGCATATTTTGCTATATTTTATTGATAAAGGCAAGGATTAATAACAATAGGGGACATATTAAATTCAGGGGGAAGAATATTGAATTTTAGTATTTTGGTAAGAAACATTAAATTTGATAAAGTACATACAGCAGGAAATGACATTGGCGGATGCGCAAGCTAATATTCTTATAGTAGAAGACAGTCCGACACAAACCAAATTACTTCGTTTTATCCTCGAAGGGAACGGATACATCGTCAATTCGGCAAACAACGGGGCCAAAGCGTTAGAAAGCGTTCGCCAGAGGAAACCGAACTTGATCATAACTGACATCGTTATGCCGGAAATGGATGGCTTTGCATTGTGTAAAGCAATCAAAAGTGACCCCGATTTGAAATCCATTCCGATCATGTTGCTTACATCTCTTTCCGATCCGCAAGATGTGATCAAAGGTCTTCAGGCTGGAGCCGACAATTTCCTCACAAAACCCTATGAGGATACTTTTCTCATTTCCCGTGTTCAGTACATCTTTGCAAATTATGAGCTGAGGAAAAGAAAATCTTCAAACGCAGATATCGAGATTGTTTTTGAAGGCAAGAAATACTTCATCAATTCCGATCGCATGCAGATTGTCGATCTTCTACTTTCGACATATGATAATGCTGTCCAGAAAAACAATGAACTCCATAAAGCTCACGCGGATCTTTTAGAGATTCATCGTCAGCTCGAACAGAAAAATATTCAACTCGAAATATTGAATCAGGAAAAGAACCACTTCTTAAGTATCGCCGCTCATGATCTGCGTAATCCTCTTACGACCATTTATACTGCAGCCGATCTCATTACCGAAGAATTAAAAGATAAGACGAGCTCAGAAACAAAAGAATTTCTTGAGATGATCAAGCAGTCCAGCAAATTTATGCGCAGTCTCATTGAAGAATTGCTGGATGTCAGCGTGATTGATTCTGGAAAACTCTCGATTCATCTTGAACCCGTGAATTTGATGGACCTTATCCGTAATAATGTGGCATTGAACCGTGTCATAGCTGGACGAAAGCAAATTACCGTTGAATACCATTGTGCAAACGACTTACCGGTTCTTCAGTTGGATCGCAAAAAGATCGAACAGGTGCTCAATAACCTTATTTCGAATGCCATTAAATACTCATTTCCACAATCGAAAGTGAAAATTTATTCTACGTGTGAAAATAATAATCTTGTCATCTCCGTAAGCGATGAGGGTCAAGGAATTCCTCCAGCCGAAATGGATAAACTTTTTAAACCATTTTCAAGAACCAGCGTAAAGACTACTTCCGGCGAATCCAGTACAGGTCTCGGGCTTGTTATTGTAAGGAAGATTGTTGAAGCGCATAATGGCCGTGTCTGGGCTGAAAGCCAAGTAAAAAAGGGTTCAACTTTTTATATTTCCCTCCCTATTCAATAATCATTAAGCCTAAAATTATTTGGTCTATATACTTGACGAGATGTCGGAAGTCCGTTCCAAAAGGCTGGATGAAGAGAAATTCAGGATTCCTTTTGTGTTTGATGATGACGACTTTTTGAAAAGACGGAAAAACTCTAGGCTAGTTCTACGAAGTAGCTTCAATTGCATACAACTAATTTCGCAAAAAGAATCCTCAACTATTTCAATAGGAATTCACTTTTCCTCTATCAGAAATATACCAATGAATTCAGAGGAATAGTCTCACATCGGTTGTCATCATCCCTGCTTTTTTTGCCGCCTCTAATCCAAGATCACCATCTTCAAACACCTGACAATACTCAGGCGGGATACCGATTCGCTTTGCCGCTTCGAGAAAGATGTCGGGTGCTGATTTCGGTTTTACATTATCGTCGGCAGTGACAATGGCATTGAAGAAAGAGCGAATACCGAGAGACTGCAATTGAATCTCTACATTTTCCAAAGTTCCACCAGAAGCAACTGCCATAGGAAATTTATCTTTATAACGAAGTACAATATCCACTACTGGCTGGATTGGCTGGAAATCTTTCCGATTAGTGGAAAAATAATCTTGTTTTACCTTAACAGCCTCATGAAACGAAAGTTTCTTTGGAAAATGTTGATTATACAATTCAATAATATCTTTTCCGGGCATTCCCTTCTTTGAGAAAAAAAATCATAATCCCACACGGCACCGGATTGTACGACGACGTACTCCCATGCCTTCATGTGCAGCGGCATGGAATCAACTAATGTTCCATCACAATCAAAAATGAGCCCCTTGATAGAGCTTGGAACTTCGATAGACTGCATCAAAGTCCTGAGCTAAAAGGATTTTCTGTTGGATAGAAGGTTCCTGCAGGATGATTGAAGAATACTTTTTCAACGCCCAGCATTTTGCATGCAGCAAAGAGTGTTTTGCCGGCATGTTTGAATGCAATGGCTGTATGATGAGGGAACCGTTTTTCGATTAGCACATGACGATAGAAACGTCCCATTTCCTTAATAGCAAAAACGCCAATGGATCCAAACGACTTTGGATTAATCTTTAACACTTCGCCGTTCGCCACATACGCACGAATCTCTGCATCGGATGTGGATTGGATCCGGAAGATAGAAATCGGGCCGGCCTTAATCTGACCTTCCAATGTACCGCGTGTGATATCTGGTTTGCTTTCCGGCTCCATAAGCCTGTGCATGATCAATTGGTATTGCATAATAGGCTGCACTAAACATCCGGATGATGTATTGCCGCAATGGAATCCCATCCAGAGATCACTCAATGTGTAATAGCCGATTGCCTTTTTATTTTCTTTGAACATATCTTTCGGAACAGAATTATTAATATCCAGGATCGCAGGTGGAACTTCCGTTGCACAGATGGACATGTATTCACTTAATGCTCCATAAATATCGGCTTCACAAGCGACAGGAATACCCCTTGCTGCTAAACGGGAATTCAGGTAACAAGGCACATGACCAAAATGTTTTTCGAACGCAGGCCAGCATTTATTGGCAAACGCCGCGTACTTCGAAGCACCGAGGTTTGCATTCATGAATTTATCCAGTGAATATTCATATTGTGCAAGCTTCTCAAGAAGTTCGGGATATGTATTGCCCTTCCCAAGTTCTTTACTCATCTCCTTGGCAATACGTTTGATTGCCGGATTTCCATTTTCAGCTTGAACAATATCCAACAAATCGAGCTCACTATTTTCCATGATTTTGATTCCCAAATCATAGAGCGGCTGAATCGGCGCATGACATGTTAAAAAATCGAACGGGCGCGGTCCGAAAGAGAGAATTTTCAAATTACGGACACCGATAACAGTACGGGCAATGGGAATAAAATCTGCCAACATCGAAGCAGTATCTTCCGGATCGCCAATGGGATATTCGGGGATGTACGGTTTCAGTCTTCGCAGACCGATATTGTATGATGCACTCAGCAATCCGCAATATGCATCACCCCGCCCGTTTATGAGATCTTTTCCCGTATCTTCAGCAGCCGCGACGAACATGACCGGACCATTGAACTTTTCTGCCAGCAATGTTGTCGGACCTTCAGGACCGAAGTTCCCCAAATACAGTGCCAGCGCATTGATATCTTTCTTCTTCAATTCATCCAACGCTTTCAGAACATCCCGTTCATTCTCGATAATGGTTTCGATTTCCACGACTGGTACTTTTGCCTTTTTGCATGCTGCTATAACATTCTTCCGTCGCTTTCGGGACAATTCAATAGGGAAACAATCCCGGCTGACAGCGACCACACCGAGTTTTATGACTGGAATATTTTGCATAAACACTACTCCTTTATTTTGATTTTTGGCCGTAATACGCTCCCGGCCCATGTTTTCTTTGAAAATGTTTTTCTTGGACAAATGACGGAAGCTGATGAAGATCGGGATTCAGCTGCAGCGAACCCAAAGCCATCTGCGCCACGTATTCCAGTATTAAAATATTTTACATCGCATTCTCCGCACCTGCTCCCCATGCAAATTGGCAGCACACCTCATAAAACGTAAAACGATGTCAACCACAGGTTTGATCGATTTAAATTCATCCTGATGACTTCTGAAACAGGTATTTATTCTCTTGACAACAGCAATACTCTTAAGCGGAATCAAATTCTGTTGATTATATAATCCAATAATATCTTTTCCCTGCTTCCCTTTTTGGAAAAGAAGAAATTATAATCCCCCAGGCCGCCCGCTTATGTTTGCATATGCATATGCCTGCCTCGGGAGCGGCATCGAATCGACCAATATACCGTCACAGTCAAAAATATTCTCTTAATATTTTCTAAGACTTCAATAATCCTCTTGTTCGCCAAAGTTACTTCCTGTATGATGCTTCGTTCCAGCGAAGTTCCTTTTTAAATTCTGAGATTTGCGTTTGATCGTCGATCAGAAGATATTCAATATCTGCGATTTCGGCAAAGTCTTCCATATAGTCTGCAGTTATAGCCTGACTAAATCCAGTATGATGCGCACCGCCAGCCAGTATCCATGCCGCAGCACCTATCTGAAGGCTGGGCTTAGGTATCCACATCGCACGAGCCACCGGCAATTTCGGCAAAGGTTTGTCCGGTGGAACAACTATAACTTCATTCACGATGAGGCGGAATCGATTTCCCATGTCTATCATAGAAGCATTCAATGCTGGTCCATTAGGTACATTGAACACAAGCCTTGGAGGATCGTCTTTTCCCCCAATACTAAGTTTATGTACTTCTAATGAAGGTTTGCCGTCTGCGATGGATTCACAAACTTCCAGCATATGCGCACCTAACACTTTCATGCCCGCAGGATTTAAGTGATACGTATAATCTTCCATAAACGAAGTTCCACCTTTCAGTCCCGAAGCCATGACTTTTATTGCCCGCACCAAAGCGGCAGTTTTCCAATCTCCTTCTGCGCCGAATCCATATCCATCTGCCATCAAGCGCTGAACCGCAAGACCCGGGAGCTGTTTGAGTCCATGCAAATCTTCAAATGTCGTAGTAAATGCTTTGAACTTGCCTTCTGTGAGAAATGCACGCATTCCTATTTCAATGCGAGCCGTCTCACAGAGGTTGGAATATCGTTCTCCGCCCTTTTTCGCAGCAGCTGCAACTGTGTATTTGCTTTCATATTCGGCAATCAATTTGTTGATGTCGGCATCTGAAACTTCATTGATAAATTTTACCAGATCGCCAATTCCATATCCATTGACTGAATACCCAAAATGAAGTTGAGCTTCCACTTTGTCACCTTCTGTCACTGCCACTTCGCGCATGTTGTCACCGAAGCGGGCTATCTTTCCTCCCTGTGCATCAGCCCAAGCAGAAGCAACACGCGTCCATATATTGAGCTGCTGCTGAACCGATGTATCTTGCCAATATCCGACGATCACTTTACGTTTCTTACCCATGCGGGTGCAGATGAATCCGAATTCTCGATCACCATGCGCCGCTTGATTTAAATTCATGAAATCCATGTCGATAGTATCCCATGGAATATCACGATTCGATTGGGTGTGTAAGTGCACGAATGGTTTTGCTAGTGTTTTTAATCCGCCGATCCACATTTTCGCAGGAGAGAAAGTGTGCATCCACATTATCAATCCTATGCAGTTTGGTTGAGAATTTGCTTCGAGACAAAGTGTATGAATAGATTCTGGAGTTGTTAATACCGGTTTGAAAACTATTTTTACGGGAATGAGCCCTGAAGCATTCAAGCCGTCGACAATGGCTTGCGAGTTCTGGGCAACTTGTCGGAGTGTATCCGGACCATATAAATGCTGGCTGCCGGTAGCAAACCAGACTTCATTCTGCTTAAGATTGATCATAATTAACCTTTGGAATCAAATGCATGGAAAATATTATTTTTGGCCGTAATACGCACCCGGCCCATGTTTTCTTTGAAAATGTTTTTCTTGGACGAACGATGGAAGCTGAAGAAGATCGGGATTCAACTGTAAAGAACCCAGTGCCATTTGCGCTACACGCTCCAAAATAAGACTTTTTCTCGCTGCTTCAATAGCATTCTTTCCCCATGAAAACGGCGCATGCCCGCGAACCAACACGCTGGGAGTAGTTCTTGGATCCAACGTTGCGAACCGTTCAATGATAACCGCACCAGTATTGCCTTCATAATCAGCGGCTACTTCTTCTTTTGTGAGAAATCTTGTAAGTGGAATATCTCCGTTAAAATGGTCGGCATGCGTTGTTCCATAACATGGAATTTCCTTACATGCTTGTGCAAACATCGTTGCATACAAACTATGCGTATGAGCAATTCCACCTATGGAAGAAAAACTCTTATATAACCGGAGATGTGTCGGTAAATCCGAAGATGGACGTAGCTTTCCTTCTACAATCTTTCCATCGAAATCCACGACGACCATATCAGCAGGCTTCATGACTTCATAATCAACGCCACTCGGTTTAATAACTATATATCCATCAGCACGGCTGATACCGCTGACATTTCCCCAAGTGAGTATCACAAGGTGATTCCGCAACAAATCAATATTTGCTTGGAAGACTTCTTCTTTCAATTGTTTGAGCATTTTAATTCCTCGGCAACCATACTTTCATTGTCCCTGCACCACGATTCGACCAGGCATAATAGGGAACTGCAGTAAATTTCCTTGTTGTAAGACCATCTTTAGTTGGAATACTACCCGATATGATATTTACTCCTTGGAGTAAATCATTCCGCTTTTCCACTTTTAATGTTGCATCATCAGGCAGAGTAAGGTTATCTAATTGATTGTTGTTGTCTATTCCTTCTACACAATACACTATAGGTCCATATTCAAGTGCAATCAGATTTTCATCGTCTTTAATTCTTTTGTTAGCAATGACTCTGCGAATGTTCATAGGAAGGCTAATGTTAATACTGTCTCCCAATTCCCATCTCCTAGTAATTACGGCATATCCATGATCGATATAATAATTTGATTTTTCGCCGTTTACAGTAAGAACAATGTCGCTGCTTATAGTGTCTGTATAGGTATAGAGGTTGCTTGGCAGAACTTTATTCTGCGCCCAGCTGGGTATTCGAAATTTTAAAGTAAATTGTTCAAATTTTTCCGGCCTAATTTTTATTTTGATTTCTCCCTGCCATGGGAAATCAGTCTGTTGCTCAATCATAATATTTTTATTTTCTAGGTTCACCGTTGCAGTACTGGATGCATAAAGATTAACATATAAAGTATCTTTTTGTACAGCATATATCAAACCCGGTAAAGAAGGAATAAAACGGATGAGGTTCGTAGGACAACACGAGCAATCGAACCATGGTTGACGAGTTCCCGCGCCGCAATTAAATTGGAATTTACCATTTGCTTCAAGTGGATTCACATAAAAAAAGTTTTTACCATCGAGTGATAACCCGGAAATCAGTCCATTGTACAAAGTACGTTCGATGATATCAAAATACTTCGCGTCCCCTGTAAGCATGAACAAACGATTGTTCCAATAGACATCGCCTATTGATGCACAGGTTTCGTTATATGCTTTCAGGTTTGGAAGCTCATAATCACTCCCTAACGACTCGCCATTGTGCTTAGCGCCGATACCGCCGGTAAGAGACATTTTTTTCTCTACCATATTTTCCCAGATATCGAGTACCGCCTTCAGGTACGTTGAATCATCATACATCGCACCAATATCAGTCATGCCGGCATACATATAGACTGCCCGCACTGCGTGTCCAACAATTTCATGTTGTTGAATAACAGGTTTATGATCTTGACTATATTCACCATAGAGATGATGCGTGGTTGAATCGCCTCTCCAATCAAGAAAGTTTTTGGCAAGTTCTAAATATTTTTTATTGTGAGTAACACGAAAAAGTTTTATCAGTCCTGTTTCAACGATTTGATGACCTGGCGGTATGGTAAGCTTGCCAGCACCAAAACTGTTCACCAATAAATCAGCATTTTTGATCGCTATATCAAGGAAATTTCGTTTGCCCGTGGCGGTATAATGCGCTACCGCAGCTTCAAACAGATGGCCGCTGTTATAGAGTTCATGACTGCTTGATTCACCAGTCCATCGTTTCCCGGTTTTCTCTACCCAAGGTGCGGGAGGATGTGTCGGATCAATCGTGAACCAAGTCGTAATATAGCCATCAGGTTCCTGGCCGATTCTTATAATATCAATAACCGAATCAAGATAGGCATCCAACTCCTTGTTAGGTGTACTGATTAAAGAGTTTGAAGCACCTTCGATAATTTTATATATATCGCTGTCGTCGAAAGGCATTTTGCCCCTGGTTTTTCCTTGCATTTTTCCACCGGCGATCAGGAAGTTTTCAATTCGTCCTTCTTGCCGACATTTATCAAAACCAAAAGCAATGGTAGTGTTCTGTACTGTCTGGATTTTAGGTAGCCAAAAGTCGTCGCAAATTTTTACTCTGTTAATATCAACCATCGAAATAGGATAATCCGCATACCTATTTTGCTGCCCGTAACATTGTGCAAAAAAAAATACAAATAAATATAAAAACGATAATTTCTTCATGTTCTTCGAATCAGAGTAAGTAAATAATCAGTACGCATAGGTCATCAACTGACGACTTACTTCATTCTTCGAACTTCATCCCGTAGCTGCAGCAATTCTTTCATCACATTAAACATATTCCCATTCCATTGCTTCGTACCGAATCCATCATGCAACTGCCTATAGAGTGCATAGAGTTTTTTATAGGTCTCATGATTCTCTTTGATCGGAATATATACCTTACCGCTTCCTGTCATAGCCTGTATTGCTTCGTCGACAGTATCGTATCCGCCACCATTCTTTCCGGCTGCTACGGATGCAAAGATGCCCGCGCCCAGGGCTGGCGTTTGTTCACTACGGGAAATCTTCATAGAGCGTCCGGTAATATCTGCATAAATCTGCATCATCAATTTATTCTTCATTGCCAATCCGCCGCAATTGACTACTTCCTTTACTTTCACGCCATATTCTTCAATGCGGTCGATGATTGCCAGTGCGCCGAATCCGGTTGCCTCAATCAAAGCGCGATAAATTTCTTCCGGTGTTGAATGCAGCGATTGGCCTATCAGCATACCGCTCAGTCGAACATCTACGAGAATTGTCCGGTTACCATTATTCCAATCGAGGGCAAGCAATCCGCTTTCACCTGGCAATAATTTCGATGCTAATTTTTCAAGATTTTTAAATTTCTCGTCTTGTGTTTTTCCGTATGATTCACCAACAAGATTGTTGACAAACCAGAGAAATATATCTCCTACTCCGGATTGACCCGCTTCGATGCCATAGTACCCATTCATCACTGAACCATCCACTATACCGCAGACACCGGGAATATCGTTCAGCTGTTCTTTGTGAGGATGAATCATAATATCACAAGTACTCGTTCCGACAATCTTCACAAGTGTGCCGATAGAAATTCCGGCTCCAACAGCTCCCATATGTGCATCAAACGCACCAACTGCAATTACAACATTCGGGGAAAGTCCCAGGATCTTTGCCCATGCAGATGAAAGAGAACCAACCCGCTGTTCTGCTGTATAAGCTTCGTCATAGAGCCGGCTTCGCAATACTCCTAAGCCGGGTAAAAGTGTTTCAAGAAATTCAACATCGGGCAAACCGTTCCATTCTTTATTGAACATTGCTTTGTGGCCAGCCGCGCAAATACTTCTTTTCATCTTCTTCGGAGAAAGATCACCGGTAAGTACTGCAGGAATCCAATCGCAGATTTCTACCCAACTAGATGCCGCATCAAAAACTTCTGGTGCAATATTCTTGCAGTGAAGAATTTTACTCCACCACCATTCAGAGGAATACGTGCCTCCAATCTTTGCCAAATATTGCGGACGAAGTTTTGCGGCTGTTTCGGTAATGAGAGCTGCTTCTGCAAAACCTGTATGATCCTTCCACAGCCAAACCTTAGCTGCTGGATTCTTTTTGAAATTTTTATTGAAGCACAAAGCTTGACCATCGGCATCTACCGGCATCGGACTGCTTCCGGTTGTATCAATACCAATTCCTATGATATCGACAGCTTTGAAATTCTTCTTTACTGCTTTTGCCTTCTTTAAAGCACCTTTAATGGTCGCTTCAATCCCTTTGATATAATCAGCAGGATTTTGCCGCGCCAGATGCGGGTCGGCAGAATCCACGATCACTCCGTCTTTACCGGATGGATAAGGGAATACATAATTTGCCAATTCTCTTCCATTGGCAACATCGACAATCAAAGAACGACAAGAGTTCGTTCCAAAATCCAATCCGATAACGTATTTGCTCATGTTTGTTTTAGTTACGATGAATGGAAAATCTGCTGCTCGTGATCAACCGAGCAGCAGATCGACTTTAGATTATGCAACACTTTTCTTCCACGGCCTGAATGCAATAAAATAAATTAGACCGATAATAATAAGCAACGCTCCCCACCAAACTCCAAAATGTAATTCACCCAACACTATCGTGCGAGTTTGAGATGGAAAAAACCATTCATACACATTCGAAATAAAAATGATAACGCCATAAATTAATAAGAGCGAACCGATAATAAACCAAATCGATATTTTGTGCCGACCAGCCATTTTATCCTCCTACCAGAAAATAATATTGAGAGCAAGAAATACGACAAAGATTATCGTTGCCCAAACAATGGGGCGTTTGTAAAACGGTATATCGCCTTCCGAAGGTATTTCTGTGCATCCTCGCACCAACCCCACCAATTCGGATTCGGGTTTGGGTTTTGTCATATAACTTACAACAACTGTTACGATCACACAGATCAACCATGACCATAATGCACGGTACATATTTTCCGCCATGTCTTTTGCATAAGGCGAAAGCGCAACGTACTTCAACGCGCTTGGATCAAGTTTAACCAATGCCCACATGGCAACGGATGAACCGATGCCAGCGAACAATCCCCAGAAGCCGGCCGCTTTCGTTGCACGTTTCCATAACATACCAAGGATCACTGTTCCAAATAACGGCGCGATAAAGAAACTGAAAAGTGCCTGAACATAATCCATAATGCTCGCAAATTGCTGTACAAGGTACGCGGTACCTATGCTGACAAAAACACCGATGACGGTACACCACCTGCCGATTTTCACATAGTGTGCATCTGTTCCTTCGTTCTTTGTTAACTTGAGATGTATGGGTTTATAAATATCGTACGTCCATACAGTGGCAAATGCGCTAACATTGCCAGCCATACCGGACATGAATCCCGCAATAAGCGCGGTAACACCAAGTCCTAATAATCCCGGACCGGCGTATCGCGCAAGCATCAGGGGAAGTACTTCATTGTATGTCTGGGCACCCGCCGCAATAGCCTGTTTATCATTTTCTCCAACGAGACCTGGAAGAACAGCCAATCCCAGTAGACCCGGAAGAATAACGATGAGCGGAACAAACATTTTAAATCCTGCACCAATAATTGGAGCAAGCTTTGCTGAACGTAGATCGCGCGCGGAAAGGACACGCTGAACCACAAGAAAATCTGTTGTCCAGTAACCAAAGGAAATTATCAATCCCAAACCGAATACAATCCCAGTCCAATGAATGCCCATCGGATTATCAGTGAATGACCCTGTCGTGCTCCACAGATGTGTGTAATCGCCTGCAGGAAAGTTTTGGTGAATGCGCGCAACCATGCCGCCCCAACCTCCCGTTTCAATCATTCCGACAATGGGAACTATTAATGCACCAAGCCAGATCAACATAAACTGCAGCACTTCATTAAAGATCGCAGAGAGCAATCCGCCAAGCACCACATATACCATCACGGTCAGCGAGGAAACCCAAATACTAAAATTAATATCCCAACCGAGCACTACCTTCATCACGATAGCCATCGAGTACATATTGATGCCGCTCATGAAGACTGTCATAAATCCAAAAGAGACCGCCGAAAGTTGGCTGGCGCCTTCACCGTAACGCAGCTTTAAATATCCCGGTACTGAGTGAGTCTTGCATATATAATAGAATGGCATCATCACAATGCCGAGAAAGAGCATTGCCGGAATAGCGCCTATCCAGTACCAATGCGTCGCAAGAATGCCGTACTGGTACGACGCTGCAGCCCAGCCCATCAATTCTAACGAACCCAAATTGGCGGCAACAAATGAAAGCCCGGCAATCCATGCTGTCATTTCTCTTCCTGCCATAAAAAAATCGTCGCCGGTTTTCGTAAATCGTAAAAGATAATATCCGATTCCCAGCACAAACAAGAAATAAATAACAATAAGAAGCGAATCCACCCAACCAAGGGACATAATGCTTGAGGGATTGGCAAACAGCAATATGAGATGTGAATGAAGATTACCTGGCATAACTCTCCTTATTTTTCAATTAATGTTAATAGAGTTATTTGGTTGTAAATTGATAAATTGTTGTTTGATGATAAACTTCGCCCGGTTTGAGAGTGACAGAGGGAAATTCCGGTTTGTTAGGAGAATCGGGATAGCACTGAGCTTCTAAACATAAGCCTGTTCTGCGTTGATAGGATACACCTTTTCCTTTTGCAGTTCCATCGAGGAAATTACCGGAATAAAATTGAAGTCCAGGCTGATCGGTGTAAACGGTCATCAGGCGCCCGCTCTTTTGTTCATACACCTCCGCCGCTTTTCGTACCTTCCCTTTTGAATAATTCCTAATGACCCAATTATGATCATACCCTTTTCCAAAGGTAAGTTGCTCAAATGGATCATTAATTCGCGCACCGATTGCGGTCGGGGTTCGAAAATCCATTGGTGTGTTTGTCACATTTAAATATTTTCCAGTTGTAATAAGTCCTTTATCAACCGGTGTAATCGAATCAGCTTCAATGGTTAAAAGATGATCAAGGATCGTGTTATTAAATGAGCCAGATAGGTTGAAATAAGAATGATGCGTAGGATTAAGAATAGTTGTTTTATCAGTTGTTCCTTCATACACAATACGCAATTCATCATTGTCGGTTAAGGTATAAGTAACCGAGAGCATCACTTTTCCCGGATATCCTTCCTCGCCATCCGGACTGACATACGTTAGTTGAATAGATGGACCAGCACTATCTTGTACTGTCTTTGCAGTCCAGAGCACTTTATTAAATCCAATTTTGCCACCATGGAGATGGTTTTCACCATCATTCACTGTGAGTTGATACTTTTTGCCTTCAAGTGTGAACTGGCCTTTGCCAATTCTATTGCCATAACGCCCGACAATTGCACCAAAGTAACTTGAACCATCTATATATCCTTGCAGTGAATCATAACCTGCCACAACATCCTCAAGTTTTCCATTACGATCCGGAACAGTAAGCGATGTGACGATTGCACCGTAATTTATAACCTTCAATGTTGTGCCGGATTTATTCGCCAGCATATACTGATATACCTCACGCCCATCAGGGAGCTTTCCATAGAGAGTTTTTTCATTCACGGCATTATCCTTTTCACTTGATGTATGAGAATATAGACTATTCACTGCAGCGAGAAAAACACACAATAACAGCAGCTTTTTCATGCTCTACCCCTTTCAATTGACAATATAAATTGGCTTTAGATATAATTAGAAAATACTATTCACATAGTATAGATGCAAGTAGTTTTATACTAAGCACTTACCTGTATTCATGATTACGAATAGGCACTCCTTCCGATGGAAATACTTCTTACAGTGAACCTGCACATACGTTCATTCATTATTATCCGCCGTCATATTTTTCATCTGTCATCATACTTCTGCATGGTTATGAAGCCGTCTGCACTGTGTTCCTGTATTGCATTGAGATTTCGATTCCTTTTTTTCTTAGGGAACGCGTGTTGATATATTTCTATATATTACTTGACATATTTTGATATATTTCTTATTATATGATTGGAAGAACCATTATGACATTAACGGAAATTCGAAAAGAAAAATGTTTTAAAACAGTAGATCTCGCCACTAGACTCGGAATATCCCAGGGATATTACTCTCATCTCGAGCGTGGCAAGAGACCGTTCAACGATGTGCTCCTTAAAAAGACCGCGAAGGTTCTTGGAGTTCGACTCGTTGTTTTGCGAAAAGTCTTAAAATCACAACCACCTGATTCATACAAATTAAAGAGCTGGATGTCGAACATCAGGATTCATGGCCTGCCGCTTATCAAGGCATTTCACTATTACATGGAAACAAACGGTATAGATGCCCAAGTCCTTGACGATGCAAAACTGAAAAGAAAAATGAAGGAATTTATCGAAGCGAATATCGGTTTTTCTGTATTAGCAGAACTCTCTGAGAATAAGGCATTATTAAATCATGTGCGTGAGGTGATAGGCACGTATTCCTCCCTTCCCCCCAAAAAAACACTTCATAATGAATCTAAAAATATCCAATTGAGATCTCTATGAATACAATCGAAAGAATGCGAAGTATTGCTGAGATGCTGCTCAATCAGCATAAGTATTCTGAAGCGTTCACTTTGTACGACGAATTGTACAAACAGATTTGGGGCGTGTTCAGTACTGTACGATACAGTTCTGCAGGATATACAGATTACTTCAATTTGAAAAAAGAAGGATTTGAGCAGACCATGCAGATTCGATGTCTCGAACCAGTTTTGAGCGCATTGTGTGTCAGAATTCTGCATCTCAATCTGTCTGCTGCTCTCGGCGAGTTTGCTTCTATCATTCATGGTCGCCTTCGCTGTATCAATTCATCTTTTCAAGTTCGTCACTATATCTCTCCAAACTCAGTATTCACTGAATTCGCGATACTGTATTCACTCACGCTCCAGCCCGCGTATCAGCACAAAGTCGGCCCTATTTTTTCTTACGCGGGAACAGTCCTTGATGGCAATAAGAGGGTAAAACGAGTCCTCTCACTCTACTCGAGGAATATGAACGAAAAACTTCTTGCCGAATATGCACTTTCTAATAAGACGAATCGATTGAACAAGCTGAACCATTTATTGCTCGATTTTTTGCTCGCCGCTGGAGAACGGAAGTCCGATCTATTTAAAAAGGTCTCAAAGAATATCGACCCGTTTTCATATACTTTCCATTATTCCGATTATGCTCACACATCCGGGCAATCAAAGAATAATGAACGGAAGAGTTATCGGAACACGGCATCATCTGAATATGCGTTCTCTCCCGCGTCTGCTACCGAAGAGCAAAAGAAAAACTATTATGGAAAGCTGATGGGGTTGACCGGAACAATGACAAAGCAGGAGATCAGGTTAAAGTACTTAGAGCTGGTTTCACAATATCATCCGGATAAGGTGCAGCATCTTGGCTCCGAGTTACGGGAATTTGCAGAGACGAAAACGAAAGAAATCAATGCTGCATACGATTGGTTGAAATTGAAATACGGTATTCTATAAAGGGCATGAAATTTACATCTTGAATGGGAAAAATACTGAGATGCCGGGTGTTTCTAGAATCGAATTCCCATCTATTGGGATAATTAATACTACTACACCCGAAAGAACACTCATAGATATGGTCGTTCGTCCTTTTTATTCAGGTGGATCGAAAACAGTATTGGATGCTTTTAGAAATGCTCGAAATAAGATATCACTAGAGACATTAAAAGAATTATATAACAAACTCAAATATATATACCCATATCAGCAGGCAATTGGATTTTATCTCGAAGCGTCTGGAAATTACACACCTGAGGAAATTAATATATTCGAAAAGAAAAGGTTTAAGTTTGATTTTTACCTTTCCAATGCCATTGGGAATAGCACTTATTCGAAGCGCTGGAGAATCTATTATCCCGATGATCTTTTAGCTGCAGGCGATTTACAGGATGCTTTATGAAGCTGCATACTGAATTGATTTTACAACTTCATTGGATTACATTAAACAACAACTCAGCACCAGTAAGCATTGTTTTAAGCTCTCAGAAAAGGAAATCTTTCATCTTTTGATGGACTAGAAATATTTATCAGGAAGGCTTTGCACTAGAATGACATCATTTGATACCCCCCTATGTAATTCCGATTCAGGTTTTCAAAAAGCTATTAATGACCCGAGTAAAGATACTGTAAATACATACTTGCTCGGGTTCTTCATGAATAGTATGAGTATTAAATGACACTATCATTAGACAAACAAAAATTAGATAACCTTGCATCGGAAATATGGAAATCTGCTAAGCGGGTTTGCACTGATCCTTTGTATCCCAAAGCGATGTGGATTGATTGGTGACGAACGTCCATTGATCATTTAAACCATCCTTGGAGACACTAATGAGTTTTCCCCGTCCTGACTTGTAACTTCGTTCTACAAAGCATTTAAACAATTGACCGTATTGATTTGCCTGTTGAGTCAATATTGAAATGGAGGGAGTATTCGTTCCGCTTGCGGTCGTCACATCCAATTCGGTTACTGCCATTTCTGTGCATATCGTATCGAATTTATTATATGTAGCTATCCATTGTGCGGCCGTTGGAGAGGACAATGCATCATGCTCCTACATTCCGATGCCATCCAGATATCCTGCGCGAAAAACGGGACCGCACACTCTCACAATCCCATCTGCCTTGGTGGCAATGGAAGTATTATAATCGTTGTAATACAGTTTTATCTGAGTCTCGCCGTATTGCTTCGTATATTTGCGTGCAAATTCAAATGCTTTCATGATATAACTGTTATCTCCGAACGTTACGTACCATTCGCTATCGGTAGTACGGTCTGTACCGTTGTCGTTCATAGCTTCATTCACTACATCATACGCTGATAGTAATCCGGGCCAACCTACGTGGATCAACCGTATGACTTCATTAATATAATTTTCCATACGCGCGGTCATCGTGTCTTTTGATACACGCGTTCCGGTGCTTGTATACCCTGTGCGGAAAAAAGCAGTTCCGGGTGTCTGATTATGCCAGACCAATGTATGGCCGCGGAACGTGAACCCTTGCCTCTTTGCCCAGTTCAGTTGTGCAATAATATTGCCATTGAAAGTTGTTTTGGGACGTATATTGATGGAATCCTTTGCGGATTGCGTGGAAGCCGCACTATACGCTGAAGCACTGCCGGTAATATCCACAATGTACACCGCTTTCATCCAATTGCCGGGAGACTCATCGAGTTCATGTGGTATTTTATTAGATATCCGCCTTTTGCATCAACTACCGATCCTAGAGTATATTCCGGGTCGCTCGTAAAGCCGATATGAGCATAAGACAAAAGACACCCAATATAAAAATCCTTGGCATAAACACTTTTCAATGCTGGAACGTCAGTCTGGATCTGGGCAATTGAATGTGTTGAAAATATCATAAGAAGGGCAATAAAAACAATCCATGTCTTTTTGTTTTCTTTGCGATTTGCTAGCAACTTTTTCATTACTACTCCTTTTAGATGGAAATAATCTATTAATTCTTGCAATGATTTAACTGAAAACGATCTGACTGTTTTAAGGCGACTATAGATTTTTTATTAAAAATATATATTGCGTCATTTTTAATTTTGAGATTGTGATCTGCACCAACATTTATACTTTCACCGACCTGTACGGGATTTTTTCAAAGATTATAATCCGATTGCAATTAATTTCCAAACCTTTACTATTCATTCATCAGTTCTAAAGGGTGAAGCCGGTAAACCCTCCCTATTGAATAGATTCGCCCCGTTCGGATTATCTGCCCAAGCGTACCGCACAGCTTTGGGTTTTGGAATCTTATTATTCCAAACCACTACCTTCCCATTCTTAATTATAGCTTTTGCCCATACAAAGTGTTTGTTCTCTCCTGCTATTGCAAAATTCGTAAGGCTTCCGCCTCCTTTAGCAATTAAACCGCCACTTGTATCTGAAAATGATATGATGATTTTATTGCCTTCAATTTTCATTGAATGATAAATTGGGCCGGAATGAATTATTTTTTCATCGCCATAAGCCACCTTTTGAGCGGCAAGAGCGAGCCTTTTCCCGACATCTTTTTTATTCAAAGGATGAATATCGTTCCATTCGCCAATGTCAATCGTCACTACCATGCCTGTATTAGGTAATGATAATGTCTTAAGCTGAGCATCTCTTAATAATGCCCAATTGCTTTCGGAAGGTTGACTTTTTGCTGCCATAAAATTTGCTAACTGGACAAATAGAAATGGAAAATCTCCCTGGTTCCACCTATTTCTCCAGTCGCGTATCAAAGCCGGGAATAGCTCCCGATATTCAAGAGGCCTCTCTGCGTTAGATTCTCCTTGATACCATATAGCACCTTTCATCGAATAGTGTAGAAGAGGAGCAATCATTGCATTATACAAACCCAGTGGTTTCCATCGTATAAATGTTCGGCCTGCTAAACGCTCCATCTTTGCTCCGAGCCGATATTTCCAATCACCTTTTAAATCGAAAGTCTGCCCACCCACAATGAGTTCATAATTTTTATCTAAAACAAAACCTCCATTACCGCTTTCATTAATGACCCGTACAACAATAGTATTTTTCCCCTCTTTTAATAAGTCTGACGGAATATTGTATCTTCTGGGTGGATACTGGTATCCTGTTGTGCCGACAAAAACTCCATTGATAAATACAGAATCTGCATCTACAATTCTTCCAAGAATGAGTAGAGCCTGTTTTCCCACCATAGAGGATGGAATCTTTATTTCTTTTTTGAACCACACAACACCATTTACAGATCCAAGCCCTGTAGCTGCCCAATAACCCGGAATCTTCATCGTTGTCCAGTCAGATGTATTAGTAGTTGGGTCGTACCATGGATTTTGTAGGTTGTTATACCCCTCATCTTTCTGTCTTACCTGGCTGTACCATTCCTGAATTCTTAAATTATCCTGACTCTCAATATGATTTATCAGAGTGCTATCTTTGAATTGTTGCGCTTCCTTATAGTATTCAGGGAACTCTTTCAAGGACTCCTCGCTCATCCATGCTTCAGCTGGAGAACCACCGAGACTTGTATGAATCAATCCGATTGGGATCCGATACTTTTGGTAAAGTTCTTTTGCAAAAAAATACGCTACCGCTGAGAAATCAAGTACACTCTTCGGATTCGCTGCTTGCCAGGTGCCAGATGCCAGATCTTTTTGAGGTTCATTAAAATTATATTTCTGGGGTATAGTAAAACATCTTATATTTGTATTTTCTGAGTTTGCAATTTCAGATTCATAGATCGGACTCACTCTTTTCATCGGGAGTTCCATATTTGATTGACCTGAACAAATCCAGACATCGCCAATAAGAATGTCTTTTATTATAACAGTATCACTCGCACACAACATCATTGTATATGGGCCACCGGCTTTCAGGCTGGGAAGTTTAATATTCCATTCCTCCAAACTATCTGCAGTTGTTTGATATATTGAGTCATGAAAACTTACAGAAATTTTTTCATGAACCGCAGCCCAACCCCAGATTTTTACTTCCGTATCGCGTTGCAAGACCATGCCGTCGTTTATAAGCTTTGGTAGTCTCACCTGACTGAAAGCTGTTAGAGATGTGAGGAGTGTAACAATTAAAATTATCTTGATTTGTTTTGTTTTTGAATTCATTTGATGTCTCTTATGCTTGTGTTCTTTGGTTGGCTGGATCGAGCAATGCAATCCATATCGGATATTGACTGCCTCAAATTAAAGCATGATGCTTGTAAGGAAAACTGTTTGTAATAACATAATTATTGTCGAGTGGAGTCCAGTTGTACTGGTCCTGACTGCCTTCAACGCTCGCCCATTTGCCTGCATTCTCTGGTGTTACTTGGATCCTATAGTTAATAAAATTTGAGCGAACACTTCGAATACTACATCTCAAAAATTTACTCTTGCCGTTTGCTTTAGGTTGCGCAAAAGAATGCATAGGTAATAATCCCATCAAAAGGACAAATAAAATTAAAACCGCTCCGTGGTACCAATTGAAAATGAGGAGCACGACCGATTGAAATAAATATGTGTTTTGCATATTCATTAAAAAAAACCATCAGATCCACAAACTTCCAACTTAAAAATGTGGTCTATCAAATAAAACATTGAACCGTTTCAAATGTATTTGAAATAAGCTACAATATTTTCTCCACTTTTACCATAATTGAATAATCTGTCTATTTTATATAAACAAGTTTCTTCACAGAATTAAAGTCACTTGATCCATCTTGCCTTTGAGCCTGTATCCGGCAGAAATACACCTCGCTGTTTCGTTTTCAATAATAGTAATGTCACGGGCAACGGTAACATACCCGATGCAAGAAACTTTCACTTTCCAATTACCTGCCGGGACAAATTTGATCTGAAAATTTCCATCGACACTGGCAGCAATCCCCAAACTCGTGTTTTGGACAATGATATTGGCTCCAAGGAGCGGGGTCCACCATTGGTTTGATCAAGAACCCGCCCTTTCAATGTCCCGGATCCTGCTGCGTACCCAGGTTTCATCATTAAAACATAGAGTTAAGAGAAATGCACAGGTCACTGTGCCGCGAAAAAGAATTATTTCTCATCGTCATATCTTCTCCGTTGTATAACTGCTTGTTACTTTAATAGTATTAGTTTCTTCGTCTCCGAAAAATTATTTGCGGATAACCGATATAGATAAATACCGCTCGCCAGGCCGGTGGCATTGAATGTAACCTCATACTGTCCGGATTGACGGATGCCTTCAACTAACGTCGCGACTTCCTGTCCAAGGAGATTATAAACTTTGAGAGAAACATGCATAGCATGCGGAATGGTATAGGCAATCTGCGTTGTCGGATTGAACGGATTCGGATAGTTCTGTGAAAGCTTTATCGTTTGAGGAATCATAGGCGCATCAACTCCGGTAGTAACACCATTAGCCACGAATGTTGTTATACTCGATCCATCGAGCGTTGCGGTAAGACTATCATTGGAGGCTGTAATATTGATTCCCTGATTGCAATTTTTAGTTGCGGAGGTAACATAGGGAGTAAAGACTGCAGACCCGCCTGTGAGACGTGGTATATTAAATGTTTGCGTTGTTGACGATGAACTTGGATTCACGGCTACAATGACTAATTGAGAATTGTTTCTATATGCAGTAAAACTGATCGAAGGACCTCGCACAACATTAGATGCTGTATAGACTCGTGTAAATCCGGGACGTACAAATTTTGAATATTGCGACATCACATAGCCGCGTTTTGTTACAATTCCATTTTCATTTATCGGCCCATAATATCTTATAATATACCAATAGACATAAGCATTCATACCGGCTTTCATGCAATCGTTAATCTGTTGGCCGGTGGCAAGAACACCAGACCAAGTGGTATCAAGACTAAGATATTCAGTCATCCACAAATCTTTCCCTTTACCGGTGGCAAGTGAATAGGATGCAGGACTTGCTCCATACAGGTGACCGCCAATGATGGAGACGTTTGCCGCTGCCGCAGAATCGTTAAGCGTTGAATCTGACAATTGGTGAACAAAACTCTCCGACTCCGGCATGATAATCCTGAGGCCGATCGAGGCTGCGTTATTTTTTGTAAAGTTCAGAAATTGGGTAGCATTCCAGTAACATGATTCATATGTTACATTAGCATCGGGTTCGTTTTGAAGCGATATGGCATACAAGGGTGCGCCGTGTGCAGCCATGTAATCGGCAAACCTTTTTAGATGAGCGGCGTAATCTGCATAAGAACTTTCACTAAGCATTCCTCCGACAATATTAGTATTGCTTTTCATTGCCGGTGGCGGTGTCCATGGTGATGCAAATACGATAGCTCCCATTGATTCTGCCAATGCTGCGGAAGGAACCTGTGCGGCAAATTCGGTTGTATCATCCGTATAGGGAACTCTCAGGCGGAGTATAGTAAATCCTAATTGACCGTCTCCGGTTCCAAACGCGGTATTGACCTGATCGGCAGTCATATCGGGACGCCATGGCAGTATGTTTGCCGCACCAAATCCTCTAATCACTTGACAAGCACTATCAAAATACACGGTTGCTCCATTAACCGCCTGAGCGTGGATCTGCGGAGAGAAAATCATAACATTGAAGATCACCGCACTCACCATACCTTTTATCAATGCCAGAACACTTCTTCGTTGTCTTATATTTTTCATCACGAACATCCTTTCGATAGATGAACAATTTGAGTTCTATAATTTCATTGAATATGTATCTGTAATTTATTTATTGACTTCTCTTCTTATTAGACTTAATTTCTCTTCGTTTGTTTCCATAAATCGACAAAGCTTTATCATCATTTTTCGTATACCTGTCCACTTTTATTAAAGTTTTATTCATCCAATTCAGCGTAAACGACCTATACAAAATTCCTTCTGGTAAAAGTATTTTTGATTAAAGAATTTAATTGCCTGATTTAAACCATACAAAACAAGAAACGTCCTTTCTGTCTGGTCTGGTGCCCAGAGAATTTGCAGAGCAGAGATCTCCGGCAGAGGGATCGACAAAAAGATAACGATGCGTTTTCAGAGACATCAACATAACATCACCACGCAGCATATCTTGCCATTGGAATGTGGAAGCATCTCCCATATCATACTTTTCAATACGCACTTCGCTCATTCCTCCATATCCATTAACTGAAACAAAGCCTCCTCCAACTTCCGATTGAAGGGCGATGCGGCCATTGCCCTTATCGATTACTTTAAAATGAGACGCTGTGCTTTTTGCTAACTGATTATAAACGGAGACCGGTCTAAGAAAATTTTCCCAATTTACCAGCACGGTACTGTCCGCAAGGTTCCTAAATGTTATCGTTTCACCGTATGGTATAGGGTTTGTCACTCTGTAAGGACGAGGTTCGTTCACATCAAATATATTAAAAGCGGCAGTTCCGCCTTCCATTCCTTTCACATTGTAATTGAACAATGCAAAGCGCACGCCCTGAAATGTTTTCAGCTGATATGCCATAATGAATTTCTCACCGATAGGCAGGAACATTTTTCCATCAATGCTGTAGCTGAACGTGGCAAATTCTGTATCGAAATTACAGTGAGCACGAAACCAAATTCGTGCAACATTAATATTCATACTCTGAAGATGGTTTGTCCGCTGATCATATTGTTGAACTTTATATTCTCCATTATCATGTGCAAGAGCGATCCACGCGTACGGATAATTTAAAAGAGCGAGACCGGCAATATCACCATCCTTCAATCCTTCGCCATCGAGTTCTGTTGTGGCCATAGATTCCGGACCGATAGCCCGTTGGGTAAGAGAATTCCGTGCGTGCCAGAAATCTTCCGAAGGCAAAGAGCGTAAACACAAATATCCCTTGCGCTTCGTTAAAGACCAATTTGCATCAACAGGCACATGGTTCCATTGCCATATAGGCTTAAGTTTTGATCCTGAAAAGTTATCGTTTCGTTCGTACGGCGCTTCAGGGAGTGAAGTAAACCCGGTTTGTGGTTTCACCCAAGTCTGGGGAGATCTGGTAAGATTACCGGGTAATCCCATGTAAGGCCAACCGTTTTCCCATGTAACGGGAGACAAACATAAGAGCCTGCCGATAGAGTTATGATCCATCATGGAAAATCCCCACCATTCTCCGGTCTGTGTTTGTACTATACCTCCTTGATGAAGCGTAATACATCCTACATAATTTTCCTTTGGAGGAATTAATTGAAATTGCCCGTCTTTACTCGAATACGGCAATCTCCATCCTGTGCCGATACCGAAGTTCTCTCCGGCATTTATCAGCGTAATTTCATAGGGACCAAATGGTTTCTCTGAACGAGCGCAAACTTGATAACAAACAGGATCCCAATTAGTCAGAGTAATGAAATACTTGCCATCAATTTTATAAAAATGACTTCCTTCACCCGCTCCGCTTCCTTTGGGAATAATAACATTCTCCGTACCAGGAGTAAGATCATTAAGGTCTTCGTTTAATTCTGCCATTCGTATTTCATCATATCCCCACACTACATACGTTTTCCCATCGTCATCAAAGAGCACCGATAGATCGTGCAGTGAAACCTTCATTTCGATATGTGTCCACGGCCCTGCAGGATTGGTTGCTGTAAAGAGCTGTGTGTTTTTCCGGTTGACATTCGAAAAAATATAAAATTTCCCGTTGTGAAAGCGAAAGCTCGGAGCCCAAATTCCTTGTCCATAAATATCTTTCCCATTCTCCAACCTGAATTCAGGGCCTAAATCCAGTCTCTCCATAGCGTAACAGAAAAACTCCCAGTTCACAAGGTCTCTTGAATGTAGCACAGGCAAGCCGGGCATGGCATGCATGGTGGTTCCCGTTAAATAGTAATCATCTCCAACCCGGATCAAATCGGGATCGGAAAATTCATCATAAAAAATGGGATTGGTAAATGTTCCATTCCCATTATCTGATGTCCATGTACTGCGGGTTGAATCATTACTCCTTTTTATTTCGTCATGAGCAACCACCGTAGTTGATTGCAATGGGAAACAGAGTATAATTAAAACAACAGCGATAAACCCGTCGAAATTCCTTTTTTCTCTCATGATCATTTTTTCATTATCAGTTGAATGTTCATCAATGAACCAGTTAATTCTATTACTGGTACATTCGGTACTATTTATTTTACATGCGCGAACAGTTGCGAGAATAATAAGTATAGATTGCGGCTTTCACTGAATTGACAAAACTCTAATTCTATTATCCAATACTCCACTCAGCAAGGTTCCGGCACTCTAATTGGCTTCACTAATCTTCAGCAACTTTGTACCATGTTTCCTGACATACAGTGATATTTCATTAGTGTATTCTTCAATATCCTTTTTTGCCCATAAGTCACGGACTTTACATACACCCTTAAAACCTAATTGCTCAATCTTGAATGATACTTTGATAGAATCCTCCGGAGGAATACCGGTAGGATACTTGGTAAACACGTGGAATCGAACAGTCGCACCCTCGGTGTGGCTAACGCATTCTTTATCAAGTCCTGCTATCGAAGAAAAAGTATCATAACCCTCAGGAATATCATACTCGATGATTGAGATAGCATGTGTTCCTATACCATGAGTATATTCTTTGTTACCGACAATCAACGCATTTCCTGCAACACTTTTATTTATTTTTGCAGTTTCCCATCCGGACGTTGCGCTTGTCCATTGAATATCTGTAAGATCCAGCGAACCCTTTTTACCTGTAAGTTTCGGTTCTATCCAATCTGCATGATCCCAATTATTACCGTTCCCGCCATCTGTAACAACCAGATAAAGTTTCCTGGCTTCGCCAATATTTACTTTCAGTTTGGTACTTTGTTCATCCGTTTTATGAGTAAGAAGTCTGCTGGTGAATAAAGCGTTGCTTTCTAAAATTGGTTTTTGATCTGAAGTATAGAAAAGAGCAACATATTTATCGATTGAGTTTACATCATCTGCAGTCCAGGCAATTCTTTCCCCGTCATGAAAAAGCAACTTGTTGTTTCTACTTTTTTGCAGAACAGCAAGCGCTTCTTCATTGGTAATGAGTTTCAAGGTAAATTCATCATTGTCGGGTAAATTGCCACCAAACATAAGCGGCGAACGGCAAATTAAGAAAAGCGACATTAAGGTGTATTGTTCATCTTTGGTAAACATGCTCATACGGTTATCGCCCCGTTCTGCTCGTATACCTATTCTGCCTAAAGGAAGTATATCCCCGTCGGGCCAATGACCCGGTCCCATATATGGAATCCATTTTTCAAAAAGTGAAAAATGCGCATTCAATTGTGACCAGTTATCCCAAAAATCGTCTATGATGCGCCACATATTAGCATAACTGCTAATATGGTTGGCATATTCTAATGGTGTTTCGCCTGGCGACGTGCTTAAAACAATCGGTCGTCCACAACTATTAATGGCTTTACGAATCAATTCAATTTCATCATTATGGTAAGGACGGGAAAGATCGTCTACTTTTATAAAATCGCACCCCCACGATGCGTATAGTTTAAAAAGTGAATTGTAATATTCCTGCGCTCCTTGTTTGGCTGCATCTACAGTATACATATCGCCTAACCAAGCGCATAGCTTTTCCGTATTGTAAATATCTTTAGCAGTGACAGTACTTCCAAAAATCGGAGTATTTCTTTCAACAGCTAACTTCGGGATACCCCGCATAATATGAATGCCAAACTTAAGACCCTTCCTATGAATGTAATCTCCCAGCGGTTTAAATCCCTTACCATCGGAAGAAGAAGAAAAACCGATTAACGGCAGGCATGAGCCTCCCATAATCATCCATAGCAAAGATGGCATCTTTTTCATTGTACCCATGAGCTTTATCATTTTCTACATACCAGCGGATATCGACTACAATATATTCCCATCCATATTTTTTTAGATGAGCAGCCATATAGTCTGCATTTGCCTTGACTTCGTGTTCAGTAACCGTAGGTCCATAACAATCCCAACTGTTCCATCCCATGGGCGGTGTTAATGCAACATCATCGAAATTTTGACTATGAAGAGTTGCTGAAAAGAAAATCAGAACTGCAAACACTATCCTTTTTCTCATGTGATTATCTTTATTGCGCATGTTGGACTTTCCCTTGTTTTTCAATAACTGGCTACTGTACTGAAGTCAATACTGGTGCAGTAATTATCACAACTTTTCCCAATTCCATTTGAGATGACTTTCTTCTTTATTTGTTATATGCAACTGTGTTTTGATTAGACTCTATTTCAAAAACAATAACTTTATCAGTCTGAGCTTACCTGTAACGAGTTTGTCGAGTTATCGAAGACTGACTTTTTTCCCATCAATCACGCCTTCGGCATGAGCTCAGTTGAACGCTCAGGATGACATTATAATAGATTATTCATTTTTTGAGATAACTATCACATCTATTCACCGCAGAGTACGCCGCGTACGCAGAAATTTCTACTTGTTACAAAAAACTCTGCCAAGTTTGCGATCTCTGCGGTAAAAATATAAGATTTAATCTGAGAAATAGCATTACCTGTGAATTCCGTGCTGGTCAAGCTATTCTATTTTACCCAACATTTCTTGATAAAGAAGCTAATTATTATTAAATACAATGAGTGTCAGAAACTAACAATAATGGAGAGTTCTATATTTTTCCTAGACCGAAAAGAACTATACTCCTTATGAAAGATACCTACGATAGATGGAAAAGTAATCCGTTCGTTTCTAGCAAGAATTCTTACTTTCCTCATGAATCGAGAACACTCAGAATCCTCAATTGAAGCAGGATCAATAGAAATAAATAAGGAATGGCAAATTATGAAAAAGAACTCAATACTTTATAAATTATTTTCCCCAATCATTGACATTGCAGCATCTATATGGTTCATCATTCAGGTCATACCAAAACCAAGCAGGGCCACGTATCCCTGTATGCGTGTAGCGTACCCCTTGGCATCTGCTTTTGTCGTCTATTTAGTTGGTC